>JAFRUO010000002.1 GCA_017438845.1 Clostridia bacterium | reverse complement strand
TGGGTGCAAAGCAGTTTTGGCAAAGTAGTTTTAGTTCATAAAGTGATTACAAAATCCCCGCAATACTGACGTATTACGGGGATTTTTAATTGCTTTAGGGACAAAAGGACAAAGCCAAAACCTATTCATCCTTGTGAACAGTGCCCTTTTGTTTATTGATTTTCACGGAGTTTACAAAAGAGGGGCAAAATGGCTGTTTTTAGCCAAATTGCCCTTTTACTTTTCTTCCTATAATGCAAAAACCCCTTGAAATCAAGGGATTTTCGTTGTATCACTTATTACTTTTAGCGGTTTTGCAGGAGGCTATTAACATAACACGAATTGAAGCGCACTGTTCACTTAACGACTTATAGGTTGATTCATCAATGTATTCAGTGCGATACAGTAATTGTAACCAATAGCCTGTTTCATTTGCTTCTTTTAACGCAATTTCAAGTTTTGAAATGAAGTCTTTTTTGCCTTGAGCGTAATTGGCTTCGTGAATGTTTGCTCCGATTGATGTACCGCTTCTGCCGATTTGATTAGATATGACGGTTTCGTGTTTCTTTTTTAGTTCTTTAACAAGATTTATAATCTGAACCGAAAAATCAATAGACATATCGGCTAATTTGTTTTCTTTCATATAATCTCACTCCTGACAAAGACTATTGTATCATAGCAGATGTTATATTTCAATGATGTATCGGCAAAGCCGAAATGATGTATTCTCGCTTTGCTCGAAAATGATGTTGTTCGCTTCGCAAACAATGATGTGATGTTTGCAATAAAAAATGTGCCGTTAGGCACACATCATAAGCGCAGCGACATCACTGCGCAAGCAACATCATTTGCCGCAGGCAAACATCATTGAGAAAACGACTTGGTCGATACCAAGTCGTTTTCTCTTGGTGCAGGAGATGGGACTTGAACCCACACAGCATTGCTGCCACTAGAACCTGAATCTAGCGCGTCTGCCATTCCGCCACTCCTGCGAGTATTAAATTGCGTAATTGATATAATAGCATTTTTTTGCAAAAATGTCAACCTGAAATACGCTTTAAGCATAATTAAAGGCGGTCCGTAAAAGACCGCCTTATTTCTTACAGTAAACCGCCGAATTTAAGGAAAATCGGTGCGAACACGAGCGACACAACCGTCATCAGCTTGATAAGGATATTGATTGACGGGCCGGAGGTGTCCTTGCACGGGTCGCCGACCGTGTCGCCTACAACCGCCGCCTTATGAGCCTCAGAGCCCTTGCCGCCGTTGTTGCCGTCCTCTATGTACTTCTTTGCGTTGTCCCATGCGCCGCCTGCGTTTGACATAAATATCGCAAGCAAAACGCCCGTTACAAGCGCGCCTGCAAGCATTCCGCCGAGCGCCTGAGGTCCTAACACTATGCCCATTGCAAGCGGTACCACAACCGCCATAATGCCGGGAACAAGCATTTCCTTGAGCGCCGCTACCGTTGAAATTGAAACGCATGATTTGTAGTCGGGCTTGCCCGTACCCTCCATAATGCCGGGTATGCTCTTAAACTGACGGCGTACCTCTTCAATCATCTTGTTAGCCGCCTTGGAAACGGAGTCCATAGTAAGGGCTGAGAAGATAAACGGAAGCATACCGCCTACAAGCAAGCCGATAGTAACACGGTAATTGAGTATGCTCAGTCCGCCCTCGCCGCTTGCTTCGTTAAAGTTAATTCCTACCGCCTGAGCGTAGCTGAAGAACAGAGCCAGCGCCGTCAGAGCCGCAGAGCCGATTGCAAAGCCCTTACCCATTGCCGCCGTGGTGTTTCCGACTGCGTCAAGCTTGTCGGTGATTTTTCTTACCGACTCGTCAAGACCGCTCATTTCCGCAATACCGCCTGCGTTGTCGGCTATCGGTCCGTATGCGTCAACCGCAACGGTTATACCCGTGGTGGAAAGCATTCCCACCGCCGCAAGTGCGATTCCGAAAAGTCCGCAAACCTTATACGAAACAAAAATGCCTATGCCGATAAGCACAATCGGTATTACCGTAGAGCGCATACCGACAGCCATACCGCTGATAATAGTGGTTGCGGCGCCGGTTTCCGACTGCTTTGCAATTCGTTTAACGTACCTGTAATCACCCGAGGTGTATATTTCCGTGACAATACCTATCAGCAGTCCTACAATAAGCCCTGCCACGATTGCAATTGCCTGTGAGAAGGAGCCGAAGAATAATTTGCCGAGCACAAACGAAGCCACTGCCACAAGCGCGGCGGAAACGTATGAGCCGATTTTAAGAGCAGTGTGCGGATTTGAGTTGTCCCCTCCTCTTACAAAGAAGGTCGCAATAATTGACGAAAAAATACCGCAAGCCGCAAGCACGAGAGGATAAATCGCCCCTGCGCCGTCGAAGGCTCCCTTGACCGCAACGCCGAGAGTAAGCGCAGAAACAAGAGCGCCGACATAGCTTTCAAAGAGGTCTGCGCCCATACCGGCAACGTCGCCTACGTTGTCGCCGACGTTGTCCGCAATAACGGCGGGGTTTCTCGGGTCGTCCTCGGGAATGCCTGCCTCAACCTTGCCTACAAGGTCTGCGCCGACGTCAGCCGCCTTGGTGTAAATGCCTCCGCCCACTCTTGCGAAAAGAGCGATTGACGAAGCGCCGAGCGAAAAGCCCGTAAGGATTTCAACATCCTTTGTAAAGATATAGATAAGCGCACAGCCTAAAAGTCCGAGGCCTACGACGCACATACCCATTACCGAGCCGCCCGAAAAGGCGATTGAAAGAGCCTTGTTCATACCGCCGGTACGCGCGGCGTTTGCAGTGCGGACGTTTGCCTTTGTCGCAACGTTCATGCCGAGGTAGCCTGCACACACCGAAAACAGCGCGCCGATAACGAAGCACACCGAGGTTTTCCAGCTTATAAACAGGCCGATAAGCACAAACAGCACAGCTACGAATACGGCAAGGATTTTGTACTCGGAAAACAGAAACGCCTTTGCGCCGTCTGCGATATTGCCGGCAATTTCCTTCATTCTGTCGTTACCTGCATCCGCCTTTGAAACAATTGCGATTTTGCAAAAGGCGAACACCAGCGCAAGCACGGCAAAGCAGGGAGCAAGCCATATGATTTTATCCACTCAACCACTCTCCTAAAGAATACTTTTTTGTTTAAATTATATAATACCTCAAATCGGATGTAATTGCAACAGTTTTGTTAATTTTTTAACGTATTTTCCGAAAATTATTGACTGTTTTTTCTTAAAAGTGTATAATAGCTAAGCAAATTTTTTCACACGGAGGAAACAAAAATGAAATCTTATTTTGACTTAAAGGGACAGGTTGCTGTCGTTACCGGCTGTTCAACAGGCCTCGGCGTTCAGATGGCAAAGGCCCTCGCAAACCAGGGCTGTAACATCGTAGCTATCGCAAGACGTCAGGAAATGCTTGACAAGGTTGCCGCTGAAATCAAGGCGGAGTACGGCGTTGACGCACTGGCTCTTCGTTGCGACATCACCGACACCGAAATGGTTAACGAAACCGTCAGGAAGGCTCTTGAGCATTTCGGCAGAATCGACATTCTCATCAACAACGCAGGCACAGGCGCCGTTGCCCCTGCTGAAGATATTACCGACGAGCAGTTTGAAAGCGAGCTTAACATCGACCTTTTAGGTTCCTTCAAGGTTGCGCGCGCAGTTGCAAAGTTTGCAATGATTCCCGCAAAATACGGCAGAATCATCAACATCGCTTCAATGTACGGTCTTGTAGGTAACAAGATTGCAGGCTCTTCCCCCTACCACGCAGCCAAGGGCGGCGTTGTAAACCTTACAAGAGCTCTTGCGGCTGAATGGGGTAAGTACGGTATCACCGTTAACTCAATCTGCCCCGGTTACTTCTACACCGACCTTACAAGGGACACTCTTAACAGCGACTTCTTCCAGCAGAATGCAAGAACGATGATTCCGCTTGAGCGCTACGGCGAAGAGGGTGAGCTTGACTCTGCGGCTCTTTTCCTTGCCTCATCGGCTTCAAGCTATGTTACAGGCGTTAACCTTCCCGTTGACGGCGGCTACACCTGCATGTAATCAAAGATTTTCGGCAGGCAGTCCTCGGGCTGTCTGCTTTTTTTATAAAGGTTTATTATGGTTTTACTTTTAGCGGTAATTTATATAGTATTCATCTCCCTCGGGCTCCCCGACTCCGTTTTCGGTGCGGCGTGGCCCGTGCTTCATCACGATATGCATATTGCCGAAAGCTTCGCCTCGGTTTACAGCATTATTGTAGGCATCTGCACGGCGTCGGTCAGCCTTGTAGCGGGATGGGCAATCAGAAAATTCGGCACGGGCAGGGTAACGCTTGCGTCGACCTTTTTAACGGTGGTCGGACTTGCAGGCATAAGCTTTGCGCCGAATATAGTTGTAATGATTATCTTTGCCGTTATTCTCGGCTACGGCGCAGGGGCGATTGACACGGGGCTTAACAATTTCGTGTCGCTTCATTACAAGGCTCAGCATATGAACTGGCTTCACTGCTTCTGGGGAGTCGGCGTAACGGCAAGCCCGCTTATAATGTCGTTCTTTTTAAGGGGTGAAAGCTCCTGGAGAGGCGGCTACAGGGCGGTTGCCGTAATTCAGTTTGCAATTTTTCTGATAACGCTTATTTCGATGCCGCTTTGGAAAAAAGCCGAAGGCGTGAAAGCGAAAGGGCAAAGCGAAGAAGATAAAACAGATGTAAAAGAGAATAAGGATAAATCCGTTTTCGAGCTGATCCGCACAAAGGGACTTATTCCGAGCATACTCTCGCTCGGGTTTTACTTCGGAATGGAAAACCTTCTCGGCACCTGGGGCGCAAGCTATCTTGTGCACGTCTTTTCGCTCGACGCAAGTCTTGCCGCACGCTGGGTATCGCTTTACTTCGGCGGCATAATGCTCGGCAGGCTCGCCGCAGGCTTTGCGGCAATGAAGCTTGACGACAACGCGCTTGTAAAATGCGGTATAGGGCTTTCGGCGGTTGGAATGTTGATTCTGCTTTTACCGATAGGCAAAGCGGCAATTACGGGTCTGCTTTTAATAGGCTTCGGCTTCGGACCGATTTTCCCGTCCGTGCTGCACAATGTTCCCGAACGCTTCGGCAAAAAATACAGTGCGGATTTTACGGGCTTTCATATGTTCGGCTCATACGGCGTAGGCTTTTTTATCCAGCTCGTTTTCGGCTACACGGCTACCTACACCACGTTTAAAATAACGCCGTTTGTGCTGCTCGGACTCGCCCTGCTGTTTATAATTGATAACGGATACGCTTTAAAGATAATCGAAAAAAGTAAAAGGAACAACCGGGCAGTCGTGGTTCCCTGAAAATTGGAGCGATGACGATATTATTGTCGCAGGTACATTTGTCGCAAACTCTGATGAGCCTATTGTTGATGGGATAAAATTTGCCACATATAACGGGGTTAGAATTGGGGTATATATTGATACAGACAAAAACTGTATAGATACTATATTCCCTGATAATAGCAGACAACCGTGGGAAGGAGTGTGGGAAGTAACAGATGTCACAGATTGATATTCAAAAAATAATTGAGGAACGAAAGCGGATTCCTGCTTACGATGAACAGAGTGCGGAAGACAAATGTCAAGAGCTTCTCGCTGCTCTTGGTGATGACGAAAACGAGGTATATGAATTTATAAAATCGGCAGATGATGACATGTTTATATATTTGACCGAGATATATGAGGAAATTATTGAAAAGTTTGAGTCGGACCGAATTGACAATTTATTTGTAAACCGTGAATAATTAAATATTCGTTAAAATCAGCCATTATGCTTTTTGCACGATGGCTTTTTTTATTGGCGGCTATTGCCGCCTTTTTCTATTTCTGCCAGAGAGGAGGTGGAGAGGACAATGGCAAAAATCAGTAAGGCATTTGCTATCACCGATGCGAAAATCAGCTTTGATTCAGTTGCGAAGTGCAGTACAGTAATTGCAGAAATATCCAAAAGCACAACCGCTTGGGACGTTATCGAGACCGCCCTTCAGAAAGAGTATAAAGCTACCGGTATTCGTCATGCCGTTGTTTTTGATAAAAGATGGACTATTTCGTTCGATTCTCCTTCACCAACAAAAAAGCACCCACAAGGGTGCTTTTTGTTGGTGAGCCATCGGAGAATCGAACTCCGGACACCTTGATTAAAAGTCAAGTGCTCTGCCAGCTGAGCTAATGGCTCGTGTAAAATCCGCCTTTGCAGACAAGAGCCTGACTTGCAAAAATGCAAGTCAGAATCCTGAATTAAGCAAGTATGTTTCTTTCGACAGTCTTATTTTAAAAACAAAAGTAAAATTGTCGAAGCAAGAACAAGCAGGAAAAAGAAAATGCCGAAATACTTTGTGAACTTTTCGAGCTTTGCTTCCATTGTTCTGCCCTTGTTCTTTCCGAAAAATGTATCTGCTGCACCGGAGATAGCTCCTGAAAGTCCGGCTTCACGGCTCTGCTGCATAAGAACAACAATAATTATTATAATTGAAGCTAAAATTACCAATGCGCCAATTACTATCTGGATAGCTGACATTCTTACTGCCTCCGTTTCTTCTCATTATTTTTACGCTTGAGTATTCTACCACAACGGCGTAAAAAAAGCAATACTTTTTTATTAATTATTGCTTTTTTATTTGTTTAGTTTCAGATTAAGTCAAAAAAAGGAATAATCTCTGCCGACTTGCTTAAAAGCGAAAGCGGGTCCATACCCGTAAATGCGAACACAAAGCACGCCGCACTGACCCCGAGGGCAAGCACCGCAAGCAGCATTACAAACGCCGCAAGTCCTTTGCCGCCTTCCGCTTTCTCACTGTTTTTCTCATCTCCGTCCTTGTAAACGACGGGCGACATATCGTCCCCGTCAAACACAACCTCACGAACCTCGTCGTCCGTGTGGCGCTCACGGCGGTTTCTGCGGTTGTTGTATACGGGCGCAGGCGGTTCCTCTTCGGGTTCCTCTTCTGCAACGTCCTCGAGCTCTTCCTCCTCGGGCTCGTCAGCCGAATCAAGGTCATAAGAGAAAAAGTCCTCAAAGTCCTCCTTTTCAGCCTCCTGAGCTTCGGGCTCGCCGTCCTCGGGAGTGTTGCTTACAATGTCGATTATTTCAGGCTCTGAATCGCTTTCCTCAGCTAAATCAAAAGCTTCGTCCTCAGCTTCCGCCTCAGGCTCAGCCTCTGCTTCCGCCTCTTCAACCTCAGCCTCGTTTTCCTCGTTAATTTCCTCAACGGCTTCTTCGGCGTCAGCTTCGGTTTTCTCGGCTTCACTTTCCTCGGGCTCTGCATCAGCTGACGCAAAGTCCTCGGGCTTTATACCGCCTTCGGCAATTTTAACCACCTCAGGCTCCGACTGAACAATGTCGGCGGCCTGCGCCGTCGGGTCGGACTCCTCAATAGTGGCATATTTCTTTTTAACATCGTCAATTGAAAAATCGGAAATACGGACGTTTTCGAAAACTGCGTCCTCCTGCTCCTTGGCAAGGCGCTTCTGCTCACGCTTTGAGAGTATTTCCTCATCGGCAGGCGACGACTCCTCAACGGTGCCGATCAGCATACCGCCGCAATCGGGGCAGGTCGTAATATTTTCGGTAAAAGTTTTTTTACATTTCGGACAAATCATTTACATCATCCTTTCGGTAAAAGTTATTTTACCATTATATCGTATAAAAGTCAATTTATATATCCGTCAAAAATAAGAGAACGGTATATTATTTCTACTGTCAATCCGGGCACATATACTGCGGCAAGCATATTTTTAAAAAGGCAATAAAACTCCCCTCTCAAAAACAGCAGCTCGTCATAATTGCCGACCCGCCCGAGGAGGAGCTGACACGTCAACGCAAGCGACGCGGCGGTTATAACGACAAGCGTTCCTGTCTTTATGTAACACTTTGAAATTTTGTTCATTCTGCGCAGGCTTTTTCCCACAAGCGCGGCAAATTCCTTCATAACATCAGCCTCCGTTAAAATGATAACGCAGTTTTGTGCCGCCTGCCAACACACAAAATTTGGAAATATTGAATTTTTATACTTTACATTGGCTTTTTTCTTTGCTATAATACAATATATAGAAAATTATTAACTTGGATGTGATATTATGAAATGTCCTTTTTGTGCCTGCGAGGAAAGCAAGGTAATTGACTCAAGACCAACCGATGAAGGTGAAAGAATACGCCGCAGGCGTGAATGCATCAAATGCGGCAAAAGGTTTACAACCTACGAAATAATCGAAAGCGTTCCGATTCTTGTCATCAAGAAGGACAAGTCCCGTGAGGTTTTCGACCGCAACAAGCTCCTTTCGGGTATGATGAGAGCCTGCGAAAAGCGTCAGGTTACGATTGAAACCCTTGAAAAGGCTGTTGACGATATTGAGGCAAACCTTCAAAATTCGCTTGACCGTGAGGTTACTTCAATGCACATCGGCGAGCTTGCGATGGACAAGCTTAAGGATATTGACGAGGTCGCATATGTCCGCTTCGCCTCGGTTTACAGACACTTTAAAGACATCAACGCATTTATGGACGAGCTTTCGACCCTGCTTGAGTCTAAATAAAAAGTCAAAAATAAAGACCGGCTTAGGGAGAACCTTCGTAAAGAAGGTTCTCCCAATTAAATTAATCCTTGCGGATTAGTGAAATATTCCTTCGGAATATGAAATTGCTTCGCAATGAAATACGCCTGCGGCGTATGTAGGATTAATTTTATTTCATATCGAGCAAAGCGAGATATTTCACAATTTGCTTTGGCAAATTATTTCATATTGCGTAGCAATATTTCATTATATATGTTAAAACGCCTATGAGGTGATAGTGTGAAAGAAAACAAATTGATTGAATTGTCAATGGATTTTTCCGTTGCCGTATTAAACGCAGTTGACTCTTTAAAAGGACATTATGCGCTTGTTAATCAGATAGAACGCTCAGCAACGAGCATCGGTGCAAATATTCACGAAGCTAATTACGCGCAAAGCAAAGCGGACTTTATATCAAAACTACAAATAGCACTCAAAGAAACTTATGAAACAGAATATTGGTTAGAGCTTTTTCAAAAAGCCGGCTTCATTAACGAAACGACTGCAAATACGCTATTGAATCAGTGTGGGACAATACGCAGATTGTTGATTGCTTCTATTAACACTGCTAAAAAAGATAAGTAAACTTCAAACGCGGAAAGAGTATTATTCTCTTTTGGTCTGTTCTTATTTCTGAATTGGTCTTTACAAATCCTATGCTCGCCGTAGTCTGTGACATATTTGATTGATAATCGGATAGTCTTATGATATAATTCAATCAACAAATCGAGAATTACGAGGATAGTATTTATGGAATTGTGGGATGCTTATGATGAAAAACTAAATAAAATAGATGGTATGGTTCTTATCCGCGGAGAGCAGATTCCATGTAACTGTTTTCATTTGGTGAGTGAAATTATAGTAAAACATATCGACGGAAGTTATCTTATTATGCAAAGGGATAAAAGAAAGCACCTTGGCGGAATGTGGGAGGCTACTGCGGGAGGCTCTGCACTGCAAGATGAGAATCCTATGTCTTGTGCCTGCAGAGAGCTCTTTGAAGAAACGGGTATTACTGCCGATAATTTGGTCGAAATCGGAAGGGTGCTCCACCGCAAACACAAAACCTATTATGTAGAGTATCTTTGTATAACGGATGTGGATAAGGACAGTATTGTTTTACAAGAAGGAGAGACATCTGATTATAAATGGATTACGGCTAATGAATTGAGAAAACTGTCAAAAGACGAGTTGGCGACACAGCGTATTCTCAATTTCGTTGAAGAACTTAATTGACAATGATTTATTTGCAGATATTACAAAGAAGGTGACTGAATTAATATTCAGTCACCTTCTTTTTATTTTGCTTCTTTTTAACAGTAGATTATTTTGTTAACCTCGAACAGGTCGAAGGCGTCAACGGCATTGTCGTGATTTACGTCCGCCGTAACAAACCCAAGGCTGTCAAGCTCGGTGTTACCCTCTAAGTAAAGCTTGATTACAGCGTAGTCGGCAATTGTTACGTCGCCGTCCGAATCAAGATCGCCGAAAACAAGTCCGAGCGGTATAAAGGTAATGCCGTTTTCCTCGGCAAAGCTCTGCGCAGTTGAGCCGACATAACCGTAAACAGTGCTGATTACGGTTTTCGTTACGTCAAAGGCGGTGCTGTCAATTTCGGTATCGGCATTAAGAAACGTAACCTCGTCAAGGTACCTGCAGGAGGAGAAGGCGTCTGCGCCGATTGAAGTGACGGATTCGGGAATAACAATGCTTCTAAGTCCTTCGCATCTGTAAAAAGTACTCTCTTTAATTTCGGTAACTCCGTTCGGAATTTCAATATGGCTCAAGGAAGTGCAATGATAAAACGCATAACTGCCGATTTCCGTTAAGCCGTCCGGAAGGACAACGTTGTCCAGCAGTGAACACCCCTCAAAAGCACACTGACCTATACTTTCAAGCGAGCTCGGAAGCGTGACGCTTTCAAGTGATTCGCAGTGATAGAAGGACATTTCCTCAAGGGATGTGATTGAGTCGGAAAGGACAACGCTCCTGAGCGAACTGCACTCGGAAAAACCATACCAGATTGACGTAACGCTGTTCGGCATAGTTACGGTTTCTATCGTACCGTTTCCCAGAAAAGCGTTTGCCGAAACATATTTTGTTCCGTTTTTAACGGTAAAATCGGTAACTTCGGGCGAAATGCAAATAAGATAGTCTCCGATATAGAAGCCGCCGCCCGTCCAGTTGTCAGTGTCTGCAAACGCGGCGGTTTCCGAAAAGCTATCCGCGTCAAACAGAAGTCCGTTGTCGGGAAGCGTAACGCTCTCAAGCGATGTACAGCCGTAGAAAACCTCACCCTCAAGCATCTGAACGGAATCGGGAACGACTACGCTTTCAAGCGAAGTACAGCCGTAAAACGCCGCATAGCCTATGCTCTCTACGGTGTCGGGAATTGTAACCTCACTGATAGCGGTGTTGCCGTAAAATGCCATTGAGGAAATCCGTACGATTGTGTAGCCGTCAATAACGGCGGGGATTACAGGAGTCGCACTGTTTCCGAGATAAGCCGAATTTTCGTTTGTATCGTCGCCGAGCATAGCGGTCGAGTCGTCCAGGACGGTATATTCCCATAAGCTGTCAGCGCTTACCTGAGCGCTTGCGCCCACGCCGACAAGCGGAAGTGCCGTCAGAATCAAGGCAAGCGTCAAAAGCGAGGATATAAGCTTACCCGTATTTCCTTTTAGCATATCAAATCACCTTCCGATAGTTATCTTTTAACAGTTAAATAATAACATTTGTTCTTGTCAATTTTTGCTCAAAAATATGACTAAATTGTAACTTTTAGCTTTAATGCTTTACAATGTGAAAATATTTGTCCAAAAAAAGGGTTGCCCGACGGGGCAACTCTTTTACTGAAAGTCATAGCCTGTAATGACGCTGTCAACCTCGTTTACAACGACAACGAAGATGTCGCGCCCGAGCTTGCGGAAAGCTTCGTCATTTTCCTTCTGACAAAGCATCGCAAAAGCCTTGCCGACTGCGGAGATTGTGTCCTCCTTCTTAACCGCAAGGTAGTAGAAGCTGTACTCCACGCCGTCGGAAAACTCCTTGTAAAAGTCACCTGCCTCTTTGACAATCTTGTCGTAAATTGTGTTTATAGCCGTGCTTTTAAGCAGGGTGTTTGAAAGCAGTCGGTTAATACAATACTCGGCAGTAAAGAAAACAAGAATTTTAATCTGATACATAACATCGGTCGAATAATTAAGACTTCCGACCTCTTTTTCGAGTGCAGACTTAAGCTCGTCCGTGTCGAGGAACCGTGCGGCAAGGTTTTTGCCGAGCTCCTTCGCCTTCTGCGTATTACCGTTTGAGCGCTGAAGGTTCATCTCCTCAATAAGGGCAATGCTGTCGTCGGTACTGTCCTTAATCTTGCCTTTAAAAATTTTAATATCGTTATCGTCCATTATATTCCTCCGAAAATCAGTCAGGCGTTTTCAGCCGCCTTCTGAGCTTTTTTGATAAGCCTTTTCTGCCTTGCCTTATAGCTCATAAGCTTTGCAAGAAGCTCCTCGCTTATGCCGCAGTCGCCGACAGAGATCGCCTCGCTGTTATACATACCCTTGAAATCAGTGCCGCCGGTGACAAGGATTTTGTTTTTTGTCGCAAGCTTTTTAAGCTCAGCCTGCTTTTCCTCGCTGCACGAGGGGTGGTAAACCTCAATACCGTCAAGCCCGTAGCCGATAAGCCTTTCGATTAAATCCTCAACGCCGAACTTGCACGGTGCGGCAAGCACTGCAACGCCGCCCGCGTCATGAACTGCGGAAATAACCTCTTTAACATCGGGAAAGCTCGGCTTGGTGATAATGTTTTCGGGTGACTCGGGAGTAAAAAGCTTTTCGTAAAGCTCGCCGTATATGGCGGTAGTAAAGCCGCATTCCATTAACGCCTGCATAATATGCTGCTTGTAAATATTGGTGGAACCGGTAGCGCATTTAACAATAAACTCCGTTGTGACGGGATACGCTCTCGCGAGCTTAAGCATTGTGATGTGCGCCGCCTTTTTCCTTGCCATGGCGTTCCTGTGGCAAAGCCCCTCAAGGCGGTCGGGCATATCGCTGAGGTAACAGAGGATATGAAGCTGTTTTCCGCTTTCGGCGTCGGTGGCTGAAATCTCAACACCGGGTATAACATTTACGCCGTAGCGCTCTCCGATAATTTTTCCCCTGACAGTGCCTGCAAGACAGTCAATGTCGGTAATTGCAATTGTTTCGACTCCCCTCTTTTTGGCAAGGATAATTAAATCCTCTATTCCGAGTGTGCCGTTTGACAGCTTAGTGTGACAGTGTAAATCCGCTTTCATTAGTTCCTCCCGTTCAAAACAAAACAAGCTTAAAGTGTTCATTAATGTGAAATTTGCTTAATTTAAGAATAAAATACCGCAATAATATCATATTCATTTTACCAAATACAAACGACAAAAGCAAGCCTTTTTTTAAGATATTCGCATTTTAGTGTTGACAAATCACCCGAAAAATGTGTATAATATCACTTGCGAATAAACGCTGCTATGGCTCAGGTGGTAGAGCGCATCCTTGGTAAGGATGAGGTCAGCAGTTCAAATCTGCTTAGCAGCTCCAGTAAAAGCACCCCGAAAATACGGGGTGCTTTTGCTTGTTTTTACAGAGAAAACCATTCTGAAAAAGAAAACGGAGAGGACGGATAACCGCCCTCTCTTTTACTTTGTAAGCATATAGCTTATGTTTATTAAATCCTTAATCTGTTCGTCATCAACGCTTCCGTCAAGCAGTACGCTTATCCATTTTTCCTTGTTCATATGGTATGCCGGCATTATTCCCCTGCTCATCCGAAGACTGCCCGCCATCAGAGGGTCAACCTTGAGGTTGATTATGTCCAACGCCTTTTCCCCCTCAAGTCCGAGGTGCTTCGGGCTGACGCTCATTAACAGCAGGTACCACTTTCTGTTCTTCGGGTGCCTTTCGACAAAGGCGTCCGGTATGCTCTCCCAGGGGTAATCGGGCTCGGTACCGTAAAAATCGCGGCAGAAGGAAATTATGTCGTTTCTTGTCATAATATAATCACCGTATATGATTATAGCATAAAAAATGAAATATTGCTACTCAATGTGAAATAGAATTAATCCTTCATACGCCGCAGGCATATTTCGTTTCAAAGCAATTTCATATTCCGAAAGGATAAATAAAATTGGGAGAACCTTCGTAAAGGAGGTTCTCCCAAAGTCATTCTGTTATTCAAATTTTATTGCTCGTTAAAAAGCGGAGTTGAAAGGTAACGGTCGCCCGTGTCGGGAAGAATAATAACAATCTTCTTGCCTGCGTTTTCGGGCCTTTTTGCAAGCGTTACCGCCGCATAAACCGCCGCGCCCGAGGAAATGCCTACAAGCACGCCTTCCCTTCTGCCGACAAGTCTGCCGTATTCAAACGCCTTGTCGTCGTCAACGGCTATAATCTCGTCATAAACGCCGGTGTCAAGCACCTCGGGGACGAAGCCTGCGCCGATGCCCTGAATTTTGTGTGCTCCGGGCGTGCCCTTTGAAAGCACGGGACTGCCCGAAGGCTCAACCGCAACGACCTTGACGGACGGCTTCTTCTCCTTAAGGTATTTGCCCGTACCCGTAACCGTGCCGCCCGTGCCTACGCCTGCGACAAGAATATCAACCTCGCCGTCGGTGTCGGCATAAATTTCGGGACCTGTGGTGGCGTAGTGAATTTTCGGGTTCGACGGGTTTGTGAACTGCGAAGGAATAAAGCTGTCGGGAATTTCCGAAGCAAGCTCCTGCGCCTTTGCGATTGCGCCCTTCATACCCTTTGCGCCCTCTGAAAGAACAAGCTCTGCGCCGTATGCCTTCATAAGCTGACGTCTTTCAACCGACATTGTTTCGGGCATTACAATTATAATTCTGTATCCCCTTGCCGCCGCAACGGAGGCAAGACCGATGCCTGTATTGCCCGAGGTCGGCTCAATTATAACCGAGCCCTCCTTTAAAAGCCCTGCCGCTTCGGCGTCGTCAATCATTGCCTTGGCAATTCTGTCCTTGACCGAGCCTGCGGGGTTAAAGTATTCAAGCTTCGCATAAAGCTTTGCGGAAAGTCCCTCTTCCTTTTCGATATGTGTCAGCTCAAGCAACGGAGTACCGCCTACGAGAGCGTCTGCAGATGTGTATATTTTTGACATAATAATCACCTTTCTTAAAGTTTAATATTCTACCTTATCAAATGCCTGACTGAGGTCCTCGATAATGTCGTCGATATGCTCAGTGCCGATTGAAAGTCTGACGGTGCCGGGATGAATGTTCTGAGAAGCCAGCTCCTCTGCGCTCAGCTGACTGTGAGTCGTGGTCGCAGGGTGAATTACAAGGCTCTTTACGTCCGCAACGTTTGCAAGTATTGAGAAAATTTTAAGCGAGTCAATAAACTGCTTCGCCTGCTTTTCTCCGCCCTTGATGTCAAAGGTGAAAATCGAGCCTGCGCCGTTGGGGAAATACTTGTTGTAAAGCCCGACGTATTTTTCGTCAAGGCTCGGGTGGTTGATTTTCTCAACAAGCGGATGGTTCTTTAAAAACTCAAGCACCTTTTTGGTGTTTTCAACGTGGCGTTCAATTCTCAGCGAAAGCGTTTCCGTGCCCTGAAGCAGCAGGAAGGCGTTAAACGGCGAAATTGCCGCACCCGTGTCACGAAGGACTATCGCCCTGATATAGGTTACAAAAGCCGCGGCGCCGACCGCGTCGGCAAAGCTTATGCCGTGATAGCTCGGGTTAGCGTCCGAAATATGCGGATACTTGCCCGAAGCCTTCCAGTCGAATTTGCCACTGTCAACTATTATACCACCTAAGGTCGTGCCGTGTCCACCGATAAATTTTGTGGCGGAGTGAACAACAATGTCCGCACCGTATTCAATCGGTCTTAAAAGGAACGGGGTTGTAAAGGTGGAGTCAACAACAAGCGGCACGCCGTGTCTGTGCGCTATGTCTGCCACAGCCTGAATATCAATTATATTCGAGTTGGGGTTTCCGAGCGTTTCAATAAACACCGCCCTTGTTTTTTCGTTAATTGCGTTTTCGAAATTCTGCACATCATCGGGGTCAACAAAAGCAGTTTCCACTCCGTGAAGCGGGAAGGTGTGAGCGAGGTAGTTGTATGTGCCGCCGTAGATGGTCTTTGCGGCTACAATATTGTCACCTGCATGCGCGAGAGCCTGAAGCGTGTAAGAAATTGCCGAAGCTCCGCTTGCCGTTGCAAGCGCCGCAACTCCGCCCTCAAGAGCCGCTATTCTTTTTTCAAGCACGTCCTGAGTCGAATTTGTAAGTCTGCCGTAAATATTGCCTGCGTCCGCAAGACCGAACCTTGCCTGAGCGTGGTCCGAGTCCCTGAAAACATAGCTTGTGGTCTGGTAAATCGGGACTGCTCTTGCGTCCGACGCCGGGTCGGGATTTTCCTGACCGACATGAATTTGAAGTGTTTCAAATTTATAATTACTCATTTTTTTCTCCTTTTTCATTTTGATAATAATTGTCAAGCGCCTTTTTAATTGCCTCCTCAGCCAGCACCGAACAGTGTATTTTGTGCGCCGGTAAACCGTCAAGCGCCTCTGTCACAGCCTTGTTGGTAAGCTGAGCCGCCTCGCTGACGGGCTTGCCCTTAATCATTTCGGTCGCCATTGAGCTGGAGGCGATTGCGCTTGCACATCCGAAGGTTTCAAACTTGACATCCTCTATAATGCCGTTGTCATCTATTTTAAGATACATTTTCATGATGTCGCCGCATTTTGCGTTCCCCGCTTCGCCGATTGCGTCAGCGTTTTCAATGCTGCCGACATTTCTCGGGTTAATAAAATGGTCCATTACCTTTTCGCTGTATAAAGCCATATTGATACCTCCTTAAAGAATATACTCTCTTCTGCCTGCAAGCAGATCCTGCCAGACGGGAGAAAAGCTTCTCAGATGCTCTACGATTTCCGCTGTGCATTTAATAATATAATCCGCCTGCTCATAGCTTATGTCCTCGCCGAGGCTAAGCCTTAACGAGCCGTGAGCTACGTCGTGAATCCTGCCGATTGCAAGAAGCACATGGCTCGGGTCGAGCGAGCCAGAGGTGCAGGCGCTTCCCGAAGAAGCGCTTATGCCCTTCATATCAAGCAGTATCAGCAACGATTCGCCCTCGATGCCTTCAAAGCTGAAATTTATATTGGAGTACATTCGTCTGTCTTTGTCGCCGTTAAGCGCGCTGTGAGGTATTTCGGATAACCCTTTGATAATGTAATCCCTGACAGGCTTAATATGCTCCTGCACGGAGCTCATACATCGTACCGACTCCTCAAGCGCCGCCGCCATTCCCATTATGCCGGGTATGTTTTCGGTGCCTGCCCGCTTGCCTCTCTCCTGCGCTCCGCCGTTAATAAGGCTTTTAAGGAACACTCCCTTTTTAACGTAGAGGAAGCCGACTCCCTTGGGGCCGTGAAATTTGTGTGCCGAAGCGGAAAGCATATCAATGCTCTGCTTTTTTACGTCAATGGGCAGATGTCCAACCGCCTGAACGGCGTCGGTGTGAAAGGTTACGTTGTGCCTTCTGCAAATCTCACCGATTTTTTCTATCGGCTGAATTGTTCCGATTTCGTTGTTTACCGTCATAACGGTAACAAGGCAGGTGTCCTCTCTGAGTTCTCTTTCAAGCTCGGCAGGGTCAACCACTCCGCTTTCGTGAACGTCAAGAAGGGTAATTTCAAAGCCCTGCTTTTTAAGCTCGTCAAGAGTGTGAAGCACCGCATGATGCTCAAAAGCGGTTGAAACTATATGCATTTTTCCGTCCCTTTTGCCCTTTTCGGCGGCGGAAAAAATTGCCTGATTGTCAGCCTCACTGCCGCCCGAGGTAAAGTAAATTTCACGGGGCTGTGCATTGATTAAGGCGGCAATTCTCGCCCTTGCGCTTTCAAGCTCCTCCTTCGCCCTTTGCCCGATTGTATAAAGGCTTGAAGGGTTGCCGTAGGTGTTTTTCATATATTCAGTCATAACCTCAATCGCCTTGTCGCTCATTTTGGTTGTAGCGGCGTTGTCTGCATATATGTTCACGGTACTCTCTCCTTTGTTTTCGTTGTCTAAATTATAACGGCATTTGCCTACTATGTCAATAGGTAAATAGAAATTTGTATTGATTTACCTACTAACCCTGTGGTATAATAGGTAAAAATTGTGAAAGGAGCATAAAAATGATTTCCACGAAAGGCAGATATGCCCTCAGGGTAATGATAGACCTTGCAAAGCAGGACGCCGACGGATACGTTCCGTTAAAGGACATTGCCGACCGTCAGCAAATTTCGAAAAAATATCTTGAAATAATAGTCAAGGAGCTGGTTTCGGCAAAGCTTCTTGTCGGAGTAAGCGGTAAGGGCGGCGGCTATAAGCTTTCAAAAAAGCCGGAGGAGTATTCTGTCGGGGAAATTTTAGAGGCGACAGAAGGCACGCTTGCGGTTGTTGCCTGCCTTTCCGAAAACGCCGAGAAATGTCCGAGGGCGGCATCGTGCGCCACGCTTCCGATGTGGTCGGAGTACAACAAGCTTGTCCACGACTTCTTCAATTCAAAGACGCTTAAAGATTTAATGGCTGAAAAACAATAAAAGATTTCACATAACAAAAAGGCGGAAGCATTGCTCCCGCCTTTAATTATTGCACTTTTTGCTTTTATGAGCCCTTTATCATACCCTTGTATTCGTCACGAAGGTCGCCGCTTTCACGCCTTTGGAGGTAATTGGAATTTGACGGAATAATAAAATTACACGCCTTTTCAAGTATTTCAAACGTAGACTCCTTAACCGTTTCGCACTCTCCGTCGACGTTTACCGAGGCGGGCGAAGTGCTGACAATCCGCATCTTTTTACCTCTGAGGTAAATTGTTTCCCTCCACTTTAAATGCTCTCCCCTCTTGTACTCGTTTACAAGAGAAGCAAGCTTTATTCTGCCGAAGCCCTTTTTGACCATTACGCAATCAAGCATACCGTCGTCGGGCAGCGCAAGCGGAGCGCCCATATAGCCGCCGCCGTACCAGCGCGAATTGGCGCAAAGGGCGAAAATCGTTTTGCCCTCATAAATCAGCTCGTCGTCAACATAAACCTTGAAGTCACTGTTAAATTTCTTTAACAGGCAATAGAACAGAGAAACGGTATACGCAAACTCTCCGTTTACGCCGGGAAGCTTCTTTGAGCTTGCCTGATTGGCGCAGACCTCGGCGTCAAAGCCCATGGAGCACTGATTAATTGCTACCTGATTTCCCGCCTTGATAAGGTCGAATTTTACGGCTGTTCCGTTAACCTGCGAGTCTATATCCGTCAGGTGCTCACGGTCGCCGAAAATCCTTGCAAAGTCATTGCCCGAGCCGAGCGGAATAATTCCGATTCTTGCGTTCGGATACTTGTAGGCGCCGTTTATTACCTCGAAAAGGGTGCCGTCGCCTCCGCAGGCAAAAATGCTTACGTCCTCGCCCGAATAGCCGAGCTTGCCGGAATACTGCTTGGCGTCGCCTGCAAACTTGGTGGGATATATCTCAATATCAAGCTCGGGATGAGCTGATGTATAAGCTTCAAGCTTCGGAATAAACTCCTCAGCCGCCTTGCCCTTTCCTGCGGTTGAATTGATTATAAAGACATATTTCATATTAAATCCTCTCTTTATTTATAGTACATATAAAGCTGACATTTAATCATACCGTTGTAAAGCTTACGCCTCTTGTCCGCGCGTCTGCCGAACAGCTCCTCAAAGTCCTCCTGAGGGCTTATTATACTGTAACTGAAGCCGTGCTTCTGAGGGAACGCCTTACCCATAGCCCTGATAAGCTCCGCCGCCTGAGAAGAAGTGAGCATTCTCTCGCCGTAGGGCGGGTTACATATCACCGTGCCCCTTTCGGTTTTCGGTTTAAAGCTCCTGACATCAGCTCTCTCGAAGCTGATATACTCCGCTACGCCTGCCCTTTCGGCATTCGACTTTGCAATTTCAAGAGCGTTTTCGTCAATGTCCGAGCCGTATGCCTTAAAGTCCGTGTCGGTAATGCGAAGGCTTTCTGCAAGCTGTCTTTCCTCGTCCCAGACCGAGGGGTCAATCTGCTCAAAACGCTGTGCCGAGAAGTTTCTTTTAGTGCCGGGGAAAATGTTGTTAACAAGCATTGCGCCCTCAATGAGCACCGTGCCCGAGCCGCACATCGGGTCATAAAGCGTGTGGTAAGGACGAAGCCTTGAAAAATACGCCATTGCCGCCGCAAGCGTTTCCTTCAGCGGTGCGTCGTTTGCCTGCGGACGGTAGCCCCTTTTGTGAAGCCCCGCGCCCGTGGTGTCAATCAGCATATAGACCAGATTTTTAATAATTGAAAACTCAATCTGATGCCTTGCGCCCGTTTCCTCAAACCACTCGACGCCGTATATTGATTTAAGCCTCTCAACAACCGCCTTTTTAATAATTGACTGACAGTCGCTGACGCTGAAAAGGTCAGAGTTTACGCTGTATCCCTTAACGGGAAACTCGTCGTATTCCGAAATCCATTTTTCCCATTCAAGACCCTTGGTGCCCTGAAAAAGCTCCTCAAAGGAATGCGCCTCAAAAGAGCCTACGACAATGTAAATCCTTTCACTGTAGCGCGAGCGGATGTTTGCACGGGCAAGCATATTTTCGTCGCCCTCGAAAAAAACTCTGCCGTTTTCCGAGGTGACGTTTTTTGCACCCATCTGTTTTAATTCCTCTGCAACGGGCTTCTCAAGCCCGAAAATGCAGGGAGCAGTCATTTTAATATTCATACCGTTTCCTGCCGTTATATTAATTGTGTAATATTATACCTTTTTATACGGTAAAAATCAACACCGAAGCAAAAGAAAACAGAGGTCCGAAGACCTCTGCCGTGTCTTTTAAAAATTACTGTTCAACAGCGTAAACGCTTACCTTTTTACGGTCCTTGCCGAATCTCTCGAAACGAACAACGCCGTCAATCTTAGCGTAAAGGGTGTCGTCCGAGCCCTTACCTACATTCTCACCGGGATGAATGTGAGTGCCTCTCTGACGAACAAGGATGTTGCCTGCAGGTACGAGCTGACCGTCTGCACGCTTAACTCCAAGACGCTTTGATTCTGAATCTCTGCCGTTCTTTGTAGAACCCATACCTTTTTTATGAGCGAACAGCTGAATGTTTATTTTAAGCATTACTAAGCACCTCTTTCAATTTTGATAAATTCGGGATACTGCTCTCCGAGCCCTTCCATATGAAGAAGGAAGCCGCCGAGTATATCCGCTGCCTTTTCGGTTTCATTCCCGGAAAGTGCAAGGCTTAAAAGCCCTTCGCTTTCGCTGATTTCGGGGTGAAGCCCCAAAACCTCGGTTACAGTGTTTGCCGCCATATAAGCCGCCGAGGAAACCGCCGCGCAAACTATGTCGCTGCCCGCTTCCGAGAAGCCCGAATGACCGCTTACGGTAAAGCCCGTAACTGTGTCGCCGTCAAGAATGAATTTAGCTTTAATCATGGGAATTAAGCGTTGATTGCGGAAATCTCAACCTTAGTGTACGGCTGACGATGTCCCATCTTGCGCTTTTCGTTTTTCTTAGGCTTGTAAGTAAATACGGTGATTTTCTTACCCTTACCCGATTTGAGCACCTTTGCCGATACCTTTGCGCCGTCAACATAGGGAGCGCCAACCTTGATACCGTCATCCGTGCCGACTGCAAGCACCTTGTCAAAGGTAACTTCTGCATTGTCCTCTGCGTCAAGCTTTTCAACGAAGATAACGTCGCCGTTTTCAACCTTGTACTGCTTTCCGCCTGTTACGATGATTGCGTACATTTTTTTACCTACCTTAATATAGTCTCGCTACTGAGGGTGGAAAACTCACTTTCAGTGTGCGGACACACTACCCCCATATATGCGGCATAGAGTATTTTAACAGAAAAGTCAAGCCTTGTCAACATATTTTTCAAAAGCCTTTTATAATCATAAAAAGCGGTATAAAGCCGACAGCTTCCGCCGCAAAAAGCAGGGAATAAAAAAGGATGCCTGCGAAGCTCTTCCTGTTAATAAAGAAATATGCCGCAAGGCTGAAAAGCCAGAAAACCGACGTAAGCAAAGGTATTGCTCCCCTGCTTGCGCCGTCAGAGAAAAGCCCTGCAAGCGCTGCCGCCGTAAAGAAAAGTGTAATTATAAGGTACAGCGCCGTTCTCAACCGCCGTGTACCGTTAAACAAAACGATTGAAAGCGGAATCATTGCGGCTGCGATAATCCACAGTGCGGCTATAAGGCAATAGTTCACCGTTGCGGTATGCAGTGCGGGGAAGAAAAGCAGGTAAGCCGTAAGCGTTCCGGCAATAAAAAGAAACGACATAGCGCAGGTTACCGCCTTCATCACCCTTTTAGCCGTGCTCTGCCTTAACGCATTAAAAACAGCCGCACAGCTGAAAAAAGCTGCGCACGGCATTGAAAGAAGCAGCGTTGTCGCCGCCGTGACAAGGCTCCTGTTAAGCACGGAGTAAACCGAGCCGACGAGGAAAAGAGCTATGCTTACTGCAGCCGACGCGATACAGAGTATTGCGCAAGCCCAGTCCGTTTTCCTTGTGCTTTCTCTTAATTCAATTTCTCCAAAAACCGACATGGTTATTCCTCGTTTTTAAGCTCAGACGGAGCGAAAACTCCCCTTTCGGTTATGAATGCCGTTATTAAAGACGCGTCTGTCACATCAAACGCAGGGTTTAGGCATTTTACGTTTTTCGGAGTCATCCTCTGCGAATACCACTTTTCGCTTATTTCCGCTTCGTCCCGCATTTCAATTTTAATACTTTCACCGCTTTCGCAGTTAAAGTCAACCGTCGAAAACGGAGCACAGATATAAAACGGCAGCTTATAATACTTTGCGAGCACCGCAAGCGAGCTTGTGCCGATTTTGTTTGCGGCGTCGCCGTTGGCGGCTATTCTGTCCGCACCCGTGATAACTGCGTCAACAAGACCGTTTTTCATTACATATGAAGCCATATTATCGCAGATTACCGTGGTGTCGATTCCCG
Organism: Clostridia bacterium; assembly: GCA_017438845.1. GTDB lineage: Bacteria > Bacillota > Clostridia > Oscillospirales > Acutalibacteraceae > Fimenecus. The sequence continues at coordinate 67,734 of JAFRUO010000002.1, read as the reverse complement.
CCTCGGTCAGCTCATAAGCCGTAAGTCTTGCGCCCTGAAGAAGCGGTCTGGTTTCGTCCGCGTACACACGGACCTCCTCGCCCTGCTCCTTTAAAAAGTAAACGGGAGCAAGCGCCGTGCCGTATTTTACGCAGGCAAGCCTGCCCGCATTACAGTGCGTAAGGAACGAGTGCTTTCCCTTTAAAAGCTCTGCGCCGTGTCTGCCAATGCTCCGACAGCGTGCAATATCGTCCTCAAGTATTTCCTCAGCCCTTTTCGCCAGCTCTGCTTTGACGGCGTCAACGCCCTTTTCAAAGCAGGAGTCAAAGGCTTTTTTCATTTCCTCTGCCGCCCAGAAAAGGTTTACGGCGGTAGGTCTTGCGGAGGTTATTATTTCACAGTTTTTCAAAAATTCTCTTTTAAACGCCTCGGGCTCTGTTTGCTTACTGTCATTTGCAAGCACCGAAAGCGCAATCGCCGCCGAAACGCCTATGCACGGAGCACCTCTGAGCCGCAGACTTTTAATAGCTTCAACTATTTCGTCCGCATTTTTCAGGTGAAGTTCCCTCACCGTATTCGGAAGAAGCGTCTGGTCAAGGATTACGAGGGAGTTGTCCTCCCTGCAGTAGTCCACTGTTCTGCCCGTTTTCTCAAGCATCAATCTCACCTATTACCTCTGTAATAAGCCTTTGCATTTCCCTGCCCCTGCGCCTGCCGGTTTCAAGGACCTCCTCCTCGGTCAGCGGCTGCTTTAAAATGCCTGCCGCCATATTCGTGATAAGAGAGAACGCAATTACCTTCATCCTCATGTGCGATGCGGCAATTATTTCGGGCACTGTCGACATACCGACAGCGTCCGCACCGAGCGTCCTGAAGGCTCTGATTTCGGCAGGGGTTTCATACGAAGGACCCGTTACGCCGATGTATACGCCCTGCTTTACTTCGACGCCTGCCCTTGCGGCGCAGTCAAGGCACAGCTCCCTTATTTCGGGAGAATATGCGAAGCTCATATCAGGGAAACGCACTCCGAGGCTGTCGTCGTTTTTCCCGATTAACGGATTTGTCCCCATAAGGTTTATGTGGTCGCAAATCAGCATTATGTCGCCGGGCACAAAGCTCGTGTTAATTCCGCCTGCGGCGTTGGTGACGAAAAGGTACTCTGCGCCGAGAGCCCTCATCACCCTTACGGGAAGGACAATCTGCTCCATAGACCAGCCCTCGTAATAATGAAAGCGGCCCTGCATGCAGACAACCTTTTTGCCGTTAAGCTCGCCGAAAACGAACCTGCCCCTGTGACCGGGTGCAGTCGAAACGGGGAAGCCCTCGATTTCACTGTAATTAATTATAATCGGGTTTTCAATTCTGTCCGCAAGCTCACCGAGCCCCGAGCCTAAAATAATAGCCGCCTGAGGCTTAAAGGGTACCCTTGAAGATATGTATTGGACAGCTTTTTTAATCATAATCCGAGCTCCTTTGTAACCTCACGGACAATCCTGTTACATTCTCTGCCTACCTTTTCGACGTCGATGTATTTAAAGCGTCCGTCCCTGTAAAGCACGTCGCCGTCAACCATAGTCAGCACAACGTTGCTCTTGTCTGCGGAATAAACGATATTGTTAACCGCATTGTAGTCGGGGTACATATTCGCCCTGTTCATATCAAGCACAATAAGGTCAGCCCTGAAGCCCTCCTTCAAAAGACCGCAGTCCCCTCTGCCCTGAGCCCTTGCGCCGTTTACGGTTGCCATTTTAAGCACCTCTTTCGGGGAAACTATATCGGCTCTGTTATTTATTCCCTTGGGCAGAACGGAGATAAGATACATTTCCCTGAACATATCAAGCGCATTATTGCTCGAGGCGGAGTCGGTGCCGACGGCGACATTCACGCCCTTTTCAAGCAGGCGGTTTATGTTGCATACGCCGCTTCCGAGCTTGAGATTACTTCCCGGGCAGGAAACTACGGACACACCCTTACGGGCAAAAATATCCATATCGTTCTCGTCAACCCATACGCAGTGTGCAAAAAGGCAGGGCTTGTCAAGTATGCCGACGCTTTCGAAAAGCTCGGTCGGAGTTTTACCGTATTTTTTCTTACAGTTTTCGTGCTCCGACTCGGTTTCGGAAACGTGGATGTGACTGATAAAGTCATGCTCGCCTATGTATTTCCCGAACTGCTCTATCATGGGATAGGTGTTGGTGTATTCCGAGTGAAGCGCCATATCTATTTTAATTCTGCCGTCCTCCGTGCCGTTATATTTTTCGGCAATTTCAAGCGCTTCCTTAACTCTTTCGTCGTCAAAAAAGCTGACGTCCTCGGTAAACGAGGAAATTGAACGGCTGTAATTAATCTTTGCATGAGCGTCCTTTGCCGCCCTCATAATACCCTCGGAGAAAAAGTACATATCGGAAAAGGAGGTCGTTCCGCTTTCAAGCATTTCCGCAATTGAGAGCAGCGTGCCCCAATAGGCTCTGTCACAGTCAAGCCTGTCCTCAAAGGGAAAGACCTTTTCGTTAAGCCATCTGTCAAGCGGAAGGTTTTCCGCATAGCCTCTGAGGAGCGTCATCGGCGAATGAGTATGTGCGTTTACAAGTCCCGGCATAAGCACCTTGCCCGTGCCGTCATAGACTTCCCCGAAATCCCCTTCGGGCTGTGCGTCGCAAATACAGCTGATTCTGCCGTCCTTTACACCGACATACATATTCGGCTTGAAGTCAAAGTTTTCGTCAATAATTCCGATATTTTTAAATAACATTTTTATCCTCCGTAATACAACTTGGGCGACGTTTTACCGCCGCCGAGAGTTTAAACCGTTTTTATTTCGATTGTTTCTATCACAACGTCCTCAAAGGGCTTGTTGCCGAAAATATCCGCCTTTACGCCGGCGATGCTGTCAACCACGTCCATGCCCTCAAAAACCTGTCCGAAAACGGAGTGGTGATAATCAAGCCACGGAGTGCCGCCGAGCTTCTCATAAGCCTCAATGCACGAGGTCGGATAGTATTTTTCGTCAGCCATTCTAAGCTGATCGAGCAGGTCGTCGGAAACGCTCTTTGCCTGAACGATAAAGAACTGACTTCCGTTGGTGTTCGGGCCTGCGTTAGCCATGCTCAATGCGCCTCTGAGGTTGTGAAGCCGTGCGTCAAATTCATCCTCAAAGCTTTCGCCCCAGATGCTCTCTCCGCCCGTGCCGGTGCCGGTCGGGTCGCCGCCCTGAATCATAAAATCATTGATTACACGGTGAAAAATCAAGCCGTCATAATATCCCTGCTCGGCATGAGTTGTAAAATTTTCAACCGATTTCGGTGCAAGCTCGGGAAAAAGTCTGATTTTGATTTCACCCATATTGGTTTTCATTATTGCGATTTTCTCTCCCTGAGCGGGAGCGTCAAGCTGATTAAACATATTTTTCTCCTTTATTCCGTGCTTTTGAGCGATTCAACCATATCTATCTTTTTAAGCTTGAACCTCATTATGAAGTTTACAAGCATTGAGAACAGCAGGGTTAAAGCAAAGCTTAAAACATAGCTGTACCATTTTATCTGACTGCCGAACATCATATTCTGCGTCTCAACCGTTCTCATAACAAACCAATGAAGCAGTATTCCCAGCCCTATGCCGATAAGCATACCGAACGCCGTAAGAATGGCATTTTCACGGTAGACGTATTTTCTCATTTCGTCCGGATAGAAGCCGAGCACCTTGAGCGTTGCGAGCTCGCGCCGCCTTTCGGTTATATTAATATTGTTAAGGTTGTACAGTACAACAAACGCAAGAAGCGCCGCAGAAGCTATCATCAGTACGACAATTACCATAAGGCTGTCCGTGGTCTTTTCAGCCTGACGCTGAGCCTCGGTATTCATCGTGACCGAGGTTACGCCGTCAAGGGACAATATCTGCTTTTTAAACGAAGCCTCGTCGTAAAGGTTTGTCCTTACAAGAAGCGTGTTAAGCGAAGCGGACTGACCGAAGAGCATTTTGTATACCGCAGGGGTCATATAGACGTAGTGATACAGATAGTTTTCGGTAATGCCCTTAACCTGTATGTCAACCGTCTTTTCCGAATCCTTACCGAGCTTGAAGGCTACCGTATCTCCGACGTTTACGCCAAGTATTCTTGCAAGCTTTTCGGTTATTATTACACTGCTGTCGTCAAGCTTATATTCCGCCTTGCCCGCGCGCGTGCCGAGGGAAATGTATTCGCCCAGGAAATCAACATTCTGCGGTACGACTATATAGGCGTCCTGCTCAACGGAGGCGTTGAGCGCAAACGCGGGAGCACGGTAAACCTGAAGGTAGTCGTTAACTCCGGGCGTACCCTGAATATCGCTTAAAAGGTGGCGTCTTTCGGTTTTGCCGAGCCCCTCGTTAATCGTGATTACGCCCTGATAGTCAAATATCTTACCGTACTGCTTCTGAGTCATTGAGGCAACGGAGTCTCTGATTCCGAAGCCGACCAACAGCAAAGCCATACAGCCTGCCACGCCGAAGAGCGTCATAAACAGTCTCTTTTTGTATCTTACAAGGTTTCTCAGCGACGCCTTCTGTCCGTAATTAAGACGAAGCCAGAAGCCCTTGAAGCGTTCAAGCAAAATCTTTTTCCCGACTACGGGTGCCTGAGGTCTCATCAGCACCGCAGGGGTTTCCCTGAGGCTCTTTCTGCTTGCCGCAAACGCCGCAAGCGTAGTGCAGAGCACTGCGATTATAATTGCAAGCCCTCCGTAAAGGAAGTTAAACGGAATTATTATTTTTGTAAGGTTGACGTACACAACCTTGTAGGTGTCAACCACCATCGAGGGAATCAGCCTCTCGCCGATAAGCACGCCTGCCACTGCTCCGATAAGCGATGCCGAAAGCGCATAAAGAATATACTTTAAGCTGATTTGTCCCTTGCTGTAGCCGAGAGCCTTCAATGTGCCTATCTGCACCCTCTGCTCCTCAATCATCCTCGTCATTGTCGTAAGGCTTACAAGAGCCGCAACAAGGAAGAAAATAATCGGGAAAATGGTACCGATGGCGTTAATACCGTCAGCGTCGTTTTCAAACGAAGCGTAGGTGTCGACTATTTCTCTGCCCGTGATATACCATGTCGGTCTGGGTGTGTTTTCAATTTCATGCTTATATGCGTCAAGAGTTGCCTGAGCCTCGACAAACTCCTCCGTCATTTCCTTCTTTGAAAGCTCATACTCCTCTTTTTTAACGTCAAGCGTGCCCTGCTTCTCGTTAAGCTCCTTCTGAGCCTTCTGAAGCTCCTCATCGCCCGTTTCAACCTTGAGCCTGGCATCCGCAATCGCCTCGGGTGAGCCGTTGAGAACTCTTTCGTAGGTGTCGATTCTCGCCCTTGCCTGCTCGATTGAGAACTTGATTGCGTCAAGTGAGGACTGATAAGCCTGAGCAAGATACTTGTAGCCGTAAATGACGGAAGCCGCCTCGGCGTATTCCTCGTTGCTCATCTTTGAAGCTCCCTGACGAAGCTCCTCCTCCAGCTTTGTGATAACTCCGCTGTTATAGTTGAGCTGGATCCTGGCGTTGTTGTACTGACCCTCCAGCTCGGCGAGGTTCTGCCTCGCCTGCTGAACACGTTCAAGGTTTTCGGGCAAATTCTGCTCCTGAGTGTCAAGCAGGAATTTTGCGTCCTCAATTTCCTGCTTCTTGGCGTCGATTTCACTTTGAGCAATGTCGAGCGCAGACTGTGCATCGGAAAGCTCCTGATAAGCCTTTTCGAGCTGATCGAGCGCCTTTTGCTTACGGTCCTCAAAACGGTCCTGTGCTCTTTTGATAAGCTCGCCCGACTCCTCCTGAAACTCGTCGTACCTTACGTCACAGCGCGTTGCGGAGATAACGTTGATATTGTCCTTGACCTGACCTACAAGGCGGTCATATTTTGAAGAGAAGCAGTTAAGCCCGGTCGCCTGCTTAACCTTTACAAAAATTTTGGTAAAAGCGGTCATTGTAAACGCCTGCTTGGGAACTACCAGAAAGGCGTCAACCGTGCCGTTGCCGATTTCGCTTCTGCCCCTGTCCTCGTTTAAATAGTATGCCGTATTGCCTACGCCGACAATGGTGAACAGATTTGTCGCCAACTTGTCGCTTACATCCGAGCCGTTGCCTGTGCTAAGCGCAATCTGATCGCCGATTCGGTGACCCGTTTTCTGCAAAAATCTTGCGTCGGCTATGCACTCATAATACTTTTCGGGATACCTGCCCTCGGTAACCTTTACAAGGTTGATTCTGTCCGTAAGGGCAATTACGCTTGTGACGACCTCTGCGTCGGGAGTTGAGCAAAGAAAGTCGGCATTATATGAGCCTTCAACATCCTCAACGCCCATAACCTTGGCAATTTCGTCAATATCCCTCTGCGTAAGCCCGAGCGAGCTCTGAATGCAGATGTCCATGAAATTTTCCGAGTCATAGGTTGCGTCGGCAGACGCCTTCATTGCAGGAGCCGCCGCTTTAATACCGGAGAAAAAAGCAACGCCCAACGCAACTATGAGAAGAATTGAAAGGAACCTTGCGAAGCTTTTTCTGATTTCACGCAGAAATTCCTTTTTCATTGGTTTAGTCATATGCTTTTTCCTTACCATTCAATATATTCTACGGGCGTGGGCTTTTCATTAAGCAGAAGCTTGTCCACCCTGCCGTTTTTAATTTTGATTACCTTGTCCGCCATGGGAGCAAGCGCAGAGTTGTGCGTGATAACAATTACCGTTACCTTTTTCTCCCTGCAGGTGTCCTGAAGCAGCTTGAGGATTGATTTGCCCGTGATGTAGTCAAGCGCGCCCGTAGGCTCGTCGCAAAGCAGAAGCTTCGGGTTTTTGGCAAGCGCCCTTGCAATCGAAACCCTCTGCTGTTCGCCGCCCGAAAGCTGTGACGGGAAGTTGTCAAGACGGTTTGAAAGTCCGACCTCCTTGAGCATCTCTGCGGCATTGAGCGAGCCTGCCGCTATGTGCGACGAAAGCTCGACGTTTTCAAGCGCCGTCAGGTTTCCCACAAGATTATAAAACTGGAAAACAAAGCCGACGTCGTCACGGCGGTACTTTGTAAGCTGTTTTTCATTAAACTTTGTTATCTCGGCGTTGTCAACGAAAATACTGCCCGAATTGGCGGTATCCATTCCTCCGAGTATGTTGAGTATGGTTGTTTTGCCTGCGCCGCTGGGGCCGACAATAACGACGAACTCACCTTTGTCGATACCGAAGCCGATTTCGTCAACTGCCTTGATTTCAACCTCACCTGTTTTATATGTTTTTGTAACATTGCGGACCTCAATAAACGCCATATTGACAGTACCTCACTTAAAAAATATAAATTCATTTTATTGTATCACAAACCTGAACAAATTTCCACTGTTAATACTATTATTAAAAGTATTTTAACAATTTATTTCAACACAAGAAAAAGCCACAGCAAACGCTGTGGCTTAAATATGTCGGTTTATTTTTCGTCTTTTTTCTTTCTTGTAAGTACAAACGCTGCGCCTGCAAGAAGTGCTACGGCTGTAACTGCAGGGATTGTGTAATCGCCTGTCGCCGGGATGTCGGGAGCTTTTGTGTTGCTTCCGCCGTTATTGTCATTGCCTGACGGGTCGTCTGACGAGCCGCCCCTGAGAAGGTTTGCAATGGCGGTGGCAATTGTGCTCAGCGCGTCACCGAAGCCTCTGAAAAGCTGTGAGAGGTCCGCAGGTGTGTAGCCCTCAAAAATCCTGTCAAGAATAGTCTTGTTAGCGTCGTCGGAATTGATGGCGGCGATAAGCTGCTGATACTGGTCGGCTGTGATTTTGCCGTCGCTCATAAGCTGTTTTGCAACATATTCCGCTTCGGTCTTGTTGATTACGCCGTTACCGAGAAGGGATACGATAACCTGCTGTGCCTGGTCGAAGGGAAGGTTTGAAACGACTGTGATAACTGCGTCAATGTTGTCTCTGATTTCTTCGGGTGTTGTAGGCTCTTCGTCGTCACCCGCAGGCTCCGTGGGAGTTTCCGGCTCGGGAGCAGCCTTTTTCTGGATGCCGAGCGTAATATCCGCAGCAAGTCTTTTTGCAAGACTGTCGGAGAAGCCTACATCGCTTTTAACTGCCTCAACCGCGGCGGTGATATTGTTACCGACGGTTTCGGGGCTTTCGTTATAAGCTGCGATTAAAGAGTCAAGGTCGGCTACGCCGTTTAAGACGCCGTTTTTAATTTCGGTACGTCCCGTGGAGGTGTCAATATTGCTGCCCCCGTCAATTGATTCTAAAATCAATGTAGCTATTTCCTTTTGCTGTTCGTCTGCAAGGTTGTCAACATTCTCACCTGCAAAGGCGGGAACACAGACAGCAAGCATAAGAGATATTGAAATCAGTACAGCCAAAAACTTTTTCATATCTAATAAATTCCCTTCTTACTTGTTCGAACTGGGCATAGTTTGATTAATATACATTAAGATTATATCAGCACAAGTGTTCAATGTCAATAAAAAGCTTTTGTTTTTTTGAAAAAAGTTTTTGTATTTTATTGTGAAAACTGACAAAAAATAAAAACAAAATAAAAAACAAGGAGCCACTATATATGGAAACAAAGGAAAACAAAACCACATTACATTCCGTTTTACACCCCGAGACAGCGTCGTTTCGGGAAAGCTGTGACAGTGAGGATACCCCTCTGCGTGAGGCGCTGCTGTCCGACGGGGCTTTTTCCGCCGAGCACGGTCACAAAACAGGTTCCGATTTTTCAAAGCAAGCCCCTGCTTCGGACAGATGACAGGTTTTATTATATTGTATATAAGATATTTTGTCAAAAAAGATATAAAAATGCATATATTGTTAATTTTTTTAACAAGTTTATAGTGCTAAATGCCGATTTTGCCGAAAATTTTGTTAAATTTTTGTCAATTTGTTGACTTTAAAGTTCCCCTTTTGCTATAATGTCAACGCAAATTTAAAGAAATGTAATTTCGCAAAATAATTTTTCTACCATATAAATGGTAACGGAGGTATTTTTATGGCAAGAGTTTACAATTTTTCGGCAGGCCCCTCAATGCTCCCGGAGCAGGTGCTTAAAACTGCAGCGGCTGAAATGCTTGACTACAAGGGAAGCGGTCAGTCCGTTATGGAAATGAGCCACCGTTCAAAGTGGTTCGACGACATTATCAAAGAAGCTGAAGCTCTTATGAGAGAGCTTTACAAAATCCCCGACAATTACAAGGTGCTTTTCCTTCAGGGCGGCGCAAGCGCTCAGTTCTCGGCAATTCCGCTTAACTTTATGAACGGCAGCGGCAAGGCTGATTACATTATCACCGGTCAGTGGGCAAAGAAAGCTTTCCAGGAGGCTCAGAAATACGGCGATGTCAAAGCGGTTGCCTCCTCGGCTGACAAGACCTTCTCATATATTCCCAAAACAAAGGCTGAGGATTTCCGTGAGGACGCAGACTATGTTTACATCTGCATGAACAACACTATTTACGGTACGGTTTACAAGGAGCTTCCGCCCGTGGGCGACAAGGTGCTTATTGCCGACGTCAGCTCCTGCGCCCTTTCCGAGCCGCTTGACATTTCAAAATTCGGCATGGTCTACTTCGGCGCACAGAAGAACGTTGCTCCCGCAGGACTTGTTGTCGCAATTATCCGTGAGGACCTTTTAGGCAACGCAAGAGATATTACTCCCGTTATGATGAACTACAAAATTCAGGCGGACGCGGAGTCTCTTTACAACACTCCCCCCTGCTATACTATATATATTTGTAAGCTCGTGCTTGAATGGCTTAAGGCAAACGGCGGACTTGACGCCATGAAGGAAAGAAACGAAAAGAAGGCAAAGCTTCTTTACGATTTCCTCGACAATTCCAAAATGTTCAGGGGTACCGTTGTTCCCGAGGACCGTTCGCTTATGAACGTTCCGTTTGTAACCGACGACGATGAGCTTAACGCAAAGTTTGTTAAAGAAGCCACCGAGGCAGGTCTTGTAAACCTCAAGGGTCACAGAACCGTAGGCGGTATGCGCGCTTCGATTTACAACGCCATGCCTTATGAGGGCGTTGAAAAGCTCGTTGAATTTATGGCAGAGTTTGAAAAGGCAAATTCATAACAGGAGATAAATAAAATGTATAACATATTAACTCTTAACAAAATTTCGGCTACGGGCATAAGGAATTTTTCTTCCGACTACAAATGCACCGACAGCATCAAGGACCCCGACGCAATACTTGTACGTTCCGCTTCAATGCATGACATGGAGTTTTCCGACAAGACCCTCGCAATCGCAAGGGCGGGCGCAGGCGTTAACAACATTCCGCTTGACAGATGCGCCGCAGAAGGCATCGTTGTTTTCAACACCCCCGGCGCAAACGCAAATGCGGTCAAGGAGCTTGTGCTTTGCGGACTGCTGCTCTCCTCAAGAAAGGTTATCCCCTCAATCGAGTGGGTTAAGGCAACCCTCAGAGGCGACGAGAATTTTTCAAAGTCCGTTGAAAAGGGCAAGTCGGCTTTCGCAGGCCCAGAAATCAAGGGCAAAAAGCTCGGCGTTATAGGACTCGGCGCTATCGGCGTACTTGTTGCTAATGCCGCGCATTCACTCGGTATGGAGGTTTACGGCTACGACCCGTTCCTCTCGGTTGACGCCGCATGGAACCTTTCAAGAAGCGTAAAGCACGTCACACGTCTTGACGACATCTTCACAGACTGCGACTACATCACCCTTCACGTTCCGCTTACCGACGACACAAGAGGACTTATCAACACCGTTAACATTGCGAAGATGAAGGACAGCGTCAGAATTCTCAACTTTGCAAGGGGCGACCTTGTTGACACCGACGATATTATCAGCGCGCTTGCAGACGGCAAGGTAGCTTCCTATGTAACCGACTTCGGCTGTGAAGCCCTTCTTGACGCAAACGGCGCAATCGTAATCCCCCACCTCGGCGCTTCAACTCCCGAATCGGAGGACAACTGCGCGGTTATGGCGGTTGAGGAAATCAGCGATTTCCTTGAAAACGGCAACATCACCCATTCCGTTAACTTCCCGAACGTTTCCGTTCCGAGAAGCACGGGCACAAGAGTTACGATTATTCATAAGAACGTCCCGAATGTGATAAGCAAAATCACCACCGCCGTTGCGGCAGGCGACATCAACATCGACAACATGGTAAACAAGTCAAAGGGCGAATATGCCTACACCATGCTCGACACGGACGCTGATGTTACGGAGGATGCAATTTCGACAATCACTTCACTCGACGAGGTTATCAGAGTAAGGGTAATTAAATAAAAGCAACAATATTTAATATTTCAAAGAGCGTAAACGTTAATTCGCTTATGCTCTTTGTTATGAGATTCGGGAGTGAAATAATAAATGTGGTTTTGGTTTGCGCTTATCGCCTTCTTCTGCTGGAGCGGCAGTGACCTTTTTTCAAAAATCGGATGCGTGGAAAAGAGTGACAAATACAGTCATTTAAAAATGGTAACGGCAGTCGGAGTCGTAATGGGACTTCACGCCGCTTACGAGGTGTTTATCGGCGGTACGGTAATCACCGGCGAGGTAATTTTAAAATACCTCCCCGTTTCCGCGCTATACATAGTTTCAATGGCAATCGGCTATATGGGTCTGCGCTACATCGAGCTTTCAATTTCCTCGCCTATATGCAATTCCTCGGGCGCTCTGGTCGCTATTATGACCGTCTGTGCGTCGCTTATAAGGGGGCAGAAAATAGAAATCGCTCCCCTGCAGTTTGCGGCGGTCGGGCTTGTAATTGCAGGCGTTATCGGTCTGGGCATTGTCGAGGCAAAGGAGGACGAGGAGCTTCGCGCCCTCCGTCAGGACAAGGCAAATTATAAATATGCAAAAAGCGCAATAGCAATTATACTTCCGCTTATCTACTGCCTGCTTGACGCACTCGGCACCTTTGCGGACAGTATTGTGCTTGAAACGCTTGACGAGGATTCGGCTAATGTAGCATACGAGCTTACCTTCCTTATTTGCGGTATTGCTTCGTTCATCTACGTCAAGCTTATTAAAAAGCAGAAATATCTTCCCAAAAAGGAAGCCCCCAAGTATATCGGCGCTATCTTCGAAACGGCAGGACAGTTTGCTTACGTTTACGCCCTTGCGGACTCGGCGCACGTTGCGCTTTCCGCCCCGATTATTTCGTCGTACTGCCTTCTGTCCGCGGTATGGGGCAGAATTTTTCTCAAGGAAAAGCTGTCGTGGAAGCACTATCTCACAATTGCAGTTGCGATTGTCGGCATAGCGATTATCGGCTTCTATGACGAAGCAGGCTGATATTCAACAAAAGTAAAAGAAGGTTCCCGTGTGAGAACCTTCTTTTTTATTATGTTATTTTAAATAATCTCGACCGATTTTTCACACGGCTCGCAAAGCACTACCTGACTGTAGCTTTCCATAAGCTCCTGCGCGCATTTTTCGGCGTCCTCTTTTATTTTGAAAACACCGTACACGGTAGGTCCGCTTCCGCTCATAAGGGCAATGTCGGCTTTGTGCTTTTTCATTACCGCCTTTATGTAGGGCCTCTGCGGTACCTCAATAACCTGTTCAAAAACGTTACACGCTTTTTTGCACATCAGCTCATAGTCCGCATTTTTAACGGCGTATATCATTGAAACGCTGTCGGCGTGTCTGATGTATTCCGCCTCGTCAAGCTGCTTGTATGCGCTGACGGTGGAAACGTCCTGCCCGGGCTTGCAAAGCACAACGAAGCAATCTTTAAGCGGAGGAAGCGGTGCAATTACGCCGCCCTTGTCCGAGCAATATGCCGTACCGCCCGTGAGTGAAAACGGAACGTCCGCCCCGATTTTTTCACCGATTCCGCATTTTTCGGGAAGGCTCAGGTTTGTTTCGTACAGCCTGTCAAGCGCAAAAATCACTGCGGCGGCGTCGGCGCTTCCGCCTGCAAGCCCTGCCGCCATGGGAATATGCTTTTCGATTTTAACCGTAATTCCTCTGTTCTTTGTTATACCGGTTTCCTTAAAAAACTGCTCAGCCGCTTTGTATGCAATATTCCTGTCGCCCGTCGGCACGGCTTCGTCGTCTGTCAGTATTATAATATTGTCCCCGTCCGTCCTGTCGACCTCGACAAGGTCGTAACAGCTGACGGACTGCATAATCATAGACAGTGCGTGGTACCCGTCGGGAAGCCTGCCGAGCACGTCAAGCAACAGGTTAATTTTTGCGGCAGCTTTAACTTTCATATTTTTCCTCTCCGTTTTATTCAATCGGCATTAAAATCGGCGTGCGCTTCTGGAATACGGTAAACTCCTTAAAGCCCGCTTCAAGCATTGCGCCGTAAGCCTCGTCAATGCCTGCGGTTATGTCCTCGGCGAAGTGAGCGTCCGAGCCGAAGGTGATGTATTTACCTCCGAGCTGCTTAAAGCGCCTTACGGTATCAATTTCGGGAGAAAGCCTTCCGACCTCCATTCTCAGCCCGGCGGTATTAACCTCAAGAGCCTTGTCGTTTTTTACAAGCATTTCAAGTATCTCGTCCACCTGCTCGGAGTAGTCGCTTAAGCGTATGTCAATGCCCGCCTTCTGATAAAAATACCTGAAGGGGTAGGTCATATGCGCCATTATGTCAAAATTTCCCCATTTTGCCATATTGTAAAGCTCACGCAGATATTTCAACGTGTACTCCCTGACGTTTTCCTCGGTGTACCCGTCAAGGTGACAGAAGTCGGTCATATGCCTGAGGGCGTGCACCGAGCCGATTACCACGTCATAGTCATAGGCGGAAAGTATATTCTGCGAAAGGTGCTTGTCATAATGCCCCTGCGCGAGCTCAATGCCTCTCAGTACAAGCACCTTGCCCCTGAAGGCAGACTGAGCCTTTGAAATTTCAAAAAAGGACTGCCTGACCATTCTGTCATAATTCTCTTTAAGGTAGACGTCCACCTCGCAATGGTCTGTAAAGGCTAATGCCCTTACGCCCATCAGCTCCGCCTTTTCGCAGATAAACATTGCGGAATGGTGTCCGTCGGGTGAGTTGTCGGTATGAACGTGCATGTCAACAAGCTTCTGATACATTTTTCCACCTCTTTGTCGGTTGGTATTATAAATAATATCATAAAAAACGAAAGAATAGTATATATTTTTTAAATTTTTTTATTTTTAATATGTTCTTTTTTTATGAAGTATGGTAAAATACCATAGAAAAAAATAAGAAAGCGTTCACGGAGGTACCGTATGAGAGCAATTATTACCGTTGTCGGCAAGGATATGGTAGGTATCCTTGCGAAAATTTCAACCGTCTGTGCTCAGCACAACGTAAATGTCATTGAGGTTTCACAGTCAATTCTGCAGGATATGTTCTGTATGATTATGCTTGTCGATGTGTCAAAGTGCGATATTGAATTCACCGCCTTTGCCGAGGGCTGCAGAAAGCTCGGGGATGAGCTTCACCTGTCGGTAAACGCAATGCACGAGGATATTTTCAACTCAATGCACAGAATATAATTTCGGAAAAGGTAATTGATATGATTAACACTCAGGATATACTTGAAACAATTAATATGATACGCGAGGAAAACCTCGACATACGTACCATTACCATGGGTATTTCCCTGCTTGACTGCGCCGACTCGGACATTGAGCGCGCGTGCGACAGAATTTACGACAAAATCTGCCGCAAGGCGGAAAAGCTCGTCTACACGGGCGAGGACATCGAAAAGCAGTACGGAATCCCGATTATCAACAAAAGAATTTCGGTAACGCCGATTGCAATGATACTTGCCGCAAGCGGCGGCGACCCCGTAAAATACGCAAAAACTCTTGACCGTGCGGCAAAGCAGGTCGGCGTTAACTTCCTCGGCGGTTATTCCGCCCTCGTTCACAAGGGCTTCGCTTCGGGCGACGAGGCGCTGATTAACAGCATTCCCGAGGCGCTTTCCGAGACGGAGAGAATCTGTTCAAGCGTAAATATCGGCTCGACAAAGACGGGCATTAATATGGACGCCGTAAGGCTTATGGGCAAAATCGTAAGGCAGTCCGCTGTCCTTACAAAGGACAAGGGGCTTGTTGGCCCGTCAAAGCTTGTCGTGTTCTGTAACGCGCCCGAGGACAACCCGTTTATGGCAGGCGCCTTCCACGGCGCAGGCGAGCCCGACTGCGTAATCAACGTCGGCGTTTCGGGCCCCGGCGTTGTAAGGGCGGCGCTTTCAAAAATACCCGAAGCGGATATAACACAGGTTGCAGACACAGTTAAAAAGACAGCCTTTAAAATTACAAGGGTCGGTCAGCTTGTCGCCTCCGTTGCAAGCGAAAGGCTCGGCGTTCCGTTCGGCATAGTCGACCTGTCCCTCGCCCCCACCCCTGCGGTAGGCGACTCGGTGGCTCACATACTTGAGGAAATGGGACTTGAACAGTGCGGAGCCTGCGGCACGACAGCCTGCCTTGCGCTTCTCAACGACGCAGTCAAAAAGGGCGGCGTTATGGCTTCAAGCCACGTCGGAGGGCTTTCGGGCGCATTCATTCCCGTCAGCGAGGACGCAGGTATGATTGACGCCGCAAGAAGCGGCTCACTGCTGATTGAAAAGCTTGAGGCAATGACGGCGGTCTGCTCGGTAGGGCTTGATATGATAGCAATTCCCGGCGACACACCCGAGGAGGTAATCGCAGGTATTATCGCAGACGAGGCGGCAATCGGCATGGTAAACTCAAAGACCACGGCGGTAAGGGTAATCCCCGCAATCGGCAAGAAGGACGGAGAGGAAATCAACTTCGGTGGACTTTTCGGAGTTTCCCCGATAATGAAGGTCAACACCGCCTCCCCTGCCAAATTCATTTCAAGGGGCGGACGAATTCCCGCACCGCTTCAGAGCCTGAAAAATTAAATCAGCATTAACAATTCGGACAACCGCTCCCGTGCGGTTGTCTTTTTTGCTTCACCTGTGTAAGGGGAAGGCTGTCGGGCGGATGATATCCGCCCGCCGATATTACCGCATATTTACGGCGAATATCCAATGTGATTTTCCGCACATACCGTAGGGACGACCATTGGTCGTCCGCCGAGGGTTGATGTGATTTTATTACACCTCATCCGCCTCGCTTCGCTCAGCACCTTTTTTCTCCGAAAACAGGAAACCCTCTGTCTGCTTCGCAGACATCTCCCTTAACCCGGGAGTCACCTCACGGGGAAGGCTTTTGGGCGGATATCATCCGCCCGCCGAAGGTTGATGTTTTTATATTCCACCTCATCCGCTTCGCTTTGCTCAGCACCTTCCCCTCAAGGGGAAGGCATTTTTTTGTTGACCGAAGGCAGGTCGGGTGTTACAATAAAAATATAAAAACTTGGGAGGAAGTATTATGAAAAAAGCATTTATCAAAAGACCGCTGTCGGCGTTGCTTACAGTCATTATGATGTTATCGGCTCTGCCGTTGCTGGCAACGGGCTCGTCTGCGGCTTTGCCCGGCGGACTTGACAGTTATATCACGGTTAATTCCGACAAAATTGCGGCTCTGTCAAAGAAAGCCACGACCGACGGGCTGATTAAAAAGCTGACGGATTATAACTGGTCAGAGGAAATTCCTTACTATTACCATATAACAAACGGAAAGATTAATAAATACACATGTTATCAGGATTTACCCGAAAGTAAAAACTATCAATATCAAAAGGGCTCAAATGCCGAAATCACTTTTACGGATAGATATGGAAATAGCCATAAAATAGTAGATATAGGGCTTGATAATGCTTTAATACTTGTAGAAAAAAGATCATCAAGCTATACAAAAGTCTCAATTCTGTCAAAGTGCGACAGAAAGTTTCACTTAGATAAATATGGAGTAATTGTATTAGATAACGGAGAAGAAAGCAAATACAATGATTATGAAAAATATAGCTTTATTTCTCCGTATTTAGGTAAAAATGGTACAGAAGATATCAGAATAAACGGCAAAAAAGTTGCTTTTTCTCCGAAAACACCTTATGCCAGCTTCTTTAATTCATATGCACTTAAGTATGGTGATTATATACCTGATTATAAAGTTAAAGTATCCGCAAAAAACAGTTGCCGAATCTGGGATTACTGGGCTCCCGAAGGAGAAACAGATATCAGTCTATTCGGACAGGGAAATGAATATTATGCTTTTCTGCTTCATAATGATAATAACTATATTCTTGAAGAATGGACAAAGTGGTTCCGTGATGTTCCGAAAAGCGCTTGGTACTATAACAGCGTAAAATATGTTTACGACAAAGGCTTTATGTCGGGCTATGAGAACGGTATGTTCGGCGTGGTTGATAATATAAGACGTCAGGATTTTGTACTCATACTTGCCAGAATTGCAGGCGCAGATCTTTCAAAATATAACACGGCTTCCAAATTCAGGGATGTTCCCAAAGGCGCATACTATGCCGCCGCTGTAAACTGGGCGGTACAAAAGGGAATCGTTTCCGGCTATCAGAACGGAAGGTTCGGCGTCGGTGACGCAATCACGCGTGAGCAGGTGGCTACAATTCTTTATAAGTACATCGGTTCGCCGACAGTCAGCAATGCGGACAAGGTGCTGGCAAGCTATAAGGATGTTTCCAAAATAAGCTCATACGCCAAGGTTCCGCTTGCGTGGGCGGTTAACAAGGGCATAATCAGCGGAATGTCGGACGGAAGAATTGCCGCTAAAGAGGGCGCAAGCCGCGCGCAGATAGCTTCGATTATTATGAGAATGGATCAGCGGGGATTTTTCAAAAAATAAGGTTTTAAACGGTGCTTCGCACCTACACCTCATCCGCCGCAAGCGGTCCCCCTTTTTTCTCCGAAAACAGGAAACCCTCTGTCTGCTTCGCAGACATCTCCCTTAACAAGGGAGTCACCTCAAGGGGAAGGCTGTTCGGTATTCATAAAATAAAGACTGCAAAGGTTATCTTTGCTGTCTTTTTTCATTTTGTATGACTTTCAAAAAATGCGAGCATTTCGTTTATGGTGTTCTGGCTTTCTTCAATTTCGGGATAGGCTACCGAGGTGATGTGTCCCGAACCCTTGGTGACCGAAAGCCCCCAGTCACGGAACTGATGCTCAATATTTTTCTCGGTCAGTATTTCATCGAAATACACGCCCGAGGCGTGGAGAAAATCCCTTGAGCAGGTGACAATATAGCTCGGCGGAAGAGCGCCCAAATCCAGCACCTCTTCGGGCTGAAGGTAATTGTAGTAGGGCGAGTTCTTATAGTCAAAGCCGAAATAGCACGACAGAAGCGGCGCGTTAAAGCCGTTCTTAAAGTCGTACATTCCCGACACAAGACCGAGCGCGTCAATTTCAAGTCCCGAAGGCTCAACCTCATAGAGCGCCTGAAGCTGTTCGCTTGTGTTCACAAGCGGAACGTAGTACGCAAGCTGACCGCCTGCCGAGTCGCCCGTGACATAAACCTTTTCAAGGTCGATAAAATATTTGTCGGCGTTGTCGTGCACCCATTTGAATGCCGCCATAATGTCCTGCACCTGCGACGGATAAAGCACGTCGGGCGAAAGGCGGTAGTTAAGCGCAACCACCGTGTATCCCCTTTCGGCAAGGTATGAGCAGTAAACACGGTTTGAGTCCTTGTCGCCCATCATCAGTCCGCCGCCGTGAATATCAATTATCACGGGCAGCTTTTCCTTTGTCCCCTCGGGATAAAAGATGTCAAGCATATGCTCGCCCGAGCCGTCGTCAATGTACGGTATGTCCTCAAGCCTTGTGACATTTTCCTTCATCGTCTGGGAATTTACCCTGTTGTTGTCGTAGAAGGTTACAATGTCCCAGACTATGCCGATTGCCGTTGTGACGAAGCCCTTGTTGGTAAGCTCGCCCATAAGCTCGGGGCTGGTGTTGTAAAGCTTGGTGTCAAGGGCGAAAAGCCCGTTAAAGATGTCGGTAAATTTTTCTTCCGCAGAGTCAAGGTCCCTTACCTCTCCGCCCGAGGTTACAACGTCCTTTAAAAAGCCGTAAAGCTCGGCAAAGAGGGTCTTTACCTGAAGCTGAGTTTCCTCGTCGGAGTTACCGACAAGCTTTTCAAGCTCGTCCTTTTTGCTTTTAAACTCGTCCTCGATTTCCGAGCTGTTGCCGTACTCGCCGTAGGTTATATCGGTTTCCTCGCTGTTGGCAACAATAGCGAAGTCACGCCTTTTCGCAAAGGAGCTTGTCTGCTCCCAGATGCATCCCGTAAGAATAGCAACCAGCAGGATGCTTATTACCCGTTTAACCATAAGGGCTTTATTCTCCTTTGAAGAATGCCTGTACGAGCGACGCGATATACATCACGGCATCCGCCGCCCTTGTGTTTCTGAAAATATCAATCAGCTTATCTGCAAGATCGCCGAAAGAAAGCATAATATCACCTGTTATTTAGCAACTATATTTACAAGCTTGCCCTTGACGTAAATTTCCTTGATTATGTTCTTGCCTGCAATTTCCTCGGCAATTTTTTCGTCCTGCTTTGCAAGGGCAATTGCGTCCTCGTTTGAAATGTCGGTGGGGACATTGAGCTTGGTGCGGATTTTACCGTTAATCTGAACAACGATTTCAACGGTCGAGTCAACACACTTCGCCTCGTCATATTCGGGCCATACTCCGTCCTTGGCAAGCATTTCGCCGTAACCGAGTGCGCTCCACATTTCCTCGGTGATATGAGGAGCAAACGGGTTTACAAGCAGCAGCAGGGTCTTAAGCTCCGCGCGGTTGATGCTGCCCTTGTCGTATATGTTGTTAAGCAGGGTCATAACGGCGGCGATGGCAGTGTTGAACTTCATCTGCTCAATGTCGCCAGTAACCTTTTTAACCGTCTTGTGCATTGCGGAGGAAAGCTCCGCTGAGTACTCGTCGCCGTCGGTAAGCATCTCCTGAAGCTTCCAAATGCGGTCAACGAATCTCTTACAGCCCTTAACGCTCGACTCGCTCCACGGTGCCGCCTGCTCATAGTCGCCCATAAACAGAACGTAGGTGCGAAGTACGTCTGCGCCGTACACGTCGACAACCTCATTCGGGTCGATTACGTTACCTCTTGATTTACTCATCTTAACGCCGTCGGGGCCCAAAATAAGTCCCTGCGCGGTTCTCTTAAGATAAGGCTCCGGGAACGGTACTGCGCCGATGTCGTAAAGGAAGCGGTGCCAGAAGCGTGAATAAATCATATGTCGTGTGACGTGCTCCATACCGCCGTTGTACCAGTCAACCGGTCCCCAGTAATTAAGCTTTTCCTGAGAGGCAAGCTCCTTGTCGTTGTGCGGGTCGATATAGCGCAGGAAGTACCAGCTTGAGCCTGCCCACTGAGGCATGGTGTCGGTCTCCCTCTTGGCGTCGCCGCCGCACTTCGGGCACTTACAGTTGACAAAGGAGTCAATCTTTGCAAGCGGACTTTCGCCGTCCTGACCGGGCTCAAAGTTTTCCACCTTGGGAAGCTTCAGAGGAAGCTCGTCATAAGGCAGCGGTACAAGACCGCAGTTCGGGCAGTGCACAATCGGAATTGGCTCGCCCCAATAGCGCTGACGGTTAAACGCCCAGTCCTTCATCTTGTACTGAACGCCGCCTTTGCCGATACCCTTTTCCTGAAGGAAGTCAATCATCTTTGCAATTGAGTCCTTTTTGTTGTCCATACCGTTAAGGAAGCCGGAGTTGACCATTTCGCCGTCGCCGGTATATGCCTCAACGGAAATGTCGCCGCCCTTGATAACCTCGATTATGTTAATGCCGAATTTCTTTGCAAACTCATAGTCTCTCTGGTCGTGTGCGGGAACAGCCATAATTGCGCCCGTACCGTAGCCCATCATAACATAGTCCGATATATATATCGGAATGTCATCGCCGTTTACGGGGTTCTTTGCAGAGATTCCCCGAATGCATACGCCCGTCTTGTCCTTGACAAGCTGAGTGCGCTCAAACTCGGTCTTCTTGGCACATTCCTGACGGTACGCTTCAATTTCGGGCATATTGCCGATTTTGTCGGCGTACTTGTCGATAAGCGGATGCTCGGGAGCGATAACCATAAATGTTACGCCGAAAAGCGTGTCGGGTCTTGTGGTATATATTTCGAGCTTTTCGGGAATTTCGTTAAGCGTAAAGTCAACGAAGGCTCCTCTTGATTTTCCGATCCAGTTAACCTGCTGCAGCTTTACGTTCGGCAGGTAGTCAACGTGCTCAAGGCCCTCAAGCAGCTTGTCGGCATACTCGGTAATTCTCAAATACCATACGTCCTTCGACTTCTGAACAACATCGCTGTGACAGATGTCGCATTTGCCGCCCTGGGAGTCCTCGTTTGAAAGGACAACCTTACACGAGGGGCAGTAGTTTACAAGGGTCTTGTCACGGAAGGCAAGCCCGTTTTCAAACATTTTAAGGAAAATCCACTGAGTCCACTTGTAGTAACCCTCCTCGGTGGTGTCGATAACTCTCGTCCAGTCAAAGGAGAAGCCTACGCGCTTAAGCTGTGAAGTGAATTTTTTGATATTGATGTCCGTTACCTGTCTGGGATGAATGCCTGTTTTAATGGCATAGTTTTCGGTGGGCAGTCCGTATGCGTCAAAGCCTATAGGGAAAAGCACATTGTAGCCCTCAAGCCTTCTTTTTCTCGACACAACCTCAAGACCGGAATAAGCCTTGATGTGACCGACGTGCATACCTGCGCCCGACGGATAGGGAAACTCTACAAGAGCGTAGAATTTTTTCTTCGGGGAATTGTCCACTGCGTGGAAAACTCCCTCTTCCTCCCATTTTTGCTGCCATTTCTGTTCAACGTTTTTAAAATTGTAATCCATAGCTATCTTCCTCGCATATATGAAAAGTTTATTAGTCTTCCTTTATCCATTCGGAAATGTCAACCGTGTCCGCATCCTGCCAGAGCTTTTCAAGGTTGAAATTTTCCCTCTGGTCGGGCGTAAAAACGTGCACGACTACATTGCCGTAGTCAAGCAGTATCCAGCCCGTAGCCTTGCCCTCAATATGCTTGGGCTCCTGCCCCATTTCCGAAAGCTTGTCCTCAAGCTCCTCGGCAAGCGCCTTAACATGAGTGGTCGAGGTGCCCGAAACGATGACGAAATAGTCCGCAACGCTTGTAACCTCGTTAATTTTAAGTGCGACTATGTCAATCGCCTTTTTATTGTCAAGTATTTTTACCGAATTTTCGAGTATATCCTGTGTTAACATTTTTGTTCCTTTCCTCTCTTTTTAATAAATACCGCTACCTCATTGTATGCGTGTATGCTGTCGGGGTGTACGGGTCTGCCCTCTTTAACCATTTCACCGATTGTGTACTGCAGACCGTAAAGCATAGCGTCCTCAAGGCTTTGCTCCGCCTTCGCACGGATTACGTCAACGTCGTCGTAATCCCTTTCAGCCGAGGTGTAGTCGGCTATGTAAAGCACCTTTTCAAGAAGCGTCATACCTGCCTTCGCAGTGGTGTGATACCGTACCGCCGAAAGAATTTCTTCGTCAGTGACATTGAGTTCATTTCTTAAAAAGATTTCACCGCTGACGGCGTGCCAGGTCTTGGGGCTTTCAAGCTCGGTGGGCGTAAGCGTGTGCCCGCCCTGCTCAATTATCCGTTTCTGCTCAGCCTTGTCGGTGTCCTTCATTATATCGTGAATAAGGCCTGCCGTAAAGGCTTTGTCGGGGTCTGCACCGTATTTCAGGGCAAGCCTTTTCGCCTCCTCGGCAACGTTGAGCGAATGGTAAAACCTGTACGGCGTAAGCCGTTTTTTGATTTCGCTTATAAACTCTTCATTCCTTTGGGTATCCATACAGTCCTCTTTTTTTGATATATTCGTAAACCTTTTCGGGGACAAACTCCGAAACATCCGCGCCGTTTTTAATTTTCTGCCTGATTTCAGAGGAGCTGAGCTTATAGGGCTGCACCGGAGAAATGATTATTCCCTTGCCCTCAAGCTCCTTAATATACACCTTGAGAAACGAAAACGCATAACTTCTCAGCTCAAAAAGGCTGTCTGCGTCATCCCTGGAAGCCACGCACAGTGTACAGTTTTCCATTATCTCCCGGTACTTATACCACTTGTGAAAAATAAGGAACATATCCGAGCCGATAATCAGGTAAAGCTCGTCGTCCTTATACTGCTTTCGAAGCTCCCTTACGGTCAGCACCGTGTAGCTGTCCGACTCACGGTCCATTTCCATACGGCTGACCTCGTAACCGGGCCTGTCAAACGCAAGAGCGCACATATCGTAGCGCATGTCGTCAATTATCAGGTCCTCCCAGGTCTTGTGCACGGGTCTTTTGTCGGGCACGACTATTATTTTGTCCAGACCGAGCCTGTTTTTAAACTCGTCGGCAAGCCGTATATGACCGTTATGCACGGGGTTAAAGGTGCCTCCGAAAATTCCGATTTTCATAGCGTCACCTTATTTTTTGCCCTTTTTCTTTTCGTGAAGCTTTTCGCTGTATCTGTAAAGTATCATTACTCCGCCGATAACCGAAACGACCTCGGCTCCCGTTGCCTTCGCAAGCGCCTCTGCGGTTTCCCTCGGCGTAGTGGGGCAGGTTTCGCGAAGCACACGAAGCTTTATAAGCTCCCTTGCGGTAAGCGCGTCGTCCGTCTGCTTTATGAGTGCGTCGGATATTCCGCCCTTGCCGACCTGAAACAGCGCTTCGAGAGAGTTTGCCTCGCCTCTTAATTTTGCTCTTTCTTTACTTGTCATATTTTTCTCCGTGCGGCGGGAAGCCCCGCCCTAAGTTTCCTTGTTATAAATATTTCGGCAATTCCTCGACAAATTTGCGAAGGGCGTTGCCTCTGTGACTTATTCTGTCTTTTTCCTCGGCATTTAATTCGCCGAAGGTTTTGTCGCCCACAAGAAAGACGGGGTCGTAGCCAAAACCGCCGTTTCCGTGCTTTTCAAAGGCTATAACGCCGTGACACTCTCCCCTGACGGTAAAACTTCTTCCGTCCGGGAAACAGCAGCAGACTGCACTTACAAATTTTGCGGTACGTTTTTCCTCGGGCACATTTTTTAACGCCTCTAAAAGCTTTTCAATGTTCTTTTCATCGTTGCCGTGCTCGCCTGCAAAGCGTGCGGAATATACTCCGGGCGCTCCGTCAAGGAAGTCAACCATCAGTCCCGAATCGTCCGCAACGCAGACCATACCGCTTTCCTTACAGCCGCTGTCCGCCTTGAGAAAAGCGTTTTCCTCAAAGGTGGTACCCGTTTCCTCGACATCGGTAAGCTCAACGCCTGCCATTTCGGCGGTAAGCACCTTTATATTCAAAGGCTCCAAAATTCTCTGAAGCTCCGCCTGCTTTTTTAAATTATGAGTGGCGATTAAAAAATCCAAAGAATCTCCTCTTTTCCTTCTTTTCATCTTCGGGCTCTTCTGCCTGCTCCGCTTCGGGGGCGGCTTCTTCAGCCTCAGCCTCTTCGGCTGTTTCTTCGGGGATTTCTTCTTGCGCTTCCTCCGCTTCTTCGGCTTCTTCGGGCTCGGCAGTTGCCTCTGCGTCGCTTATCTCCTCTTGCGGTTGAAGTCCAGAAACTCCGTCTTCATCTGACTGAGGTATAAGCTCCGAGACGATTTCGGAGACTGCTTCGAGGATTTCCTCGCCTGTCGGCTCATCATACGCTTCGGAAGCTTTTTGATTTTCGCTTTCGCCCGTCTCTTCGCCGTCGGCGTGTCCATAGTCAGCATCTCGTACGCTGCCCAGGATGTTTTCAGTAATTTTTTCACTTTCATTTTCATCGCTCTCCTCGTACTCAATCTTCTTGAACAGTCCGTCGGCAAACGCCTTCGGGTTGAACGGCTGAAGGTCGTCAATCTGCTCTCCGACGCCGATGAATTTTACGGGAATGCCAAGCTCGTTTTTAATTGCAAGCACAACGCCGCCCCTTGCGGTACCGTCAAGCTTTGTGAGCACGATGCCAGTTATATCAGCAACGGCTTTGAACTCCCTTGCCTGGTTAACGGCGTTCTGTCCCGTAGTCGCGTCAAGCACTAAAAGCACCTCACGGTCCGAGTAGGGAAGCTCCTTGTCGATAACTCTGTATATTTTTGCAAGCTCCTCCATAAGGTTTTTCTTGTTGTGAAGTCTGCCTGCGGTGTCGATTATTACAATGTCGGTGTTTCTCGCCTTGGCGGCGTTGACCGTGTCAAACACAACTGCGGCAGGGTCTGCGCCCTCGGCGTGCTTAACAATATCAACGCCCGAGCGGTCAGCCCAGATCTGAAGCTGGTCGATAGCCGCCGCGCGGAAGGTGTCGGCTGCGCCTAAAAGCACCTTTTTGCCCTGAGCCTTGTACATGGAGGCAAGCTTGCCGATAGTGGTGGTCTTGCCGACTCCGTTAACTCCGATAACAAGGATAATCGAAGGCTGTGTGATAAGCCCCATATCCTCGCCGCCGTAGAGAAGCTCTGCGACAATGTTTTTGATTTCTTCCTTTATCCGTGCCGAATTTTTAAGCTTTTTTTCCGCTACGGACTGCTTAAGCCTTTCGGTAATTTCAACGGCGGTAACCATTCCGACGTCAGCCATAACAAGGATTTCCTCAAGCTCGGCGTATAAATCGTCGGTGATTTCCTCGGCGCCGTCAAAAAGGTCGTCAATAGCGCCTGCCATTTTGTTACGGGTTTTGGTCAGTCCGAAATTTATTTTCGAAAAAATTCCCATAGTCGTTTCCTTTCGTAATTACTTTTATGCCAGACCGAGCTTTTTCGCCATTTCGGTGGTCTTTAATTCAAGAAGCTTTGAAACGCCCTTCTCCTGCATTGTTACGCCGTAAAGAACGTCGGCTTCCTCCATTGTGCCCCGTCTGTGAGATATAAGTATGAACTGCGTGTTCTTTGTCATTCTTCTGACGTAGCTTGCGTACCTTGTGACGTTGACGTCGTCAAGTGCCGCCTCAACCTCGTCGAAAATACAGAACGGAGCAGGCGTAACCTTAAGTATTGCAAACAGAAGCGCAATTGCGGAAATTGCCTTTTCGCCGCCCGACAGAAGGTCGATATTCTTAACATTCTTTCCCGGCGGCTGAACCTTGATGTCAATATTACATTCAAGTATATCAAGCTCGTTTTCAAGCTTTAGCTCGGCATGTCCTCCGCCAAAAAGCTCCGAGAAGGTTTCGCCGAAGCAACGGTTGATGGCGTTGAAGCTCTCCCTGAACTGCGCCGCCATTTTTCCCGTAAGGTCGTATATCAGCTTATTCAGCTCATCCTTCGACTTTTCCACGTCGGCAATCTGCCCCGACATAAACTCGTACCTTTCGGAAACCTCCTTGTACTCGTCAATAGCCGAAACATTGACCGAGCCGAGAGCCTTAATCTTGTTTTTAAGCTCAGAAAGACGTTTTTCCGCCTGCTTGTAGTCCTCAATTTCGATTTCGAGAGCAGCCGCTTCACGCCTTGTCAGCTCATATTCCTCATAAAGCTTTGCCGTGATGTCATCGTATTGCTTGCGAATAGCGGTTTTCTTTTCCTCTAAACGGGCAAGCTCGCTTCCGATTTTTTCCCTCTCCTCTGATTTGTTCCTTTCGAGAAGTCTTAAATCGTTCTGCTCCTTTTCAAGAGCGTCCCTGTCGGAAATAAGCGAATCAATCTGCTTTCTCGTTGAGTCCGAAGACTGACGAAGCTCGTTTATGTTAAGCTGTAAAGCCTCAATATTTTTCTGCTTTTCCTCGTTCTTTGCGGCGATTTCGTCAATCTCCGCACTGAGCACGGACGCCTTGTCGGTATGCCCCTGCTTTCTGAGATTAAGGTGACGAAGCGTGTCCTCGTTGGTCTGAATGTCCTTCTTCAAGGAAAGCGAGCGCATACTCAGCTCGGAAGCCTTTTCGGAAAGCTCCTGCCTTGAAGCGGAAAGGCTTTCCCTGTCACCCGTCAGCTTTTCAAGCTCCTGCTCGGTGCTCTTTATTTCACCGTTTATCTCCTCAACCCTCTTAAAGGCAAGAGAAGCGTTATTGTTAATATCTTCAATTCTTTTAAGAAGCTCCTCCTTCTCATCGGAAAGCTCCTTAACGTTGCCCGAAACCGTGCCGAGCTGCTCCTCGGCAAGCTTAAGCTCGCCCTCAAGCCTGATTCTTTCCTCATTGCTCCTGAGCAAATCGCCCTGAGCGCCGTCAAGCTCAGCCTGAGCCGCCGCCTTTTCCTCGGTAAGACGTTTAAAGTCCGCCTCAAGGCGTGCGATTTCCGTTTTTTCGGATTCAAGCCCTGCTTTAAGCTTTTCAATTTCATTTGAACGGCTGAGTATACCTGCGTTTTTTACACGTGAGCCGCCCGTCATTGAGCCGCCTGCATTGATTACCTGACCGTCAAGGGTAACGACCTTGAAGCGGTAATTGTATTTTTTTGCTATTGCGACCGCACAGTCCATGTCGTCGCACACTGCGGTGCGCGCTAAAAGACTGCCGATTATCTGCTCGTATTTTTTGTCGCATTTAACAAGCTCGCTCGCAATGTTTACAAAGCCGTACTCATCGTCAAGTCCCTTTTCGGAAAGCTCACGGCTTTTAATAGCGCTTATCGGAAGGAAGGTCGCTCTGCCTGCGCCTGAATTTTTAAGGTGCTCGATTGCCCTCTTGGCGTCGGTTTCGTTTTCGGTGACAATATTCTGCACCGCCGCGCCGAGTGCGGTTTCAACGGCAAGGGAATACTTGTCCTTGACGGAGATAAGCTGTGAAACGGGGCCGCAAATGCCTCTGAGCGCTCCTCTTTTTGCCTCATTCATAACGGACTTAATTGCGCCGCCGTATCCCTCCATGCTCTTTTCAAGGTCCTCGAGGATTTTAATTCTGTCCTGAGAATTCTGAAACGCCCTTTTGCGTTCCGCAAGAAGAGCCTCACATTCCTCGGCTTTTTTTCCTCTGGACGAAAAACGCATGGTGTATCCGTCGACTGAATTTTTCAGCGAGGTGATTTCCTCCTCACAGTCCTTGAGCGCCTTTTTGGCGTTTTCCTCGTTTTCCCTGTATTTTAAATAAACGTCCTGCCTGCCGCCGAGAGCCTCGTCAATTGAAGCAATTCTCGACTTTATTTCCTCAACGGAGGAGCTTGCCGTTTCCGAAACGACTCTGTTGTCGGCAAGCTCAACGGACAATGCGGAAAGCTTAGCGGAAAGCTCGCCCGCCTTGTCGGAAAACTCGGCGTGACTCGACTGAAGCCCTGCCTGCTTCTTTGAAAGCTCGTCAAGCTCAGCGGCAATCTTTTCAACTTCAGCCGAAGCGTCGGCAATGTTCTTCTGCGCCTCGGCGATTCTTTCGTCAAGATGCTGCTCGGTTTCGCCCTCGGTGTCGATGTCCTTCCTAAGTCGCTGAATTGTTTCGTTATTGTGCAGAATTGAGTTTTCCTCAACCTTCACCTGAGTTTCAAAGGCAACAATCTGCTCATCCGAAACGGAAGCGTTACGTCTTATCTCTTCGATTTTAACGTTGATTTCCCTGATTTTTTGGGAGATACTGTCTATTTTTTCCTCAATAACCGTAAGCTCCTCCTTTGCCGCAGAATAGTTTACCTCTGCGGTGGAAATAAGATGCTCCTGGTTACGGAGGTTTTCGTTTGTCTTGTTTATCGTGTTAAGCCAGATGCCGATTTCAAGGTTTTTCCTCTCCTCGGCAAGGACTATGAATTGCTGCGCCTTTTCGCTCTGCGTTTTCAGGGGACCTACTCTTGTTTCAAGCTCTGTCAGAATATCACGGAGCCTTACAAGGTTTTCCTCAGCCTGATTGAGCCTTTTAAGCGCGTCGGCACGGCGGTAACGGAAATGTGAAATTCCTGCCGCTTCCTCAAGCATATCACGGCGTTCGCCCGTCCTTGAAGAAACCATATCGGCGATTTTGCCCTGCCCGACAATTGAGTAGCCGTCACGTCCGAGACCCGTGTCCATAAACAGCTCGTTGATGTCACGAAGCCTTGAGGATTCGCCGTTGATAAGGTATTCGCTCTCGCCCGAACGGAAATAGCGCCTTGTAACGCTCACCTCGTCGCTGTCGCTTGAAAGCGCACGGTCTTTGTTGTCAAGCCTCAGGGTGACCTCAGCAAAGCCCTTTGCCTTACGGATGTCGGTGCCGTCAAAGATAACGTCCTCCATTTTGGAACCGCGCAGATTTTTCGTTGACTGTTCGCCGAGAACCCAGCGGACTGCGTCGGAAATATTACTTTTTCCGCTTCCGTTGGGGCCGACTACGGCAGTGATTCCGTTATTAAATTCAAGTACCGTTTTGTCAGGGAAGGATTTAAATCCCTGCATTTCCAGTGCTTTTAAAAACATATCAATTTTCCTTCACTGTAATTTCGTATTTTTCTAAAAATCTGTTACCCTTTATTATACAACAATACCCTTGATTTTTCAATGCTTTTTCATTTCTTTTTCGCTGTCCCTTAGCCTTGGAAAGCTCCGTTTGACAAACCTCGATTACATACTGCTTTGAGGGGTCCCTGTCCTTTAAGGCGCCGAGCATTTTGTGGAGGTAAATTTCGCCGTAACAAAGCTCACTGAAGGCGGGGTGATAAGGCCCTGCAAGGTATCCGTCCTCAACGTTACCCCCGGAGTGAAGTCCGAGCCGGATTACCCTGACGCCGCTTTCTTCAAACATTATAAGAAGCTTTGCACAGAGCTTTGCCGCTTCGTCAACGCTTTGCGGAACGTATTCGCCTGCCCGAAGCTTTTTTGCAAGCACGGTGTTTTCAAGCACAACCGTCGGATATATTCTCACCGTTGCAGGCTTTAAAGCTATAAGCTCCCGTGCGGTATAAATGTCCTTTTCACAGTCGGAGCCGTACAGCCCCGTCATCATCTGAAGCCCGAGCTCAAAGCCGTATTCCCTTATAAGGCATGAAGCCTTTCTCACATCCTCTGCGGTGTGTCCCCTCTCGTTAAGCGACAGCACGCCGTCGTCCATACTCTGCGCGCCGAGCTCAATGGCGCTGACCGAGTAGCTGCCGAGCAATTTAAGCTTGTCTTCATTAATACAATCAGGGCGTGTTGAAATACGCACGCCCTTGAAACAGCCCTTATTAATATATTCCTTTGCCGCCCGAAGAAGGCTTATCATATACTCCTCGTCTATGGCGGTAAAGCTGCCTCCGAAAAAAGCTATTTCGGAGTCGGTCGGAGAGGTCCTGCCGCTTTTGATTGCAATCTCGCAGGCTTCCTTTACATCGGAAGCAGTCAGCCTTTTTTGCGAGCCCGAAATAGTACTCTGGTTACAAAAGCTGCATCTGTGCTCACAGCCCTGGTGAGTTACAAACAAAGCTACGTTTACGTGCTTCATAAGCCCATAAGCTCAAGAGCCTGCCTTGCAGCCTCCTGCTCCGCCTTTTTCTTACTGCCTGCCTTGCCCCTACCGATTACGTTACTGTTAAGGTGCGCCTCCACCTCAAAGCATTTGTCGTGGTCGGGACCCGATTCGCTGACAAGCACATAGGTAAGCGTATCGCCCTGGTTTTTCTGGATTACCTCCTGAAGCGTGGTCTTGTAATCCTTAAACACAGGCTTCTCGTTAAGGCACGGAACAACAAAGCTGAGCACGAAGGGCTTAACCGTGTCCATACCGCCGTCAAGGTAAATTGCGGCGATAAGCGCCTCAAAGGCGTCCGACAGCACGCTTGCACGCTCCCTGCCGCCCGTCTTCTGCTCGCCGCGACTTAAGTTAATAAAATCACCGAGCCTTATTTTTTTGGCAAAGCCGAAAAGGGATTTTTCACACACCGCATACGCACGGAGCTTTGTAAGCTCGCCCTCGGGTAAATCACGGTGATTGCTGAAAAGGTATTCCGCCGTGATAAAGCCGAGAATCGAATCTCCTAAAAACTCAAGCCTTTCGTTGTCCATATGCTCAAGGTGGTTTTCGTTGGCATAGGACGAATGCGTAAGCGCCCTTTCGAGCAACGCCTTGTTTTTAAATTCATATCCTATTTTTGCTTCAAGCAAATTCATTCTTCTTTACTCTCCCTGAGTGATTTTGCGACAATATCCGTAAAGCCGCTTTCAACATATTTTACTGCCTGACCGATTGCGTTTTTAAACGCATAGGCGTCCGAGGAGCCGTGAGCCTTGATAATGCATTTTCTTGTGCCGACAAGCGGAGCTCCTCCGTATTTTTTATAATTCATTTTCTCTTTAAATTCGTCCATCCCCGACTTCACGCCGAGATACGAGAGCTTTGAGAGTGCGTTTTTCATAAAGACCGACTTAATCTCATTCGTAAGTGATTTCGCCACGCCCTCGTACATTTTGATTATCATATTGCCGGTAAAACCGTCTGCAACCACAACGTCAGCCCTGCCGAAGGGGATGTCGCGCGCTTCAATGTTTCCGACAAAATTAATCTTTTCATCATTTTCAAGAAGCTCATAGGTTTCAACATAAAGCGGCGTGCCCTTCGTTCTCTCAACGCCGATGTTGGCAAGCGCAACCCTCGGCGAAGGCACGTCCATTATTTTTTCCATATACAGGCTTCCGAGATAGGCAAACTGAGTAAGCATCTTTTCCGTGCATTCGGCATTTGCACCCGAATCAAGCAAAATAAACGGCTTGTCCGAGGAAGGCATAACCGCCGCAAGCGCAGGCCTTTTAATGCCCTTTATTCTTTTAACGATAAGCGTTCCGCCGACAAGTACTGCGCCCGTGCTTCCCGCGCTGACGAAGGCGTCCCCCTCACCCGAAGCGAGTGCGTCAAGACCCACGCCCAGCGAAGTGCCTCTGCCCGACTTCATTATCTCTGTCGGTGCGGTTTCCATGTCGAATATGCCGTCGGCATTTTTTATTTCGAGAGATGAAATATCCAATCCCGCCTTGTCGGCGGCTTTCTTAATTTCCTTTTCACTGCCCGTCAGCAATATATCAACGGAGTATTCCTTTTTGCGTCAAGACAGCCCTTGATTATCTCAAGCGGCGCATTATCGCCGCCGAAGGCGTCCGCAATAATTCTCATATTGACTCCTCCTGCAAAAAGTCTTCAAGATCCTTCATTGCCCTTTCGGCAAGCGCGGTATAACGCTCCGACTTGTCGCGGATTTTCTGCTCCAACGGAGGAATAACTCCGAAGTTTGCGCCCATCGGCTGAAAGTCGGTAACGCTCTCATCGCTGATGTAGCGTGACAGAGCGCCCGTCATGGTAGTTTCGGGCAACACAACGGTTTCCTTTCCCGTAAGCCTTCTCGCACAGTTTAGCCCTGCAAGTATTCCCGAGGAGGCGGACTCCATATAGCCCTCTACTCCCGTAATCTGTCCTGCAAAGAAAATGTACGGGTTGTCCTTCATTGAAAAATCGGCCTGCAATATACCCGGTGATTTTATGAAGGTGTTACGGTGCATTACTCCGTAGCGCAAAAACTGAGCGTCATGCAATGCCGGAAACATTGAAAAGACTCTCTTCTGCTCGGAAAATTTTAAATTAGTCTGAAAGCCTACAAGGTTATACATACTGCCGGATGCGTTTTCCTTGCGAAGCTGTAAATTAGCCCAGGGTCTGTGCCCCGTTTTCGGGTCGGTTAAACCAACGGGCTTGAGAGGCCCGAAGCGCATAGTGTCCCTGCCCCTTGAAGCGAGAACCTCAATGGGCATACAGCCCTCGTAAACATCCTTGCGTTTGTCAAAGGAATGAAGCTCGGCGGACTGTGCCGAAATTATCGCCTCATAAAACGCTTCATACTGCTCCTTGTTCATAGGGCAGTTTATGTAATCGTCCTCGCCTCCCCTGTCATATCTTGACTGAGTAAAGGCAAAAGCCATATCAATGCTGTCAGCCGAAACTATCGGTGCGGCGGCGTCAAAAAACGAAAGCTCCTCTCCGCAAAGCCTTTTAACGGTTTCGGAAAGTCCCTCGCTTGCCAGCGGACCTGCGGCGATTATAACCGCGTCCGCGTCGGGAAGCTCGGTGACCTCTTGGTTAATTACATTAATATGCTCGCAAGCTTTGATACGTTCCGTAACAAGTTTTGAAAACTCGTTTCTGTCAACCGCAAGCGCTCCCCCTGCAGGAACGGCGGTCTTCTTCGCACAGTCCACGCAGACGGAACCGAGCCGTGCCATTTCCGCCTTCAACAGTCCTGCGGCGGAATTAAGCCTTGCCGCCTTAAAGGAATTTGAGCAGACAAGCTCGGCAAAGCCTTCGCTGTGATGTGCAGGCGAAAACTTAACGGGCTTCATCTCATAAAGGTCAACGTCAATACCCGCCTTATTAAGCTGCCACGCCGCTTCAACGCCTGCAAAACCTGCGCCTATAACTGCCGCCTTCATATTATTCTTCTTCCTTGGCGGCTGTCTTTCTCTTCCTGGTCGCCTTCTTTTCAAAGCCGCAGCCCTCGTCAAGGCAGACAAGCAGTCCGCCCTTCCTCTTAAAGAGCGATTTGCCGCACTTGGGACAGACCTCGTCGGTGGGCTTATCCCAAGTCATAAAGTTACAGTCCGGATAATTGTCACAGCCGAAGAAGGTGTAGCCCTTCTTGGATTTCTTTTCTATTACGTTGCCGCCGCAGACGGGGCATTTTGCATTGGTCTGAACAACAAACGGCTTCGTGTTTTTGCACTCGGGGTAACCGGGACACGCAAGGAATTTGCCGAAGCGTCCTACCTTGACAACCATCATTCTGCCGCACTTTTCGCAGGGAATGTCGGTAATGTCCTCCTGAAGCTGGATTTTAACGCCGTCCATATCAGCCTTTGCCTTTTTGAGCGTATCCTCAAAGCCGTCATAGAAGCTGTGAAGCATAGCGATATAGTCAACCTCGCCGCTTTCTACCCTGTCGAGGTCGGATTCCATATTTGCCGTAAACTTGACATTTACGATATTCGGAAATTCCTTTTTAAGAAGCTTTACCACAGCCTCGCCGAGCTCGGTGGGCTTTAACTGCTTCTGCTCGCGTACAACGTATTCTCTCTGAAGAATGGTTGAAACGATTGAAACGTAGGTGCTCGGTCTGCCGACTCCGGTTTCCTCAAGCTCCTTGACAAGGGAAGCCTCTGTATACCTTGCGGGCGGCTGAGTGAAGTGCTGATTGTTTTCAAGGCTCTTGAGTCTGAGAACATCGTCCTTCTTGATTTCGGGAAGCGCCGTTTCCTTTTCCTTCTTTTCATCGGTGCCTGCCTCGTAAATCTTTGTATAGCCGTCAAATTTTACATTGTAGCCGTTCGCGGTGAAAAGGCAGTATCTGCCCTTTGCGCTGTCGGAAGCGTTTGCCGCCTTGATATCAACCTTGACAGTGTCCTGAATGCAGTCCGCCATAAGGCTTGCCATAAAGCGTTCCCAGATAAGCGTATAAAGCTTATATTGGTCGGCGGTAAGGCTCTGCTTAACCTTTTCGGGTGAGAGCGACGGAATTGTAGGTCTTATAGCCTCGTGACCGTCCTGTGCGGAAGCCTTTGTTTTATAGTATCTCGGCTTTGAGGGAAGGTAATGCTCGCCGAAATTCTCTTTGATATATTCGTTACCTGCCGCCCTTGACTCCTCGGAAATACGAAGAGAGTCGGTTCTCATATATGTGATAAGACCCGTTGCGCCGATACCGCTGATTTCCATACCTTCGTAAAGCTCCTGAGCCGCCTTCATTGTGCGCTTGCCGTGGAAGCCGAGCTTTCTCGAAGCGTCCTGCTGTAAGGTAGACGTTGTAAACGGCGGTGCGGGCGAGCGCTTTCTTGTGCCCTTTTTGACCGAGCTTACCTGATACTCCGCTCCGTCAAGTCTTGAAGAATATTCAAGAGCCTGCTTCTCGTTTGTAATTTCAACCTTACCGTTCTCGTCAGCGGTGAGCGCCGCAGTGAACACCTTCTTTGAAGGCGGGTTTGTAAACTTTGCGTCAATGCTCCAGTATTCCTCGGGCTTGAAGGCTCTGATTTCCTCTTCCCTGTCGACGATAAGCCTTACCGCAACGGACTGTACTCTGCCTGCGGAAAGACCGCGTCTGATTTTCTGCGAAACAAAGGGACTGAGCTTATAACCTACAAGACGGTCAAGTATACGTCTTGCCTGCTGAGCGTCAACAAGGTCAAGGTCGATTTTTTCAGGCTCCTTAATGCCCTTTAAAACGCTTGTCTTATTAATCTCGTTAAACTTAACTCTGTTTTTTTCCTCGGTGCTGAGGTTAAGAACGTTTGCAAGGTGCCAGGAAATAGCCTCTCCTTCACGGTCCGGGTCAGTTGCAAGGTAAACAAAATCCGCCTCGTCAACCATGCCCTTAAGCTCCTTGACAAGCTTTTCCTTTCCCTTTACTATTGCATATTTCGGAGCAAAGTCATTTTTAACGTCAACGCTTAGCTTTGCCGCAGGAAGGTCCCTGATATGTCCTACGGAAGCGGCGACCTTAAAATCCTTGCCGAGATATTTCTGAATAGTTTTTGCCTTTGAGGGTGACTCAACAATAACTAATTTTGACATAAATTATCATCCTATACTCAATTATATTCTTTTATATTTATTACCGGGAAGCAGCCCGACCGCACCGATCATTTCAAGCTCGGTCAGCGCCGCCAGCGTTTTGGTAACGCTCATTCCCGATTTTTCAACAATTTCATCAAGCGGCATCGGGCTTTCAAGAAGTCCGTAAACCGCCCTTGCCGCTTCGCCGAGGGTCGGCGGAAGCTCCTTTTTGACGGGCTTTTCCTCCTGCGTTACGGGCTCCGAAAATTCGGACTTCGTCCTTCTTTTTACGGGCGCAGACTGCTTTTCACTTTTCTCCAGCCTCTGCCGCAACTGCTCGCTCTCATAGAAAGCCTGAGCGAGAGGAATATCCAACTCATCCGTCTTTATCCTTTGCGGATAATCATTATAATACTCTTCAACTATATCTCTTGTCGTAAAAACGGGCTTTGCTCCGTCGTGTATAAGCTTATTTGCACCGTTGTACGCAGACGAAAAAACATTGCCCGGCACCGCAAACACCTGACGGTTTTGCTCAAGCGCCATATTTGCGGTGATAAGCGAGCCGCTTTTTTCACCCGCCTCAATAACGACCGTTCCAAGCGACATCCCCGAAATAATACGGTTACGCTTGGGAAATGTAGTTCTCGACGCCTGGGTAAACGGAGGATACTCGGTAATAATTACTCCGTTTCTGACGATTTCATTCCTCATAGCCTCGTTCGACTTAAGGTAATCCGTACCGAGACCGCAGCCAAGCACGCATACGGTTTTGCCGCCTGCGCTGATTGCCCCGGAGTGAGCCGCGCTGTCAATGCCGAGCGCACCGCCCGAAACAACGCAAAAGCCGGAACGTGAGAGCATCGAGGCGATAACTCCCGCCGCTCTTATGCCGTAGCGCGAAGCCTTCCTTGTGCCGACCATCGCAATTGTCAGACTGTCGCTCAGCAGACCTGCGTCGCCGTCCGCATAAAGCACTGCGGGAAGGTTACTTATTTCCCTGAGCAACGGAGGATATTCCCCGTCATCGGGCGTAATAATGCTCCACCCGTTTTTCTCGCAGTCGTTAATTATTTTTCCCGACTCGGACGGACTGTACTGCGCCAGCTTTTCAATTTGCACTGCAGTCAGCACGCCCGAAAGACGCCACTCGTTTTTACCTGCATAGTAAAGCTCACGCGCGTTTTTGAAGCAGGCGATTATCTCGTCAAGCCTCGCCGCATCGCCGAGAGTCCTTGCAAGCCAAATCCAATACTCGCAGTTTTTCATCTCATCATTTCCCACATAATAATGTCTGCTGCCGCGGCGGCATTCAGGCTTTCCGCCTGCCCCTTCATTTTAATGGTGACAAGCCTGTCGGCAAGCTGCTTTGAAAGAAGCGACACTCCGTTGCCCTCGTTGCCGATTATTGCCATTGCGCCGCACGAAAAGTCGAGCGAGGTAATGTCCTCAGCCTCGGAATCGGGTACGCTTGCAAAGCATAAAAGTCCTGCGTCTTTTGCCGAAAGCACAGCCTGTTCAACACTGTCAAGCCTGATTATCGGAATTCTGAGCAGAGAGCCCATTGAAGCCCTCAACGCCTTCGGGTTGTAAATATCACAGCCCGAAAGGACGATTACCGCCGAAATGCCGAGTGCCTCTGCCGTTCTTGCGACAGTGCCTAAGTTCTGCGGATTCTGCAGGTTTTCAAGGCAGACGTAACACTTGCCCTTCCTTAGCGCAGGAGCTTCCGCTTCCTTTCTCTCGCACACCGTGAAAATGCCCTGAGGGCTAACGGTGTCCGACATTCTTTCAGCCGGTCCGTCCGATATGACGTAAAGACGTTCATCTCCCTGCAGCAAGCCCTCGAACTCGGAAAAATGTCTGTCAAGGGCTTCCCTTGTAAAAAACATTTCTTTCACACGAAAGCCGCTTTCAAGCGCATCACGGCAAAGCCTCAAGCCCTCGCAGACAAATACGCCTTCGGCGTCCCTCTGCCTTTTTGAGCTTAAAAGCTTAGTATAATGCTTTATTGTGTCGTTAGTCCTGCTTGAGATATATTGGTATTCCATATTACAAAAACTAACCACGCCCGTGTTTTGGCGTGGTTATAGCTTATTTAAGTGCTGCCTTAGCCTGCTCTGTAAGAGCTGTAAATGCTGCGGGGTCCGAAATAGCGATTTCGGAAAGCATCTTGCGGTTTAATTCAACGCCTGCCTTTGTAAGACCGTTGATAAAGGTTGAGTAATTCATACCGTTCATTTTGCAAGCTGCGGAAATTCTTGTAATCCAAAGTCTTCTGAAATCTCTCTTCTTCTGCTTTCTTCCGATGTAAGCATACTGTCCGGACTTCATAACTGCCTGCTTGGCAGTCTTGAAAAGCTTTGACTTTGAGCCGTAGTAGCCCTTAGCTAATTTTAAAACTTTATTTCTTCTTTTGCGAGTCATCATCGCACCCTTAATACGAGCCATTTTATGTTACCTCCGAAATTTTATTGGTAAACGGTTTTATACCGTGTTCTTTATATCGCTGGTAAACAAACCTTTTTGCTTTGACAGCGATATCAAGGTTCTGAGTTGCTTTGCAACTCCAGTAATCTTTTTTATACCGTGTTCTTTATATCGCTCATCAATATCTGTCTTTCGTTTGAATGGACAATTTGTTTTTTTATCCTGACAGCGATATTAAGGTTCTGAGTTGTTTTACAACTCAGGTCCTTATTTGTAAGGAATAAGGCGCTTAATCTGCCTCTGGTTGGTTACGTCGGCAACAGCGGTCTTACGAAGATTTCTTTTTCTCTTAGTTGACTTCTTATTAAGAATATGCGACTTATAAGCATGTCCTCTGATCGGCTTGCCGTTCTTCGATAATTTGAAGCGTTTCTTAGCTCCTGAATGTGTTTTGATTTTAGGCATTTTCGTATCCTCCTGAAAATTTGATTACTTACTTCGTGGCTAAAGGAGCCAGGAACATAAGCATTTGTCTGCCTTCAAGCTTTGCGGGCTTTTCAAGCGTGCAGTATTCACTGCAGACCTCTGCAAATCTCTTCATGGTTTCCTCGCCGATCTGAGGGTGGGCCATTTCCCTGCCCCTGAAGCGGATTGAAACCTTGACCTTGTGACCGGTCTTTAAAAATTTGATAGCCTGATTAGCCTTGGTATCGAAATCGTGCGTGTCGATATTAAGAGAAAGCCTGATTTCCTTCGTTTCGATGATACGCTGGTTTTTCTTGGACTCCTTCTCTTTTTTTGTCTGCTCAAATCTGTACTTGCCGTAATCCATAATTTTGCACACGGGCGGGTCTGCCTGAGGCGCAATTTTAACGAGGTCAAGGTTCTTACCCTCCGCAATTTTAAGGGCGTCCTTTGCCGACATAATGCCGAGCTGTTCGCCTGTGCCGGAAATTACTCTGACCTGCTTGTCACGGATTTCTTCATTGATTTGCATCTCTTTGATACCGATGGATAATCACTCCCAAATAAAAATTAAAGCGTGAACAGCCGTTCACGCTCAATACACATAATCTGACCACCGCCAGCGGTATTGACCTGTTTCATTTGCACTCACAGGTGAGAACGGAATACTGTTCTTCTTTATTGTGAAAGTATGATACACCTAAAAGCCCGATTTGTCAAGCACTATTTTCTGATAAAGGTGAGGATCAGCGAAAACCACTCCCTGACTATATAGGTCGGCAGTGAGAAGTTGCCCGTTTTTGAGCTTACGGCATAGGTCTTTATGCCCTGCTTTTCGGCGATAAGCGAAGCGCGGTACTGGTGATAGTTCGTCGTGACGACAACCGCCTCGTCGCCGCAGCCCTGCTCTTTTAGTATTTCTTTGCTGAAGCGGAAATTTTCGGCGGTGTTTGAGGATTGGTCCTCTTTAAAAATCCTGTCGGGTTCAATTCCTTTTTCGCTGAGAAGCCTGAACATTGCCTCCGCCTCGCTGATATCCTCGTCGTCCCCCTGACCGCCCGAAACCACACATATTGCTTCGGGATTGTCACAAAGGTATTCGTATGCCGCGTTGCACCTTTTCGTAAGCATCGGTCCCGCATCGGAACCCATCACCTTACAGCCGAGCACAATTACAGGCGTATTTTTCGGAATGTTTTTGTTGTCGGTGCTGTAGGAAAGAATCTTAACAGTGGCAACCGTGCAGTAAACGAGAGCCGCCGCAGAAATAACAATTAAAGCCGTAAGCAAAGCCCTTCCCCATCCTTTTTCCTTTAGTAGCCGTAAAGTCTGCTTCACCTTCTCAAGCTTCACACCGAGAAGTATTATAAGCGCCCCTGCAAGCATCCCGACCGCAGTGCCGAGGTTAACGATAAACGAAGCCGCAGGAGAAAAAATGATTAAAACAAATATCCCGACAATTACTATTGCCCTTTGAAGTCTTGTCATAGTCTGTCCTTTTTACAAAAGCCCCCGCGCAAACGGAGGCTTTAACTGTTGTAATCGCACTTTTATTCGGCTTCCTCAGCCCAGCCGAATTTATATTCAACTCTGTCCGTGCAGCCGAAGCTTAATTCCTGCCTGCCTAAATGCTCAAGCGAGCCTTTGCCGTTAACAGCAGTGTCAATGTGCATATTCTTGTCATAGGTTGCGCTTAAAATATTGTCGGTCACGGCGTTGTAGGTGACGAAAATCGTACAGCCGTCAAAGCTTACCGTGTAGTCGTCAACCGTGAA
Source organism: Clostridia bacterium (assembly GCA_017438845.1). Taxonomy (GTDB): domain Bacteria; phylum Bacillota; class Clostridia; order Oscillospirales; family Acutalibacteraceae; genus Fimenecus. The sequence continues at coordinate 27,855 of JAFRUO010000002.1, read as the reverse complement.
GTAATCAGCCGCTTTTTTCATTTCATCGAGAACGATCTTTTTGTCTCTGAAGGAAAATGCCTTTCCGACCGAAGCCTCATCGTCCTTGAGCTTAATGGAAATAACTCTTGTGATACCGGTGGTAACGTAAACGGTGTGAGTTTTAGTCCTGCCGTTTTCGTCGGTGTATTCCTCGTCAACGGGCTCCTTGTCATACGCAAGCGAGCTTATGGCGTACTCAACGTCGTCCATGGTAAGCCTGCAGGCAACATCCGAGCCGTAGAGGTACAGAATGTCGTCAAGGGAATCGCCCTGCTTTGTAATCTTGTATCCGTTGTCCTGACTGCCCTCGCCGAGCTTACTGTTTGCGCCCTCGACAACGAAATGTTCAAAGTACTTTGCCGCCTGCTTGATTTTACCGTCGCTTTCAATTCCGTCCTGCGTAAATTTGAATTTGCCGTCAGTCCAGAACCACTCGCCGTATTCGGTAACGGGTTTTTCTTTTTTAGCTTTGTTGACGCTGTTTACGAAGTACTCAAGCACCTGTTCGGAGTTCGCGGTAAGCTGCGCTTTCTCCTCATCGCTGAGCAAAGCCATTATGTTTTCAACATCATGATTGTCCTCGTCATCGCTGTCGAAGCGCGACATAATATCGTTGTAGCTGAGCTCAACCACGGTATCGCTGTCAATTTTGTCATACAGCTCAAACAGAGGGGCTACCTGGTCGGGAGTAAGTACCTGACGTAACTCACCGTAGGTAAAGCTGAAGGAAGCGTCATGAAGGTCGGTTTTAACCTTGACCTCCCGAGGCGTCTTTCCGTCGCCCGAAAGCAGATCGCTTATACTGCACGACGAGAGCATAAGCATAAGCATAACCGCCGTAAGGCACAGCGCCGCTGTTCTTAAAACTGTTTTTTTCATAATCCCATCTCCCTTACGAAGATAATTAATATTCGTCCTTAAGCCCCTCGCTGTCATAGAGGAACGCCGTTTCAAGCATTACGTTGATGCCTGCCTCAATAGTCTTTAAATTCATATTGTCCGGCGTATCCTCACGGGTGTGGTAATACCTTGCCGGCTCAGGGTCCATAGCGCAGAGTGCTGCACTCTTAATTCCGCCCTGCATAATTGCGGCGGCGTCGGAGGAGCCGAAGAATACGTTTGCATAGGGCAAATCCATGCCTGCGGTTTCTCCCGCCTTTTTAAGCATTGCGGCAACCTGCCCGTCAAGCTTTACCGTGCCCGTCATATCCTTATTGTAAACACTGAGATATTCAAAGTCACGAAGTGTGTCAACCGCGACAACAACGGTTTCAACTCCGCCGTCGTCATAGCTCTTGGCAAACGCCTTTGCACCTCTGAGTCCTGCCTCCTCACAGCCCGTTGACATTGCAACGACCTCGGTGTTTTCAAAGCGGATATTGTTGTGTTCCATAAAGCGAAGCACCGCCATTGAAGCGAAAACTCCGGTAAGGTTGTCGTTTGCGCCGGGGACTACGAGCTTATGGTTTACAAAGAATGCCGCCATAAAAATCGGAACAGCCGTAACAGCGGCAAGGATTAAAACTCCCTTGTCAAGGTAGCAGGAAATGTCAAAAAAGGAAAGGATATCCATAATAAGGTTAATAACCATTGCGCCGATTGCGAGGGCTATCACCTTTTTAAGAAGCTTGCCTCCGCCGAGATGCGTATAGCGCCACTCGTAAGCGGAGTCGATATGTCCTGCGAAAATGATACGTCTTTTCGTTTCTTTTTCAGCCTTGCGCGTACACATTACGTTGCAGCTTTCCCTCTTGGGAAAAAGCGGGTCAAGAAGCTGCTTGTAAAGTAAAAATTCACCTATCATAAAAATAATCGAAAGCGCCGAAAGAGCCGTTGCGGCAATAACAAAGATATTCTCTGCTTGCGGCAGTAAGCCCGTGTTCGCAAGAATCAGGCAGACAATAGAAAAAAGCATCAGCACAACGTCGAGCGTAACCCAACCCATAAACGCCCTCGGATGAACGGAAAACTCCTCGGTCTTAACCTCGTCGCAGAAATCCTTCATACTGTCTGCAACATACTGCTGAGCCTTTCTTTCGCTTTCCTCTCCCGACTCACGGGGTCCTATATCCTTACACACTCTTTTGACTTCACGTGCTGCGTAATTTGTCATTTCCCTTACTCTTGAGGAATAATTTGCTACACATTCGTTTGCCTTCAATGCGGACACTCCTATCATATCTTTATTAACCAAATTATTTTATCATAAAATTACGGTTCTGTCGATATAATTTAAGAAATTTAAGAAAAATTTGACAAGTCGGCTTAAAACTTTTACAATATTCCTATAAAACTCTGAAAGGTTATTGGTATGAATAAAACAGCTAAAAGCAAAAAGCAGCTTAAGGCAAAGATGCTTTTAAGCGCACTGCTTGCGGGAATTATGCTTGTCCTGATTGCAGGATACTTTCTTACAAAGGGTAAAAAGAAGCCGCCCGAGGCTCCCGTAAGCAAAAACACCGCCGAGGAGATTACTCAGGAAAGCACGACTTATTTCGGTGAGATTGTCACCTCATCCGACTCATACAACGTCGAAAGACCGAATCCCGATGAGCTTTCGGAAAACACCACCAACGCAAAGACCTTTGCCAAGATTTTGGAGCCTACCGACTCAAAGGAATGGTTCCTCGCCATCGTTTCGGTCGACTATCCCCTGCCCGAAAGCTACAAGCCGTCGCTTGCGCCGGCGCTTAGCAATTCCCAGGTAAAGCTCGACTCAAGAATAGTTCAAAAATACAAAAGAATGTACGACGGAGCGAAGCTCAGCGACTGCAACCTTAACCCGTATGCAGGCTACCGTGACAACGCCACTCAGGACAGCGCCTATAAAAGAAAGGTTAACTCTTATATAAACCAGGGCTACTCCGCAGAGCAGGCGGAAGCGCTTGCAAAGAGAAAAATTGCGCCTGCAGGCTGCTCGGAAAGCAATTCGGGACTTGCCGTGGACATTGTCAGCGCCAGCAACGACTTTGAAAACACCAAGGAATTTCAATGGCTGCAGGACAACGCTTATAAATACGGCTTTGTGCTTCGCTACCCGAAGGACAAGGAGGACATTACCGGCGTTGATTATCAGCCCTGGCACTGGAGATATGTCGGTGAGTATGCCGCAGGCAAAATGCACGAGCAAAACCTCTGCTTGGAGGAATACCTCGGAATTGTTTAATAAAACCTCACAGCAAACAAAAAAGGAAGGCTCTTAAGCCTTCCTTAAATTTTGCTTATTTTTTCTTTTTACCCTTGCCGAAGAAGGACTTTTTGTCGTCGTCTCCGAGGTGGTTGGCGCTTGTTCCGAGCTCCTCCGCGAGCTGCTTTATAAGCTCCTTCTGCTTCTCTGTCACCTTTTTCGGAATGTCGACAATAACTCTTACAAGCTCGTCGCCCTTGCCTCTGTTGTTAAGGGTCTGAATGCCTCGGTTGCGAAGCCTGAAAACGTCGCCCGACTGAGTGCCTGCGGGAACATTGTATTTAACCTTGCCTTCAAGCGTCGGCACCTGAAGCTCACAGCCAAGCACCGCCTCGGGATAGCTTATGTGCATTTCAACCCAGACGTTGTAGCCTTCCCTTTCAAAGATCGGGTGAGGACGTACGTTGACAACGACCTTGAGGTCGCCTGCTGGTCCGCCGTTTACACCCTTGTTGCCCTGACCTCTTGCGTTGATTACCTGACGGTCGTCAATGCCTGCAGGGATACTGATTTCAATGCTTGACGGCTTTCTGACCATGCCCTGTCCGTGACATTTTTTACAAGGGTTGTCAATTACCTTGCCCTTGCCCTTACAGCGTGAACACGGCCTCTGAGTCTGAATAACGCCGAAGGGCGTCCTCTGCTGAGCCGTAACCTGACCCGTGCCGTGACAGTCGGGACAGGTTTTTGCGCTTGTACCTGCGGCGCAGCCGCTTCCGTGGCACTCATCGCAAACGTCAATTTTCATTGTATCGACCTTGCGCTTACAGCCCTTTGCCGCCTCCTCAAAGGAAATCGTGACACTCGCCTGAGTGTCGCTTCCTCTCTGAGGCGCATTCGGATTCTGCCTGCCGCCGAAGCCGAAGCCGCCGCCGAACATACTGCCGAAAAGATCGCCCAGGTCAAACTCAAAGCCCTGACCGTCAAAGCCGCCGAAGCCGCCCTGACCTGCGCCGTAATTGGGGTCGACGCCCCTGTGACCGAACTGGTCGTAGCGCGCCTTTTTGTCGGGGTCCGACAAGACCTCGTACGCCTCATTGGCTTCCTTGAATTTTTCCTCGGCTTCCTTATCATCCGGATGTAAATCGGGGTGATATTTCTTGGCAGCCTGTCGGTATGCTTTTTTAATTTCATCTGCACCGGCGTTTCTGTCAACCCCGAGCACTTCGTAATAATCTCTTTTTTCAGCCATATATGTTGCTCCAAATAAGCCTTTACGGACAGAGGGTTGCCCCTCTGTCCCGAGCTTCGGTTAATTATTTATTGCCGTCCTCAACGTCGGTGTAATCAGCCTCGTAATAGCCGTTGTCGCCCTTGCTGTCGGCGCCTGCCTGAGCTCCCTCGGCTCCGTTAGCCTGCTGAGCCTGAGCGGCAGCCTGCTTGTAAAGCTCCTCGGAAACCTTGTAGAAGGACTGAGTAAGCTCTTCCTTCTTTGCCTTGATGTCGTCAAGGTTTTCGCCCTTGAGAGCCTCTTTAAGAGCGTCAATCTTCTGCTGAACGTCGTTCTTGTCGGACTCTGCGAATTTGTCGCCGTTTTCGGAAAGAATTTTCTCGCTCTGATAAACAAGCTGTTCAGCCTCGTTCTTGGTGTCAACCTCTTCCTTCTTTTTCTTGTCCTGCTCAGCATACTGCTCGGCTTCCTTAACAGCTTTTTCAATATCTTCCTTGGACATATTTGTCGAAGAGGTGATTGAAATTGACTGTTCCTTCTGAGTGCCGAGATCCTTAGCCGAAACGTGAACGATACCGTTCTGGTCGATGTCAAAGGTTACCTCAATCTGCGGAACGCCTCTGGGTGCGGGCATAATGCCGTCAAGGTGGAAAACGCCGAGGGTCTTGTTGTCCCTTGCGAACTGTCTTTCGCCCTGAAGAACGTGAACCTCAACAGAGGTCTGGTTGTCGGCGGCAGTTGAGAAAATCTGACTCTTCTTTGTGGGGATAGTGGTGTTTCTCTCAATAATCTTTGTGTTGATTTCACCCATTGTTTCAATACCGAGTGAAAGCGGAGTAACGTCGAGAAGAAGCATACCTTCAACGTCGCCGCCCATGATGCCGCCCTGAATTGCGGCGCCGATAGCAACACATTCGTCGGGGTTAATGCCCTTGAACGGCTCCTTGCCGATAAAGCTCTTGACTGCCTCCTGGACTGCGGGGATTCTTGAAGAACCGCCTACCATAAGGATTTTGTTAAGCTCGGAAGCCTTGTAGCCCGAGTCGGAAAGCGCCTGACGTACCGGTCCCATTGTAGCCTCAACAAGGTCGGCTGTCATTTCGTTGAACTTAGCTCTTGTAAGAGTTGTTTCAAGGTGCTTGGGTCCTGTTGCGTCCGCAGTGATAAACGGAAGAGAGATGTTTGAGGTTGTAACGCCGGAAAGCTCAATTTTTGCCTTCTCTGCAGCCTCTTTAAGTCTCTGCATCGCCATCTTGTCGCCGCGAAGGTCAATGCCCTGCTCCTTTTTGAACTCGTCTGCAAGCCAGTCTATAATTCTCTGGTCAAAGTCGTCGCCGCCGAGGTGGTTGTTACCTGCGGTAGCCTTAACCTCCTGAACGCCGTCGCCCATTTCGATAATTGATACATCGAAGGTGCCGCCGCCGAGGTCGTAAACCATAACCTTCTGGTCCTCTTCCTTGTCAATGCCGTATGCAAGAGCCGCCGCTGTGGGCTCGTTGATTATTCTTTTAACCTCAAGACCTGCAATTTTACCTGCGTCCTTGGTTGCCTGACGCTGTGAGTCGGTGAAGTATGCGGGAACGGTGATAACCGCTTCGCTTACCTTTGTACCGAGGTATGCTTCGGCGTCATTTTTAAGCTTGGTAAGAATCATTGCCGAAATCTCCTGAGGAGTGTACTGCTTGTCGTCAATGCTTACCTTGTAGTCTGAGCCCATGTGCCTCTTGATTGAAGCAACGGTTCTTTCGGGGTTGGTAATGGCCTGGCGCTTTGCGACCTGACCTACCATTCTTTCGTTTGTCTTTGAGAAAGCGACAACGGAAGGCGTTGTCCTTGCTCCCTCTGCGTTAGCGATAACGACAGGCTCGCCTGCCTCAACAACTGCTACGCATGAATTTGTTGTACCTAAATCAATACCTATTACTTTTCCCATAATTTATGCCTCCGTAAAATAATATATAAATTTAATTTGCTACCTTAACCATTGCCGGACGGATTATCCTGCCGTCCATTCTGTAACCCTTTGAGAACACCTCAACGACTGTGTTTTCGCCTTCGTTTTCGTCCTCAATATGCATTACCGCGTTGTGTATGTTCGGGTCAAATGCATCGCCCTTTTCGCCGAAGGATTCAACCGAGAGCTTTTTAAGGAAATCCTCAAGCTGTGAGAAAATCATATCAATTCCCTTGACGTAATCCTCGTGCGAGGCGTCCTTGTTCTGCATAGCTCTTTCAAAGTTGTCCATAACGGGCAAGAGCTGCGATACAACCCCTGCTCTTGAGTCGCCGTAAGCCGCCTCCTTTTCCTTTTGCGAGCGCTTGCGGTAGTTGTCGTACTCGGCAAGCGTTCTTAAAAACCTGTCGTTTAATGAGTCGAGCTCCGCTTGAAGCCTTTGGGCCTCGGAGGGCTGCTGTTCGTCCTTCGTTGCAGCCTCGGCGGTTGCCTCCTCTTTGCTTTCTTCAGCCTCGACAGCCTTGCTGTCAGGCTTTTTAGACTCGTTCTTTGACATGTCAATCCTCCATATTATCCGAAAGCATTATTCCGACAACCTCGCTCATGTATTTGATTGAGGGAATAAGCCTTGCATAATCAATTCTTGTCGGTCCTATAATACCGAGCGTTCCGCTTTCATGCCCGGCTATTGAATACTTTGAAAAAATCATTGTGGAGTTCTGCAGCTCACGAAAACGGTTTTCCTTACCGATAAGTATGCTCGGCTGACCGTTTTTTTGCTCTGTCTTGGCGGAAAAAATTCTGTTAAGCGGCTCACTTCTTCTTAAAAACTCCATAAGCTCAAAGGCATTCCTTTCGTACTCACGGTAGTTTAAGAGATTGCTTTGCCCCTCAAGCAGAAGCTCGGTTCGCTCGGTCATCCTTGAAAGCTCGCTGAGCGCCACTAAAAGCGGAATCATCGCAAGCGCCTTGTCACCGAGCGACAGCGCAAGGGTCTGGATTTTAGCCACCGTTATTTCGGAAACAGGCTTACCGATAAAATTCTTGCCGACAATGTTGTAAAACATCTGAGCGCTGTCAAGCGTGATTTCGCTTTCGGTGCGGCAAACCCGTGTTTTGATTATTCCGAAGGAGGTGAGCATAAGCACCATTGCGGTGTGAGTGCCGACAGGCACAAGCTCAACCCTTTTTACGACCGCCTCGCTGTCGGCAGGCGTTGTGGAAACCGCGGCGCAGTTTGAAAGGTCAGCGAGCAGGCTTCCCGCCGTTTCAAGCAGTGAATGCGGGTCGGCAACGGAATCCCTTAATTTAAGCCCGATAAGCTGTTTTTCCGCTTCGGAAATGTCGTAAACCTTCATAAGCTTTTCAACGTAATACCTGTAGCCCTCCGTCGACGGGACGCGCCCTGCCGAGGTATGGGGCTGTTCAAGGTAGCCCATTTCGATTAAATCCGACATTTCATTTCTGACGGTGGCAGAAGAAACGTTAAAGTCAAGCGTGTCGAGCAGAGCCTTTGAGCCGACCGGTTCGCCGGTCTGAATATACCTTTCGACAATTGCGGAAAGGATTTTATTCTTTCGCTCGGTCATCTCCATACTCTCACCGCCTTACTGTTCTTTAGCACCGTTTAGCACTCTTACCTTTCGAGTGCTAACATAATTAATTTTAACTTATTTTTCCAAAATGTCAAGCGATTATACGCATATTTTTTGTAAACAATTTGTTAAATAATATTAATAAAAAACAAACAGAGACGGTCTCCCGTCTCTGCGTTTATAAAATGTATTATTTTCTTTTCTTTTTCAGGTACCTGAACATCGACGCGAAGTGGTAGCGAAGGAGCTTTAAGCTCTTTGAGCTTCCGCCGTCCCAGTTGTGCGTGGCGCGGCAAAGCGGATTGAAAACTATTTTTCCGTACTGCGCTATTCTGTCCGAAAGGTCGGCGTCCTCAAGGTACATAAAAAAACCCTCATCAAAGCCGCCGATTTTCTTAAACGCCTCGCTTCTCATAAGCATAAAGCAGCCCGTGCAGAATTCAATTTCGCACGGCTCGGTGATGTTAAACTCAGCCATTGTGTATTCGTCCCTTACGGGCTTTAAAAAACGCAGATAGCGTGAAAGCCTGCCCAGAAGCATATATTTTGCCGTCGGTCTGCGCTTGGGAAGATGCTGTTCCGAGCCGTCGGGGTTGTAAATTTTCGGAGTAACAAGCACCGCTTCGGGGTGAGCCTCAAGGTAACCCACAAGCGCCGAAAAAACGTCGCTGTCCACGGTTATGTCGGGGTTGATTACCGCATGGTATTTGCAGTCAGTGTCAAGAAGCCTGTTGTGACCGAAGCCGAAGCCCCTGTTTTCGCCCGTTTCAATGACCGTTACCTGCGGAAAGCTTTGGCGTACAAGCTCAACCGTATTGTCCGTAGAGGCGTTATCTATTATATAAAGCTTATAGCCGACTTCCTTTGTGTTTTCGGTAATGCTTTTAAGACAGCCGCAGATTTCGTCTGCGCTGTTATATGTAACTATTGCAATTGAAAGCAAAGCCTTGTCCTGCATCGTTTACCTTCCCAATCTGTATAAAATGTTTATATTAAAGCTTCTTTTGAGTAAATAAAGCCGTCCGAGGAGCCTGTCCTTAACGCTCCCCGAGCCTTTGCAAAAAAGCGAATAATCCCTTTTAAAAATTTCAAACCTTGCCCTTGCCCTCTTTACGTCGCGGTCATTTGCCGAAAAGCTCTGTTTAAGCTCAAGAGCGGGACAGATTTTAATACTTTTTGAAAGCGCCTTCATATCACGGATAAAGGCGTGGTCGATAAAGTCGAGAAAATATTCCTCGTTGTATCGGTAGTCGGAAAACACTCGGCTTTTTACCGCCATGCCGCTGTTTATGGCGGATATGCTTTCGCCGTCAAGCTCGCCCGTGTCGGCAACTCTTGAGGTCAGCACTCCGTTAATTTTGCACGGCGACATAATTCCGACCTCGTCATATACCGTCGGCAAAACTATATCTGCGTCGTTTTCTCTCAGAAAAGCGTCGATTTTTTCAAAATAATCCTCGGGAACAGACGTGTCGTCGTCAAACAGGCAGATTACTCCGTCGCTTGCGCCGATTAAATCAAGCGCTCGGTTATACGCCTTAGCAAGCCCCGAATTGCCGCCCATGTCGATATAGCGGACATTCGCCCCCTCGCAACGTGAATTACCGTTGGTTTCGGTGCTGTTGTCGCATACTATTATATTTACAAAATCAAAGCGCTTCAGGCTCTTAAAGCTTATACTGTCATCAATATCCCTGTTGCAGATAACCATTACGGCATAAAATTTGTTGTTCATAATCAGCCTTTCCTCCCTAAAGAAAGCAGAGCCCTGAGCATTTGCAATCTCCACCTCAGCATCTGCAAGGCGCCGGCGTGAGAGTCGGAAGAGGCGTTATCTCCGTGGCGGCGGTAAAGAATCAAAGGCTCGTCTATAAGGGAAACCTTTCCCTTTCTTTCACAGACAAGCCCTATCCACTGGTCGTGCATGGGCAGCTTGTCGGGAAACGGCAGAATATACCGCTTTGCCTCGCTTTTAAACGCCATGCAACAGCCCATATATGTATTCTTTAGAATATTTTTAACTATGCCCGTGCCCGTACCTCTCAGCTTAAAGAAAGACTCCTCCCTGACGTTGAGAGCTTCGTCGACAACCCTTGCGTCGTGCATACAGAGCAGTACGCCGTCCTTCGACAGCTCCTCTTTCACTCTTTCAACCTTGTCGGGAAGCCAGACGTCGTCCTGGTCGCAGAGCATAATTATGTCGCCGCCGCAATGCTTTACGGCATTTTCAAAGTTTTTGATCAGCCCCTGCCCCTTTCCCTCGATCGGCTTAACTCTGCCGTCGGACAGCGAGAGGGACTTTACCTTTTCATAAGTGCCGTCATTTCCGGGGTCAACGGACACAACAATTTCGTCGTCCTCGGACAACTGCGGTAAAACGGAGCGAAGCTGCTCCTCAATATACTTTTCACCGTTGTAAGCCGCAAGGGCAACAGAAACCGTCATAATTTAAAATACGTTCTTTTCGGAAAATTCCTTAAACGACTGATGAACCTTATCCTTTTCGGAAAGCAGGATTTCCATACCGTCGGAAATCGGCCATTCAATTCCGATGTCGGGGTCGTTCCACATAAGTCCCGCTTCGTGAGTGGGGTCGTAATAGCGTGTGCATTTATAGACAAATTCAGCCTCGTCGGAAAGAACAAGGAAGCCGTGGGCAAAGCCCTCGGGAATGTAGAACTGCTTTTTGTTCTCGGCGCTGAGCACAACGCCGTACCACTTGCCGTAGGTTTCGCTGTCGCGTCTTAAGTCGACCGCAACGTCAAAGACCTCGCCCGAAACAACGCGGACAAGCTTGCCCTGGGAGTTTTCGGTCTGGAAATGAAGCCCTCTGAGCACGCCCTTCTTGGACTTTGACTGATTGTCCTGAACGAAAACCGCGTCAACGCCGCCCTCGCAGAACTGCTCGTACTGATAGGTTTCCATAAAGTAGCCCCTGTTGTCGCCGAAAACGGTGGGCTCGATAACGTAAACGTCCTTGATAGGAGTTTTAATAAAATTGAATTTTCCCATTTTAAAACACTTTCCTTTTACACTAAACTACTCAAGCTGCCGCAGGGCAGCTTGAGCGAAGTAAATTATTTATTGTCGTACATCTTCTTGTAATATTCCTGGTAAGCGCCGCTTGTAACGTTTTTAACCCAGTCCATATTGTCAAGATACCATTTAAGAGTCTTTTTAATTCCGACCTCAAAGGTGGTTTCGGGATACCAGCCGAGAGCTTCCTTAATCTTGGTCGGGTCAATTCCGTAACGGCGGTCGTGACCTTTACGGTCGGTGACATATTTAATCATATGCTCGCCTACCTCGGGGTCCACATTTTCCTTTATGTATTCGATAATTGTTTTAACAATAAAGATGTTGGGCCTTTCGTTGTGTCCGCCTACGTTGTAAACCTCGCCGTCAACACCGTTTCTGATTACCATGTCGATAGCCTTGCAGTGGTCCTCAACATAGAGCCAGTCACGAACCTGCATTCCGTCGCCGTATACGGGCAAATCCTTATGAGCAAGCGTGTTGTTCATAATAAGCGGAATAAGCTTCTCGGGGAACTGGTAAGGACCGTAGTTGTTCGAGCAGCGTGTGATGTTAATCGGGAACTTGTAGGTATCGTGGAACGCCTTAACGAAAAGGTCAGCGGACGCCTTGCTTGACGAATAAGGGCTGTGAGGGTCAAGCGGAGTTGTTTCCATAAAATAGCCCTCTGCGCCGAGCGTGCCGTAAACCTCGTCGGTGGAAACCTGAAGGTATTTTACGCCCTGTCTGTATTCATCGTCGCCCGTCTGCCATGCTTCCTTAGCGCACTGAAGCATATTTACCGTACCGAGAACGTTGGTTTCAACGAAGATTTCGGGGTTTGTAATGCTTCTGTCAACATGGCTTTCCGCGGCAAAGTTTGCAACAAAGTCAATTTCGTTTTCTTTAAAGATTTTCGAGATAGCCTCTCTGTCGCAGATGTCCGCCTGAACGAAGGTGTAGCGGGGGTTGTTTTCAACGCTTTTGAGGTTTTCAAGGTTGCCCGCATAGGTAAGCTTGTCAACGTTGATGATTTTAACGTCATCGTACTTGTTGAGCATATAGATTACGAAGTTTGAGCCTATAAAGCCGGCGCCGCCGGTTACAAGATAAGTTTTCATTGATCCTTCTCCATTTCGTCTAATTTTATAATGTATTCCTCAAGAGCTGTTTCCCAGTCTCTCATTTCATTGCCTACGGTGCATTCAAGCATCAGGTTACGCAGTGATGAGTAAAGCGGTCTGGGTGCCGCCGAAGGATACTTCTGCGAATACTCCTCGGTTGTGCATCTTGCCACGGTACCCTTACAGCGAGAAAGCTCCATAATCCTCTTTGCGAAATCAGCCCAGCTGCATTCCCCTTCTCCCGTGCAGTGATAAATACCGTACTGCTCGGTAAGCGCAAGCTTTAAAATGTGATAAGCCAAATCGTTTGCGTTGGTGGGGTTGCCCCTCTGGTCGTCAACGACGGTGGTCACATCATTCATATTGCCGAGACGGCGCATGGTCTTGACGAAATTCTTTCCGATAAGACCGTAAAGCCACGCCGTGCGGAGAATAAAGTACCTTGAGCACTGCTCGCTGACATATTTTTCGCCGAGCAGCTTTGACTTGCCGTAAACGGTGTTGGGAGCCGTAGCGTCCCATTCGCATCTCGGCTTGTTTCCGTCGCCCTTAAACACATAGTCGGTGGAAACGTGAACAAGCTTCGCCCCTATCTTTTCTGCCGCCATTGCAAGGTTTCTCGGTCCTATTGCGTTAACCTTCATCGCAACCTCAAAGGCGGTTTCACAGCCGTCGACATTGGTCATTGCGGCGCAGTTGATAATTACGTCGGGCTTTTCCCTTTCGGCAAAAGCTTCAACCGCAGCACAGTCCGTGATGTCAAGCTCGTCAACGTCAACTGCAATTACCTCACAGCCGTCGTAGGCGGAGGAAATTTTTCCGATTCCCGCCTGACCGGTTTTAAGCATTTCGGAAAGCTCATTTCCGAGCTGACCGTGAGAGCCGGTAATTAAAATTTTCATTGTTACCTCCCGAAAAGGTTATTCCTTTTCCTTGCCTGCAACCTTGTACAGATACTGTCCGTACTCGGTGGTATGTAATTTGTCGGCCTGAGCTAAAAGCTGTTCTCTGTCAATAAAGCCGTTGTTGTATGCAATTTCCTCCAGGCAGGCAACATAAAGTCCCTGTCTGGTCTGTACCGCCTCAATGAAGTTTGCGGCGTCAAGCATTGCCCTGTGTGTGCCGGTGTCAAGCCAAGCCATACCTCTTCCGAAAAGCTCAACCTTAAGTGTGCCTCTTCTGAGGTATTCGTTGTTGATAGAGGTGATTTCAATCTCTCCCCTTGCCGAGGGCTTAACATTTTTTGCAATTTCTATAACGTCGTTATCGTAGAAATAAAGTCCGGGTACGGCATAATTTGACTTGGGATGCTCGGGCTTTTCCTCAATTGAAAGCACATTCCAGTCCTTGTCGTATTCAACGACGCCGAAGGCGGTGGGGTTGCTTACATGGTAGCCGAAAATTGTAGCTCCCGAGGTTCTCTTGCTTGCGTTTGCAAGCCTTTCGGAGAAGCCGTAGCCGTAGAAAATATTGTCGCCGAGCACAAGGCATACGCTGTCGTCGCCGATGAACTCCTCACCGATTATAAATGCGTCGGCGAGTCCTCTGGGCTTGTCCTGAACGGCGTACTGAATATTCATTCCGAGCTGTGAGCCGTCGCCGAAAAGCTCCTTGTAGCAGGAAATATCTCTCGGCGTAGAAATTATAAGCACATCCTTGATTTTTGCAAGCATAAGCGTTGACATCGGATAATAAATCATCGGCTTGTCATAAACCGTGAGAATCTGCTTGGAAACAGCTAATGTCGACGGATAAAGCCTTGTGCCGGCTCCGCCTGCAAGTATAATACCCTTCATAGTTTTTCCTCCGAATTGAATTTATTGATTGTTTATTTTAAGCCGCTTCATCCCATGAAGATGTGACGGGCTCCGGCGGTGTTGTTACCGGTGCCTCGGTAACGGGCTCCGGCGGATAGGTAAGCTCCTCATGATCGTTGGTGGGAGCCTCCGTAACCTCCTGCGCCGCAGTTGTGGTTTCATTCTGCGACGAATTGTTCTTACGTCCCTTAGTCGTGGTCTCTCCCGAATAGCCGTTATCGTCATCGTCCTCATCGTACTTGCTGTTTGAGGTAACCGCAACTCTTGTTGTGGTCGCGGTCGTAAGGTCATATGACGAATTATAGCTTGTACTGCCGTTTGCAGGCTCTCCGTAAAGGAAGAGGTGTATTCTCTCCGCCGCCTGCTGAAGGTCATATCTCCATACCCAGTAGCCCTCGTAAATACCGCCGATAGCGTTTTCGGGCTCTCCGGGAACGGTTATTGCCTCAATGCTTACCTTTTCATTGATAAGCGGGACAAATTTCATTACCTCGCTGAAGGAAACCGAGGTTTCGCAAAGGCTCATCATAGTTCTGACAACCTCGGCATATTTGGTCGGGCTGACCTTCTTCGCCTGCTCAAGCAGGGCATTGATTACCATTTTCTGTCTGTTTGAGCGAGCCTCGTCGGAGTCCATATGACGGAGTCTGCAGAAAATTGTTGCCTGATCGCCGTCAAGGTGCACCTTGCCGTAGTCGTTGACAAGCGCCGCGCCCCTCTGTGCCTTCGGGTCGCCGTAAAGCGCCTCGGCGTTAATCTGATCCCTCTCGGACTCGGTAATCTCAATGTCAATACCTCCGAGGATGTTGATCGCGTCGGAGAGCTTAAACATATTGATGGTTGCATAGTCCGTTATATTCATATTGAAATTCTGGTTAATGGTCTTGATTGCAAGAGGCGCTCCGCCGTAGGAATAGGCGTGCGTAATCTTTTCGTTACCGTGTCCCTCGATTGCAACGCGGCTGTCCCTGAGTATCGAAACTATCTTGACCGAACGGTTTTTGGCGTCGATGCTGACTATCATAATCGTGTCGCTGAGCCCCTTGAACGAGTCCTCGTTACGGGTGTCGACGCCGAAAATCGCAACGTTGAAAATGTCGGTGTCGCCGTACTTGTCCTTAATATCGCTTGAAATGCCGAGATCCTTCTCGTTAAGCTGAGTTCTGAAGCCGTTATAAATGCCGAACACAACAAGGTAAGCGATGAGTATAAGCAGCACCAGTACCGCCGCAATAATTATAAGCGCCTTTTTCCAGGTTTTAAGGCTCTTCCATTTTTCCTTAAAGCCTTTCTTTTTCGGCGGCTTACGGTGTCCGTCGCCTTTTTTTATTATTTCAGCCTCAGAGGGTTCGAATTCGTTTAAAAGATATTCGTAATCCTCGTAATCTCTTTTTTGATTAGCCATTTTAAAATCCTCACATTTTCTCTTTCCCCAAATAGACATACCAAATCTATTATAGTTAAGTGAATTATACAACAAATAATATTTTATGTCAATTAAAACAGAGTATTAATATAATTTAAAGGGACTTAGCGTAAAGCTAAATCCCTTTACAGATTGTTTTATTTTTTTGTTATTCAAGTATAACGGTATAAATTGAATTGCCCTTGACCTCAAGCGTGTCGACAAAGCCGCCGGAATAAATCTGCTTTTCAAGGCTGTCCCCGTCGGAGAAAAACACCTTCATTTTTTCAAAGTCTCCCGTAAGCGGAAGCGTGCAGTCCCCGCCCTCGTTTACAACTACGCATACGGTTTTTCCGTCCGGTCTTAAAAAAGCGAAGCAATTTAAGCGGTTATCGTTTTCGGGCATTAAGCCTAAGTCAAGACATACGCTTCCAACGGGAATGTATTTTGTAAAATGAGCCATTGCGTAGTATCTTTTCGCAATGTGCCACTCGGAAAAATCCTCGGAGGCGGATATTAAAGCGTCACTGTAATCAAAGCCGTCCTCCTTAATGCTTATCCCGTTTACGGCAACCCAGCCCGTCCAGCTTTCACAGCCTGCATAAATAAGGTCCTGACCGATTATGCGTGCAGTAATAAGCGCCGCCTTAAAGTTTCCCGTATGACTTTTGTTCGGAAGCTCGCACCACTCCGACATATCAAATCGAAGCTCCGGATTTTTCAGAACAAGCTCGTTTTTGAATTTAATTCTGTCCTCGACGCTGTTGTCGGAATGGTATGAATGGTATGCGAAAACCGGCATAACCTTCATAATCAGCTCATCCTGCTTAAACGCATCAAGGTATTCCGAGGTAAGCCCATGCATTTCTCCGCTTTCGGGTCCGTAGAGAAACACCGGAAGCTTTCTTTTAATAATTTCCTGTGCAAACAGATGATAGACCTCGACAAGCTCCTCGGTTTCAAAATGGCAGCCCTCCTGCCAGACGTAGCTTCCGCCCCATTTCCACTGAGGCTCGTTAATCGGGCTTATGTATTTTACGGGCACTCCGTCCTTTATGAAAAACTCGGTAATATCAAGCAGGTAGTTTACAAATTTTTTGTAGTTCATTTTAGGAAGGTTGCAGGTGTGATACAGCAGACTTCCCGAAGCCTGCCCCGTAGAGGTGTGCGACCAGTGCGGGGAGTTGCAAAAAAGGATTACCGTGTCAACGGTGCCCTTTTCAAGGCAAAGCTTCATAAAGCGTCTTGCGGTAAGGTCATTGTCAAAGTTGAAATGCCCCTCCTCGGTTTCACGGTCAAATTCGTAAAGGCTCTCGGTCCTTCTCCACGGGTTGTCAACGCGGCAGTTGTCCTTGTCATAGCCGCCGCCGACGTTGTAGCGATAAATATTAAGCCCGAGACCGTTTTTGCCGTAAAGCAGCTCGGAAATTTCCTCTGCGGGCTTTTTGTCGCAGTACTGACTCCACCAGCAGGAAGACGTGCCGAAGCCCTTGAGCGTTTGCATTTTTTTCGCATTATTAAAATCTATTTTCATAACCGACCCTCACTTTTCGATTTGTGCTTGCCTTACCCGAATTATACAATACATACCAACAATTTACAAGACGAAAAAACAGGCAAACAAAATGCCGTGCACCACTTGAATTAAACACGGGCTTCGTATATAATAGCAGCTGTAAAGAGATAATACTCCGAAAGGGGTCAAAAGGGGTTGACATAATATGGAAAAAATTCTTACCGACCGCCTGCGCTTCGTTGACGAAAGCGGACGCACCAGGATTTTCAACGGTATGAACATCGACGACAAGCTTTTAAACTCGGAGGAATTCCGCTATAACCTCGATGACGAGTTTTTCCGCAAGTTCAGGGCTAACGGTTTAAACTATATCCGTCTTGCCGTTACCTGGCAAAATCTTGAGCCCGAAATGGGCAAATACAACGAAAAATATCTTCGGTCAATTGACCGCATTTTTGAGACTGCCGAAAAATACGACGTATATATTCTTCTGGATATGCATCAGGACCTGTACTCTAATTTCGACGCAAAAAGCGTCGGTGACGGTGCGCCCGGGTGGGCTTGTATCACCGACGGCGCAAAGCCGAGAATGCCCAAGGCGGTTTGGGCGGAAGGCTATTTCTGGGGAAAATGGGTTCACAGGGCGTTTGACCGTTTCTGGGAAAACGTCGACATTCACGGCAAGGGAATACAGCAAAG
Organism: Clostridia bacterium; assembly: GCA_017438845.1. GTDB lineage: Bacteria > Bacillota > Clostridia > Oscillospirales > Acutalibacteraceae > Fimenecus. The sequence goes on along the minus strand of JAFRUO010000002.1, from coordinate 10,351 downwards.
ATATGCGGAGCTCTGGCAGATGCTTGCCGACCGCTATTCGGGCAAGCCTGCGCTTTTCGGCTACGACCTTATGAATGAGCCCTTCCCCGGCTCCGATGTAAAAAGAATGTACCTCGGTCTTTTCAGGGGCGCGGCAAAGGCGTTTTTCTTTAACAAAAAGCTCCCGAGCGGCAGACTTGTAGCCTCGCTTTTAAAGGGCGACACAAAAAGGATGCTCGACTGCCTCGGAGGAAACGTTATAAGGGACGTTATGAAATACGTTGACAAGGCGGAAGCAAAGTTTGACATTAACAAATACTCCCCCTTTGTCAACCGTGTCAGCACCGCTATCAGGGACAGAACCGATGAAGGCATTATTATGATGGAGCAAAGCTATATCTGCAACGTCGGAGTAAAGCAATCCGCTCCGCCGATCACCGTAAACGGCAAGCGGGAAAAGAAGCAGTGCTTCGGTCCGCACTCTTACGATATGACGGTAGACACTCCGCTTTATCAGTATGCAAACGCAGACCGTGTAAAGGCGTTTTTTACCGAAATGAGGAACACTCAGCTCAGGCTTCAGGTACCCTGCATTGTTGCGGAATGGGGCGGCTGCAGCGACAACACCGACACCTCTTGGTTCCCGCACGCGTTTGAACTGCTTGATTTCTTTGACGAAATGCAGTGGGGTCAGGCTTATTGGGACTACCACGGCGACGATATGGACGCTCCGCTTATGGAAATGCTTCGCAGACCGCACCCCGTTGCGGTTGCAGGTGAAATTAAGCAGTACGGTTACGACAGAAACAACAATGTCTTTACCCTCAGCTTTAGCGCCGAAAAGTCGGGCGAAAGTATTGTCTACGTTCACAGGGCGTTTGAAACCGACGCCGACTTCAGCGTAATTGAAAAATATGACAACGGCGCCGCCTTGCTCAGCTTCAAAACCGAGCCCGGCGAGCATACAATTAAAATAAACTTAGCGTAAGCTTTCAGGAGGTAACACTATGGCGAAAATATTGGGCGATAACATCAGCAACATCCCCTGGCAGGACAAGCCCGAGGGCTATCAATATCCCGTATGGAGATATTCGGGCAACCCGATAATCACCCGCGACAATCTTTTCTTTGCGAACAGTATTTTTAATTCTGCAGTCGTTCCCTTCGGCGACGGCTTTGCAGGCGTTTTCAGGGTTGACGGCAGAACAAGAGACCAGTATATTGTTACGGGCTTCAGCAAGGACGCAGTTAACTGGGAGCTTGACGAAAAAATTATTTTCAACGGCTATGACCCGAGAATCTGTGAAATTGACGGCAAGTATTACCTTACCTGGGTTAACCTTACGCCTCACGGCACGGTAATCGGGGTTGCCGTTACCGAGGACTTCAAAAGCTGGAAACAGCTTGAGGACGCCACCTATCCCGTTGCGAGAAACGGCGTGCTCTTCCCCCGCAAAATCAACGGAGAATACGTCCTGCTTGTTCGTCCCTGCGACAGAGGACACACACCGTACGGAGATATTTTTGTTCAGCGAAGCAAGGACCTCAATTACTGGGGCAATTACCGCTTCGTAATGGGCCCCGTGCAAAACTGGGAAATGACAAAAATCGGCGCAGGCCCCACCCCGATTGAAACCGATGAGGGCTGGCTTCTCTTCTACCACGGAGTAATCACAAGCTGTAACGGCTTTACCTACAGCATGGGCGCCGCTATCCTTGACCGTGACGAGCCGTGGAAGGTGCTTCACCGTGCAGACAGCTTCCTGCTTGCGCCTCATGAAATTTACGAAACCGTCGGCGATGTTCCCAACGTTGTGTTCCCCTGTGCGGCCCTTGCAGACGCGCAAAGCGGAAAAATCGCCATTTACTACGGCGCGGCGGACACCTCGGTTGCCCTTGCCTTTACAACGCTCGACGAAACGCTCGCATATATTCACGAGCATGATATGATTAAGGATTAAAAACGGCTCAATAAAAGCAAATGTCAAAGCCCTGTTTTCGGGGCTTTGATTTTTTTACGGCTTTTATTTCGGTAAATTTAAAATAACACTTGCAAAACGCATCTCATTTAGCTATAATATAACAGCGCTTTGAATGTTGCGTATTAATGTGTAATACCGGACGGACAGAAATCACCTTTCAAAAGCTATGAAAAACATTAAGACTGTTTATACAATTAACCTTCTGGCTTTCGCCGTGTCGTTTGCGGCTTTGCCAATCGTAATGCTTCAGAATGTGTTCGGGAGCTTTGCTTCCCTGATGATGGCGGCGGAAGGCAGCCACCTCGGCATAAAAGGCGTCCTGCCTTATATTGTAATAGTGTTTATTCCGCAGTCGGTTTTCTTTTACACATTTTTCAAAATCAAAAAAGCGGCGGACGGAATTACCGCCAACAGTCCCGATACGTTACAGGTAATTCGCAGCTACAAAACTTCAAAGGTTCTTGCAGTAATCTCCGTTTTTCTTATTATGGCATATACTGTGTCCTTTTTGCCCATATTCCTCTGGGGCGTTTAATAATCAATAAAGCTATGTTAAACAACATAACTTGTCGGTATTACTCGATTGCGGAACATATCATTCCGAATTCCGAATTCCGCATTCCGAATTAAAAATGTTGGCTCAGTTGGGCGAATGAGTTTGCCGCTGCCGGTGGCAGATGAAGGCAAACAAATGAGGTGAAGAAATAGGGAGTATCACGAAGCGCTCCAAGCGAGTGAGACGACCATATTTCTGAGGGAAGAGCAGCGCATTTGTAAGCCGAAGGCCATAGCGGCAAAAAGCACTCAAAATTTAATAATATGCTACTGTGGCTCAGTTGGTAGAGCAGCGCATTCGTAAACGGAAGGTCATAGCAGCAAAAACGTTAAAATTTAATAATTCGCTACTGTGGCTCAGTTGGTAGAGCAGCGCATTCGTAATGCGCAGGCCGTCGGTTCGAGTCCGACCAGTAGCTCCAGGGCTTCCATTCGGAAGCCTTTATTTATGCGGTTTTCGGGCATTTTTGAATTTTGAAATTGAGAAAAATCAAGACCGAATAATCAAATAATATCAGGCGAATTTTCACCACAAAAAATAATCTCATCCCAAATTTCTCGGGATGAGATTTTTCAATAACTTGATCAAGACCATCTAATGACCATTTATGAAATTATAGGTTGTAGTATTTGCTCGACAAATTAGAATTTGTCGGGGTCCAATTATTGTTTTCAAGCCCTTTCGTGCAATCACTTTGGTATTGCGAAGGCGAGATATTGTATGCATTTTTAAATACAGCGTTGAAATTGCGTATCGTTGAAAAGCCTGAAAGCTCGGCAATTTCGGTTATTGTATGCGTATTCTCTTTGAGTAATTTTTTGGCACAGTCAAGGCGGTGTTCATTGATAACATCCGAAATACCCTTGTTAAATATACTTTTGAACAATGCCGAGGTATAGGAATAACTGTAGCCAAGCTCCTCGGCAATATCCCTGAGCGTGATTTGTTCTTTGTAATGCTCCTGAATATATATCATAATTCTTGCGGCGGTGTCGTTATCGAAACTGCCGTTTTTATCTTCCGTGCCGTTTTTGAAAGCTGCCGCACATAGCCTGTAAAGGACTGCTTTTTTTGAAAACAAGTCTGTGCCCCCCAGCGCTACTGTATCATTTTTATTAAAACTTACAACAGGATTTTTAAGCGCCTTTCCCTTAACCGTTTTTGCAAAATCGGTAAGGTAATCCGCAGAAAAAATCGCAATGAATACCTTGCTGTTTTCAGGCGTTTCATAGTGATGAATTTCGTAAGGCAAAACCCATATACATTCGCCTTCATTCACCCTGACTTTTCTGTCGCTGAAAACGGTATCCACACATCCCTCGGTAACGAAAAGAATTTCAAACGAACTCTGGCAGTGGGAAATGCAGAGGATATTGTCGTATTCAAGTGTTGTGTAGTAATTCGTTTTGCTGTGCTTTTCTTCAAAGAGCATCGTATCACCAAATCGTAAAATATTACTATAATTGTATAACATATTTCTTGATAATTCAAGACACTTTGCGATATTCTTAAAATGGTAACAGTAAAATATTTCTATAAGGAGAATGTTATGGAAACAAGCAAAAAGGATTATCCGCAGTTTGCGGGCGGTGCTGCCGCAATTTGTGAGGAGCGTATCACAAATACGATTGACGATTTTCGCTTTGCGCCCGCCGTTCAGAACAGGCTGAGGGAGATTGAAGCAGTTGAAACAACCGACAGCGGAATAATGATAACTTTCAAGGTTCAGGCGAAGCAGAGCAGTCTATGCTATACGCACGCAACACAGCTTTATCTTTATGAGCCTTGCGAGCCCACGGTTGAGCGCCTGTATATGCACATTGAGCTTTGGACTGACCGTATTTTCAGAATCGTTTTCTCAAATGAAAAGGAAATCAGGAATCCATATGCAAAGCTGCCGAAGGATATGCAAATGCTGATTGCCGAGCGTGAAAAGGTTGACTTTACATTTGAAAACAACACGCTTTCAACGAATGAAATCGACATACATATTAACGAAAAAACGGGAGCGATAAAGGCAAATTACAAGGACGGCAAGGAGTTTTACTCACAGGTGAGAATTGAGTTCAAGCCCGACAATGTTTATGAAACCGCCGTCAGCGACAGAAACGGCGAATACGCCTGCTTTGAAGCGCTGACGCTTGACAATGATGAAATCATTTACGGTCTCGGCGAGCGTTTTGACAGCGTTATCCGTAACGGCAGAACGGTTGACTTTGTCAACAAGGACGCCATTGGCTCCACCTGCAACCGCACCTATATCAACATTCCGTTTTACCTTTCCACAAAGGGTTACGGAATGTTTCTCAATTCTGCAGCTAAAACTGACTGGCAGATTGCAACAAAGGATACGGGCGCAGTTCAATTCGCCGTGCAGGACAATCAGATGGATTACTTTGTCATAGCGGGCAGAACGCCGAAGGAGATTATGGGGGGCTACTGCCATTTAACAGGCTATTCAAAGCTGCCGCCGCTGTGGTCGTTTGGTTTATGGATGAGCCGCAACAGCTATACCTCGTGGGATATTGCAGAGCAGATTGCAAGCGAGGCGAGAGAGAACGATGTACCTTGCGATGTCATTCATCTCGACACGGCGTGGTTTACGGAGGACTGGAACTGCGATTTGAAGTTTTCACCCGAACGCTTTCCGAATCCGAAGGAGCATATGGCAAAGTTGAACAAACAGGGCTTCAAGGTATCGCTCTGGCAGTATAATTTTATTCCCCCGAGAGCGAATAACACGCACTATACCGAAGCACTTGAAAACGGGTATCTTGTGATGGATAAGAACGGCAAGCCGTATATTCAGCCCGAGGGCTGTAAGGGTAGCTGGACGGACGACGCTACGGTTGACTTCACAAATCCCGCCGCACGCAAATGGTACGGCGACAAAATCAGGGGACTTTTCGACCTCGGCGCAAGCGCTATTAAAACCGATTTCGGCGAGGGCGTTCCCGACGAGGGCGGAATTTATCACAGCGTTGACGGCAAGCTGTTTCACAACCTTTACACCTTGGTTTATAACGCAACCGTTTTTGACGCTTCAAAGGAAAATATTGTCTGGGCAAGGAGCGGCACGGCTGGCTCTCAGCGCTTTCCGCTTCATTGGGGCGGCGACAGTCAATGCACCTTTGAAGCGCTTGCAGGAACTCTGCGCGGCGCGCTTTCCGTAGGTATGAGCGGTATTCCTTTCTTCTCTCACGATATCGGCGGTTTTATCGGTCTGCCGAGCGACGAGCTGTATATCCGCTGGGCGCAGATGGGGTTGTTTTCTTCACACTCGCGCTGTCACGGCGTAGGCGACCACACCCACCGCGAGCCGTGGAACTTTTCGAAGGAAGCACTTGAGATTTTCAGATATTACGACAAGCTGCGTTACTCGCTGATGCCGTATATTTACAAGCAGGCGGAAAAATGCACAAAAACAGGCTTGCCGATGATGCGGGCGCTGTATCTTGAGTATCCCGAGGACAGAACGGTAAGAACTATTGACGACGAATACCTCTTCGGCGACAGCCTTCTGATTGCTCCCATCCTTCAACCAATGAGCAAAGGAAACACCAGAGAACTATACCTGCCAAAAGGCGTTTGGTTTGACTATTTCACAAAGGAAAAAATTATATCAGACGGAAAGTGGATTACGAGAAAAATCGACCTGAAAACTATGCCGATTTATGTAAAGGAAGGCACTGTTTTGAATTATTGCTCTGCAGACACCACCCTTGCAAACGGTATGGGCGAAATCATCAAAACAGAAAAATGGGTATAAGAAAAGCCGCCGAAACACTCGGCGGCTTTCAACTTTATAAATCAGAAGTTGTCTGGTTGCACTTATAATTTCTTAAACTTTTTCTTTATTGTGTCAATTAATATTTGTTTTATGTCAAGTTCTGTTATGTTCTTAACTTCTTCAAGTGCTTCTTCGTCAAACTCCAGATTTTTGTAGTAATACTTTCTGTCCTCGTCGGTAATCTCTCTTATCACTTTGCAGGGATTACCGCCGGCAATAACGTTATCTGGAATGTCTTTTGTAACAACGCTGCCTGAAGCAATAACGGTATTGCTGCCGATGGTAACGCCGGGGTTTATGACAGAGCAGCCGCCTATCCACACGTTATCGCCGATGTTGATTTCAATACCATATTCAAGTCCCGTATTTCTCATTTCAGGATGAACGGGATGTCCTGCCGTAAAGATAGATACGTTCGGTCCAACAAGGCAGTTATCGCCGATTCTTACGGGTGCAACATCAAGCACGGTCAGATTATAGTTTGCAATAAAATTTTCACCTACGAAAATATGGCTGCCGTAATCACAGCGAAACGGCGGCTCAATATAACAGAACTTGCCCATACTGCCGAGCAGTTTTTTGAGTATCAGCGTCATCATCGGGGCATTCATCGGTATAACACGGTTATACCTTCTGATAAGAAGCCTTGTACGCTCCTGCTCAAGCATAATGTTTAAATCCGAAATGTAGGGAAGCTGTGCGTCTCTTCTCTTTTTATTATCCATAAGTTTTCCTCCGCAAAGTTTGTCATAGTTAATTTGGTCTATCTTTACAAATTCTGATTTCTTAATTTAATGCGTCAAGACGTTCGTTAAGAAAGCCCGAAACACACTTTTCAAAATCGAGCCCCGTTTTTTCGGCAAGCACGGCAAGCCACCAAACGCATTCTCCGATTTTAGAGGGCAATTCATCGCCATTTTCCGAGGGCCATCTGCCTTGATTATCCATAACAAGTCTGCCGACCAAAGCCGCGTCCGTTAAAAATGCTAATGCGTCTTCCTCAACAGACCATTCTGAACCGTGAATTTCTTTTTCTATTTTATGATAACGGTTTCTTATATCTGCAGACTGTTCTTTAATTTCTTTTATATTCATTATGTTGTCCTCCATAAATTAGAATTCAACTCGATAAATCCCGATTTGTCTGCTTCATTATACCACACCAATACCAAAAAGTACAGGCACAACAGCGATGTCACGCTTGAAATGCCGAAAACGGAGACAGCAGGGGTATACCCTTGCTATCTCCAAATCTCGTTTGAAACCCCTTGAAAACACTGACTTAAATTTGGTTAAAAGCGTGACATGATTGTTTAATATATGAATATTTTGTTATGCAGGGAACTTAATTTTCTTTGTGTTCTTGCCTGAGTTTTCAATCAGGTTTTTCATTTTGTCTGCTGCGTTTTTCTGCATATCGTCCGTGACGTGCATATAGGTGTTCATCGTGAAGCCTGCGTCCGTGTGTCCGAGCATGTGCGATACGGTTTTAACGTCAACGCCCGCCTCAAGGGTCAGCGTTGCGAATGTGTGCCGTAAATCGTGGAAGCGAATTTTCGGTAAGCCTGCCCGTTCCTGAATCCTGTGCAGCTTTCTTGTTACTGCCGAGGTATCCCGTACATCTCCCGTTTCAGGGGAGGGGAAGATATATTTTGACGGTATCTGCCTTTCTTTCATTTCAAGCAGTAAGTCAACGAGATCGTCATTTATGCGTATCGTTCTCGTTGAGTTTTTCGTTTTCGGCGTTGTAATAATCAGCTTTCCCTTGATTTTCCTTACACTCTTGTTGACACTTATCGTCTTGTTCTCTACGTCAAGGTCCGTCCATTCAAGCGCGCATATTTCGCCGAGCCGCATTCCTGTTGTCAGTTCAAGGTAATAGAATTCATAACAGTCGCAATTCTTCGTTTCTTCAAGGAATTTGCCGATTTCTTCTTTTTTCAGCGTTTTCATTTCTGGCTTTTCGGTAATGGGCATCTTAACTTTTGAGCAGGGATTTTTAACTATCAGCCCTTCGTCAACCGCTTTTTCAAGGCATACGCTCAGCGAACGCTGAACGCCCTTAACCGTGTAGGGCGATAGCGAAGGACCTCTCGTTTCTCTATCTTTGATTCTGCCGTTATTTAGTAGTTCAACAAGGAATTGTTGACAGGCTACCGTTGATATTTCACTCAGTTTCATTTTTCCGAATACAGGCAGAATATACAACCGGAATCGCTGTTCGTAGCCGTAAGCAGTGTACTCCTTGATAACACCCTTACAGAAAGTGTTTATCCAAATTTCGTACCACTTTTCAAGCGTGGGGTCCGATTCGGTCAGGTAATTATGAGAGGACAGTATTTTCTGTTCTTCCTTAAATTTCTCTTGCGCCGCAGTAAGCTTTTCCTGGCATTCGGTTTTGGTTTTAGCGGTAACGCTCTTGCGTTTGATTTTTCCGTTTTCGTCCGTGCCGATATTAAACCAGCCTTCCCAGCGTCCGTCTTTTCGTTTGCGAAGCATACCTTCGCCTTTTGCTCTGCGAGCCATTGTATCACCTCCAACACAAACAAATACCACAAAGTAATATAAATATCCAGATAATTATTTGTTAACTTTATTATCTAACCACTTCTTTAAATTCTCTTTTGGTATGACAATACGCCTTCCCATATTGATAGCAGGGAAGGTTTTGTCTTTCTTTATGAGTTGGTATAAACTGACGGTTGAGATTGAAAGCGCCTCCGCCGCCTGTTCCACCGATAGTGTTACCGGCATTTCATCAAAATTTGTATACATAAAAATCACTCCTTTTTCTAAAAAACCCTTTTTTTAGTTCTGTGTAAAGATTTTGGATATGGGGTTATATGAAATTTACATCGTCATTGTGAAGCCTTCATCTTCATCCTCATCATCGTAATATTCGTCAGCATAATTATGCTTTTGTAACTCTGCTTCCTGACGGAGCCGTTCCTGTTGCTCACGCTTTGCTCTTGCAGATTCATATGCGGCATTTATAGCGGCTGCGCTGAGGTCAACGATAGCAGCAACGTTGTCTGCTGCACGCTCGGATTCGCTCTCGTCTTTTTCTTTCTTGGTGTCCTGAGTAACGCCATCCTTCTGTCCGAGTGCGCGCTTCTTGCGCAGCAGTTTTTCTCTTTCCTTTTCATCAAGCTGAGAGTGTAAATTATCAAGCCTTTTACTGCAGGCGGTGTTAATGAAGAAGCCAACCATATAGGCAACGTCATTTATGATTGCCTTGTTAGTGTTATCTGTCGCTGTTTGATTCTCGCCCCGACTCATATCCATTTTCAGAACGTAATTGATGATTTTGTTTTTCAGTACCTTGAATTCATTGTTATCTTCAAGCGGTATGTCAGGGTCATTACTGCTATTGTAATATACAGATAGTTTCTCTCTGTTAAGCCTGTTCCATTCTGAATACAACTTACTGATTTCCGGTATTTCTGCAAGCGATTTCAGTATATCGTCAACGCTTTTCTTTACGTTCTTCGGCAGATAGCCGTATTGCTTTTTACCTGAACATTTTTGTAATTGTTCTGCTAATTTCAGGAATTGCTGAAGGAGATTATCGTCAATACTTACTCTGCCGATATCGTAAAGCATTTCATCAAACTTGTCTTTAAGTTCTTCACGGATATCTGTTTGCAGTTTGAATAACTTGTACTGCTCGTTGCGAAATATATCGTTAGCAAAAGCACTTTTCAGCTTTTCATAACCCTTTGCAGTAATGTAGCCGTTTCCACTTGTAGAATATACCATAAGGTGTATGTGAGGATGATGTTTCGTGTTATGAAACGCCGCGTACCATTTCAGTTCACTAACAGCAATCTTATGTGCTTCTGCAATTTCATTTATGTTTCTACGAACACAATTCTTCCACGCCTCTGCGTTATCATATCCGAGACGGGATGCATCTTCTCTGCGTAAACTAATTACATCAGAGAATACAATTCCGTTGACGGAAGCAACTTTCTCCGCCGCTTTTTCCAAATCAATATCGTCATCCGTATCGGAAAACAAACCGTGTGAGCCGAGCTTTTCAAC
>JAFRUO010000001.1 GCA_017438845.1 Clostridia bacterium | reverse complement strand
TGGTCGCCCCTACGTTTTATTAATTTAATTATGCCTTATTGAACATTCCCTGTTGATCCATTCTCATTATAATCGAAGCAATCTGTGCTCTGGCGGCGCCCTCTGTCGGTGCTACTCTGCCGTCTGCCATACCGCTGATTACGTTGTTCTGTACCGCCCAGGCAACAGCTGTCTTTGCGAAGGAGCTGATGCGGTTTACATCCTTGAACTTTGCGAGGGTTGAATCAATGTTCTCAATTTCGGGTGAGCCCATGTATCTGTAAAGAATGGTGGCTACCTGCTCACGGGTGATGTTGTCGTTAACGCCGAAATTGCCGTTTGCATATCCTGCGATAATATTGTTGTCAACTGCCCAGTTAACGGCTGCGGCATAATATGCGCCCTTCTTTACGTCCTTTAATTTCGACTCTGCGTCCTTGTAATCGTCAAGGTTTGCGCCTGCGATTCTCGCAAGGATAACAACGAAATCCTGACGCTTGAGGTTGTCGTTGGGTCCGAAGTTGCCGTTGGCATAACCCGTAACGAAGCCCTTCTGTGCGCAGTACATAACTGCCTCATAATACCATGCGCCTTCCTTTACGTCGGGGAAGCTGATGGGCTCAACGATAGGCTCCGCCGGGATTTTGTCAAAGGTGTAAACAATTACATAGTCCTGAAGAAGCTCTGCTTCGGCAAGCGGGTCTGCAGGCTTTGCTGTAGCGGCTTTACCGTTAACGGTTGCCTTGCCTGTGAAGCTCTTCGGGAATGCGTTGCTGTCCTTTGCTCTTAAAAATACAGTGACTTGATATGCGTGTCCTTCCTTGAAGGTGTCGGTGAATTTGAGTTCCTTGTTGTCGGTAACGTCCTTCCAGACAACGCCGTTTTTGATGTTGCCGTCGTCGTATGCCTTGGTTACGGCATACCCTGCTGTTGAAGCAGTGTTTGCATTGTAGGTCGGCTTTGCGTCCTTTTCGGGAGCCTTCACGCCGGTGACGGTGATTGTCGAAATAGGATCGGGAAGCTCAACGTAATCAACCGTAGCGGTGTCAATCTGATCATTACCGTCCGCAATGGCAATATCGTCCCAATCATCCTCGGTGGAAGCGTAGTGAATGTTGGTTATGGATGAGCCTTTTCTGAATGCGTCTGCTCTGATTTCCGTAACGGAAGCAGGAATTGTGACTTCCTTCAGATTCTTAACGCCGTCAAATGCGCCGGTTGCGATTGCCGATACGCCGTCGGGAATAACATAGCTGTCGCCGGGTTTGTTGTTGGGATATTTAATAAGCGTTTTGTTGCCGTTGTCAAACATCAGCACGCCGTCGGAACCTGAATAATAGTAGGGGTTGCCCGACTCAACGCTGATAGTTTCAAGCTTTGAGCAGCCTGCAAAAACATTGAGTCCGATTGCAGTCGTCGCAGCGGAAAGAGTGAGTCCCTGAAGCGATGTGCAAAGTGCAAAGCAGCCGTCTCCGATGCTTGTAGCCGAGCCGTTGAAGGTAACAACGACTAATTTTGAGCAGCCTTCAAATGCGTAGTCGCCGATTACAGTGGAATCGCAATTGATGTAAACGCCGGTAAGCTCTGTGCAGTAATCAAAAGCGTAAGCGCCTATGTTTTTAACCGTAGAGGGAATTGTAACGGAAACAATGTCGTCACGGTCTGTAAATGCGCCCTCGCCTATACTTGTTACGGTATAGCTGTTGCAGGTCGAGGGGATATTGAGAATCTTGGGATTTGAGCCGAAGTATCCGGTGATTTCAGCTTCGTTGCCGTTGATAACGGTGTAGTTGTAGCCCGAATAAGTATCGGCATAAGCCGAGAGACTCAAGCCCGATATTATGCTCAGAAGCATAACAAAGGATAAAAGAATGGATAAAGTTTTTTTCATACTGTTCTGTCCTTTCGTTTTTGTAATGCTTTTGTGAATTTGTCTGCGCTCAAAAATCAGGGCGCAGAAATTCTATTTTGGCTCTTTAATTATAGCAACAGCGTGTTCAAAACACATCAGCCAAAAGTATGATTTTTTTAAAATTCCGCATTCCGCATTCCGAATTCCGCATTAAATATTGTTGTTCGGAAGCGAAGCTTCCCCGCAATTCCGCATTCCGTATTCCGCATTCCGCATTAAAAAAGACCGACGCCCGGCATCAGTCTTTAATAACTATTCCCCTGCTTCTTGCCTCGCTGACAAGCTCGGTCCTTGTTTTGAAGCCCGTCTTTTCCATCAGGTGCTGAATATGGCTCTTGACCGTGGCGACGGAAACGTTCAGCCTTTCGGCAATTGCGGCATTGGTGTCGCCCGTTGTCAGCTCCTTTAAAATGTCGAGCTCACGCTCGGTAAACTCGTGGTTGGTGGCGTTGCCTATCCGCACGACAGGCGTTTCGTCGGGATATATATGCTCGCCGCTCATTGTCCTTTCCATCACCTCAAGAATGCTGTTTTTCTGCCCGTCCTTGTACCAGAAGGAGTCAACGCCGATTTTTCTCGCCCTTGAAAGCCACGAGTATTCGGGCATCGAGGTGACTATGATTATTTTTATGTCGGGAAATTCCTTTTTTATTTCTTCCGCAGCGTCAAGTCCGCTGTGACCGAGCTCGGTCATAACGTCCATCAGGATAAGGTCGACCTTGTTGTTTTCGCATACCGACTTTGCCGCCGAAGCGTTTGTAACGCTCAGCAGCAGCTTGAAGTTTTCGCTTGAATTGATGTAAATCTCGAACAGCTCACGGGGCATCGCCTGATCCTCGACAAGAAGAACACTGTACATGGAAACACAACCCTTCGTTTTTAATTCGGAATGCGGAATTCGGAATGCGGAATTCGGAATGCGGAATTTAAGGCGGGACACCCGCACCCATTTTTAAATTTGGAGTTCGGAATGCGGAATTCGGAATACGGAATTAATAATTATTTTTTTGATTTTTTGTTATTGATACTAAGATTCTGACAATCTCTTCACAGTCATTATATAAAGGAAAGACTGTTTCTTTTTCTGCAATTCCGCTTTCTTCCAACAATTCCAGCCAGTAAAGCGACTCCTCAGCTTCCTTTAAAGCAATATTCATCTTAGAGTAAAAATCCGGCAAGCTCTGTGCTCTTTGAGCTTCTCTGATATTTGCACCGATACTCGTGCCGCTTCTTAGAAGCTGTTTTGAGAGCACATACTCCTTCTTTGTTTCCGTTAAAAATCGGTAAAATGAAACTACTTTTAATGCAAACTGTTTGCTTTTATTCTGCACAACCCTATTGTCCATAACAAAACCCCATTTCCAATTCCGAATTCCGCATTCCGAATTCCGTATTAAATATTGTTGTTCGGAAGCGAAGCTTCCCCACAATTCCGAATTCCGTATTCCGAATTTCGCATTAAATATTGTTGTTCGGAAGCGAAGCTTCCCCACAATTCCGAATTCCGTATTCCGAATTCCGAATTATATATTGATTATATATTATTTTTCTCAAATTATTATCCGCCAATCGGCTGATATTTTATAATCAGCGAAAAATTTTCTCCGACCTCGGTATGTACCGTCGCTCCCTGACCTTCGGCAAGCCGGGCAATGTTTTTGAGTCCGCCTTCAAAGCGTACCTCGCCGTCGGGCTTTCTGCCGTCGTTGGTAAAGCGGACGGTAAATCCCCCGTCAGTCTGTTCAAACGAGACTGTCATTTTCTTTGCGCCTGCGTGCTTTACGGCGTTGATGAGAGCCTCCTGCGCAGTGAAATTCAACAGTTCCCTTTGCTTACGCTCAAAGCCGTCGGGGATTTTTCCGCTTCGCTCAACCACAACTCCGAGAGCCTTTGCAAGCTCGTCAAGAGAGTCCTCCGCCTTGCCCTCGGCGTTTTTGTCCGACTGCATGCACAGCAGAAGGGCATTCTGCTCCCAGAGTGAGAAAATACTGTCGAGCGCCGCCATGTCCTCTCTGTCGGCGGCGACGGTTGAGAGCATAAGCCTGTTCATTTCGTCGTGGATATTCATTTTTGCCTGAAGTATTTCCTGACGCTTTACCGACTCGTCAATGCTCAGATAATACTGACGCAGCTCGTCGTTGAAGCGTGAAAGCTCCAGTTTGTCTTTTCTGAGGGCTTCGGTCTTTGCATATTCGGCAGTGATGTCGGAGGCAAGCGTTTCGTAAAGGGTTTCCCCGTCAACGCTCATCTCACGGGTGACAAAGCGCCATACCCTGCCGTCAAGCGTAATTATGCCGTCCTTTACCGCTTCGTGAAAATGCCTGCCGTTGAGAAGCGGACTGTCCGTAAGCCTTTCGCAAAGTTCATTCATACAGATATTTGAAAACAGTACACGTCCGTTTCCGCGCCAGCAGCACACTCCGCAGGGCATCTTGTCAAGGAAGAGCTTGATAGCTCCGGGGGTAATGTAATTACGGTCGTAACGTATGTCAAGCGAAAGCAGAATTACCGACGCCGCCGTCAGCGCAAGGCAGGCGGCAAGCCAGTATGCGACGGGCAGAGCGCAAAGCTTTACCGTCACGAAAGAAGGCGTATGCGCTTTGGCAATAAGCGAAAAGTCGAATATCACCTGCCACAGATAATATGCCGCCGCAAAAGGTACGGACGAAGCAAGCACGAAGCCGAAGCGTTTTTTCGTTGCGCTGAGCACACTGCTTCCGATTAAAGCAAGGCAGATGAGCAGAGTCCACAACGCAAAGACGGAGCGCAGACCCGCCGAAAGCATTTCAAACGTAACCGTCATACCGCCTCGCCCCCTTTCGGCAGGATGAAGCGTATGTAAGCTACGCTGTCCTCGGTATTGATTTCATACGAAACACCGACATCGGCAAGCCGTTTAACGGTGCCGCCGTCAAGTCCCGACTGCATATTTTCAAGGTTGAGCTTGAACAGAACTCCGTCAAGCTCAGAGAGGTTGACAAAGGCGCCCGTGAGGTTTCCGATATTGCTTTCAAGCAGAATTTCAAAGGCTTCAAACGCCGCAAGCGCACAGTCTGCCTTAATCAGGCAGTCGGCATTGCCGACATATTCTCCCGGCACGCCGTACAGGTTAAGATAGCGAAGCACCTCGGAAACCGAAAGTCCGAGCTCGCCCGCCTCGATTACACTGCTCTGCTGTGAGAGAAGCATAAGATTTGCATAACGCTTTATGTATGAACCGAGCAGGGTGATTCTGTTTTTAAGCTCCTCCTTCTGATGAGCGCTGTCAGTCCTGCGTGCGGCGGAAGCCAGCTGAGAAATCAGCTGAGACTGCCTTTGAGTCCTTTTTGCGATTGTATCGTAAACGAGCGTTCTCTGCTCAATTTTGGTCTGCTTTTCTTTAAGCTCGTTGCGAAGCCTGATAAGCTCCGACTCCTGCGAAAGCCCTTCCTTCGCCTCTTCAAGCTCTACGTTAAGTCGGTCAATCTCGGTCATATCGTCCTGCCAGAAGCCGTAGCCGCCCGGAATTTCCATTCTGTTCATGACGGTGTGCTCTCCGACTCTCGACCCCGAGGGCAGCGCAAGCTGAGACGGGCTCAGGGCCGCCGCCGACTCAGACGAATAAATACTGTTTCTGTTTCTGTCGGTAATCTGTGCAGAGATTGAAAACCTGCGGAAAAGCTTTCCGTAGTCGGTGTTGGTCGGAATCAGTCCGAGCTGAATACAGCTTTCAAGCACAACCGCAACCGTGCAGATCAGCAGCTCGGGAAACTCAATGAGATTAGTGCCGTTATACTTCGGAAAACGTCCCGTGACAAGAAGAGTGTTGAGGACAATTCCCACCGCAAAGGGTATTATAATAATCCATGCGTTTTTCTTTGAGGAGGTGATACGGCACTTGAGCGTAAGAATCACTATAGCGGCGGCATACAGAGAGTAGCGCCAGACGGTAATAAAATAGAAAAGCAAGCCGTAGCTGTAGCTGCCGTCCCAGTTATTGAAACCGGGCTCAAACACGAAAACGAGCTGATGCAGGTCGTTTGTCAGAATCAGTATCGCAAAAACTGCGGTTACGGCTGCGGTCCATAGCCATTTTCCGATTGTGCGGTCAGTCCTTTTCGGCGCAACAAAAAGCGAAATATAAAACAGAAACAGAGGTATGAGCAGCATCGGTACATAGTAAAGGTACCATATATGTCTGTCAAGAGTTCCGACCTCGGCAAAGACGCTGTATTTTACGCCCCGGAGAAGTATCAGAAGCAGCGACATCCACGAAATCGCCTTCATCATAGCCGAAAGACCGCCCGACGGCGTTACACGGTGGTAATAATAAAGCACCAGGCAGACGCAGAGCGTAAGCAGGTAAATTGCGGAAAGATTGCGTGTGGGAAAGCTGTCGGAAACAATACCGATACCGGCGTTCGGAATAATGTTGAGCGCCAGAAGCAGATAATACAAAGCCATACGGCGAAGCGTTCTTTTAACCTCGTTCACGGACAGCCCTCCTTTCGCTGATAATTATATTTGAATAATAACATATTATCGGAAGTATTTCAATCGGTTAAAGGATAAGAGAATGCTCAGTTATGTTTGCCTGAAAAACAATGTGCGAAATGCACATCATAAGCGCAGTGTCATCACTGCGAAGCAGCATTTACCGCAGGCAAACATCACCAGAAAAAACGACTTGGTTTCAACCAAGTCGTTTTTCATGGCAAAGGTATATTAGATTGATACAATGCAACCTTTTCCAAGGCGTTGCAAAACAGAGTTTTATCTGTGTTTTACTTATGAATGAGCATTGTCGTATAGTTTTTGAATTTCGGGAGGGAGCTTGTCGGGCAGCATTGCGTTAATGCCGTCTTCATTGCCGTTCTTGATTGCGGTTTCATAATACCAGCATTTGAATTTTACCATATCAAGCATTTTTTGCAGATTAGTAATTTCTGCTTCAATTACCTCGCGCCTTGCTTCAAAAAGCTCTTTGCGTTTTTCATAGGTTTCTGCGCCCTGCGTTGCCCAGTCCATAAACAGTCTTATATCCTTGATTTCAAGTCCGCTTGCTTTCAGGCATTCAATCACGCGAAGCGCCTCCACCTCGTTTTCGCCGAACCTGCGGATACCCGACCGGCGCTGCATTTGAGGGAACAGCCCCTCCTTGTCATAGTATCTTAATGTTGATATGGGGAGGTTAAACATCTCCGAAATCTGACCGATTGTATACATATTTTTCCTCTTTTCAAAAAAAGCTTGACCTAAAGTCAAGTTTAGGTATTACAATGTGATTATACCACAAAGATATTTCAATTTCAATACCGAAAAGGAGATTAATTATGTTGAAAGCAGAACAGTTGAATTTAGTAAATGAATGGGATAAAACTTTCCCGAAAAGCGCTAAGGTTGAGCATTCAAAAGTAACCTTTGTAAACAGATACGGCATTACACTTGCTGCCGATATGTATGTACCGAAAGGCGCAGAGGGCAGACTTCCCGCTATTGCAGTCAGCGGTCCGTTCGGTGCAGTCAAGGAGCAGTGCAGCGGTCTGTATGCGCAAACGCTTGCAGAGCGCGGCTTTTTAACGATTGCTTTTGACCCGTCCTACACGGGTGAAAGCGGCGGATTGCCAAGGTATATGGCTTCCCCCGATATTAACACGGAGGATTTTATGGCAGCCGTTGATTTCCTTTCGCTTAACGAGAAAGCAGACGAAGACAGAATCGGCATTCTCGGTATCTGTGGCTGGGGCGGTATGGCAATCAATGCTGCAGCGCTTGATACAAGAATAAAGGCAACCGTTGTTTCAACAATGTATGATATGACGAGGGTGAACGCCAAGGGCTATTTTGATTCACAGGACAGCGAGGAAAAGCGTTATGAGGCGAAAAAGGCTATGTGCGCGCAGCGCCTTGAAGATTACAAAAACGGCGCATATAAGCTTGCAGGCGGCGTGATTGACCCGCTTCCCGAGGACGCGCCGTTCTTCGTCAAGGATTATTACGATTATTACAAAACCGAAAGAGGTTATCATCCGCGCTCGCTGAATTCAAATGGCGGGTGGAATGTTATCGGATGCGAATCCTTTGTAAATCAGCCGATTTTGCAGTACAGTAACGAAATCCGCAGCGCCGTACTGATTATGCACGGCGACAAGGCGCACTCATTCTATTTCGGCAAGGACGCATATGAAAATATGATTAACGGCAACAAATATACTGATAACAAAGAGTTGCTCGTTATTAAAGGTGCAGTTCATACAGACCTTTACGACGGCGGAAGCAACAATGCTATTCCCTTTGATAAAATAGAGAGCTTTTACAGGGAGTATCTTAAATGAAAAAGCTTTTAGTATGCGTGCTTATTATCGCCGGCGCTATTACGCTTTCATCCTGTATGAAAGAGGTTGAAGAGCCTGCAGGCGAAACAACGGAACATACAATAGTTAATACAACCGAGTCAGAACAATCAACAGCGGAGGATAGTCGCGGTATGACCGTTATTATAAACGGCGAGGAGTTTTTCGTCACGTCAGAAGATAATGAAACGGCAAAAGCATTTTCAAATATGCTGCCCGTTACGCTGAATATGAGTGAGCTTCACGGTAATGAAAAGTATTATTATCTTGATACTTCCTTGCCAAGCCATCCGCAGAGTATCGGCACAATTCACAAGGGCGATATTATGCTTTACGGCGATGATTGTATCGTTATCTTTTACAAGGACTTTGACACAGACTACAAATATACGAGAATCGGACATATTGATAATGCCGAATCGTTAGAAAAACAACTCGGTAACGGAAATATTGATGTTGTTGTAAAAAAAAAACATAAACAAGGTACAATCCAAAATAATAAGGAACTGCACTTAGGGCGCTGTCCATAAGGATGATTAGCCCAAAAATCGCCTCTTTTCCGCTATAACTGCCTTAAAATCGGGGTTAGGCGTCAGCCTTAACCCCGATTTGTGCGATTGTTCTAACGAAAAACAGTCTGATTTTTGGGTGCA
>JAFRUO010000033.1 GCA_017438845.1 Clostridia bacterium | reverse complement strand
TTTCTCGCTCATTTCTTCCTAAATCTACTCGATTTGGGTTCGTACTTTTCGTACTTTTCTGTTCTCCCTCGTACTGCGTTTCTGCAGTACTCGGAATCTCAGGGTTCCTTTTCGTCGTTGTTTAATTTTCAAGGTCCGAGCTTTGCGCTCCTCTTCAAAGCGCTCAGCTATAATAGCAAATTTAAATACAATTGTCAACACTTATTTTCAAAAAAGTTGAATTTTTTTCCTCTTTTTTAAAACCCGTCCGGGTGTTTCCGACAAATTATATTGTTTCTCATTTAAAACGTCGATTTTTTTATGTATTTTTATTAACGCGAAGCCAAACTAATCAATTATATATTGAAAAGTCCGCAATTAAGTATTATAATTATGAAAGCCTACACTTATTATTTATTGAAAGGTTTTGAAAAAGTGAATGCTTTTTTAAAAAATGACATACTCGAAAAAATCCGTGATTTCTGTATTTCGGAAAAGTTCATGCTGATAATGCTTGCTATTGCCTGCGTTATCACGGTTTTCCATATTGAAATCGCAGGCGTATTTATTTTTATATTTATTGAATATTTTTTATTAATAGTATGCGAAGATTTGCTTGCTACAACACTCCCCTTTCTGCTTCTGAGCGAAACGCTGATTAAATGCTACGGCTCTTATAACGTATTTATTCACTATGTCTGGCTTGCAATTCCCGTAGTGGGGGCTTTAATTTTCCACTTCGTTTACTACCGAAAAAAGCTGGTGCTCGGCAAGTGCTTTTTACCGATGCTTTTCGTTTCGGTTTCGGTAACCCTCGGAGGCGTCGGATTTTTAAGCTTTAAGGAATACTTTAACCTTGCGGCTTTCTATTATATATTCGGTCTCGGCTTCGGTATGCTGCTTATATATGTTCTTCTCAACAGCTACCTCAACACTCCGAGAAAGTATTCAATGAAGTCAAAAATCACGGACATAATGCTTTACATGGGAATTTTTGCCGTATTTATGATTTTTGAATTTTACCTTACCAATATACCGGAGGTTATTCATGAAAAGGGAATAATCTATATGCAGTGGAGAAACAACATCTCCACCTTCCTGATTTTCGCCATACCTTTCGCCGCCTTTAAGGCAGTAAAAAAGCCTTCGTTTATTTTGCTTTCATTGCTGTTTTATTTGTCAATACTGCTGACCGGCTCAAGAGGCGGACTGATTTTCGGCTTTATTGAGCTTATGATGGCAATCAGCGTGCTGATAGGCATTGACAGACGACACAGATGGACCTACATAGCAATCGGCGGCGGTATTGTTGCGGCGGTAACACTGTTTGTGCAGGACTTCTACGGCTTCTTCGGCGCAACCTTCGACCGACTGATAATGGGTATTTCGGGCGGTGAAAAAGAGGTCAGAGTTCAGCTTTTCGAGAGAGCCTTTGAGGATTTCTATCACAACCCCGTTTTCGGCACGGGTCTTTCCTATATGGGCAACCGTGATGTGCATCCCTCCGCAGAGTTCGCCCTCTGCTGGTACCATTGCGAGCCGCTTCAGATCATGGCGAGCCTCGGTCTTATCGGAATAGCGGCATATGCTATTCAGGCTATTCAAAGGCTGATACTCTTCTTGAAAAAGCGAACAATATTTAACATAACCGTGCTCATTTCCTATCTCGGAATTGAAATGATGTCGCTTGTAAATCCGGGTATTTTCTGCCCGATTCCGTATCTTTTCCTGGTTACGATGTTTATGTCGATTGTTGAAATCAACAACTCTACCGACGACACACTCAGTATCGGCGATGACGTTGACAAAAACCAGCTGGTCGAGGCTATGTCCGATATGGACGACGAGGATGACGACGAATAAAAACACATATAAAAAGCTCCGCAGACAGTTCTGCGGAGCTTTGTTGTTTCTGTGCTACTGTTTATTATAATAAGCAAGGCTTGCAATAAAATAAGTTCTTATAAAGCCGTCAACGGAAACGAAAACGATTTCGCCCGTAGAAGTCAGATAGTAAATGTCATCATTATCTTCCTTCTCATTTTTATGTAAAGCATTACTGTTATTAATAACGGCATTCGCCTTGTTAAGGTAATCGGTTTCACTTACTGCGCCGACCTCCGAGCCGTGCTTGCCGTAATGCTCTTTAAGCAGATTGGCGTTTCTGAAATAATACTTCCTGACAACGGGTGCGGGCGGGTTGACGACAGTTTCGGTTGCGTTGAGGCGTGCGATAATCCCCTGCACCATTCCGCGCGAATCGACACGCATAATAATGGCGCAAATCTGAGCCCTGGTAGCAAAGCTTCTTGACATAAGTCTTTTATCTGCCGAGCCTGCTATTATTTCATTCTGTACAGCCCAAGCCATCGGCTTTGCCGCAAAGGTACTCACAGAGTTGCTGTCTTTAAAGGCAGACAGGAAATCAGACTCGCTCCCAACCTCGGGCATTCCGACGCATCTGTAAAGAATAGTCGCAATCTGCTCTCTGGTAATATAATCGCCGACTCCGAATTTTCCGTTTTCATAGCCGCTAATTATTCCCTTGTCAACCGCCCAGTTGACTGCGGCTGCGTAATAACCGTTAGGATGGATGTCCGCAAGTTTCGCATTAGCCTTATGTGCATACGAAGAAACATCCGCCTCGAAAACCTTGGAAAGAATAACGACAAAATCCTGCCGCTGAAGGCTTTGCTCAGGTCCGAAGCTTCCGTCCGCAAAGCCGGCAACATAGCCCTTTTCGGCGTTGAACGCAACGGAATCATAATACCACGAATCCTGACGTACATCGAAAAAGCTGAGTGCGGCAAACGCAGAGATGTTACTCAGTAAAAGGACAAATGCAACAGCCAGAGCTGTCAGTCTGTGTTTTTTAACCGAACACATACCGTTCACTTCCCTTCGCATTTTCCGTTAATCAAGGAAATCCTTTAATTTCTTGCTTCTTGACGGGTGGCGGAGCTTGCGAAGAGCCTTCGCCTCAATCTGCCTGATTCTCTCTCTTGTAACGTCAAAGGTCTTGCCGACCTCCTCAAGAGTTCTGGGGTGTCCGTCCTCAAGACCGAAGCGAAGTTTTAAGACCATCGCTTCTCTCTCGGTAAGGGTTTTAAGCACCTCTTCAAGCTGTTCCTTAAGAAGCAGCATTGAAGCGGCGTCTGCAGGCGCAAGCGCCTCATCGTCGGGAATAAAGTCGCCGAGGTGGCTGTCTTCCTCTTCGCCGATAGGCGTTTCAAGGGAAACGGGCTCCTGTGCAACACGAAGGATTTCCCTTACCTTGTCAACGGGCATATCAAGCTCTTTAGCAATTTCCTCGGCAGTCGGATCCCTGCCGTTTTTGTGAAGAAGCTGGCTGTTGGTCTTTTTAACCTTGTTGATGGTTTCAACCATATGAACGGGTATTCTGATAGTTCTCGCCTGGTCGGCAATCGCCCTTGTAATTGCCTGTCTTATCCACCAGGTAGCATAGGTTGAGAACTTAAAGCCCTTGGTATAATCAAACTTTTCAACCGCCTTGATAAGACCGAGGTTGCCCTCCTGGATAAGGTCGAGGAAGTGCATTCCCCTGCCGACATATCTTTTTGCAATGCTGACAACAAGCCTGAGGTTTGCTTCGGCAAGCCTTTTCTTAGCCTGCGTGTCGTCGTCGGCGATACGCATAGCAAGGTCGATTTCCTCCTCGGGAGTAAGAAGCGGAACACGTCCGATTTCCTTAAGGTAGACCTTAACAGGGTCGTCCATTCCGTTGGCATGACCGTCGGCGGACGCCTCAGAGGAATCCTGCCCCTTAGGAAGCTCCTGCTCAAATTCGGTAACGTCAAGATTAAGGTCGAAGTCGTCAACGATTTCAATGTTGAGGCTTTCAAGGCTTTCGTAAACCTTTTCAAGCTCCTCCATATCAAGCTCGCTTTCAATCATTGCGGCGTCAATTTCCTGAGTTGTTACCTTGCCCGAAGCCTTACCCTTTTCAATAAGCTCGGCAATAAGGTTTTTCTTTTCTGTACTGTTCTCCATAGCCTTCCCTTTCACATTATGTATTTTCTTTTTTATTCTTTTGTCTGAATATATTTAAAAAGTCATCCTCGGACATATCCGATGGCTTTTCATTACTTTTTCCCTTTTCGTTTTTGATTACCCTGATACAGTCCTCACATTCGTTTATATTATTACCGATTAACTGAGCATTAGCCGTAATGCCTGCAATCACGCCCATTTCCTCGTCGTTAAAATACGAGCCGAGGAAGGTCAGGTCAACGGGCTTGTCCTCATTGATACGCTGACAAATCACGCCGAAAACTCTTGAATTAAACTCGGTAACAAAATCATCGGCTGAAATCTTTTCCTTAATGCTATTGTAAACCGACGGCATATTCATAAGAATCGAAATCAGCGTTTCCTCTGCCTTTGCGGCGTGAAGGTTGTCCCTACGCTGAGGATTAATGCGGTTTCTGACGTCACGCGGGTTATCGAAGGATTTTTTGATTTTGTCAAAGCTTTCTCTTTGCTCCGTTCTTTTATAGGAGCGTTTCGCCTTCTGCACTTCGCTGAGAATAGCCTGCTTGCTGATATTAAGCTCCTCGGAAAGCTTTGAAGCATAAACGTCAACCTCAACGGCATTGTTAAGCGACGCAAGAACATTTGAAGCCGCCTTCATATAGCTTACTTTGCCGTCGTTGGTGAGCACATCGTATTTGTGAAGTTCATTGTTAAGCTTGTATTCAACGTCGTTTGAGGCTCCCTCAATAAGAGCGCGGAAGCGTTCAACGCCGTGATTTCTGATTATTTCGTCGGGGTCCTTGCCGCCCGACATGGTGATAACCTTTGTGTGAAGGCTTGTCTGTGAAAAAACATTAAGCGCCTTTTCAACGGCTTTTCTTCCCGCCTCGTCATTGTCATAGCAGATAAGGATTTCTCCGGTGTATCTCGAAAGTATCTGCGCTTGCTCCTGAGTCAGCGCCGTGCCGAGACACGCAACCGCATTTGTAAAGCCTGCCTGATGAAGCATAACTACATCTACATTGCCCTCGCAGAGAATCAGCCTGTCGGTGTTGCCTTTTTTTGCAAGATTGAGTCCGAAAATCTCCCTGCCCTTTTTGTAAACGGCAGTGTCCTTTGTGTTGACGTATTTCGGGTTGTCCTCCTCATTAATCCTTCTTCCGCTGAAGCCGAGAACATTGCCTCTTAAATCAATTATCGGAAAAACAAGTCTGTTTCTGAAGGAATCAATACAGTTTCCTTTTGAGGTTTGCTTGATAAGGTCCGCCTGCAGAAGCTCGTTGTCGGTAAAGCCGAGGGAATTAAGGTGTTTTTTCAGGATATCCCAGCCCTCGGGAGCATAGCCCAATCCGAAATTTTTAACGGTATCGGGGCTCAGCCGCCTTTGGCTGCAGTATTCCCTGCCCTTGGCGTTCTGCCCGGAAACCAGCTGCTTATAATAAAACCTTGCCGCCTCTCTGTTAGCCTCGTAAATACGGCGCTTGATATTCATTAACCCGCGGTCGTAATTGTCCTCGGGCATTGCAATTCCGTTTTTGTCGCAGAGGAATTTAACTGCCTCCATATAATCGAGGTTTTCGATATTTTTAATAAATGTAATAACGTCGCCGCCGCTGCCGCAGCCGAAGCAGTAATAGCTCTGCGTTTCGGGATAAACGTAAAAGGACGGGGTTTTTTCATTGTGAAACGGGCAAAGGCCGCCTAAAAGCCTGCCCTTTCTCTTTAAAGTTACATAAGGGGAAACGGTGGCTTCAATGTCAGCCTTCATTCTCAGTTCATTTAAAAATTCATCGCTAAGCGGCATATTTCCCCTCCTTTTTGATTATTCCATCCAAGCCGTCGGTATAAACAGCTCGTTATAAACTCTCAGCACATAGCTGTCTGACATACTTGAAACATAGTCGCATGCGGCTCTGCCTGCGCCCTCGGTTTCGCTGACACGGCGGTAAAGCTTGGGCATGTCGTCCGTATGCTCGGTGTAGTAGGCGTAAAGTGTTTTAATCAGCGCCTCCGCCTTCTTTTCTTCACCCTTGCATTTTTTGTTTGTATAAACCATTTTATACATAAAGCTGTGAAGCTCGTCAAAGGACTGCTGTATTGTGTCGGCAAGCGCAATGCTCTCGCCGCTGTTTTCAATTGCGGAAAAGACAAGCGTGTTAATTCTTTTCGACTTCGAGTCGCCCAGTACGCGGCAGATATGCTCGGGCAAATCGGCTTCGCTGAGCACGCCTGCTCTGATGGCGTCGTCGATGTCGTGATTGATGTAGGCGATTCTGTCGGCAAGCTTAACCACCCTGCCCTCAAGCGTGTCAGCCTCCTTGCCGACCGTATGGCAAAGTATTCCGTCCCTTACCTCGTAAGTGAGGTTGAGCCCCTCGCCGTATTTTTCGAGTTTGTCCACAACACGAAGGCTCTGCTCAAAATGACGAAAGCCGTCGGGAAAGACCTCGTTAAGAGCCCTTTCCCCTGCATGACCGAAGGGGGTGTGACCTAAGTCGTGACCGAGCGCAATGGCTTCGGTAAGGTCGCCGTTGAGTCCGAGACCGCAGGCAATGGTGCGTGCAATCTGCGAAACCTCAAGCGTATGCGTAAGCCTTGTACGGTAATGGTCGCCCTCGGGAGAGAGAAAGACCTGAGTTTTATGCTTTAATCTGCGGAAGGCGTTGGAATGAATTATCCTGTCACGGTCCCGCTGAAAGCAGGTGCGGATATCGCACTCCTTTTCCGGGTGCAGTCTGCCCTTTGAATTTTCGGACAGACAGGCGTGTTCGGAAAGCAACTGCCTTTCGTTAAGTTGTGTCTTTTCACGGATAAGCATATTTTTACCTCTTTAAAAAAGCAACTGATAATATATACGGGAAAAATTCAAAAATTCCCCTTAAAGTATTATTTTTTTATTATTCCGTCATAAGATACCTTTCTTCCGTCTTTTCCGCCCGTATTTTTCCGCCGGAAAAATCGAAGATAAGCTCCTTGATTTTTTTCTCATCCTCATTCCTTACATAAAAGCGGACGGTGACCTCCTCGGCGTAGTCGGTGTCGGTGATATGAGCTTCATTCTTTTCAAGCAATTTCTGCAGCTTCTGATGAGCGGAATAATCACATTTTATACTCAACACACTGCATAGCTCCATAGTGACGGGGCAAGCGCTCTCAAGCGCAAGCGAAGCCGCCTTTGTGTAGGCTCTGAAAAGTCCGCCGCCTCCGAGCAGAATACCGCCGAAGTACCTTGTTACGACAACGCAGACGTCGCACAGTCCGCTTTTGCCGATCACCTCAAGCACGGGCATACCTGCGGTTCCCTGCGGCTCGCCGTCGTCGGAGTACTTTTTAAAATTACCGTCCTTGAGGATATATGCGTAAACATTGTGCCTTGCATCCCAGTGCTTTGATTTGATTTCGGAGATAAATTCATTTGCCTGCTCCTCGGTGGAAACGGGGCAGGCATAGCCTATAAAGCGCGAGCGTTTTTCGGTAAACTCTCCGCAGGCTTTTTGCTTTACTGTTTTGTAGGACGACAAACGAACACCCCCTTAAATCAAAAAGCGGCACCGCAGTACCGCTTCTGAATGTTTAGTCTTTTTTACCGAGATTGTATCTCTTATTAAACCTGTCAACACGTCCGCCGGTATCAACAAGCTTCTGCTTGCCGGTGAAGAACGGGTGACAATTTGAGCAAATGTCTACACGAATGTCCTCTTTTGTTGAAGCAGTTTCGTATGTTGCACCGCAGGCACACCTAACGGTTGTTGCCTTGTATGCGGGATGAATTCCGTCTTTCATTAACTTCCACCTCTTTACTAATCGTTTATTGTAAGCTTAAAAATATTAACACATAGAAAAGAAAAAAGCAAGTGTTTTTTTAAAATTCCTCTTTTTACCCGTTAATTTCTATTTCGCTGTTTAATTTAAACGAATACAAAAGCAGCTCTTTAACCTCTGTGCCGAGAGCCTGCTCTGCGGCTAGCTTATAAACAAGAAGCTGGTTTTTATACATTTCGGCAAGCGTATCGGCTTCGTTAACATTGTCGGTTTTGTAGTCAAGCACGACAAGCTTTCCGTCCTCGGCAAAGGCGCAGTCAATTACGCCCTGAACGAGAATTTTTTCCTCGGGGAAAAGCTTACCCCTCTCGCTGTCAAGCATTTCAAGCGGACAGAACACCGTAAAGCGGTATTCCCGAAGAACGGTGTCGGATGCCTTGATTCTGCGGTAAAGAGAGCTTGTAAAGAACGCCTTCACGCTTTCCCTGTCAATTGCGTCTGCCTGCTCACGGCTAAGCTTCCCCGTGCCGACAAGGCGCTCGATTTCCGACGGCAAATCCTTTTCGGCGGCGGCAAAATCACAAACCTCCATAAGCCTGTGCGTAGCCGTTCCCCTGCCTGCCGAGCTCAAACCGCTTTTTGAGGCAAAGTCGGGCATACTGCCGGCAAAATACCGACGGTTGACAAAGGAGCTGTTAAAGGACGACGCCGCCTTCTTGGTGGGAAGCTCGGCAAGAACGGCATACGGATATGTATAATCCGTTCTTTTCTTTAAAAGTCCAAGCAGCTCTGAATCGTAAGAAAGCTCCTTTTCGGTTTTTTCGTTCCCGTCCTCATTCGAGAGATACGGCTCGGTGACGATTTTTGCCGTAAGCGAAATACCGCCGTCGCCCTTTGAGGGAATATCAACGGAGCAAAGCTTCCTGAAATCTCCGAAATCCTTATGCTTTAAGAAAACCTTTAAAAGCAGGTTTAAAAAGCTTGAGGTGTGAAGCACCTCAACGGGGTCAAGCTTATCAAGCAGAGCGCTGTACGCAAGCTCGTTCACCCTTCTTTCGGCATTTGCCACCGAAGCGCATAAAATCAGCTTTTCCTTTGCCCTCGTCATAGCGACATAATAGATACGCAAAGCCTCCGAGCAGTTGCTTACGGCGCATTTTTCCTTTGCCGCCTCATACTGCACGGTGCTGTATTTTTTAAAATTTTTCTTTTCGCAGACCTTAATGCCCACGCCCGTATCTTCATTAATTTTAACGTCCGTCTTCTTGTCGGTAAAATCGTTATACTCAAGGTTGCCGACTATAACAAACGGGAACTCAAGACCCTTACTCTTATGAATGGTCATTATTTTTACAACATCTGCATTTTCCGAAACGCCGGAAGCGCTTGCAGGCTCGGAGTCGGAGTCTATGCACGACTGAACGTATCTCATAAAGCCCGAAAGACCGTTTGAGGTGTTGCTCTCATAGCTCGAAGCATACTCAAGCAGCAGTAAAAGATTAAGCCTTTTTACGTCCCCGTTAGGCTGTGCGGAAACGGCGTAAAGATAGCCCGTGTCCTCATACACCGTCCTTATCAGCGCCTTAACGCTGAGCACGGTGCTGAGCCTTCTGTAACGGCTGTAGGTTTCGATAAAGCTCTTTGACTTTTCGTCCTGCGCCGTTCTTACGGCGTCAAAAAGCCTGCCGTGTCTGCAGTTGATTCTAAGTTCGGCTATATCGTCCGCATTAAAGCCGTAAAGCGGCGACATAAGCACATTCAGAAGATGAATGTCCTGAAGCGGATTGTCAATTATATTAAGCAGTGAAACAACGGTCTGCACCTCACGGTTTTTAAAGAAGCCATCGCTCGCCTCCATAAAGGCGGGAAGCTCGCGTTTTTTAAGCTCTCTTAAAAGCGTAAGTCCCGGTGCGTTCCTCCTGAAAAGTACGCAGATGTCCTTTCTGCGCGCAGGTCTTGTCTGCTTTTTCTTCGAGTCGTACACGGTTTCGTGCCTTAGTATATGTTCAATTTTATCCGCTATAAACTGCGCCTCGCCGTAGCCGTCGGGAAGGGAATTTTTCTCAAGCAGATATATTTCGGGCTGACAGCGGTCCGACTCGGGGTATTTTAATCCCGCCTTGAGCGACTGCTCGGAGTCATAATTTATTTCGCCGACCTCACGGCTCATGGTGCCTTCAAATGTAAGGTTTACAAAATCGAGCACGCTCTTACGGCTTCTGTAATTACAATCAAGGTTTACAAAATGCCCTTTTGTATAGCCTTCCTTACGCCAAAGCTCCATCTTTTCGAGGAAAAGCCTTGGCATAGCAAGCCTGAAGCGGTAGATACTCTGCTTGATGTCACCGACGAGAAAGAGATTCTTTTCATCCCTTGAAAGCGCCTTGAACACTGCATCCTGCGCCTCGTT
This sequence comes from Clostridia bacterium, assembly GCA_017438845.1. Taxonomy (GTDB): domain Bacteria; phylum Bacillota; class Clostridia; order Oscillospirales; family Acutalibacteraceae; genus Fimenecus. Next base: position 33,005 of record JAFRUO010000033.1, on the reverse strand, counting down.
GGTGTCCTGATATTCGTCAATAAATATTTCGTCAAAGCTGTCGCTTAGCTCCTTCGCCATTCTCGTGGGCTTGCCGTCCTCAATAAGAAGCTTTACGGTAAGGTGCAGAATGTCGTTAAAGTCCATGGAGTTTACGGCTCTTTTCTTTTCGGCGTAAAGCTCCCTGTAACGGAAAACGATTTCCATAAGCTTTTCTATTACGGGATAGAGCCTCTCGGCGTCGCCTAAAAAATCACTGCTGTCGGCACAGACGAGAGAAGCCCCCTCTTTAAGTATTGTCTTTGCCCTGTCCCGGAGAGCCTGAGCCCAACCCTTTTCGGGCAGGTCCTTGTAATCATTACCGACGTACGGAAATTTGGCGAATTTAAGGCAGGACGTCTGTGTGTAAAGCCCGTCCCAGTCATTGCTCTCACACAAGCTTATTAAGCCTCTGCACGCCGCCTCCTCGTTCTGTATAAGGATAAGCACCTTTTCAAGGCCTTCAATGTCAGTTACATATTCCTTTGCCTGCTCCAGAAGCGAAAGAGAATACCTTGCCTTTTTAAGAAAAGCGTCAAGTATTACCCTGCCGAACACGGTGTCCTCGGGCTTACACTTTTCCGAGTATGCTTTTTTGACCTCGCCGAGCCATTTTTCGGGGACGATAAACGCCTCTGAATAGCTATTTATTTTTTTCACAATTGTGCCGAGATTATAGTCGTCCGAGGTAACTCCGACAACCTCAAGAAGGTTTTCAAACGCCTCGCCGCCCTCGTCGTAGCATTCCTCAAGCGCCTCCTCAACAGACTCGTTAATAAGTAATTTTGCCTCGCTGTCGTCAAGTATGCGGTAGTCGGGAGTGATACCGAGCGTGTGAAAGTTATCCCTTACAAGCTCATTAAAGAAGCGGTCCATATTGCAGATTTTAGCCATCGGCAAAAGCGCCTTCTGCCGCATAAGGAAGCTGTCGCCCGGTCTTTGAATCAGCTTTTTGTCAATCGCCTCGGCAAGCCTTGTCCTCATTTCATTAGCCGCCGCCTTGGTAAACGTGACGACAAGAAGCCTGTCCACTCTCGCAGGGTTTTGCGAAGCGCAGATTTTTCGGATTATTCTTTCAACAAGCACGCTTGTTTTGCCCGAGCCTGCGGCTGCGGAAACAATTATGCTTTTTCCGTCGGTTTCAATTGCCTCTTTCTGGGCGTCGCTCCAGGTTACGTCAGCCATTTTCCGCCTCCTTGTCTTCCCCGTATTTTTCCTTTAAAAGCTCAAAAGCCTTTTCATTACTGATTTTGTCAATCTTAAGCGCTTCGTCGCCGTCTTCAAAGCCGCAAATATATTTGTAGTCGCAGTTTTTGCACCTTGACGGGTCGGAGGGCAGCACACGGATGTCGCCCTTATGCAGGCTCTCGGCGGTGGCTTTAAGCACGTCGTCAATCTCACGCTTTAAAAGCATAAGGTTTTCGTAAGAAATAAGCGCGCCCTTAAGCTTTCCGTCCTTGTCAACCTTAACGGGAATGTAAACGCCCTTAAGCTCCTTTTCCATTCCCTCCGCAATTTCCATGTCGTCAACAACTATACCGCTCATCTTATTTGAGCTAAGACGTTTTTTGTCTATTTCCGACTGATCGGCATTTCTGCCAAGGTTAGAATCGTCGGGCTTAGCGGACATATAGAAAACTCCGCTCGGCACTATTTCGCCGTACTTTTCAGCGCCGCCCGTGTAAATTGCGAACAGGTAAATCAGCATCTGGGTGCTGAGTCCGTAGAACACATCGTAGAGGTTAAAGTCCTTTCCTCCGCTTTTGTAGTCAACGACACGAAGAAATTTTTTACCGTTCTTTTCCATTACGTCAACCCTGTCAACGCTTCCGCTGACGCTCAGCATACCGCCGTCGTCAAGCTTTATATTATACGGTTCAATTATTCCCGTCCTGCCGATGGGAAGCTCAAAGTCAACGGGCACAAATTCACAGCTCTTAAACTCCTCAATTATTCGTTTAAGTATCGTGAAAATCTGTTCGCTGATACCGTCGTACTGTTGAAGGAAGCGCTTGGTCTTGTTCTGCGCTCCGCCCATTTTTTCGTTTAGATAGTTTTTAAGTATTTCGGAAATCGCAGATTTCAGTGCGCTGTCGTCCATACCTTCAAGCGCTTGTCTGTCATATTCGGACAGAATTTTTTCAAACGCCTCATGGATAATCGTACCGCTTAAAAGGCTGTCAACGCTTGCAGGCTTTCGCGCCGAGGCATTAACGCCGTAGCGACAGAAATATTTAAACGGGCAGTTGTGATAGGTTTCGGTTTTGGACGCAGAAAGCTCCATGTTTTTTCCGAACAGCCGTGTGGCTGTCTGTCCGTCCTTAATCTGCTGAACCGACTTATGAGTACACCTTTCAAGCGACTCAAGCCTGCCCGAATAATCGGGATATTCGCTCAAAAGCTCATGCAGTGTGCTTTTCTCGGCAGAGGGCAGATTGTAGCTTCTCGCATATGCCTCAAACGCCGAAGCCCTGCTTTCCACCTTCTCGCTTTCGGGAAGCATATCGTAGCTTTCCTCGTCTATTTCAGCAAATACGGCTTTGATTTCTCTGATTATTTCCGAAGGGGTATATGCCTCTCCCCTGAGTCCCGTCTGATAGTGTGAAACGAAAAGGCGTTCGGTTGCCGAGCAGACTGTGCGGTAGGCGATAAACCTTTCTTCAACCTGCTTGTATTCGGCGGTTTCGGCAAGCTCAATACCGTACTGCTTAAGCGTTTTCCTGTCCCTGTCGTTTAAAAGTCCCTGCGTGCTCGGGTCCTTGGGAAACTCACCCTCATTTGCGCCTACGGCAAAGACATATTTTTTTGTGCCGATTCTCGAACGGTCGGCAGCGGCTACGGTAACGCAGTCAAGCCCCTGAGGAAGCGTACCGAGGTCGCAAACGCTCAACAGCAAATCGAAGAGCTCTGCAAATTTCTTTGAGCTGACATTAATTCCCCTGCCGGCAAGATAAAGCCTGTCAATCATATCCATCGCCAAGCTCCAGACGGCGTCCTGCTCCTCATAAAGCCATTCGCAGCCGTCATCGGAAAGACGGCAAGCCAAATCAAACAAAGCGTCCTTGACACCTTGCTTTTTAATAAACTCAAAGAGAAGCTTCGCCTTTTCCTCGGAAAGGGCGTTATTAAACTCCTTCCTGAAAGAGAGCAGTGGGCCGATTATTTTTTTCCTCGTTTCGTTGAGTGAGTCAAGAGCCGCTTCATCGGACTCCCGAAGCTCGCTTCCGAAGCCTCTCGGATTTTCGGTAAATTCGTTTTTCCACTGCGAAGCCTTTATCTGCCAGACAAAAGCGTAGTTTTCAAGATTAGCAATTTCGTCGTCGGTAACCTGACAAAGCCCGGTTTTTAAAAGCCGAAGCACCGTGTCGGTTGAAATACCGTTTACACAGATGTTCAGAAGCGTGCGAAGGTATACCATAAGCGGCTGAGCGTCAACGGGCTGACGTCTGTCCTCATAAAAGGGCACGCCGTATTTTTTGAAGGCGTAGGAAAGCTCCTCGTCATAGGAATCCTTCTCACGCTGATAAACCGTAATATCCCTTCCCCGTGCAAGCCCCTGCCTTAAAAGCTTTTTGATTTTAAGCGCAACAAAGCTGCATTCGTCGGACTTGTCCGAAGCACAGAGTATTTCGACAGCTTCGGGGTCAGTCGGAAAGCTGTCTTTTTCCTGTAAAAAAATATTCTTTTCAAGCCTTAGTAAGTTTTCGTCTACTGTGTTTTCACTGTCGCTGATAAATATCGGTTTAAGAATCTTAACGCCGTTTTTCTGCGCGCAGTTTTTAACGAGGGAAATCTGCCTGTTTATATTTGCAAAGACGCCAAATTCGGAACTGTTTACATCCCCGTCTGTAAGAAAGCTGATATACACCTCCGGACTTTGTGAAAGAATCTTTTCGATTACTCCGAGCTCCTGCTTGGTAAACCTTGAAAATTCGTCAATTATGACTGTCTTGTCCGAAAAGAAGTTAAAGTCTTCAAGCACTCCGACAAGCTGCGTCAGTGCGTCCTCGGGGTCGTACCAGTCACGCTCAAGCATAGCGTTGTAGAGCGATATGATTTTATTAAGCTCACCGAGCTTTGCCGTCAGCGACGATTGTTCGGCTGTTTCTGCATAGGCTTCAAGCTCGTCAACGCCCACCGAGCACTGCTTGAGCTCAGTGGCAAAGGAAACAAGGCTTTCGGTCAGCGCAGGTCTTTCGCCGTACTTTTTAAAAATCTCAAGTCCGTCGGAAAGCTCGGCTAAGGCAAGGTTCATCGTCAACATTCTGACTGCATCGTCGACCCTGCGAAGCGAGGACGACTTCCCCGCCCTTTCAAGGCACAGCTCAGCAAGCCTTGAAAGGCTTAACACCTCAAGGCGTTGCATTCCCGCAGAGCCGATTTTTTCAAGCATACCCTTTTCGGTTTCATAAGAAAACTGCTCGGGAATTATGAATATTATTTCCCCGTCACGGCTCTTGATTTTTTCAGCGGCAAGGTTCCTCAGATATTCGGTTTTGTCGGCGTAATTCCTGCCGAAAACAAGCTGGAGCATTTTAAAAACCTTTCTTAAATTCTTTTAAGCTTATATAACACACTCGCATGAGGCTTTAGCTGTACCGAAAGCTTTACCGACGCTTCGCCCAAGTCACTTCTTTCCCACAAATCCCTTACAAGGAATCTGCCCGAAAGACCTAAGCGCATAAGGCTGACGTTTATTTTCTTTGAAGCCTCGGCAGTGTTAAACACGGCAAGCAAATCGTCGCCGTCATCACTCTTTGATTGCCAGATGACTACATTTTCCATATTGATTACGGGATGTGCGGAGTGAGAATGCTGATTAACGGCAAGCACCTCTTCGTTAGTAATAAGCGAGAGCGTCCTTTCGTCGTTGTTTCTGAGCTCTCCTCCGAACATAAGCGGAGAACGGAAAACACACCAGAGTGTCATAAGCGTTCTCTGCTCTTGAAAGCTCAGCTGTGAAAACCTGTTTTGAGGTCCGTGACAGCTTCCGTTAATGCTGATATTTCCGAGCGGAAGCATATCGCAGTCGGGCCAGCAGCCCGGTTTAACGTAAGGGTACCACTGTTCGGTCTTTGAAAACATCTCGTAAAGCTTGTCCCAGACATCCCAAAAGTCACCCGTCATACGCCACATATTGGCATATTTCGAAAGGTGCTCGGCGTTTTCAAGCTGAGCGGGACCCGGCGAAAGAGAAAGCACCATATCCCTTCCGCAGTTGTCAATCGCCCTGCGTATCATTTCAATTTCGCCCTTCGCCGAATACGGCTCATGAGGCTTAAATTCGGTGTTGGCTATGTCGTCGACCTTTACGAAGTCTACGCCCCATTCGGCATACATTTCAAAAAGAGAATTGTAATATTCCTGCGCGCCCTCCTTGCCTGTATCAACCCCGTACATATCGGTGTTCCACGGGCAGACGGAGAAGTGATGAGCTATCTGCCTTGCGGTTTTGTCCGTGCCGAGAAGCCCCGTGTTGCGGTGAACCGCCTGACGGGGAATGCCGCGCATGATATGGATGCCGAACTTAAGCCCCATGCCGTGAATTTTGTCGGCAATCGGCTTGAAGCCCTTCCCCCCTTTTGACGAAGGAAAACGGTTTTCGGCAGGTATCAGCCTTGAATATTCGTCCATACAAAGCTCGCAAAAATTGTTGTAGTCGTTATTTACCGCCTTCGGCTCATACCACTGGATGTCACAAACAACGTATTCCCAGCCGTACGGCTTTAAGTTATCCCTCATATACTCGGCGTTTCCGAGAAGCTGTTCCTCGTTTACGGCCGCACCGTAGCAGTCCCAGCTGTTCCAGCCCATGGGCGGAGTCGGGGCAACAAGATTTTTGTCCTTCATGGCTAATTCTCTCCTATTAATTAATAACAAAATTCTAACATAAAATCTTTAAAAATACAACAAGGCGGAGACGTGTTCAATACTTTTTTCGGGACTTAATGAGCAAATTAAAAAATATTGAGCATTTTTTAAGTATTGTGTTGCATTATTTTTCAAAAGGTATATAATCAGTACAATTTCGACAAAGGGAGGCGACAGCTTGAAGAAAAACGATTTCTTAAACGGAAACGCCGTAAAGAGCATTGTGCTTTTTGCACTTCCGATAATGCTTTCCTCCCTGCTTCAGTTTAACTACACGCTCGTGGACAATATAATTGTCGGGCGGTATGTAAGCTCCGACGCGTTGGCGGCAATCGGCAACGTCGGTTCAATCAACTCATTTATTATCGGTGCGGCGCTCGGGCTGACAAGCGGCTTTACCATTCCCGTAGCCCATGCCTTCGGCGAAGGCAACCAAAAGAAAATAGCGCGCTTTTCCGGCTCAAGCATATCCCTTTCGCTTCTTATAGGAAGCGTCATAGTTATTGTCGCGCATATTATTTCCAAGCCGCTGCTGCGGCTTATCGGCACACCCGACGAAATAATCGGAATGTCTTCGGCGTATGTTAACATCCTGTACTTCGGCGTTCCCTTTCAGATGCTTTCAAACAATTTCACCGCAATTTCAAGGGCGGTCGGCGAAAGCAAAAAGCCGTTGTATTTCTACATAGTCAGCGTTATTGTAAACTTTATTCTTGATATGCTGTTTGTAAAATATCTTCACCTCGGTGTTGAGGGCGCGGCGGCGGCTACGTTGATTTCGCATATAACCGCCATGCTTCTGACCGGGTTTTACATCATAAAGGTCAACGAAAACGTAACGCTTGAAAAACGCGATTTCAGGCTTGACCGCTCTGTTTCATTAAAGCAGCTCAAGCTCGGTATTCCCGTCTGCCTTCAGTTTACGGTAACCTCGGTCGGCACAATGTTTTTGCAAAGCGCCGTCAACAGCTTCGGGGCAAACGTAATGGCAGGGCTTACCGCCGCAGGAAGAGTTGAAAACATCACAAATATTTCAATGAGCGCACTCGGCGTTTCAACGCAGAGCTTTGTCGGGCAGAATTACGGCGCAGGCAATTACGACAGAATTGTAAAATCCGTAAGAAAGCTGTTCCTGCTTGAGCTCGGAGTGTCGGTGTTTATGAGCGCCCTGCTGATTTCAATCGGCGGACCGCTTGTGTCGCTGTTTACGACAGAGCCAAACGAGGCGATGATGGCGGCGGCGCACAGATATATACTCTCAATCGCAAGCTGTTACAGTCTTGTGGCTGTGCTGTTTATTTTAAGGAACACCCTGCAGGGGCTCGGCTTTACCTACGCAAACACCGTGGCAGGTACCGGAGAGCTTTTCGGCAGAATTTTCATTTCCACCGTTATGGCGAAAATCTTCGGTTTCCCGGCGGTATGCTTTGCCGCACCGACGGCTTGGCTGCTGGCGGATATACCGCTTGCGGTAATATATCTTAAAAAGCAAAAAATATTCAAGCAAAAGGCGGCTGAGCAAAAGCAACAAAAAAGCGACTGAGTAATTCAGCCGCTTTAATTTTTTTAATTGATTCAATTAAGCCTTAAGCTCCTTATGTACGTCCTCGAAGGCATCCGTAATTTCCTTGTCGGGTGACTTTGTAAGAAGGCTCACAACAATAATAAACACAAGCGCTACGATGAAGGCGGGCAGAAGCTCATAAATATCAAGCACGGTACCCGCAAACTTTGTCCTTACGACGAATTTCCAGATAAATATCATTGCGCCGCCCGAAATCATACCTGCTATTGCTCCGTAGGCATTTGTACGCTTCCAGAACAGCGAGGTGAGAATTACGGGACCGAAGGCGGCACCGAAGCCTGCCCACGCAAAGGAAACGATTCTGAAAACAGAGCTGTTCGGGTCACGCGCAAGGAAAACGGCAATAACCGAAATAATAATAACCGAAATTCTTGCAAGCCAGATTGACTTTTTCTGCGAAAGCTTTACGCCGAAGGTTTCCTGAACAAGGTTCTGCGAAATGCTTGACGCCGCCGCAAGAAGCTGAGAGTCTGCGGTAGACATGGTCGAAGCGAGTATACCTGCAAGTATTACGCCGCCGACAAAAGCAGGAATATAGCCGTAGCCCGAAATAACCTTTGCAATGTCAACAATAATCGTTTCAGCCGCCGAAGCGCTTTCATAGGTCGGTACAATGCCGCCCTTCATAAGAGAATAGCCGATAACGCCGATAAGCACCGCAACACCCATTGAAATAACGACCCAGACGCTTGCAACACGGCGTGAAAGCTTTAGCTTGTCCTTGTTCTCAATCGCCATAAACCTGAGAAGGATATGCGGCATACCGAAGTAGCCGAGACCCCAGGCAAGCGTTGAGGCAACGGGAAGAGCCCCGTAGCTTGTGGTCGCACCGTCGGCAACCGAATAGCCTTGGAAAAGATTAAGGTAGCCCGAAAGACCCCTGACGTTTTCAAGCACCGCGTCAAAGCCCTGTGCCTTATATGAGCCGAAGCCGACTACCACAAACAGTGCAATTGTCATAACAATGCTCTGAACAAAGTCAGTGGTCGAAACCGCAAGAAAACCGCCTACCGTGCAATATACGACAATAACGACGGCGCTGATAATCATAGCGTTGACGTAATCCATACCGAAAAGCGTAGAGAAGAGCTTGCCGCATGCGGAGAAGCCCGAGGCGGTATAAGGAATAAAGAATACGACAATAATCAGTGCCGCAATAAGCGTTAAAGCCTTATTGTTGCCGCCGAAGCGTTTTGAAAAGAAATCGGGCAGAGTATAAGCGTCAATCCTTGAAGAATAAACACGGATACGTTTAGCCACGAAAAGCCAGTTTAAATATGTTCCTGCCGCAAGTCCGATAGCCGTCCAGCTTGCCTCGGCAAGTCCGCCCATAAGCGCAACCGCAGGCAAACCCATAAGAAGCCAGCCGCTCATATCGGAAGCCTCTGCGCTCATTGCAGTGACAAGCGGTCCTAATTTTCTGCCGCCGAGATAGAAGTCGCTTGAGGATTTGTTTTTTCCCGAAAAACCGATGCCGATGCCGATCATCATAATCATATAAATGACAATGGCAACAAGAATGATAATGTTTGATACAGTCATTTGTTTTCTCCTCCTGTTTATAATAACAACTTGTGTATTTTAGCACAAATTATAGTAGAATGGAAGAGGGAACAAAGTATAGACTTATATTTATACGAAAGAAGCCGTTGAATTGTTTATATCAACAAATTCAACGGCTTTAAATTAGACTAAAGTCTACACTTTAAATTATACGAAAAATAAATTTTATCGTTTTTTGAAATATGCGCTCAAAAACATCGGAAAATGCTCGCCGCTGTATGCCGAAAGCGAGTAGTCGCCGTTGCACAGACACCAGTCGTAGAGAAGCGACCTCTCATAAAGGGCGTAAGCCTTGACAATATCGTTTACGGAAAAATCGGCGCTTAACTCCCCTTTCTGCCTTGCCTCCATAACAATGGATCTGAGAAGCTTAAAGTAAGTGCGGTTGCGGTCGAGCAGGCTTTTGTCGCCCCTTGTAACGAGCTGAGAGGAAAGCAGCTTTTTGAGCAGGTCAATTGAAACGCTGTCCTCAATCATTCTGAAAAGCTCACGGTTTAAAAACAGAAGCTTGTCAAGCGCCGTCATGCCGTCGTCCATTTCGGGAATAAGCTCCTCGTATTTTTCGTCAAAAAGGTATGCCAACGAGGAAAGCAAAGCGTCCTTGCTTTCAAAATAATGGTAAAACGAGCCCTTGGACGTGCCGGACTCGGAAACAATGTCGTCAACGGTGGTGTTGTCGTAGCCCTGCTCATAAAAGAGCCTCCAGGCGGCGGAAACGATTTTCTTTTTAGTGTTGCGATTGTTCGTCTTTTTCATAGTTTCACCTGCTTTACGGTATATAATATAGCATAAACAAAAGCAGTCTGCAAGCAACAAGCCTTCATGAAAAAAATATAATAATTACAGAGAAGCTTTTTTAAAAAACGACTTGTAACATACACACGGTATCAGCCTTTTAAAAAAGGTATTTTTATTCCGAATTAGAAGGCAAAAGCATCAGCACATGACCGCCTTCGAACTCAACGAAAACCGCACCGAAAAAAAATAAGCCGTAGTTTTCTTCCATAAGCCTGTATTTTGTTTTTTTGGTTGAACGAAAAACAGCTTTAATTTTTTGCATTCCAAAACATTCCTTAACTTCCTCGCAATACTCGTTGATATATCTTTGATAATCCGATATATTATTTCTATATGACTCTTTCATTAAAGAAATAACAATATCAGTAACAGCTTTTTCAAAAGATACGTCAAGCAATTCAAGGTCAAGGGAGAAACCGCTAATTATTCTTTCCTGCGCCTGTTCAGATAAATCGGTACACACATACCAGTTTCCGCGAAAACGCTCCTTCATTGCATTTTCAATTGAGAGACCGTCATTTTCGCCAAGATAAAACAAGTCGCTCTCTATGTAATTACCTTGTTCAAACGGTTCCCAGCCTATAAGACCTAACAGCATTTCCGTCAAGGCACCGGTAGAGCTTGCCAAATGCTTGGTATAGTTATCTTCTTTTAAATAGTAAATATAATCCTCCACTGTCAGCACACTCCCCGTTATTATATTTGTTGATATAATTATAATATAACTCAGATATAATAGCAAACACAAAAGCAACATAGCTGTAATAATTACAATATAAGTACCGTTTAACGTACATTGTACGGATTATTCGGTTAGAATTCACCCTTCCTATACTTGTAAGATGTGTTCCTTTCACTTGAAAAGCATACATCACGCACAAAGCACATCATTTGCGAAGCATACATCACGTTCCGCAACAGCGGAACACATCATTGAAAATACCTCGTCAAAAGGTTCGAATCCACCTCAGGTTAACTTCAAAAAGAAAAACAGTTAAGACAAAAGCCTTAACTGTGTTCTTGGTGGGAGCGGGTGGATTCGGTTCGCTTCGCTCACCGTAAGTTTGCTTCGCAAACAGGTTCATTTTATATGTCCGTCTCGCTCTGCCTGCGGCAAACCGCTCGACATGGACTAAAGGTTCGAATCCACCCTTAACAATAAAAAAAAAGAACACAGCTAAGGCAAAAGCCTTAACTGTGTTCTTGGTGGGAGCGGGTGGATTCGGTTCGCTTCGCTCACCGTAAGTTTGCTTCGCAAACAGGTTCGATTATATGTCCCTTTTGCTCGTTACCTCGCAAAAGACGGACTATTGGGTTCGAATCCACCCTTATCGTCAAAAAAAGAACACAGCCAAGGCAAAAGCCTTAACTGTGTTCTTGGTGGGAGCGGGTGGATTCGAACCACCGAAGTCGTCGACAACAGATTTACAGTCTGCCCCCTTTGGCCACTCGGGAACACTCCCACATTTATTAAGTTACCGTCCAAGCCGGATATATAACGCTCAATTCAACCTTCATTTTTAACCCGAAAAACATTGGTAGTGAAGCGTAGCCGTCGTGAGTGCGCTTGCAAACGAGCAGGCGAAGCAAACGTGATGTTTTTCGGAAACGAGGAGCAGCGGAATGAGCGAGCTTTTCGCAGTCCTGCGGAAACGAGCGATATGTAGCTTGTGACGAAGTGGAGCTGGTGGACGGACTTGAACCCCCGACCTGCTGATTACAAATCAGCTGCTCTACCAACTGAGCTACACCAGCGTTTCAACGCCCCAATATAATATCAAAAAATGCTGTTATTGTCAAGGGTATTTTTTAATTATTTTTAATATTATTGCTTGATTATAATAACTGTCTGACCGTATTAAAAATCCGCAGAGGATTTCTCTGCGGATTTTTTCGTATCAACAATTACATCTGTGCCGGCGGGACGAAAATGCCCACGCTTGAAAGCGCCTGAGCAAGAGTCGCCTTTTCCTTCTTTGAAGCGCAGAGATTAATTCCGTTTCCGTTGCGGAACATTACACAGTAGCCGTAAGCGCCCTTGTTGGGGATTTCGTTAACTGACACAACGTCGTTTGCGGTAAACCTGATAATCTCATTTTCGGGGATAAGCATACCCGCCATTATGCTTTTGCCGCTGATTATAACCTCATTGCCGTTTATGTTAAGAGAGCCTTTTAAAAGCGCGTTAAGGCTGTTTTTAAACAGCTTATATTTTTCAGCCTGCCCGTTGTCCGCCTGCTTAAAGCCAATCTGAACAAGAGTCATCTGAAAGGTTCTCGTCGCAGTCGGCGCGGCGACGGACTGAACGTTTGTCGGCGCATACGCCTGAGCTGCAGGCATTGCAGGGCTAGCGTTATTAAAGGGATTAAGGTTGCCTACGTCCGTCTGTGACAGAGCCGCCTTTGCATTTTTTGCGCCTAAAATAAGGCAGACAAGCACTACTGCATGGGCAATAAGCTCAAAAATCACGGAAACGGTTAAAGAAGCCCTCTGAGAGGAGGTCATAACCATTACATCGTCAAGCATTCCCGTGTTTGCGCCTATCGCCATTACGACAAGATATACCGTATCAAGGCTGAACAGTACAAGCGAGGTTATCATAGCCCACGCCTTTGTTTTTGACAAAAAGTACATTGCAAAATAAACAGCCAGGATGATTACGGAAATGATTGTGAACAAGATTTCAGTGGGGTCAAACAGTGCGTATGCAAGGAAAACCGAGCCGATAATATGCGTTTCGGAGCTGATAAGGAAAAACACAATATTAGCGACAGTAAGCAAAATAATAGTAATAAGCGCTTCCCTTGCGATATTGTACATACGGGCTTCCTTGTTTAAACCTGCCATTTTCATTTATACGTCCCCCTTTTATCCTGCAGGCTTGATTATATAGCTGTTAAAACCGAAATTAATGCGGAAAATATCGTCCGCAGTATCCTCGGCGCGGGTAATCAGATGATAGAAAGCCGTCTGTCCGGGAGCAATTGTTTTTTCGAAAACAAGCTCCGTGTGCTCGTCGTTTTCAAACTTTTCGCCTGCCGACAGGAACTCTCCGTCACGGCCCTTATAGCTGACATAGCCTTCAATATAATGGCTGATGTCGGCGTCGGTAATTTCCGTTGTGCCCTTGTTTGTAATTTTAAGAACAACGTCAAACGACTCGCCTACATATCTTGCGGACTTGTCGGGCTCGGAGGTGAGAAGCTCACCCTTGGTGCACCTGAACACCTCGATGTCCAGATCCTTATATACGTTTGTAAATTTGTCGCCGACCTTAAGCTCCTTCTTTGCTGCAAGAGGGTCCTCGCTGACGGGAGGCGCAATTTTTACCGAGTCCTTTTTACCGCCTACGGTAAACTCAACCTTTAAGTCGGTTGTCTTCTCTGCGCCCTCGGGTAAGGCTACTGCGAAAAGATGAATAAGTCCCGAATCGTGGGCAGGCATATTTTTATACTCGTCCTGGGTCATAAAGCCGCTTTTGCCCCACTCCCTGACATACTGAAGCTCGTATTCTCTGCCGTCATAGGTAAAGCTTCCCGTAGCGTTTTCCTCGGAAATACCAGCGTCGCCTGCATCGCTGACCGAAAGCACGATGTCAACACAGTAACGACCCTCTGCGCCGCCGAAATAGCTGCCGGGGTTTTCGTGGTCGTAGCAGATAACCTTTTCGGCGAAATTCGCCGAAACAATGTCATACTTAGCGTTCTTGGAGCCCTTTTCCGAACCGTTGTCGGCAGAAGCATTTTCCGATACGGCTTGCGAGGAGCCTTCACTGCCCGACTTTGAGCAGGAGCTGAACACAAGCACTGCGGATGCAAGCATAAGCACCGCTAAAAGCAAGCTTAAAATTTTGGTTGTTTTTTTCATATCCATTCCTCCGTGTAAATATAAAACATAACAGTATAATTATATATGTCTAATAACTATATTGTCAAGTTTAATTTGTATCTTAAGACGCTTCAACAGGTAACAAAAAAACAGCTATAAAATATAACCGCCGATGAAGCCGGCGGATTATTCCTTGCTTAAGTGTAATAAAAACAGCCTCCCTGAGTTCAGGGAGGCATTTGCCGTTTACTTTGAAAGGATTTTTTTCAGGTACTGACCCGTGTAGGATTTTTTAACCCTTGCGACCTCCTCGGGCGTGCCCTTTGCGACGATTTTGCCGCCCTCGTCTCCGCCCTCGGGTCCTAAGTCGATAATGTAATCGGCAACCTTTATAACGTCAAGGTTATGCTCAATTACGACAACGGTGTTGCCCTTGTCGACAAGGCGCTGAAGCACATCAATAAGCTTGTGAACGTCTGCCGTATGCAGGCCCGTGGTCGGCTCGTCAAGTATATAAATCGTCTTGCCCGTGGCAGGCTTTGAAAGCTCGGTGGAAAGCTTGACCCTCTGCGCCTCTCTGCCCGAAAGCGTGGTGGCAGGCTGACCGATTTTAACATAACCGAGCCCTACGTCATAGAGGGTCTGAAGCTTGCGGAAAATCTTCTGCTGATTTTTAAAGAAATTCATACCCTCCTCTACCGTCATTTCAAGCACGTCGTAAATGCTTTTACCCTTGTACTTAACGTCAAGGGTTTCACGGTTATACCTTGCGCCCTTGCAGGTTTCGCAGGGAACGTAAATATCGGGCAGGAAATGCATTTCGATTTTGTTGATGCCGTCGCCCTGACACGCCTCGCACCGTCCGCCTTTTACGTTAAAGGAAAAGCGTGAAGCGCTGTAACCCCTGATTTTTGCGTCCTGAGTAGAGGCGTACAGCTCCCTTATATCGTTAAAAACGCCCGTGTAGGTCGCAGGGTTTGAACGCGGCGTTCTGCCTATCGGGGACTGGTCGATGTCGATTACCTTGTCAAGGTTTTCAATGCCGAGGATTTCCTGATGCTTTCCGACGGGATGCCTTGCGCGGTTAAGCTCATTGGCAAGTTTTTTGTAAAGTATTTCGTTTATAAGAGAAGATTTGCCCGAGCCCGAAACGCCCGTCACACAGACAAACTGACCGAGGGGAATTTCAACATCAATCTTTTTAAGGTTGTTTTCCGCCGCCTTTTTGATAAGAAGGGATTTGCCGTTTGATTTTCTCCTCTTTTCGGGTATCGGAATAGTCTTTTTACCGCTTAAATACTGACCCGTGACGGAGTTTTCGCATTTCATTATATCGTCAACGCTTCCGCACGCCACGACCTCGCCGCCGTGAATACCGGCTCCGGGGCCTATGTCGACAACGTAATCAGCCTCAAGAATTGTTTCCTCGTCATGCTCAACGACAATAAGCGTATTGCCGAGGTCGCGAAGCTCCTTAAGGGTGTTGATAAGCTTTGCGTTGTCGCGCTGATGCAGTCCTATGCTCGGCTCGTCAAGTATATAAAGCACGCCCATAAGAGAGGAACCGATTTGCGTGGCAAGTCTTATTCTCTGGCTTTCTCCGCCCGAAAGCGTACCCGATGAACGGGAAAGGGTAAGGTAGCCGAGACCCACGCTTTGAAGGAAGCTGAGCCTTTGCCTTATTTCCTTGAGTATCTCCCCTGCTATCATTTTTTGGCGTTCGGAAAGCTCAAGAGAGTTTAAAAATTCGAGCGCCTTAACAATAGACATATCGGTAAATTCCATTATGTTCTTACCGCCGACGGTTACCGCCAGGGCTGATTTTTTAAGCCTCTGTCCGCCGCATTCGGGACAGTTGCACTCCTCCATAACCTGCGTAATTTCATACCTCGACCACTCGCTTGTGGTTTCGTCATAACGCCGCTGAAGGTTGTTGATAACGCCCTCAAATTCGGTTTTATATGTTCCCGAGCCGTATTCGCTGACCCTGGTCATTTTAATCTTCTTACCGCCCGTACCGTAAAGGATAGCGTCAAGCTGTTTCTTGGTAAGCTCCTTAATCGGGGTGTCAAGCGTAAAGCCGTATTCGTCGGCAAGCGCCTGATAATACATCTGTGCGATTGTTCCGCTGTCCGCCTTCGACCAGCCTGTGGCTTTCACGGCGCCCTGATTGATTGAAAGCGATTTGTCGGGAATGACGAGGTCGGGACTGATTTTCATAAAAATACCGAGTCCCGTGCAGGTCGGACAGGCGCCGAAGGGGTTGTTGAAGGAAAACATTCTCGGACTCATCTCTTCAATTACCGTGCCGTGCTCGGGGCAGGCAAAGTTCTGTGAGAAGAGCATTTCCTTACCGTCAATTACGTCGACGAGCACTATGCCGCCCGTAAGGTTGCAGGCGGTGTCAATAGAGTCAGCGAGGCGTGAGCGTATGTCGCTGCCGATTACAAGTCTGTCAATAATGACCTCAATGTTGTGCTTTATATTTTTTTCAAGCTTGATTTCCTCGGAAAGGTCGTAGATATTTCCGTCAACCCTGACCCTGACGTAGCCCGATTTTCTTGCCGAGTCAAACTCCTTAACGTGCTCTCCCTTTCTGCCTCTTACAACGGGAGCCATAATCTGGATTTTTGTTCCCTCGGAAAGGCGCATTACGGCGTCGACTATCGTGTCAACGGTCTGGATTGAAATC
Source organism: Clostridia bacterium (assembly GCA_017438845.1). Lineage (GTDB taxonomy): Bacteria > Bacillota > Clostridia > Oscillospirales > Acutalibacteraceae > Fimenecus. The sequence continues at coordinate 16,650 of JAFRUO010000033.1, read as the reverse complement.
TCCCTGCCGCATTCGGGGCAGTGCGGAGTGCCGACCCTTGCGTAAAGAAGCCTTAAATAGTCATATATTTCCGTAACCGTGCCTACGGTTGAACGCGGATTTTTCGAGGTGGTTTTCTGGTCAATTGAGATAGCCGGAGAAAGCCCCTCGATATAATCGACCCTGGGCTTTTCCATCTGACCGAGAAACATCCTCGCATAGGACGAAAGCGACTCGATATACCTTCTCTGTCCCTCGGCGTAAATAGTGTCAAAGGCAAGCGAGGATTTACCCGAACCGGAAAGCCCCGTAAAAACTATCAGCTTATCCCTCGGTATTTTTATGTCAACATTTTTTAAGTTGTGTTCACAAGCGCCCTTTACGGTTAAAAACTTATTCTGCACGCTTATTTGCCTTCCTTTAATTTCTTTATTTTGTCCCTGAGCATAGCGGCGTGCTCAAACTCGAGTATCTTTGCCGCCGCCTTCATTTCCTCCGTCAGCTGAGCGATAAGCTTTTCACGCTCAACCCTCGAAAGCCTCTTGCCGGAATCGAGCTTGTGCGTGTCGGTGATTTCGATTATATCCCTGACGCCCTTCTTGATAGTGGTAGGAGTGATACCGTGCTCCTCGTTATATTTTTGCTGAATTTCCCTGCGTCGGTAGGTTTCGCTGATAGCCCTTTCCATTGACGGAGTAACGCTGTCGGCGTACATTATTACCTTACCGTCGGCGTTTCTTGCAGCTCTGCCGATAGTCTGAATAAGAGAGGTTTCCGAGCGCAGGAAGCCCTCCTTGTCAGCGTCGAGAATAGCGACAAGCGACACCTCGGGAATGTCAAGTCCTTCACGAAGCAGGTTGATGCCTACAAGCACGTCAAACTCGCCGAGCCTTAAATCCCTGATGATTTCCATACGCTCAATCGTGTCGACGTCGTAGTGCATATATTTAACCTTGATGTCGTGATCCTCAAGAAAGTCGGTAAGGTTTTCCGCCATTTTCTTGGTCAGCGTGGTGACAAGCACCCTTTCCTTTCGTTCAACTCTTTCGTTGATTTCGGAAATAAGATCCTCAATCTGACCCTCGGTTTCTCTTACGGAAATTTCGGGGTCAAGCAGTCCCGTGGGTCTTATCAGCTGTTCAACGGTCTGCAGGCTCTTCTGCTTTTCCATTTCGCCGGGCGTGGCGCTGACAAAGATTTTCTGCCCTACCCTGTCGTAAAACTCGTCAAAGGTCAGCGGACGGTTGTCAAACGCAGACGGAAGCCTGAAGCCGAAGTCAACAAGCGCCTCCTTGCGTGAGCGGTCGCCGCCGTACATTCCCCTTACCTGCGGCAGGGTGACATGCGACTCGTCAACGAAAAGAAGGAAGTCGTCGGGAAAATAATTAAGCAGTGTAAACGGAGTACAGCCGGGCTCCCTGCCCGACAATATGCGCGAATAGTTTTCTATTCCCTTGCAAAAGCCCGTTTCTCTGAGCATTTCCATATCGTATTCGGTGCGCTGACGTATTCTCTGCGCCTCAATAAGCTTGCCGTTTTGCTCAAAATATTTAACTCTTTGCTCCATTTCGGCAAGTATCTCCTCGATTGCCCTTTCAAGTCTGTCGGGTGACACAACATAGTGAGAAGCAGGATAAATCGCAACGTGCGAAATAACGTTTTTAATCTGACCCGTGAGGGCGTTAATTTCGCTGATACGGTCAATTTCGTCGCCGAAAAACTCGACTCTGATTGCAGTGTCGTTTGAGTAAACGGGGAAAATTTCCACGGTATCTCCCCTTACGCGGAATTTGTTACGAATAAAATTTACGTCGTTTCTTTCGTACTGTATTTCAACAAGCTTTTTTAAAAGCTCGTCCCTGTCCTTTTTCATGCCCCGTCGAAGGGAAATAATCATATTTTTATAGTCAATCGGGTTGCCGAGGGTGTAAATACAGGACACGCTCGAAACGATTATAACGTCACGCCTTTCCGCAAGCGCAGACGTGGCGGAGTGGCGCAGCTTGTCAATTTCGTCGTTTATTGCCGAATCCTTTTCAATATAGGTGTCGGTGTTGGGAATATACGCCTCGGGCTGATAATAGTCATAATAAGAAACAAAATACTCAACCGCATTTTCGGGGAAGTATTCCTTGAACTCCGTGCAGAGCTGAGCGGCGAGAATTTTGTTGTGAGCGAGCACAAGAGTAGGACGGTTAAGCTTTGCAATAACGTTTGCCATTGTAAAGGTCTTACCCGAACCGGTAACTCCGAGCAGAGTCTGCTCCATATATCCCTTGTTTACGCCGTCGACAAGTCTTTCGATTGCCTGCGGCTGGTCGCCCGTGGGCTTGTAATTTGAGTGAAGCTTAAACATTGAAGGTCCTTTCGCTTATGTGAACAGATAGCTGAATTTGGTTTTTCCCGCCATAGAAAAATAGTTTTCGCCCGCAACGATTATGCTGTCCTTTAAATGAAGGTCAAGCTTTGAAAGCATACGGCTGAGCTGTCTTACCGCCTCGATGTCGTTTGCAGACGGCGCCGCAACTCCCGACGGGTGGTTGTGCGCGATGATGATATTGGGTGTGTTGAGGTTTAAGGCGGTGCTGATTATCTTCCTGAAGGAAAGCTCGGTTTTCGTGCTTGTGCCCTCGCTGATTACAACGGTATGCCTTACGCTGAGCTTGCTGTCAAGAAAAGCCGCCATAAGCACCTCGTGCGAATACGGCATAAGCTTTGAAACAAAATAGCCTCCCGACTGCTCGGCGCTTTCAAGCGTCAGCTTTTCGCAGGCGATATTGCTCTCGAGGTATTTTGAGTACATCGCAGGGATAAGCTTAATCAGCACGGCGGTGTTTTTGCCGACTCCGCTGACGCTCTGAAGCGATTCAACCGAAGCGTCAAACACGCCTGCAAGAGAGCCGAATTCATTTAACAGCCTGTGTGAAAGCTCGTTTGTATCCCTCTGCGGCACGGCGTAATAAAGCAGCATTTCAAGAGCCTCGTGGTCCTCAAAGGACTTAATACCTTCCTTTACAAAACGCTCCTTTACCCTTTCACGGTGTCCCTTGTGAATATTTTCATTACTGTTTACGGCTATTTTCAACACCCCCTGATATCCTAATATATTATTATACTATAAAACTGTCAATTTGCAAAGAAAAAAGGCACAATTAATGCGCCTTTAAAATTTAAAAAGTCTTTTAAGCAGCTTTTGCCACTTCATAAGGTAAAGCGTAATAAGGTTTGTCAGCATCATATCAAACACAACAAACACAATATTGCCGACCGCCAGAAGCAGCACCGCCGCAATCCTGCCGTATTTCTGCATAGCGTCAAAGGGGATTTTGAAAACGTAAACCGACGTTAAAAAGGCAAGCACCATTGTAAGGTTGAAAACGACAAGCTTTATAACCCACGAAACGGGTACCGAGCAATGCTTTTCAACTACCGCCTTGAGTATCGGGTAATAGCCGAAAAACATGGCGTACATCAGCGCCGCTTCCTTGTCGGCTACAAGAAACATTGACAATAGTGCCACTGCGGCATAAACTCCGAACGCCCATTTTTTGTCAATTTCAATTACTATCATTGTAAGCAAAACGCCTGCCGCCGCAGGTATTGCATAGGTCATTACGGGAATCAGTCCCGTCATAAACATCAGGGCAACGCTCAGGGCGGCAATAATACCGCCCAGCGTTGTTTTACTTGTTATTTTTTTCTTGCTCATATCAACAGCAGGAAATCAGGTCGCCGCCCATACATTCGCAGCAGCAGTCTGCACAAATCAAGCCTGAGCAGATGTCGCAAGCGCCGCAGCTGCTTGAGGACGAGCCGTAATTCTGCCTGTAACCTCCTGTCGCATTTCTGTTTAAAGCGTTGAACGCATTTGAGTATTCGGTGTTCGAAGGCTCCATCTGACAAGCCTTTGAGTAATTTGAATAAGCCTCGTCAAACCAGCCGCGTTTTTGGTGAATCTGCCCCTTTAAATAATACCATTCGGCGTTCCTCATTGAGGAGGGAATGCCGTCAAGAATTGTTTCGGCGTCGTCCACCCTGCCGTTCTGAATCTGCTGACGCACATCGTAGTACTGCGAGCTTCCGTAGTCTCCCTGTGACGAGGCGTAAGAATTTGCATTTCCCTGATTAAACCCGATATTAAGCTCCGACATAATGTCGTCATAAGCCATATCAAGCTCCTGCATTTTCCTGCGGGCAACGTCGGAAAGCGGACTGCCGTCAAGGCTTTCCTGCTGATATTTCCTTGAAAGCTCTCGGTAAGCCTGCTTGATTTCTTCAATTGTAGAGCCCCTGTTTACTCCGAGAACAGCATAAGCATCCATTTACTTCTTCGCACCTCGTTTTTTGTGAATTATATTAATCAGTTCATTTTCCATTCCGTCATAAATAATGTTTTCGGCAATCGGAGAATAGCATTTGTGCTGTGCTAAATCAAAAGCCGAAGCCGCCTCGTTGGCGGTAAGCCTGATCGAAGCCGAAATGCCGTCAATCACTTCGTCGTCAAGGTTTTTAACATTTTCCCGTTCAAGCCCGTATTTCACGGCGAACGGGTTAAAGCTTCCGCTTTTAACATCCTTTTCAAGGTCGTCAAAGGCGTCCGCAAGGTACACCCACCTGCCCACGCAGTAGCCGATTCTGTAAAGCACCCTGCGAAGCTCCCCGTCGTCAATACCGTAGGAAAATATTTCGCCGAGAGCCGTTGCGGACGGGTCACAAGCCCTGTCAACGGAGCAGTCCTTGTTAAGCTCGGTCTGTGCTTGTTTTTTCATCGACAGTGATATTATACCGTCAAATTGTGAATAATCCTTCACAGCTTTTTTAAACTTATTTTTAACAAACGGTAAAAGGATATAACAAAAAAGCTTTCTCGGTCCGCGTCCGTCCCTTATGTCGTCAAGAAGCTTGTAGTAGAACATAATAACCGTCAGTGCGGCGGCTCTTCGTAAAAGCTCGTCCTCGGGAATATAATGGCATTTTTTAAGCGGATTAAACCTGCATACTCCCCTTTCGGCGCAGTCGCATTCGCTTTGCAAAAGGCATTTAAGCACTATAACGTAAAACGCCGAATCATAGGTAAGCAGGAACCTCGACAGAATACCGTAATGCTTTCCGAGTGTGCGGCAGACGGAGCAGTACACCGCCTTGTAGGTTTCAAACTCTTTAATTTTAAGCTCAGGCTTATCAGGCTTAACGTACCCGAACAAAAAATCACCTCTTATAGAATGGACGACAGGTTTTCGATTATTTTGCCTGCAACCTCAGGCTTGTTCATAGTGTAGATATGTATATTGCTGACGCCGTTTGAGATAAGGTCGATTATCTGCTCGGTGGCATAGGCGATGCCCGCCTGCCTGAGGCTTTCGGGCTCGTCGGAAAAGCGGTCGAGCATAATTCTGAATTTTGAAGGAAGCGTGGCTCCCGAAAGGGAACAGCTTCTGACTATCTGCTTGCGGTTGATGACGGGCATAATACCGGCGACAACGGGAACGTCAATGCCGACCTTCAGCGCCCTGTAAAGGAAGCTGTAAAGGGCGGAATTGTCAAAGAACATCTGAGTTATAAGGTACTCGGCTCCGCAGTCAACCTTGTGCTTTAAGTGCATTAAATCCTCAACGGAGTTTTTAGCCTGAGTGTGACACTCAGGGTAACAGGCGGCTCCGACGGAAAAGCAGTCAAATTCACGGATTTTCGTAATAAGCTCGCTTGCGTACCTATAGTGGTTATCATCGGGCTGAACGCCGTCGGGTATGTCGCCCCTGAGGGCAAGAATGTTTTTAATGCCTCTGCTTTTAAGCTCGTTTAAAATAACGTCAATTTCCTCCTTCGTCGATGAGGCGCAGGTAAGGTGCGCCACGGAAGGAATATGCAGCTCGTCCTGAATAAACGAAACTATTTCGGGCGTGTTTTTCGAGGTGCCTCCCCCCGCTCCGTAGGTAACGCTGATATAGTCGGGCGAAAACGCCGAAAGCTCGCACACCGCGTTTTTGACCGGTTCAAACGGCATATCGTTTTTAGGCGGAAAAACCTCAAAGGAAGTACAAACCCGATTGCTTTTAAGTTTTTCGGAAATCAACATATTTACACCCCCGTATTTAAAATCATTTTACCACACAAAAAATAATAAAAGCAATATTACCTCCGTTATTTTAAATCATTATTTAAAAATTTAACAATTTATTAACAAACTGAAAATTATACAAAAAAACAAGAAATTCTCTTGCAAATTCGCAAAAATTTAGTATGATAATAGGGAGGTGATTTTATGCAGAAATTCAAAACCGAAATGCACTGCCACACGGCGGAAACGAGCAACTGCGGCAAGGCGGACGCAAGCGAGCTTATTGACGCTTACCTTCGTCACGAATACGACACGGTTATAATCACCGACCATATGAGCACCCACACCTTCTTTAAATATAACTACAAAAAGCTTTCGTGGGATGAGATTGTCGACATTTTCCTTCAGGGCTACAACGCCGCCAAGGAATACGCAGACGGCAGAATCAACGTCCTGCTCGGGATGGAGCTTCGCTTTGATTCGCCCTCGGAAAACGACTACCTCGTCTACGGAATTACCGAGCAGTTTTTAAGAAGGAACAAAAACCTGCTTGATATGGACATCAAGTCCTTTTCAAAGCTTGCGAAGAAAAATGACCTGCTTATTTTCCAGGCGCACCCCTTCAGGTTCAATATGACCGTTACCAACCCCGAATACCTTACGGGAATTGAGGTCTTTAACGGCTGTGTAAGGCACAACTCAAACAATGACATTGCCGAAATCTGGGCAAACAAATATAAATTCCACACAACCTCGGGCTCTGATTTTCATCAGCTCGGCGACGAAGCAAGAGGAGGAATTATTACCGACATATCGATAACCTCCAACGACGAGCTGTTAAGAGTTCTTAAAAAACGTGATTATTCACTGATCAGGGTTTAAAAAGAAATGCAATAACGAAGCCGCAGTTAAAGGACGCTGTCCGTAAGCTGCGGCTGTTTTTTTACCTTTTAAAAAAATTTTTTAAAGTCCCGTTTTAATTGGTGCTGTGCGGAATGTCGGCATTTTCAAAGAAAAAAGTGTATCAAAAAAGTGATACACTTTCGCCCTCTTGCGTGTATTAGTGAAGGATATTTTTAAAGGAGGCATTAAAAATGAACGTGGCTGGATTTTACTTCACAGAAAGATAATCAATCGGGAATGGTACACCGATGTCAATACCTTTCACAAGCGTTGCGAGCCTTTCATAGGAAACGGGGCTTTCCGTAAGTCAGGTCAGAACCGCTCTTAAGAAGCTTGAACGCACCGGAAAAATCCTCGTAAAAACGACAAGGTTTTGCACAAAAATAACCGTCGTAAAATACAGCGATTATCAGGCTTTTGACAGTTTTGAACAACAAACGGATGACAATGTCGTGACAAGGTCTTGACAAGGTTATGACAAAGCAGTGACAACAAACAATAAAGAAAGAATGAAATAATGAAATAAAGAAACAATGATATGCTGCTACTAACGCCGCAGGCGCAAAAAACATATCACCGCATAGGATTTGTTTCGTTTCGTTTTTTATGCTTCGCCGTTAACGGGTCGTCGTCCGCTATGTGTGAAAATTATATCTGAACTGTTTTGTCCTCGATATACTGCTCGTATTCGTCAAACTTAAAGCCGATGGTTTCCGCACTGTGCGAATCGCTTGAAAGGATAAACGTACCGCCGTTTTCCCTTATGTAGTCAATAATCTCCTTTGACGGATAAGGCGTTGTGCGGTAGCCTCTTGAAATTGCGCCCGTGTTGATTTCGAAAAGAGGCTGTGTTTCGAGGAGCTTATCAACGCACTTTTTCCAAGCCGCAACATAACGGGGGTTATCCTCGTCAAAGAGCTTTTCCTGCTCCTGAAATTTAGTAATAAGGTCAATGTGCCCGATTATTCTTGCATTCCACTTGTTTGTAAGGTCGGACACAGTTTCGTAATACCTTTCGCAAAGCGCATACATATCGCCGTCAAAATACTTTTCTGCGGCGCTTTTAAGAATTTCGGCGCTTTCGTCAACGGGAATGTATTCTTCTCCGAGCTTGAGGTAGTGAACGGAGCAGATTGCATAGTCGTAGCGGTCAATCGGCTGATCGGAATAATAGTCCTGCTCAATCCCGACAAGCACGGTCAGCTTCTTTTTAAAACGGCGCCCGAGCCAGCTTGCCTCGGTAAAATAACGCTCAGTGTCCTCAAGGCTCATACAGTAGCTCTCGTCAAAAAAGGTATAGCTGTGGCCCGAAAAGCCGATGGTTGCAAAGCCCTTTTCGATTGCCGAGTCAACGCTCTCACGCAGCGTGCTCTTGCCGTCGCAGTAGGTTGAATGAATGTGCAAATCGATCTTTATCATCAGGTCATTTTCTCCTGCTTAACCTTCCTGTCGATAACGTGACGCGAGGCAAGCTCCTTTTCTACGTCCTCAAGGGAAATGCCCGCCTCAATCATCAGCACCATAACGTGATAAACGAGGTCAGCTATTTCGTAAACGGTTTCCTTTTTGTCCTGCGCCTTGGCGGCAATGATGACCTCTGTTGACTCCTCGCCTACCTTTTTAAGGATTTTGTCAAGCCCCTTTTCAAAAAGATAGGTTGTGTATGAGCCTTCCTTTTTGTCGGTCTTTCTGCCCCTGATAAGCTGCATGAGAGCCTCAAGAGAAAACTCCTCTTCCTCATCGCTTTCAAAGAGCGTGTTTTCAAAGCAGGATGTTGTGCCGAGATGGCAGGCAGGGCCGTCGGGTCTGACGGCTACGACAAGAGCGTCGCAGTCGCAGTCGGCTGTGATTGAAATTATATGCTGATAGTTTCCGCTGGTTTCGCCCTTGAGCCAAAGCTGCTGACGGGAACGGCTCCAAAAGCAGGTAAGCTTTTTCTCAACCGAAATTTCAAGGCTTTCCCTGTTCATATAAGCAAGCGTCAAAACGCGCTTGGTCGCAGAGTCAACGACTATTGCCGGGATAAGACCCCTTTCGTCAAATTTAAGAGAATCAATGTTTATCATACTGTCACCTTTAAATCCTTACGGGAATATTGTTATTTTTCATTTCCTGCTTGAGCGTTTCTATTTTCACCTCACCGAAGTGGAAAATGGAAGCCGCAAGCCCTGCGTCAACCTTGGGCAGGGTTTTAAAAAGAGTAATAAAGTCCTCTATGCCGCCTGCGCCGCCGGAAGCGATAACAGGTACGTTTACTGCGTTGCACACCTTGTCGAGCATTTCAAGGTCAAAGCCGTTTTTAACGCCGTCGGTGTCGATTGAGTTAAGCACTACCTCGCCCGCTCCGTTTCCTACGCAACGCTTTATCCATTCGATTGCCTCCATGCCGGTGTTTTCACGTCCGCCCTTTGAAAAGACTCTGAAAACTCCGTCAACTCTCTTCACATCTGCGGAAAGCACGACGCACTGGTCGCCGTAAAGCTTCGCCGCCTCCGACACAAGCGAGGGGTTTCGTATAGCCCCGGAATTAACGCTTACCTTATCGGCTCCGCATTTAAGCACACGGTCAAAGTCCTCAACGCTGTTGATACCGCCGCCGACAGTCAGCGGAATGAACACCCTTTTTGCGGTTTCGCAAAGCACGTCCGTAAAAAGCTTTCTGCCCTCAAAGGAAGCAGTAATGTCGTAAAAGACAAGCTCGTCCGCTCCGCTTCGGCTGTAATATTCAGCCAGCTCAATCGGTGAAGCGACATCGCCGAGGGATTTGAAATTAACGCCCTTTACCACTCTGCCGTCCTTAACGTCAAGGCAGGGAATTATTCTTTTTGTAATCATCTTGCCACCTCAATTGCCTCGGAAAGATTGATTTTGCCTATGTAATACGCCTTGCCGACTATTGCGGCATATAGGTTTAACCGACGGAGCCTTTTGATGTCCTCAAGGCTTGACACTCCGCCCGAAGCCGTGATGTTTACCGAGAAGCGTTCGCTTAAAAGGCGGTAAAGCTCAAGGTTTGTACCCTTCATATTTCCGTCCTTTGAAATGTCGGTGCAGATAAGCGTGCCGACTCCGAGGCTCTGCATTTTTTCACAGAAGGAGAAGGCGTCCGTGTCCGACTTTTCAAGCCAACCCTTAACCGCAACAAAGCCGTCCTTAATGTCGACTCCGACTGCAATCCTTTCTCCGTATTCGTCGCAGGCTCTTTTTAAAAGCTCCTCGTCCTGCAGAGCGGCTGTGCCTAAAATCACACGGTCAAGCCCTGCGCTCATATATTTTTTGACGGTGTCGAAGCTTCTTATACCGCCGCCGATTTCGCAGAAAAGACCGCTTGTGTTTTTAATTGCGACCGCGGTTTCAAAATTCGGGGTAGTCCCCTCCTTTGCGCCCTCAAGGTCGACAAGATGAACATATTCGGCGCCGAGCCTTTTAAAATCAAGCGACACCGAAACGGGGTCGTCGCTGTAAACGGTCATACGGTTGTAGTCGCCCTTGACAAGCCTCACCGCCTTGCCGCCGTATAAATCAATTGCAGGGAAAATTTTCATATTCTGCTCCTATATTTCACAAAACGCTTTAAGTATTTTAAGTCCGACCTCGCCGCTTTTTTCGGGATGAAACTGACAGCCGAAAACGTTTCCCGACTGCACCGAGGCGGTAACGGGAATGTCGTATTCACTGTACGCCGTAACGCTCTCATCGCAGCCGTCGGCAAAATAGGAATGAACAAAATACACAAAGTCTGCGTTTTTAATATATTTGAACAAAGGACAGTCGGGTTGTGTGATTTCGAGAGCATTCCAGCCGATGTGCGGAATTTTGAGCTCTTTATTTATTCTGCCCTCAAACGGTACTACCTCGCCTCGTATAAGTCCTAAGCCCTCGTGCTCGCCGTATTCAAGGCTTTTGTCAAAGAGAAGCTGCATTCCCAGGCAAATACCCATGACGGGCTTGCCCTTTTCGGCTTCGCTTACAAGAACGCCGTCAAGCCCCGAAGCCTTCAGCTTTTCAAGAGCGTCCGAAAAGGCTCCGACGCCGGGAAGTATTATGCGGTCGGCGGACCTGATTTCGTCCTCGTCCGCACTGACAACCGCATGCTCGCCGATAGCGGCAAAGGAGCTTTTAAGGGAATAAAGGTTTCCCACTCCGTAATTAATAATCGCTACCATCAAAGCACCCCTTTGGTTGAAGGGATATTCTGCGAAAACCTCTCGTCAATTTCAACCGCCTTGCGAAGCGTCCTTGCAACCGACTTGAAGCAGCCTTCAATTATGTGGTGCGAGTTTGTTCCGGCAAGCTGACGCAGGTGAAGCGTGATTTTACTGTTCCTTACGAAGGCTAAGAAAAATTCCTCACAGAGCTCGGTGTCAAAATCGCCGACCTTCTGTGCAGGGATCGAAAGGTTAAAGCCGAGGTAATCCCTGCCCGAAATATCGACCGCACTGAGTATAAGCGCCTCGTCCATCGGTAGCACGGTGTCGGCAAAGCGCTTAATGCCCTTCTTGTCGCCGACAGCCTCAGAAAAAGCCTGACCGAGAGCTATGCCTATATCCTCAACGGTGTGGTGATAATCAACATAGGTGTCGCCTGCACATTTAACCGAAAGGTCAAAGCCGCTGTGCACGGCAAAAAGCGTAAGCATATGGTCAAGGAAGCCGCAGCCCGTAGCTATCTCGTTTTTTCCGCTTCCGTCAAGCGAAAGGCTGAGAACTATATCGGTTTCAGCCGTCTGTCTTTTAATTGTCGCCTCTCTCATATTAATCCCTCCGAGGTAAAAATAGTTTTGATTTTATTAGTAAGCGTTTGCATCTGCTCTTTCGTGCCGATTGTAATACGGTTAAAGTTTTTAATTCTTTGCTTATTGAAGTGCCTTATCAGCACGCCGTTTTCCTTTAAAAGCTTATACAGCCTTTCGCCGTCAAAGAAGGGGTGGCAGGCAAACACAAAATTCGCCTTTGAAGGCAGTACCTTAAAGCCGAGCTTCTCTAATTCGCAAACGGTAAGCTCACGGTTTTCCTTGATTATTTCAAGGTTTTTCAGGGTGTATTCCTCATCGCACAGCGAGCCCGTGCCCGCCGCCATTGTAACGCGGTTTACGTTGTATGGGTTTGTAGAATACTTGACCGTGTTAAGGTCTGCGATAAGCTCCCTGCAGGCAATGCCGAAGCCGAGCCTTGCGCCTGCCATGGAGCGTGATTTTGAAAAGGTGCGTGTAACTAAAAGGTTGTCGTATTTTTTAATATGTCCAATTGCGCTTTCTGCGCCGAAATCAACGTAAGCCTCGTCAATGACGACAAGGTTGTCGGGGTTTGATTTGACTATGCTTTCAATTTCATCAAGTCCGAGCGCTATGCCCGTGGGCGCATTCGGATTTGCAAGAAAGATATTTTTTCCGATTGAAATGTAATCCTCAACATTTACTTTAAAGTCTTTGTCAAGCGGGATTTCCTCATACGGAACTCCGTTAAGCTCTGCAAACACGGGATAAAATCCGTAGGTGATGTCGGGGAAAGCTACGGGACGCTCTTCGTCGCAGAATGCCATGAATGCGAAGTTGAGTATCTCGTCCGAGCCGTTGGTAAAAAGAAGCTCGTCCTCGGCGACTCCAAAAACCTCAGCCGCCTTTTTTACAAGCGGGGTGCAGTCGGGGTCGGAGTATAGCATAAGCCTGTCAAGCTCCGCCTGAGCATACTTAACCGCCTTTTCAGACGGCGGAAACGGTGACTCGTTTGTATTCAGCTTAACGTACTGCGCGTCCTTGGGCTGTTCGCCCGGCGTATACGGCACGAGGCGTTTTGTTTTATTATTCAGCAGTCTGCTCATATTTTTCCTCCAGACGGATTACGGCGCTCCTTGCGTGACCCGTAAGCCCTTCCTTTTTCGCAAAGAAGGCTATATCCTCCGCACAGCGTGAAAGCGCCTCCTCGGTATAGTAGGTGTACTGAGTCTTTTTAACAAAGTCGTCGACGGAAAGAGGGCTTGAAAACTTAGCAGTGCCGCCCGTCGGCAAGGTGTGGTTTGGTCCTGCGAAGTAGTCGCCGAGAGCCTCGGGACAGCTTCTGCCCATAAAGATTGAGCCTGCGTGGCGTATCGAGTCAAGGTAGTCAAACGGGTTGTCTACGCAAAGTTCAAGGTGCTCGGGCGCAATTTCGTTTGCAATGTCTATTACTACCGAAAGGCTGTCGGCAACTATAATCTTGCCGTTTCTGTCGATTGACGCTCTTGCGATTTCGTGCCTTTCGAGCAGCGGTATCTGCTTTTCGATTTCGTTGCTTACCGCCCGTGCAAGCTCAGCCGAATCCGTTACAAGCACTGCGCTCGCCATTTTGTCGTGCTCAGCCTGTGAAAGCAAGTCAGCCGCAACATATTTCGGGTTGGATTTTCCGTCCGCAACAACGAGAATTTCACTCGGCCCTGCAATCATATCAATTGAAACAACGCCGAAAACCTGCTTTTTCGCTTCGGCGACAAAGGCGTTACCGGGACCGACAATCTTGTCAACCTTGGGTATGCTCCCAGTGCCGTATGCGAGTGCGGCGATTGCCTGAGCGCCGCCGACCTTGAAAATCCTGTCAACGCCCGCAACGCTTGCGGCGGCAAGAATTGCAGGGTTAACCTTACCGTTTTTGTCGGGCGGAGTAACCATTACCACCTGCCTGCAGCCTGCGATTTTTGCAGGAATAGCGTCCATCAGCACCGTCGACGGATAAGCCGCCGTACCGCCCGGCACATAAAGTCCCGCACGGTCAACCGGAATCACCTTCTGTCCGATTACAATACCGCTTTCGTCGTTGATAATAAAGCTGTTTCTCTGCTGACGGGAGTGAAATTTCGTGATATTCTTTGCCGCTTTTTTAAGTATTTCAAGAAACTCGGGCTCGACGCTGGCAAGCGCCTCTTTGATTTCCTCAGCGCTTACCGCAAGGCTTTCAAGACAAGCGCCGTCAAATTTTTCGGTGTAGCGGCGTAGAGCCTCATCGCCGTTTTGCCTTACGTCGGAAATAATGTCGCCGACAATTGCGCTGACATCCGCTTCGGGCACAGCTCTTAAAAATATTTCGCTGTTCGGCACCTCGCCGTATTTCATTATCTTAATCATATTATTCCTCCGTCTGAGCCTTCAGCCCGTCCGCAACGGCGTTGATTTGCTCCGCCTTGAACTTATAGCTCGCCTTGTTTGCAATAAGCCTTGCGCTGATAGGCACTATCTGCTTTTTAACCTCAAGGTTGTTTTCCTTTAAGGTTGTGCCCGTTTCCACTATGTCAACTATGACGTCCGACAGTCCTAATATGGGCGCAATTTCAATTGAGCCGTTGAGGTGGATAATATCAATATCCCTGCCGATTGAAGAGTAATAGTTGCCTGCTATGCGTGAAAACTTGGTCGCAACACGAAGCGTCCTTGCGCTGTTGTCGCGAAAGCTCTTCGGCGCAGCCACGCACATTGCACATTTGCCGATTTTAAGGTCTGACAGCTCGTAAACGTCAGGCTCGTATTCAAGCAAAATGTCCTTTCCCGCAACGCCTATGTCTGCGGCTCCCCTCTCAACGTAAATCGGTACGTCCGAGGGCTTCACCCAGAAATATCTCACGCCTGCCTCTTCGTTCTCAAAGATAAGCTTACGGTTGTTTTCCTTAATCGACGGGCACTCAAAGCCTGCCCTTTCAAACATAAGGTAAACCTTTTCGCCGAGTCTGCCCTTTGGCAGGGCTATGTTAAGCATCGGTTTCAAGCTCAATCACCCCGCCTTTCTTTAAAGAATAAACCTCGTTTGCTTTTATTTTACCGTTATCAGCCGAGCAGGCAAACACGGATTTCCCTTTTTCCTCAAAGCCCCTTACCGCCTTTAAGACCTCGGCAGGACTGCAGTCGGGAGAATAAACAAGCATAAGGTCAACGTCAAAGCCCGTTTCGCTTTCCCCGAGCCTTTCGAGCAGGTCGAGGTAAACCGCAAAGCCCACAGCCCTTGATTTCTTTTTCATCTTTTTCATAAGAGCGTCATACTGACCGCCCGACAGCACGCTTTCGGGCACGGTGTCAAGGAAGCCGTTAAAGATAATGCCGTTATAGTAGTTGATGTCGCCGACTGCGGAAAAGTCAATTATTATATTGCTTTCAAGCTCCGAGCCCTCAAACACCGAGAGAGCCGATTTAAGCTCGCCGAGCTCCTCTGTTACGTGCGCCTCCTTTGTAAAAAGCTCAAGCTCCGGAAGCACATCCTTCGGCGTACCGCTGATGCTCATCAGCTTTTTAAGCACGGGAAGAGCCTCTGTATTCGCCTGAGCCTGAAGGCAAAGCTCCTCAACCGAATGATAATTCTTATCGTTAATATATTTCCAGATTTTACTCTGAAGCTTATAGTCAGAGCTTACCGCCTCGACAGCCGCCGCCATAATTCCGAGATGAGAAACCTCAAGCACAAAGATGTCGCTGAGTGCCTTTAAGCTCTGAGCCGCAAGGTAAAGCACCTCGCCGATTTCATAGCTGCCGACCTCACCGATACACTCAAGACCCATCTGGGTAATTTCCTTAAAACAGTTCGTACCCTTTGAAACACGGTAAACGTTTTCGTTGTAGTAAAGCTTTTCAACGCCCTTGATTTCACGGTCGCTGTTTTTGACGATTGAAAGCGTGACGTCGGGTTTGAGCGCCATAAGCTTTCCGTTGGTGTCGGTAAAGGTGATAACGCTGTCGGAAACCAGGAAGTCCTTATTTTTGCTGTAAAGGTCGTACTCCTCAAATTTGCTCATCCTGTACTGAGTATAGCCGTAACGGGTATAAATCGGTACAAGCGTGAAGATGTTCTTCTGTATAAAATCAAGATTCTTTACGTCAAGCTTCATCCTTACCCTCCCCGTTAAGACGGTCAATAGCAAGCCTGTAGCCGCCGCTGCCGTAGTTTAAACACTTGCTAACCCTGCCGATGGTGGCGGTGCTTATGCCGATTTGCTTGGAAATTGTCTGATAATTCGCACCGTTGTCGAGCATAATTGCCGTGTCAAGCCTCTGTGCAATGTCACGAAGCTCGGTTACGGTGCATATGTCCTCAAAGAAAGCGTAATACTCCTCTTCCGTTTTCAGGGTTCCGAGAGCCTTGAAAAGACGTGAGATAGAATCAGAATGCAGGTTATTCATAGTTATACCTCTGTTTCATAAAAGCTGTTTATCAGTTTATCACTTTATCTTGCTAAAGTCAATGAAAAATTCAAGTTTCTGTTTCGTTTACAATAATTTTTGTCTTTGCCGCAGGTTTTATGTGTATTTTGACGTAGCTCCGACGGCTGACCGTATTTTATAGGTGTATAGCCGTAGGGGCGGATATTATTCATTTTTCAGTTTAAAGCCTTCAATGTTCATTATAGCCATACAAGCTCCCCTTGAGAGGGGAGCTGTCGAGCGAAGCGAGACTGAGGGGTAGATTTATTTATATGCTTCTATGACTACCCCTCCGTCTTTTTGCTTTGGCAAAAAGACACCTCCCCTGACAAGGGGAGGTTTTCGGGCGGACGGTATCCGCCCTACGTTTGCGAAGCAAACACCTATTACTTCTTCACTATTCACTATTCACTTTTCACTATTCGCTTTTTTACGGGACGTCGGGGACGCCGTCCCCTACGGGTGAAAGCCTTCCCCTCGAGGTGACTCCCTTGTTAAGGGAGATTTCTGCGAAGCAGACAGAGGGTTTCCTGTATTCGGAGAAAAAAGGTGCTGA
>JAFRUO010000032.1 GCA_017438845.1 Clostridia bacterium | reverse complement strand
CTTCACTCTTCACTCTTCACTGTTTACAATCCCTCAGTCAGCCTGCGGCTGACAGCTCCCTTTACACAAGGGAGCCGTAAACGCGCCGTCCCCTACGGATGAAAGCCTTCCCCTTGAGGGGAAGGTGTTGAGGAACGCAGTGACGAAACGGATGAGGTGGAATATAAATACATCAAACCTGTGCGGGCGACCAATGGTCGCCCCTACGATTGTGCGAAAAATCAAATTGGATATTCTCCGTAAATATGCGGTAAAATATGCGGGCAAATGGTATCCGCCCTTGCCGCGCTGACGTCACAAAGCTATATTTGATAAGAAGGTATAATTAAATCATTTATTAAACGTAGGGCGGGGGCTTGCTCCCGCCGCTGTTTTTTATGTAATTGAAAATTTTATTCTGTAGGGGACGGCGTCCCCGACGTCCCGAAATAGTGAATAGTGAAGAGTGAATAGGTAATAGGTGTTTGCTTCGCAAACGGCAGAAGGGGCGGATATACGCCGAAAATTTGCGGTTGTTTCGGACGGTCGCACGTTATCCGTCCTACAACACTTGTCCCGTATTATTTTGTAACAAATTGCACAAAACGCACTAACAAACTTCGGCGCTTTTTTGAATAAAATAGTCAAAAATCACTTGAAATTCCACTTGCGGTTTGGTAAAATATAGGATGAAAAATTTTAGCGAGGTAGTTTTGAAATGTCAAAAGTCACTCAGAATAAGGCAAAAAGCGAGCGTGAGGTTCCGCTGTACCTTTTCCATGAGGGAAGCAACTCCCACGCCTATGAATATTTCGGCTCACACAGGGTTGACGCGGACACCGTCGTTTTCAGGGTGTGGGCTCCGCACGCAAAGCGCGTCTGCGTTGTCGGCGACTTCAACGGCTGGAACGAGGAGGCTGACGTTATGCAGTATGTTCCCGACTCCGACGGCGTCTGGGAATGTAAAATCGGCGGCATTAAGCAGTACGACATCTACAAATACTGTATCACCGCTTCCGACGGCAGAAAGCTTATGAAAAGCGACCCCTACGGCGTGCATATGGAAACACGTCCCGGCACCGCCACCAAGTTTTATGAGCTTGAGGGCTGTTATGAATGGCACGACGAAAAATGGACTTCTTCAAGAAACGGCAAGAATATTTACAATTCTCCCGTAAATATATATGAGGTACATGCAGGCTCGTGGAAACAGCATGAAGACGGCAACTTTTATTCCTACCGTGACCTTGCAGACGAGCTGGTGCCTTATGTTAAGGATATGGGCTATACGCATATTGAGTTTATGCCGCTTACCGAGTATCCGTTTGACGGCAGCTGGGGCTATCAGGTGACGGGCTATTTTTCCGCAACCTCACGCTACGGCAGACCCGAGGACCTTATGTACCTTGTTGACAAATGCCACAGGGCGGGCATCGGCGTTATACTCGACTGGGTTCCCGCGCATTTCCCGAAAGACGCAAACGGACTTTACGAGTTTGACGGCGAGCCGCTTTACGAGTACGCCGACCCTCGCAAGGGCGAGCATTACGGCTGGGGCACAAGAGTGTTTGACTACGGCAGAAGCGAAGTCCGTTCCTTCCTGATGTCAAGCGCAAGCTTCTGGTTAAAGGAATACCACATTGACGGCATACGCATTGACGCTGTAGCCTCAATGCTCTACTTAAACTATGACCGCAAGGACGGGGAGTGGGTCGCCAACGAATACGGCGGCACCGAGCATATCGAGGCGGTAAAATTCTTGCAGAAGCTCAACGAAAACATTTTTGCGGAGTTCCCTTACGCTATGATGATTGCCGAGGAAAGCACCTCGTGGCCCATGGTTTCAAAGCCCGTGTTTATGGGCGGACTCGGCTTTAACTTTAAATGGAATATGGGCTGGATGAACGACATACTGCGTTACTTCAGCATGGACGGTTATTTCCGCAAATACAACCACGACCTTATTACCTTCTCAATGTTCTATGCTTTCTCGGAGAATTTCGTGCTTCCGATTTCGCACGACGAGGTCGTTCACGGCAAGTGCTCGCTTATCAACAAGATGCCCGGCAGCTACGACGAAAAGTTTGCCGCCGTAAGAGCCTTCCTCGGTTATATGATGGCGCACCCGGGCAAAAAGCTTCTGTTTATGGGAAGCGAGTTCGGACAGTTTATCGAGTGGAATTACGAAAAGGGGCTTGACTGGCTGCTGCTCGGCTTTGACAAGCACCGTATGCTTCGTGATTACGTTAAAAGCCTTAACGGCTTCTATAAAAAGAACTCCCCGATGTGGGAGGTTGACTACTCATGGGAGGGCTTCTCGTGGATTTCCTCGGACGACAAGGATAATTCCGTTATCGCCTTCAGACGCATTGACGAGAAGGGCAAGGAGCTTATCGTCGTATGCAACTTCACCAACGTCGGACGCGGCGATTACAGAATCGGCGTTCCCAAAAAGGGAGCTTATAAAATCGTGTTCAACTCCGATGACGCCTGTTTCGGCGGAGAGGGAAGAGGTAACAGCGACAGAATCGCAACCGAAAGCATCAATATGCACGGCTTTGAGCAGAGCATAACTCTCGACCTGCCGCCGATGTCGACAATCTACCTTAAACGCACAAGGTAATTATATTTGTTTTAAATTTTATTATTATATATTTCCAAGGAGGAATTTAAATGGCACGCAAAATGGAGTGTATTGCAATGCTCCTCGCAGGCGGTCAGGGCTCAAGGCTGGGCGTACTGACAAAGAACATTGCAAAACCTGCAGTTCCTTACGGCGGAAAATACAGAATAATCGACTTTCCGCTTTCAAACTGCGTTAATTCCGGCATTTCAACCGTCGGTATTCTTACTCAGTATCAGCCGCTTGAGCTTAACGACTACATAGGCAACGGACAGGCGTGGGACCTTGACCGTTCAAACGGCGGAGTTCATATGCTTTCACCCTATCAGCAGATTAAGGGCATGGAGTGGTACAAGGGTACCGCAAACGCAATTTATCAGAACATCAACTTTATTGACCGTTATAACCCCGACTATGTCGCAGTGCTTTCGGGCGACCACATCTACAAGATGGACTACAACAAGATGCTTGACTACCACAAGCAGAATAACGCCGCCTGCACGATAGCGATGCTCGAGGTGCCGTGGGAGGAGGCAAGCCGTTTCGGACTTATGGTCTTAAACGACGACAACTCAATCGCCAAGTTTGAGGAGAAGCCGAAAAACCCCTCGTCGAACAAGGCCTCGATGGGCGTTTATATCTTCACCTGGTCGAAGCTTCGCAAATACCTTATCGACGACGAAAACAATCCCGACTCGTCAAACGACTTCGGTCACGACGTAATCCCCGCAATGCACTCTGCAGGCGAGAGGATGTTCGCCTACCTGTTTGACGGCTACTGGAAGGATGTCGGAACCATCGACAGCCTTTGGGAGGCAAACCTCGACCTTCTCAACCCGAAGGTTGACCTTGACCTTTCGGACAACACATGGAAGATTTACTCCAAAACTCCGATTGCTCCTCCGCAGTACGTTTCGGCTTCAGCCAATTTGCAGAACTCGATGGTAGCCGAGGGCTCACAGATTTACGGCGAGGTTGATTATTCGGTTTTGTTCCACAACGTAACAGTTAAAGACGGGGCTACAGTAAGGTATTCAATCGTTATGCCCGGCGCGGTTATCGAAGAGGGCGCAGATGTTGAGTACGCTATCGTAGCCGAAAACGCCGTCATCAAAAAAGGCGCAAAAATCGGCAAACGTCCCGAGGACGTCACCGACCGTGAGGAATGGGGCGTTGCAGTCGTGGGACCCGACGTAACAATCGAAGAGGGCGCTGAGGTCGCGCCCAAGGCAATGATAGGAAAGGAGGAAGAGTAATGACAGGTAAGAATATAGTCGGAATTATTTTCTCAAACGCATACGACGAGTGCATTCCCGAGCTTACCGGACTTCGCACAATGGGCTCGGTTCCCTTTGCGTGCAGATACAGGCTCATTGACTTTCCGCTTTCCAACATGGTAAACGCAGGCATTGAAAAGGTCGGTGTTATCACTAAGGCAAACTATCAGTCGCTTATGGACCATCTCGGCACGGGCAAGCCGTGGGATTTGTCCAGAAAAACGGGAGGACTTTTCCTTCTGCCTCCGTTTTTAACGGCGGACGCAAACGGCAACGGCGACAAGCTTGAGTCCTTAAAGGGCATCAAGGACTTCGTCAGCCGTTCAACCGAGGAATATGTTATCCTTTCCGACTCGAACAGCATCTTCAATGTAGATATTGAGGAGCTTATGGATTTCCACACCGAAAAAAATGCCGACATAACAATCGCATACAAACACGGCATTGCTCCGAAGCTTAACGACACGCTTGTTATGAAGCTTGACGGCTACAAAAAAATTAACTACGTAGCCGTTAATCCGCAGATTGACGGTGAGGTTGACTATTCTCTCAACCTTATGCTTATGAAGAAGTCGCTTCTCGAAAGGCTTATGAACGAGGCTGTCAGCCTTAACCATACGGACTTCGGCGCGGATATTATTCAGAAGAACGTTTCCAAGCTCAATATGTTCGGCTTCCCGCTGAAGGGCTATGCACGGACCATTGATTCGATTCAGACCTATTTCAAGGCGAATATGGACCTTCTTGACACCGAGAACTGCGCGCATCTTTTCAATTCGGAAAGACCGATTTATACAAAAATCAAGGACGATATGCCCGCCACCTACGGACTTTCGTCAAGCATTAAAAATTCTCTTGTTGCCAACGGCTGTATAATTGAGGGCGAGGTTGAGAACTCAATTATTTTCAGAGATGTCCGCATCGAGAAGGGCGCTGTAGTTAAGAACTCGATTATTATGCAGGAAAGCTTTATCGCTCAGGGCACGTCGCTTAACAACGCCATAATCGACAAGAATGTTGTCATCACGCCGAACAAGACGCTTTCGGGCGCTGAGAATTATCCCATCTATGTAGGAAAGGGAATAGTGGTTTAATGGATGTTCGCTGTGAGGTCTGCGGCTGCAGAACAGAGGAAAACCAGCTCGGCGAGGTGTTGCTCGCAGGCAGGAAAACGATGGCTTGCCCCGTCTGCAAAAAGAGCCTCGGCAGTATTGCAAAAAATCCGCGTCAGCACTTGTCGGAGGCGCAAAACCTCCTGAATATGGACACCGGCACGAGGAGAAGCGCCGAGGTACAGAGTGCGCTGACGAGCTTTTTCGGGACGCTCGGCTTACTCGGCGAGCCTGCCGAAGCCGCCGACCCCGCCGCACACGAAGCGGAGCTTGAAGCTCTGAGGCACGACCTTGACGAGCTGAAATCACGCTTTGACCGCTTTTACAGGCGCTATGTAATTTCAAAAATACTTGCAATTGCGCTTCCTGTTCTGCTTGTGGTAATAATGCTGATTATCCTGCTCGCAAGCGGAGCTGTCGGAAACATTATCGATTACTATAACACAATAGTTGAATATTCAAATATGTAAGGGAGATTTATAATGAAGGTTTTATATGTTGCAAGCGAGGCTCTTCCGTTCATGGCTTCGGGAGGACTCGGAGACGTAGCCGGCAGTCTGCCTCAGGCGCTCAGAAAAAGACTTATCGGCGCAAGAGTTGTTATGCCGATGTATGACACAATCAGGCAGGAGTTAAAGGACAGTATGACCTTTATCACCAGCTTTACCGTTCCCGTTGCCTGGAGAAGGCAGTACTGCGGAGTCTTTCAGGCTAAGGCAGGCGGAGTAATTTACTACTTTATTGACAACCAGTATTACTTCAAGCGTGACGGCATTTACGGCTATTACGATGACGCGGAGCGTTTCGCCTTCTTCTCAAGGGCTGTGCTTGAAATGCTTCAGTACATTGACTTTAAGCCCGACATTATCCACTGCAACGACTGGCAGAGCGCTCTTGTGCCCGTTTATTACAGCACTATGTACGCTCAGGCGAGCGGCTATGAAAACATCAAAACCGTTTTCACTATTCATAATATTCAGTATCAGGGAACTTACGGGATGGAGCTGATTCCCGAGGTGCTCGGCATTCCCGCAGAGGCGACGGGCGTCGTTGAATACGGCGGCGACGTAAACTTTATGAAGGGCGCAATTGAAACCGCGGACAGGGTTACCACTGTAAGCCCGTCCTATGCAAACGAGATTTTGGACCCGTGGTATTCGCACGGACTTGACGGTATTCTCAACGAGAGAAGCTGGAAGCTTTCGGGCATACTCAACGGCATCGACACCGAGCTGTACAACCCCGAAACCGACAAGGATATTTTCTTTAATTACAGCGCCGCTGACTTTAAAAATAAGGCAAAGAATAAGCAGAAGCTTCAGGAAACAATGGGGCTTCCGCAGAAGGCTGACACTCCCGTAATCGGCATGGTTTCAAGGCTCGTTTCGCATAAGGGGCTCGACCTTGTAAAGGCTGTTATGGAGGAGCTTGTTCAGACCACGGACATACAGGTCGTTGTGCTCGGCTCGGGCGACTGGCAGTATGAGGAATACTTCAAGCAGATGGCTGAAAAATACCCCGAGCTGGTCGCTATTAAGCTTGGCTTTATTCCGTCGCTTTCAAAGAAAATTTATGCGGGAAGCGATATGTTCCTGATGCCGAGTAAGGCGGAGCCCTGCGGACTTTCGCAGATGATAGCTCTTCGCTACGGCTCAATCCCGATTGTCCGTGAAACGGGCGGACTTCGTGACTCGATTAAGGACAGCGCGGACGGTATAGGCAACGGCTTTACCTTTGCAAACTACAACGCCCACGAAATGCTTTACACAATCCGCAGAGCAGTTGAGGGTTATCAGAACAAAAAAGGCTGGAAGATTCTTGTTAAGCGTGCTATGGAATCGGACAACAGCTGGGGTAAATCCGCAAACGAATACATCAAGCTCTACAATTCTATTTTGAAGGGCTGAAAAGGGGTATAAATAAAGGGAAGGCAGCTTCGGCTGCCTTTTCCTTTTTAATGAATACCGCAGACCGAAAAATGAATTATTAATAATTAATAATGTCGGTAGGGGCGACCATCGGTCGCCCGCAATATTGAAAAGTGAATAGTGAATAGGTAACAGTGAATAAATAATGTAGGGCGGGGGCTTGCTCCCGCAGCTGTTTTTTATCCGTAGGGGACGGGGCGTTACGGCTCCCTTGTGTAAAGGGAGCTGTCAGCCGCAGGCTGACTGAGGGATTGTGAATAGTGACTAGTGAAGAAGTAATAGGTGTTTGCTTTGCAAACGGAGGGGTAGTAAACTGTTAT
>JAFRUO010000031.1 GCA_017438845.1 Clostridia bacterium | reverse complement strand
CCGCACGCCTTCCCCTTGAGGTGACTCCCTTGTTAAGGGAGATGTCTGCGTAGCAGACAGAGGGTTTCCTGTTTTCGGAGAAAAAAGGTGCCGAATGTAATGAGGCGGATGAGGTGTAATAAAACCACATCAAATCTCGACGGCGGGAGCAAGCCCCCGCCCTACAGTTTGCAAAGCAAATACTTATTACTTCTTCACTCTTCACTTTTACACTCCGCCCCCTACAGATTAATTACATCAAAAAATAGGGGCGACCAATGGTCGCCCCTACGTTTTATAAATTTTTAAATTATGATTTATCGAACATTCCCTGTTGATCCATTCTCATGATAATCGAAGCAATCTGTGCTCTGGCGGCGCCCTCGGTCGGTGCTACTCTGCCGTCTGCCATGCCGCTGATTACATTGTTCTGTACCGCCCATGCAACCGCTGTTTTTGCAAAACCGCTTATGCGGTTAACATCCTTAAACTTTTCAAGGGTTGTATCAATGTTCTCTGTTTCGGGTGAGCCCATATATCTGTAAAGAATTGTTGCAACCTGCTCACGGGTGATGTTGTCATTAACGCCGAAATTGCCGTTAGCGTAACCTGCGATAATGTTGTTGTCAACCGCCCAGTTAACTGCGGCGGCATAATATGCGCCCTTCTTTACATCCTTGAGTTTGCTTGTTGTGTTCTGATACTTTGAAAGGTCCGCTTTAGCTATATTCGCAAGAATTACAACGAAGTCCTGACGCTTAAGGTTGTCGTTAGGTCCGAAGTTGCCGTTCTGATAACCGTTGATATAGCCGTTCTTTGCACAATACTTAACGGCGTTATAATACCAGCTTCCTCTGTTTGAATCGGGGAAGCCCTTCCACCACTGAGCCGTAAGTGTTACTTTGTCCGAAACATCAACTGTTTCACCGATCTCTCCGGCGTCCCAGCAGTCAAATTCAAGTCCGTCGGGTGCGGTAAACGTACATTCGGGAAGCGTGTATTCGCCTGCATTTTCAAGAGTTACCTCTGCCATTTCGCCCGAACCGCCGCCTGCGTCAAAGCTTACAACTATTTCTTTAATCTGCTTGGCGCCGATTTTCACATAAGCTTCTCCTTCAAAGTTATGTGTTCCGGTGTATTCCGTCACATTTGCCTCATCGCTTCCTGCATAGATGTAAAGCCCGTCTGCGGCAACGCCTTTCCACGATATGGCTTTATCTCCCGTAGCTGTTACGGTTCCGCTGTTTACAACAAGGTAATAGTCAATGCCGTAGCCCACTTTTTCGCCGTTGCTTCCGCTGCCGCCGTTGAGCGTTACATTTGCATTACCGTCAACTGTCATCGAACCGTAAACTGCCGAAGCATGGCCCGCTTTCGTCACAGGGCCGTTAACGATAAAGTTTCCGGGACCGTTAACGGTAAATGACTGATTTGTATATATTGCCGAATACGAATAAAGCCGCGAGCCCTCCGTCGAGCCGTTGACGGTAAGAGTAGCTCCGTCGGATATGTTTATAACAGCGTCACTGCAAATAAAGACTAACGCGCCGTCACGCCAGTTGTTTGCGTTTCCGTTGATAACGCTGTCTGCGGTTACGTTGATTGTAAGTCCGTCAATTTCAGTGTAAACGGTGGAATTGCAGATATAGTAGCTGTAAACATCGTTTACCTCGGACTGTCCGGGATTTACTCCCGAATCATATCCGTTGAGTGTAAGTATCTTGTTTTCGGGATCATAGCTTACTTTACCGTCGCCTAATACGTCGTTCTTGTTCATACTGTTTACCTGAACACCGCTTACATAGACGTCATAGTATTCATTGGGAAGCCACTGAGCATACAGGGTGACCTCTTCGCCGTTGGGAACAAAGCAGTATGCCTGAGCCTGATCCTTTATCATGTAAGGTCTGGTCATACCGTATGAGAATTGAAGTAAATCCTCAGGCGAAACATCCTTTTTCAGAGACCAGCCTGCAAATTTTGCGCCCTCTCTTGTAAATGTGTTCGCGGGAAGAGCGTCGCTCGGGGTTTCGTCGTCCTTATATCCGACAAAGCTGTGATCCCAGTCGGGCATACTTCCCTCTCCGCCGTTAGCGTCGAAATGGACGAGGTTTCTGGCAGACTTGAACAGGTAGTAGTGGTCGCTCAAACTGTTATATGTATCTCTGGGCGTACCGTTGGCATAAATATTGTAAATGCCCGGAACACCGTATATTGTTATCTGATTTCTGTTATTATTAAGACCGATTTTGTTTTCCAGCTGAATACTGCTTGCGCTCTTTACGGTGAAGCTTATCCTAAGCTCAGACGGTGTTCCGAAAATCGGATATGAGCCGAAGGACTCCAAGACACCTTTAACAGTAAAGTTTTTAAGAGCACTGCATCTGCCGAATGCTGACGAAGCCAAATATGTGCAGGTCCTCGGAAGTGTTACATCCTCAAGCGCAGTGCAGTTTTCAAAGGTCTGATAACCTACCGAAGCTACACCCTCCGGAAGGTGCGCCGCTTTTAGTTTATCACAGTATCTGAAGCAGCCCTCGGGAAGGTTTTCAACAGAGCCGAGATTCGGCAACACCGTAAGTCCCGAATTGGAAAACGCATAGTTTCCGAGCGTTTTCAGAGCGCCTGTCAGCTTGACCTCGCTGAGTGCAGGGCAATATCTGAAAGCGCGCTGTCCGATTGAGGTGATATCTCCGAGCGTTGTTACCGTTGTAATGTTCGGGAGTCCGTAAAACGCATAATTGCCTATAGCGGTAATACCGTCTCCGATAACAGCGGACAGAATGCTGTCGGCATAAGCTCCCCACGGCGCTGTGGTAAGACCGCTTTCATATCCGTAATTCGGTATTTCTCCGACGCCGCTGAAAGTAAGGACGCCCGAGTCACCAATATTCCAACTTATTTCCGTGTTTTCAATTGTACCTTCTGCAATCCCTGTTGTCCCCTCTGCCAAAGCAGGAATGGGAAACAGTGAAAGGCAAAGCACCAATGTAAGAAAAATCGCTAAGAATTTTTTCATGACCTAACCTCCCTTTAAAATAAAACAGCGCTTTAATTCTATTGGATTAGAAGGCCTAACCGAACCAAAGCGCCGTGATTTATTTTATTTTAGCATATATTCCGAATGCAGTCAACTGATTTTGTGTCGAAACAACTCGTTGGAAGTTATTGCATACGAGCCGTTTTTGTGCCGAAACGTCACTTTTCAGCTTTTATATTTTTCCGCCTGAAGGTTAAACATTTTTGCATACGTTCCGTCTTTCTCCATAAGCTCTGCGTGCGAGCCCGACTCGATTATTTCGCCGTTTTCCATCACATATATTCTGTCGGCAATAACCGTCGTGGAAAGCCTATGCGAAATAAAGATAACAGTCTTGTTTCTCGCCGCCTCGACCATTGCCTTGTTAAGGTTGTATTCCGCTATCGGATCAAGGTTTGCCGACGGCTCGTCGAGAATTATATACGGACAGTTTTTATAGAATGCTCTCGCAATTGCGACCTTCTGACTTTCGCCGCCCGACAGCATAATCCCCTCGTCGTCAAATTCCCTTAACAGCTCGGTGTCCGTGCCCTTGGGAAGCGCCTTTGAGAAGCCCGCCTGTCCGAGGGCCGCAAGCACTCTGCTTTCGTCGGGGTCTGCGTCGAGAGCAACGTTTTCGCCCACACTGCACGCAAAGGTCTGAAAGTCCTGAAACACTGCGGAAAACCTGTTTCTGTGAGAGGCTACGGACACGTCCTTTATACTTACGGAGTCAATCAGTATATCGCCCGAGCTTGCGTCATAAAGCCTCAAAAGCAGGTTGGTAAGAGTGGTTTTACCCGCTCCGTTATAGCCGACAAGCGCTATTTTTTCGTAAGGATGAATCGTCAGATTAATGTTTTTGAGAGTCTGATGATCGTTGCCGGGATACGTAAAGCTGAGGTCCTTAATCTCAATTGTTTTCGGCTTCTGTTCGTTTGCAACGCCCTTGCCGTCCTTGATTTTAAAGTCGCTTTTAAGGAAGCCGCGGTATTTGTCGATAGTCTTCGCCTGCTCGGAGAAGCGCGCTATTGCCCAGATTGTAAGGAAGTTAATCGACATCGCAATTGAGTATGCACCGTTAAAGGTTGCGACGAAATCACCTGCGGAAAGCGTGCCCTTCTGCAGTACGCAGTAACCGAGATAAAGCGGGAGTATCAGCATAAAGCCCATACCCTGAACGCCGATTTCCTGCAGACCCGTAAAGAAAGAGATTTTTTTGTAAAACTTTTTCTGATTAAGAATTACGTCATTCGCGGCGTCGTTGTACCTCTCAAGCAAAAGCGGCTGAATATTGTTCATTCTTACCTCCTTGGCATAATCCTGAAGGTAGAAAATCCTTTGAAAATAGTCGCTTCTTCGGTGGAATTTTGTGTTTTCAACCCTTCTGCCGTATTGAAGATTGCTGATTTTACGGCTTACGGGCATAAATGCCAGCACCACTGCAAGAATAATCACAAGACACCACGGATCAATGATAAAGATAATTGACGAAATAGTGACAAACGAAATGATGTTACCGACGTAGAACTGAATCATACCGAGTATGCCCTGAATGTTTTCCGAGGAGGATTCGATTGTCAGAATAAAGTTGTTGTAAAAATCGGGGTCGTCATAGCTTTCAAGGTCAAGGCTCTTCGCCTTTTCGTAAAGCTGACGGTTGAGCCTGTAGTAAAGCCTCTCCCTCGCCATATTCCAGTAAAATTCCCTGAACATAAGCGTGACAAGCTTTGTCAGGACAATAATCAGCGCAATCAGCGCAACTGCCCTGTAAATGCGGTCAAGCTCCTTGCCCGAGCTTACGACGTCGATAATATACTTAATGCCCACAACGCTTATCAGCCTGCCCGGAAGTATTCTGATTACGCCGTTTACAAGCTCGCCTATGACAAGCCCGGGAGAAAGCTTAAACATAACGCCGAGCATAAACATTATGTTTGAAAACATTGAGTGCTGAGTTTCTTTGCTCTTGTTCTTCTTACTCACCGTCGGACACCTCCTCACCGAGATACCTTGATGCCTGAAGAGTGAACATCCGCGAATACTCTCCGCCGGATTTCATAAGAAGCTCGTGCGTACCTTCCTCAAGTATTCTGCCCGAGCCGATAACGTAAATCCGGTCGCTTAGCACTGCGCTTGACAGCCTGTGTGAGATGTAGATAACCGTCTTGTCCTTCGTGGCAGAAACAAGGTTTTCGTACATTTTGTATTCGGCAATAGGGTCAAGTGCGCTTGACGGCTCGTCGAGCACGGCAATTTTGAAATCCCTTGCAAAAAGCCTTGCGGTGGAAAGCTTCTGGTTTTCTCCGCCCGAAAGCCCTGCGCCGTTTTCGTCAAACTCTCTTGTAAGCACGGTGTCGCCGCCGTTTTCAAGGGCGCTTATTTTTTCCCACACACCACTTCTTTCAAGCGCCTTTTTTGCAAGAAGCTTGTCCTCCTCACTGCACTCGCGGCACATAACGTTTTCATATACGGAAACGGCGAAGTTTTTATAATCCTGAAAAACCGTTGCAAACGCATTGCGGTAAGAGTCGAGGCTGTACTCCTTAATATTTACGCCGTTGTAGAGAATCTCTCCCTCATCGGGGTCGTAAAACCTCAGAAGAAGCTTTACAAGCGTCGACTTGCCTGCACCGTTAATGCCGACCACGGCCACCGTGTCGCCGCTGTTTATTTTAAACGAAATGTCCTCAAGCGCATATTTTTCCGCACTCGGATATTTAAAGCTGACATTTTTAAACTCGAGGCTTTCAAATTCCCCTGCTTGCCTGTCGCCTCCGACCACCTTCGGCTCATAGTCAAAGAAATCCTTCATATACTGAAAATACAACGCCATTTGCGTTAGCTGTTCAAAGCTTTCGGCAACCCTGAGCGTGGCTTCCCTGACGGAATTGATTGACGAAAGCACTACCGAAAAGCCCGAAACCGTCATGCTCTGCTTTTCAACGAACTGATAGCCTGCGTAAGCATAGGTGCCGATAATAGGAATAAACTCACCGAAAAGTGTACTGACTATGCTGTACAAAAACAGCTTAACGCCGTAGCTTTTCAGTATTTCCACGTTCGAGTCAATCGCCGCCTTGAAGCGTCTTAGAATAACCGCAAATATATTCGAGGTGCGCATATCCTTTGAGAAGTCCTTTAAAAATACCGTTCTCTGAATATATGCCTTAGTGCGGTTGTTTTTGGTCATTTTAATATCCCTTTTGTAAACCGCCTTGCTTTTAAAAAACTCAATCACAAACACGAGCACAACCGGCAGTAAAAACAAAAGATACGCAGGGTCGATAACCGTGACGGTTGTAATTACGCAGACAAAGGCGATAACTCCGCTGATGATGTCGGCAATGTCCGAGCAGAGCACATCGAAGTAGCCCTTTGACATAATCAGCGTGGCGCGTTGATATTTGTCGTAAAAATCGGGGTTTTCAAAGCAGCCGACATCGAGGCTGAGCGCTTTTCGGAAGACCATGTTGTTAAGCCCCTTGAGCACGTTTTTAGCCGAAACCTGCCTTATATATACGTTAATCCAGACCAGCGCCTTGCTAAAAAGCGCAACGGCAAAAAAGGCAAGCAGATCCCTGAAATACCTTTCAAAGCTGCCTCCCTCAATAACGCCCAACAGCACCTTTAAAAACAGAATATTCTGAACAAAGAGCTCGAACACATTGTCTGTTACGTTGACAAAGATATAGCTTATCAGAAGCTTTTTGTCAGCCTTCCACACAAGCGACAGGGCGTAAAGCGCATTTTTAAAAACAGGCACCTTGACCTGCTCATGAAGCTGAATATACCTCATTTTCTTCCTTTCCTATTATTAATACTCCTTACAAATGTTATTTTTTATTTTATATAAATTTAAAGCATATGTCAAACAAAAAGGGCGTAAACTCAAGGTTTACGCCACTTTCTTAAAATATGTTTATTAAGCTTTATTCAGCCTTTTCGGCTCTTCTCTTCTGAAGCTCATCGGCAATTTCCTGCTTTCTCTGTCCGACGATGTCGTACTTGAGAATCGGGATAATCGAAAGCAGAGCAAGTATGCCGGGAACTGCGGTGTAAGCGAAGAATACGATATCCTTTGTAGAGTTGCTGAAGCCCGAAGCCGTGCCTGCTGCTATGGCATTAACCGTTTCGGAATAGCCCGAGAACTGAATGAACACAAGTCCGAGCGCAACGCCGAGGGCAAGGCAAACCTTGATTGTAAGGGTAAGAATTGAGTAAGCTGCGCCCTCCATTCTCTTGCCTGTTGTGTATTCATAATAGTCAACGCAGTCAGCGGTCATAATCATAGGCATAAGCGTTACAGCCGCAAACTGAAGTCCGATAAGGAACAGAGAAGCGTAGAACAGAATTGTAAGGACCGTGTTTTCGGGATTGATAAACCAGAAATGCCCGACAATAAACGAAAGCACGGAAACGACAAAGCCGTAAACCGAAAGAAGAATATAGACTTTCTTTTCGCCCATTTTCTTGATAAGCACAGGGCAGATTGCCATTGAAATCATTGAGCCGATGGCGGTGACGATGCCAAGGACGGCTACGAGGTTCTGTGAGCCTAAAAGGACGTTTGCCGCCTGAACCTGAATACCCATAGCCATCTGTCTGCCGAAGCCGAGGAAGTAGGAAACGATTACAAGCATTAACGGCTTGTTGTCCTTCAATGCGCCTATCATGTCCTTAAAGCTTGTTTTTTCGCCCGACTGATAGGGAACTCTTTCCTTGTTGACAAAACCGATAAGTGAAAACAGAACACAGCCGAGCACAGCTGTGAGAACTGCCGTAAAGAAATACTCCGAAGCGATCATAGGCGTGTCGGTTTCACCCTTTGCTACGATGACCTTGGAACCGCCCTTGATAATCAGGCAGACTACCGGAACGATTACAACGCACGCCGAAAAGCCTATCTGCTTAAAGGTGTTGGAAATTGAAACCACGTTTGTTCTCTCCGTCGGGTCGGGCGTCAGCACCGAAGCTATTCCCTGCGAAGGAACATCACCGAGAGTCATTGCAAGGCTCCAGATAAGATATGTAACAAAAATCCATATATAGATGAATGTTTTGTTCTCCTTAAAGGGAACATTAATGAACACAACCGCACTCATAACAAGCAGGGGAATGATTGATTTTAAAATCATTGACTTGAACTTGCCTCTTGAGCTTTTTGAACGGTCAATCATATTACCAACGACCGGGTCAAATACAGCGGAAACAATCTTTGCAACAAGAATTAGGATACCGACAATTGCAATGTCAGCTCCCAAAATAGATGCGTCAAATTCCGCCTGGTATGAATTGAGAAGTCCGACTATTGCCTGAAAGCCGAAAAGGCCGAGGGAATATGCGGCTACCTCTTTAAAATTCATATACTTTTTCTGAGTTGTTTTTTCACTCATAAAAGTTACCCCCCTAATTTAATATATTTTAATAATAAAATAATTTGTCTGTTTAGTCAATAACCAATCTTTTATCAGTCTGTACTGTTTTGCCGCTTCGCCGCAGTGACGGTGTTTTTAAGCAGTGTAGCAATGGTCATCGGTCCCACGCCGCCGGGCACGGGCGTAATAAAGGAAGCCTTCTTTTCAACCTCGGCAAAATCCACGTCGCCGCAAAGCTTCCCCTCTGCGTTCCTGTTCATGCCGACGTCAATTACAACTGCGCCGTCCTTTACCATATCGGCAGTTACAAAATACGGCTTGCCGATTGCCGCAACAAGTATATCCGCCTGACGGGTGTAGCCCGCAAGGTCAACTGTTTTTGAATGACAGACGGTTACCGTGCCGTTTCTCTTTAAAAGAAGCATTGCCATAGGCTTGCCTACTATGTTGCTCCTTCCGATTACAACGCAGTGCTTACCCTCAACGTCAATATTATAATAGTCGAGCATTTCCGTTATTCCCGCAGGAGTGCAAGGCAGAAACGTATAATCGCCTATCATTATGTGCCCCGTGTTTACGGCATGGAAGGCGTCCACGTCCTTTTCGGGTGAAATTGTTTCGATTACCTTCTTTTCATCAAGTCCTTCGGGCAGAGGAAGCTGACAGAGTATGCCGTTAATCTTACTGTCGCGGTTAAGCTCACGGATAAGCGAAAGCAGCTCGTCTGTCGTCGTGTCCTCGGGCAGAGCGTATTCATAAGAGTTTATGCCTGCCTCCGCACAGGCTTTTTTCTTGTTGTTTACATATGTTCTCGAAGCAGGGTTGTTACCTACGATTATCACCGCAAGCCCTACCTCAATGCCGTTTTTGTTTAATTCGGCAACCTCGTCGGCAACGCGCCGCTTAACGCTTGCCGAAACCTCCCTGCCGTCAATCAGCCTTGCCATTTTTCCCTTCTCCCTTCAGCTTCTTTTCATATTCTTTTATTTTTGCTTTCTGAAGCTTTTTGACCTCTTTGTTGTTCTTTCTCTCGTTTGCCATTTTTGAAAGCCTGTCCTCAACCTCATAATCCTTGTCGGCCGGAAGCTCCTCAACGGGATTATACGGGACGGGATGCTTTTTAAGGTTGATAAACTTAGTGATAAGAATTGCAAGGCAAAGCGCTGCAATTACTGCACTTAACAGCTGAGAAATTCTGATGTTGGTATCGCCGAGGTAAAGGCTGTCGGTCCTGAAGCCCTCTACCACTGCCCTTTCTGCGCCGTAAATTACGCCGTATGTAAGTATCAGCTGACCTGCAAATTTGTAGTGCTTACGGCAGATATAATAAATAATGAAGAAGCCGATTATGCACCACAGCGATTCGTAAAGGAAGGTAGGGTGTACGGGACTGAAGGTGTCAACCTCGATTCCGTGCTGCTCGAGCATATACTGGTTTTCAAGCAGATAGCTTTCTACCTTATCGCTGTACATTCCCCAAGGCATAGCGGTGTTGGTGCCGAACGCCTCCTGGTTTGCGTAGTTGCCCCAACGTCCGATTCCCTGACCGATAAGGAAGCTCATGCCGCACATATCGAGCAGCTTGTAGAAGTTAAGGTCGATTTTTTTACAGGTGAAATATGCACACAGTATTCCGCCGATAAGACCGCCGTAGATAGCAAGTCCGCCGTTCCATATCTGCACAATTTCGCCCGGGTGTATTCTGTAATAATCCCACTCGAAAAGCACATAGTAAAGCCTTGCGCCGATAATGCCTCCGACGGTGCCGAAAATCAGCACGTCTATCATTTTATTAAGGTCAATTTTCCACTTGTATGCAATTCTTCCTCCGAAAAGCACTGCAAGCAGAAAGCCGAAGGCAATTATCAGCCCGTAAAACTTGATGCTTATATCAAACTCCTTACCGAAAACGGAAAAGGAAAATTCACAGAAGGTTGAGTAAACATTGAAAATGTGGTCAAGCCCTGCAAAGGTTACAGAGGTATAGTCCGTAAAAAATTTCATTTTATCACTCCTCCGGGTTAATTACCGAAAGCGACGAGCGCTCCGTATCAATATCCTTAAGTCGGCGGTTGACCTCGTCAAGAGTAATGCTGCCGAGAATTTCGGGTCCGTCAAACACGCTCTCGCCTGCAAAGGCTGAGGCTATGACATTGTTTGCAATTTCGTCTGCGCTGTTAAAGGACATTATCGACCTGCCGTAGAGCTTTTTCCTGACCCTCTTAAAATCAGCTGCGCTCACGCCCTCACGCTGAAGGTTTACAACGGCTGCTTTAATCCTTTTTTCAACCTCACGGGGGTTTTCGCTTTCGCCCGAGAAAATAGGCGCTGCATAACCGTAGCCCGTAAAGTACTCGTACTCAAAGCTTGAGTTGATAAGCCCGTCGGCAAGCATTTCGTTGTAAAGCGCCGAGGTCTTGGAGCAGAGCACGTCAAGCACGGTCTGCATTAAAATAATATCTCTTCCGCTTTTTTCGGGGCTTTCAAGCTTTTCCTTAAAGCCGAGGGCAAACAGCGGAGTGTTTACAGCCATTTTCTTCTCAGCATACGGCGTGTTAACAGCGTCGGGCTCGTCAAAAAATTTCCGTTCAATTTTAATCGGCGGCTTTTTCGGAAGCAGTCTGTCCGCAACCTCAAGCACCGTTTCGGCATCAACGTTACCCACGGCACAAAACGCCATATTGCTCATATTGTAAAACACGTCGTAGCAACGGTAAAGCAGGTCTGCAGTGATGTGTGAAATCGACTCCACCGTACCTGCTATTTCAATCTGTACCGGGTGATTTTTATACATTGCTCCGAGCAGTAAAAACAGACTTGCCCACATCGGGTCATCCTCGGTCATCTTAATTTCCTGCCCGATTATTCCCTGCTCCTTTTGCACGGTTTGCTCGGTAAAATACGGATGAGTGACAAAATCCATCAGTATTTCGAGATTAGCCTTAAGGTTTTCCGAACAGCTGAAAAGGTAGCAGGTTCGGTCAAACGAGGTATAGGCGTTTGCGTTTGCGCCCGTTTTTGCATACCTTGCAAAGGCGTCAAGCTCCTCGCTTTCAAAAAGCTTGTGCTCGAGGAAGTGAGCTATGCCTTCGGGCACTGCGGTGTACTCGCTGTCGGTACCGAGCTTGAACTGGGTGTCAATCGAGCCGTAGCGTGTGCCGAAGATGACATAAGATGAGGAGTAATTCTCCTTCGGATACACGAACATTTTAAGTCCCGATTCATGGCTTATTTCGTAATACTTTTCTCCGAGGCGTTCCGAAACGACCTCTTTTATTTTATTCATCGGAGCCCTCCTTCCCCCTGAGCATATAAACAGTGTCAAGGCTCATGCTGTTTGCGGCTCGGACGACGTCCTCACGGGTGACCGCCTCATATTTTGCAATTGATTCTTCGATTGAGTTTATATCATCGTCTATTTTTGAGGAAATATAGCTGTCAATTCCGTCGGGGGTGTCGAAAATTCCCCTAAGCGAATCGCAGATTGCCGTCTTTGAGGCGACAAACTCCTCGTCGGTAAACTCGCCCCTCTTCATTATTTCAAGCTGAGCCGCAATTTCGTCAAGCACCTTCTGCCTGTTTTCGGCTTCAATACCCGACTGAATCGCCACTATTCCCTTTTCCCTGTAAAGCCTTGCGGAGCAGTAATAGCAAAGGCTCATTTTTTCACGCACATTTGTGAACAGCCTTGAATAAGGTCCGCCGCCGAAAATGTCAACCATAACCTGGCGCGCATAAACGTCGTCGTTGCGGTTCTTCATACCGCAACGATAGCCGAGCACAAGCTTCGACTGGTTTATTTCCATGTCCTCCGTAAGGCTCGTGACGTCCTGAGCCTCCTCAACGAACAGTGTTTCGGTTGTTATGGGATGTCTGTCGACAGACGAAAAGGCAGACCTTACCGCTTCAATGATTTTTTCCTTGTTAAAGCTGCCCGTTACGCTAATCTGCACGGAAGCCGTGCTTAAAAGCTCCCTGTGAGCCTTATAAAGCGAGGCAGGCGTAGTCTTGCCGAGCTCGTCAAGGATTTCATCGGTCGGGATTCCGAAAACCTCCTCCGAGCACATGGTTTCAATCATACGTGTAAAGGAGTAAAGCCTTTTGTCATTCTTTTCACTCTCAATGCTCTCGACAGCAAGCCTTCTCTGAAGCTCGAATTTGTCCGCCTTGAAGGCTTCGCCCTCACAGTCGGGCTTAAACAGAAGCTCGAGCAGAAGCTCAACGCAAAGACCGCTTACATCCTCGCCGTCAAGGGCAAGCTTGTTGTCAATACAGGTGGCGTAAAGCTCAACCTTACTGCCCTCGCCTCTTCTTGCGGTCAGTCCGCCGATTATCGCCCCGTAAAGAGCCTCCTTTTCGGCGTTAAGCGCAATCGGGTCGGGATATTTTTCACAGCTGTAGCTGAGTATCTTCGGTAAAATAATGTTCTCGGCAAGATTGTTCTGCCTGGGAACAAGCAGGTCAATTGTAATCAGCGTAGTTTTAAAGCCCGCTGTGGGAACAAAAACCGCACGGAGCTTTTCGCCGATGTCAACAATTTCGGGTTTAATAATCATTATAAAGCCTCCGAAAAATCAATTAATAAATATTTTACCATAAATGCGGCTTAATTTCCACAGTAAATTAATTTTTTTCGCCGTCCTCTTTGTCAGCCTTTTTACTACCGAGAATAATGTTCTGAGCACCGTCCTCGGTTTCGACGGTGATTTCGCATTTTTTTATTTTGTCGGGAAGCTCGGCGTCGGAAAAGTATTTCCCGTCTTTTTTTGACAGTCCGAGCAAGTCGCACAGGGCTACGGTGTAAAACCAGCCTGCCGCACCCGTATAGATGCTCCAGTTCCCTCTGCCTTCGCTTCCCTTTGCCGCCATAACGTCGCCGCAAAGGTAGTAAGGCTCGGCAGTGTATACTCTGTCGCTGTCGCAGAATTTCTTTAACGGGTTAAGCATTTCGAGCATTTCAAACGCCCTGTCAGTCTGTCCGCTTTTAATCAGAGCCTTAACAAACCAGACCGCGGCATGAGTGTACTGACCGCCGTTTTCCCTGATTCCCGGAGGATAAAGACTTATATAGCCGATGTCGGAGTCATCTGTCGAAAACGCAGGCGTCAGCAGCTTTATTATTCCGTGCTTACGGTCAACAAGCTCCCTTTCCGCACTCTCAAGAGCCGTCCTTGCTCTGTCGGAAACAGTGTCCGTACAAAGGCAGGCGAAGCTCTGCGTCAGCAAATCCATACTGCAGTGACTGCTTTTGCGACTGCCGAGCGCTTCGCCGTTGTCCTTATACGCCCTTAAATACCTGTCACCGTCATAGGCGTACTTTTCAAGAGAAAACAGCAGACTGTCCCTTAGCTTGTCAAAGCCGTAAGCCTTGTCATGCATTCCGATTTTTTCAAGCATTTCCGAAAACCGTGACAGTGTAAGCACCGCAAACTGGGTCAGCCATACGCTTTCTCCCTTGCCCCTTATACCTACGAGGTTCATACCGTCATTCCAGTCGCCGCCCTGCATTAAAATAAGCCCGTGCTCCCCCGTTTTAAGACTGTGTCGGCACGCTCTGAAAAGGTGTTCAAGCAGGCTTACTTTTTCATCGGAATATCGAAATTCTCCGTAGCGCTCGCTTTCGCCCTCCGAAAGCGGCTCGCCGTCAAGGAAGGCTATTTGCTTAAACAAAATTTCTTTATCTTCCGTTTCCAGCACATATTCACTGCAGGCGTATACAAGCCACATTGCGTCGTCGCTGTAGCGTGAACGTATGCCACGCCGCCTGTCGGGGAAGCTGTGCCACCAGTGAAGCACGTCTCCGTCCTTAAACTGTACTGCGGCGTGACGAAAAATCTGTTGCCGCACACGTTCGGGATAAAGCAAAACCAGGGCAAGTGAATCCTGTAGCTGGTCCCTGAAGCCGTACGCCCCCGAGCACTGATAAAAGCCGCTTCGCATATTAATCCTTGCGTCAATTATCTGGTTCGGAAGGAAACCGTTTATAAAAGAATCAAAAGACTCAATTCCCGTATTGACTGTGATTTTCCCTTTTATTTTCCTCTTCGTAAGCGAGGTGCTTACAAGTACGTCAAGAGCCTTTAGTGTTCTTGCAAAGCAAAGGCTGAACACCGTCCGGCTTTTTTCTCCGCTTTTTAAATTAAGGGCTCTGCCGACTGCCGCACAGCCGTTTACACAACCCGAAAGGCTTTGTGCTCCGCCGCCGAAAAATGCGCTTTTGACCGTGGCGACAAGCGGCTCTTCACCCTCACAGCTCATTGCGGCATAGCCGGGGTATTCAAGGTTCTCCGCGTTATTTAAGACAAGGGAGCTTCCGCGTATTTCAAAGCGTATATTCGACGCATGTGCTTCGCTGTCCGAAAGCAGCGGCTCCATATAGTAATAAAGCTCGCCGCTGACCTCGTTGCCGCTGTTTTCGCAGACGACCTCTACGGTTTTCTTTGCGCCCTTTTCGGCAACGCCGACCCTCACGGTGAAACTTATTCCCTGCACTTTTGCCTTATATACCGCAGCTTCCTCGCCGAAGCTGACGGTTGAGAGCGCAATCAGGTCATAAAGCTTATTTCCGACCTTCAGGTAAAGCGTTTCCGTATTGTCATATGCGGTGTCGTTGCTCCAATAGCTTATTCTGTTAAGATAAGAATTTTCCGCAAAGCTGAATCCGAGCGACTTGTCGGAGAGCAGTGTTCCGAAGCTTCGGTTGCTTATGCAGTAGCACCATGGAATACGGGGCTTGCTTTTAATTATAAACCGTTCATTTGTCATTTCGTTTTTGCCCGACGTATCGCATACCGTTATAAGCTCTGCAGGGCTTTCGCCGCTGTCGACGGAAAGCGCCTGTCTGCTGCCCGCGGTATAGACGCTTACCGACAGAATATAATTAAGCTCATCCGTACTCAGTCTGTCGGCGTCAAGCACAAATGCGCCGCCGCTTTTGTCGAGAACGTCCCCCGGCATTACTCCCGAAAGCAGTTTTCTGACGTAGGGCACGCTGTCGCCGCCGCAAAGTACAATCAGGTCAAAGGTTAAGCCTGCGCCTGCAAGCCTGCGGTTTACGCCTGCAAGGTAAAGCAGCTCCTCTTTTTTTACTCCCTGCCTTAAATCCGTAACCGCAATTTTGTTGTCGCCGCTTATGCCGTGCCTCCACAGGACTCTTCTGTCAACGCCTTCGGCAATGGCTCTGCTTGTTTCGGTGCGGTACAAAAGCGACGAGAGCAAGGAAGAGGTTTGCGAATCTCCTTTAACAAGAGCTGACGCGTGCTTGCGGCAGGAGCCTTCCCGCCTGAGCACCGACGCCCTGTCAAGAAGGCTCTGACGGTCGGTGTCCGCCATAATAAAAAGCTCGCTTTCAAAAGAGGAAAAAGCCTTCACAGACAGCCGTTTTCTCAGATAGACGCAGCCATCGCCGTCGCAAAAGCCGTAGGGCGTAAAGCTGTCGTTTTCCGCAAGAGAAAACACGCCGTTCTTACATAAAAGAGCCTTTTCTCTTGAAAGACAGACGTCAAAATCACTTTCATCCGTAAAGCCGACAACGCAGTACACCTCACGCTTGAGCGGCGCACGTCTGTTAAACTTAATAATTACGAGCCGTTCCTTTTCAAGCTTTTCCGCGGTTACGAACAGCTTTGAAAAGGCTCTGTGAGACGGCTGTCTGCCGATTTCGCCCGGGAAGGGTTCAAGGTAAAAATAAAGCCATGCGTCGGCTTTATGCTCAGTCTTGTTTTTTATCCTGACCCTTCTTCTCTCACACGAAAGCTTTTCGTCAATGAAAACCCGTGTTTCGCTTTCAAAGCTCCTGTGCTTTGCAAAAAGACTTACTCTGTCAGAGAGAAAGCGTGCATAATACTTTCCCTTGTTTTTCCTGTCGGTCACCGCCTGCAGGCTGTATCGTTTTCCGTCAAGTCCCAAAAAAGCAAAAATGCCGGACGGCCTTATGACAAGGTCCTGCGACTGTGCCGTCAGCGTATTCCGTGAAAAGCAGAAAAAGCCTGCCCCGTTGTCGCTTATGACGGTAGTGCATTCGCCGTTTGAAAGCACGGCGCTTTCTGGTAGCAGCCTTTTAACCCTCTCGGTACTCGCCGTGGTATGCGTTTTGCTTTTCCTTACCCGTCTGAGCTCGAAAGAATCCGACTTAATGAGAGCAGTATCTCTGGGTATCTGCTCATTCAGCAGGGACGAGCAGGAAAGCATAGCGTCGTCCGACATAAACCGCCTTTGCATTATCCGTCCGTTCAAAAGGTTCCCTATGCTTATTATGCTCATACCGATATGATGCGCCATAAAACTTTTTACGCTTTGATATTTTTTCGGAAAGCAACGTTTCTCGGAAAAGTCAAGCGCCTCATAAAAACCGTACTCTCCTTTACTGTCGTATTCCTCAAGTCTTTTTAAATTCTTTATTGCGGACGAGGGCGAAAGACAAAGCGTAAGGAACGTTGAGTATGGGCTTACTACCGCTTCGTCGGGTCTTCGCGAATCAATTTTCAGACGGTTTACCCCGTGCGCCTTGTACTGATAATTCATATTTGCGTCAAAAATATAGTAACCGCTTTCCGAAATGCCGTAAGGGATTCTTCTTATAAACGCCGCCTTTTTCTGCGAATAAAGGCAGTATTTCAGCGCTTCGGAAAACAGAGTGTTCTTTGCTGCGGGCAAAAACAGCTGCGGCATAAAATATTCAAACATCGTGCCTCCCCAGCTTGCAGGGCCGAAAAACACGTCGTTTACCGTCATTGTCCTCGAAAGCGAGCCCCAGCATTTAGTAGGAATCTGCCCCGTCGCCGTCGCATAGTAGACGGTCATTCTCGATTCGCTCATCAACATATCATAATATGACGGTGAAAGTCTGCCTTCATCAGCGTTGAAGCCTATATGAAAAAGGTTTCTCGTGCCGTTATACATAAAGCCAAGCTCGCAGCTCTCCTCTGTTTTTTTAATTCTTTTTATCAGCCCGACTATTTTTTCCGACTCGGACTGATATTCTTCAAGCCCTTTTCGCAGCGTCACAAGCGAGCAGAGAAAATTTCCGCTGTC
Source organism: Clostridia bacterium (assembly GCA_017438845.1). GTDB lineage: Bacteria > Bacillota > Clostridia > Oscillospirales > Acutalibacteraceae > Fimenecus. Next base: position 5,998 of record JAFRUO010000031.1, on the reverse strand, counting down.
GACAAGCGATACAAACTTCGGTGAAAGCGGAGAAAGCGTCCTTGTGTCATACCAGTTATATAGGTTGCCCCTGTACTTTTCGAGCTTCTCGACACTGCAAAGGACGCCTTCAACAAGCCCGACAAGTCTGTCGGTGTCGATAAAGCTTAAATCCCTTGCACAAAGCGCGCTTACAAGCATCAGCCCTATATTTGACGGAGAGGTCCTCAAAGCCTCCCTGTATACGGGTGCAAACTGGATATTGTCGCTCGGAAGAAAGTTATTTTCCTCCGTACAGCAGCGCTCATAATATCGCCACATTTTATATGCCTCGGCACGAAGGTATTCCCTGTCCCCGTCCGAAAGTTTCTTCTCTTTCCTGCGTGTAGCCGTATGAGTTACAAGGTCGGAAAAAACGCCCGTCAGAAGAAAGAGCGCTGCCGCAATGCCGTAAACCGAAGGTGAAAGAAACAATACCGCCGAGCAGAGAAGTGTGAAAAGATTGAGCTGATTAAACAAGAGCGAGCCCTTGCTTTTTTCAGCCTGTGCGGCGGTGACCCATTCAAGAAGTTTTCTCTTGCTGATAAGGCTTCGCCACACCGCCCTGATTACCGCATCAAGGCAGACAAGGGCAGTTTTCGGGAGCAATATCAGCTTATATAACACGGTAACCGCCGTCAACGCCGCATTCGGAAGAGCGTCCCCGAAATAGCGCAAGCCGATTTTGAAAAACGAAGGTGAGAACAGAAGCCTTAACACCGAGTAAAGCTCCTCGGCAGTGTAGCCGACAAGGCAGACAAGTACGGTCAGCAGACCGGCAGTCGGACGCATAAAGCACGACATCAAAAGCCCTGCAAGCGAGCCGACGGGAAGCAGAGCCCTGAAAAGGTTTTCCGCCAGCTTTAGTCTTGAAATTTTATCCATCGGGTTTAGCCTGCCGTTTTCAAAGGGAGCCTTATCCCTTAAAAAGGCAAGGTTCTGAACATCTCCCCTGACCCATCGGTGAAGCCTTGAAAAATACGAGCCCTCTCCCGACGGAAAATTATCAGTCACCTGGGAGTCGGCAACGAGTGCGGTGCCGAGAAGCTCGCCCTCAAGTATGTCGTGGCTTAGCACTCTTTCCTCGCAAAATCTTCCCGAAAGCACTCTCTTAAAGGCTTTAACGTCAATAAGACCCTTGCCGGTAAAGCTTGCAAGGGCGAAAAGGTCGAAGTACCTGTCCCTGCCGTGGAGCTCATATATACTGCTTCCGCCCGTGCCTGCCATAATCCTCGAAAAAAGAGTGGCATATGCCGAGTCAAGTTTGGTTTTAATCTGCGGCATAAAAATTCCGTAGCCCTCGTACACGCACTCATTAAGCTTTGAAACTTTAGCCTTGTTAAGAGGATGCAATGCAGTTGCGGCAAGCTCTCGCAAGCTGTCTCGGCACAGTGAGGTGTCGCAGTCAAGAGCCAGAATATACGGAAACTTCTCAAGTCCCTCAACGGCTCCGCAGTGTTTTAGATATTTATCTTCTAAAGCTTTTTTATTATCCGAGGTGATATACTCAACAAAGTCCTCAAGCGAACCTCTTTTCCTCTCCCTGCCCGAAAAATCTCCCTGCGTGCGAACATAAACTCTTTTGCGTATGAACAGCATAAAGCGGCCGGGGTACTCACGGTTAAGCTCAGCTATCATCCTCTCTGCGTTTTCCGCCTTAACCTTGTCCTCAGGCTGAGACGGTCGGTTGCTGTTTTTCAGGTCTGACAGCAGGCAGACCCTTACGGGATCATCTCTGCAGGTCAGGAAGAGCTCCCTGAGATGATTTTTAACTATCGGCAATTCCGACTCATCCGGCAGTATTGACGAAACGGTAATTATTGTTGCCGCTTCCTCGGGAAGGCTTCCCTGCACATCGACCTTCGGAAGCACTCTTGCCGGCTCAGCCTCGTAAAGCCTTCGAAGCACAAAGCATCTTACCGCCGCCCACAGCGAAAGCGCCGCAGGCAGAAAAACAAAGCCGTTTTTAATAACGGAGCACAGTAAAAGCGCCGAAAGCACAGGCAGAAAGCCTTCTGCCCTTTTAAGCTTCATTGCCCTTCCCCTGTGCACTGTTTTGCCGTTAAGCAGGTACAGCAGGCTTTCTCCGAGTTTTTCGGCGTCCCTGCTCAGTTCCTCTAAAAACTGTGTTTCGCTTTTTCTCTCCCTGAGGGCAAGACGGTCAACCGTTTCTCGGATACGGTTTTTTGAGTCCGTATCGCAAACGATATACATCTCGTCCTCCTGCAGACTTTTTTCTCCCGATGAGCAGAGAGAAAAAAGTCTTTCGGTTTCAATATCGGCAATACCTCTCAGCTTTGAAAGCTCTGATTTTATTTCCCTGCCTCGCTCGCAGTTTTCTCTAACGCAGAAAACAAGGGCGCATTTAATAAACAGAGGTGTCAGCGAAATTTCGTCAAAGCTCGGATTATATTTTCTCAAAAGTCGGGCAATACTCTGTGTGGACAGCTCCGCTTTTTCAAGCAGCAGCTTGCGGATAAGGTTGAACACAAGCGGCATTCCGTCGGAGGCTTTTCTGACAATCCTCCTTTGCCTCTTTAAGCTTTTGAGTTCTCTTTTGCACTCAAGCGCCGCCTCGGCAACAAGGTAGTATTCGCTGTAAAGCTGCTCCTCGCAATCGCTTGCCGGGTGAGTCGGGTCGGCGTTTCGTACAAGGCGGGCAAGCCTTTTAGAGCATTTATTTATTAATCCGTAAAGTTCGAAAAAGCAATTTCCAGTCATATTTCTCTCCGTTTGTTTTTTATTTAGCATTCCCAAAAAGAAAAAAATATGTCACTTTTTTTACTGAAAATGTTTAAAATGCCTAAAAATAAAATTTTAATATTTATTCGTTTACTTATTTACGGTTTTATGCTACAATGTTTTTTGAATAACTTTACGAAAGGGTTGAAAAGCCATGGCTGAAAAGCACAGCGCACAGAAGCTTGCGGCAAGAACAGTGTTACACAAGGCGTTAAGCTATGTTGAGAAAGATCCCGAAAAAAACCTTGTCAAGCTCGCCGACAAAATCAGTCTGTTCTTCAAGGGACTTTTTCCGCCCGAAAATTTTGAAAAGATGAAAAAGGTCGCTGAGGACCCTGACAATGTCTGGCATCAGTTTGCCCTCGGCCTTATCAAGGACCTTAATATGAACGTTATCGAGCAAATGCTCGTTTCTCTCGGAATTGACGCAGGCTATTACGGTACAAAGACAGTCCGTGAGAACCGAGAAAAATACAAGTGTAATATTCCTTTTATTATTCTTTTTGACCCTACAAGCGCATGTAACCTTAAATGCAAGGGCTGTTGGGCGGCGGAATACGGACATCACCAGAGCCTTACAAACGAGCAGATGCAGTCGATTGTTTCTCAGGGCAAGGAGCTCGGCACCCATTTTTATATGCTTACGGGCGGCGAGCCGCTTATCAGGAAGGACGATATAATTGAGCTTGCGCGCAACAACAGCGACTGCGGCTTCGTCATCTACACTAACGCAACTCTCGTTGACCAAAAATTCTGCGACGATATGAACGAGGTCGGAAACATCGGCCTTGCCTTAAGCCTTGAAGGCACAGAGGAAACCAACGACTGGCGCAGAGGCGAGGGCGCTTACAAGCGCACGCTTGAGGCTATGGAGCTTCTTCACAAAAACAAGTGTCTTTTCGGCGTTTCGGTCTGCTACACAAGCAAGAATACGGACAGCGTTACAAACGACGAATTTATGGACATGCTTATTAAAAAGGGTGCAAAGTACGCTCTTTACTTCAACTATATGCCCGTAGGTCACTGCGCTCAGCCCGAGCTGATACCGAGCCCGAAGCAAAGAGAATTTATGTATAACTGGCTTAAAAAGGTCAGAAACTCAAAAACAGGAAAGCCCATTTTCGTTATGGACTTCCAGAATGACGCCGAATATGTAGGCGGCTGTATTGCAGGCGGCAGGAATTATTTCCATATCAATTCCTCGGGTGATATTGAGCCTTGCGTATTCATACATTTTTCGGACTCAAACATCAACACTCACACGCTTCTTGAGGCTCTTCAGAGGCCGCTGTTTATGCAGTATTACAAAAATCAGCCGTTTAACGACAACCACCTTCGTCCGTGCCCGATGCTTGAAAACCCCGAGTACCTTAAGATGATGGTTGAAAAAAGCGGCGCGCACTCCTCTGATCAGCTTTGTGAGGAAAGCGCAGATGAACTTTGCGCAAAGTGTATGGAGTTTTCAAAGGCATGGGCTCCGGAGGCTGAACGAATCTGGGCAAGCATTCTGCACAAGGAAACTCACACACAGTATTACAGAGATACTGCCGAGGGTAAGGCTCAAAGAGATGCCTGCAACGGAAACTGTGCAGACTGTATAGATAAAGACAGTTAATAATCAAGCTATCGAAAAAACGGAGCTGAAACTCAGTTCCGTTTTTCATTGTAAAAAAATAATTTGGGGAAGTGTTTAATTTGGAAAAGAAAAGAAGCTCCTTCGGCGGCTCAATCGGTTTTGTGCTTGCAGCCGCAGGAAGCGCAGTAGGACTCGGAAACATCTGGCGTTTCCCGTACCTTGCCGCAAAGGACGGCGGCGGACTGTTTCTGGTAATTTACCTTGTGCTTGCACTGTCCTTCGGCTTTACCCTGCTTACCAGCGAGGTTGCAATAGGCAGAAAAGCAAAGCAGGGTCCTCTTACGGCATATTCGGGAATTAAAAAAGGCTGGGGCTTTCTCGGCGTGCTCGGCTGTATCGTGCCCGCAATCATTATGCCTTATTACTGTGCTATCGGCGGTTGGGTTGTAAAATACCTTTACGTCTTTGCCGCAGGCAACGGAGCGCAGGCGGCGGCAGACAGCTATTTTACGGATTTTATCAGCAAGCCGTATGAGCCGATAATCACCATGGCGGTGTTTTTCCTGCTTGTTGTGGCGGTAATTCTTTTAGGTGTAAACAAGGGAATTGAAAAGCTTTCAAAGATACTTATGCCGATACTTGTCGTGCTTGTTATCGGTATTTCAATCTTCTCACTAACCGTTTCTCACAGCGACGCACAGGGCGTTACGCGCACAGGGCTGGAGGGCTTTAAAATACTTGTCATTCCCAACCTCAAGGGTGTCAGCTTCAGCCAGTTTTTAAGCATTACGGTTGAGGCGATGGGACAGCTGTTTTTCAGTCTGAGCATTGCAATGGGCATTATGGTTGCCTACGGTTCCTATGTTTCTGATGACACAAACCTTAACAGGTCGATAAACCAGATTGAAATTTTCGACACGGTAATCGCCGTGCTTGCAGGCGTTATGATAATCCCGACCATCTACGCCTTCAAGGGCAGAGAGGGTATGGAGGCAAACGGTCCCGGTCTTATGTTTGTCGCCCTGCCGAAAATTTTCTCGGAAATGGGCTTTGTCGGAAATATTATCGGCGCACTGTTCTTCGCCATGGTCCTGTTTGCGGCGCTTACCAGTGCAATTTCAATTATGGAGGCTGTAGTTGCAAGCCTTATGGACGCATTTAAGCTTTCAAGGGGAAAGGCTTCGCTGATTGAGGGCACGGTTGCATTTGTCGGCGCAGTTATTGTCTGCCTCGGCTACAACAAGCTCTACCTTGAAGTCAAACTTCCCAACGGCTCGGTCGGTCAGATACTTGACATACTCGACTATGTAAGCAACTATGTGCTTATGCCGATTATCGCAATCGGCACCTGCATTTTCATTGGCTGGGTAATCAAGCCGAAAGCTATTATTGAAGAGGTCGAAAAGTCGGGTCACAAAATGGGACGAAAGGGCCTTTATTCCGTTATGATTAAATTCATCGCTCCGGTCCTGCTGTTGATTCTTTTCCTTAAATCAACGGGAATTGTTAAGTAAAGAGCAACAAAAAGGGCACTGTTCACAAGGATGAATAGGTTTTGGCTTTGTCCTTTTGTCCCTAAAGCAATTAAAAATCCCCGTAATACGTCAGTATTGCGGGGATTTTGTAATCACTTTATAAACTAAAACTACTTTGCCAAAACTG
>JAFRUO010000030.1 GCA_017438845.1 Clostridia bacterium | reverse complement strand
GTATTAGTTAAAACAGTTTACTACCCCTCCGTTTGCGAAGCAAACACCTATTACTTCTTCACTATTCACTATTCACAATCCCTCAGTCAGCCTGCGGCTGACAGCTCCCTTTACACAAGGGAGCCGTAACGCCCGTCCCCTACGGATAAAAAACAGCGGCGGGAGCAAATTCTCCGAATTCAGGAACCCTTTTGTCTGCTACGCAGACATTTCCCCTGTCAGGGGAATTACCCCCGCCCTACGTTACTTATTCACTGTTACCTATTCACTCTTCACTTTTGCGGGACGTCGGGGACGCCGTCCCCTACGGATAAAAAACAACGGCGGGAGCAAGCCCCCGCCCTACGTTATTTATTCACTCTTCGAAAAGCAGTAAACGAAGATTGCCTCTGCTTTTGTCGGATTTCGCTGAATTACTTAATTGTCGGTGTTGTATCCTTCTGGATAACGTCGTGAGCGCCGCCCTCGACAATGCTTGTAGCGGAAACCAGCGTAAGCTTCGCCTTCTGCTGAAGCTCGGGAATGGTCAACGCGCCGCAGTTGCACATAGTGGACTTAATCTTACTCAGTGAGAGCGCAACGTTGTCCTTGAGCGAACCGGCATAAGGTACATAAGAGTCAACGCCCTCCTCAAAGGAAAGCTTCTTGTCGCCGCCGAGGTCGTAGCGCTGCCAGTTTCTTGCCCTTGCGGAGCCCTCGCCCCAATACTCCTTATAGTAAGTTCCGTTGATGCTGACCTTGTTTGACGGGCTTTCGTCAAAACGCGCAAAGTATCTGCCGAGCATAATGAAATCAGCGCCCATAGCAAGAGCAAGCGTCATATGGTGGTCGTATACGATACCGCCGTCGGAGCAGACGGGAATATAAACGCCCGTTTTTTCAAAGTATTCGTCCCTTGCCTTGCAAACGTCAATAAGCGCAGTCGCCTGACCTCTGCCTATGCCCTTTGTTTCACGGGTAATGCAGATTGAGCCGCCGCCGATGCCGACCTTGATAAAGTCAGCGCCGCACTCGGCAAGGAAACGGAAGCCGTCTGCGTCAACCACGTTGCCTGCGCCGACCTTCACGCTGTCGCCGTATTTTTCTCTTATCCATTTAATAGTGAGCTTCTGCCAGTCGGAAAAGCCCTCCGACGAGTCAATGCAAAGCACGTCTGCGCCCGCTTCGATAAGAGCAGGCACACGTTCGGCGTAATCCCTTGTGTTGATACCTGCGCCGACAACATATCTCTTGTGGCCGTCAAGCAGCTCGTTGGGATTCTGCTTGTGAGCCTCATAGTCCTTACGGAATACCATATAGCAAAGCTTGCCGCCGTCGTCAATAATCGGGAGAGAATTGAGCTTATGCTCCCAGATAATATCGTTGGCTTCCTTTAAGGTGGTACCCTCTTTAGCGGTAATCAGCTTTTCAAGCGGAGTCATAAACTCCTTGACCGCAAGGTCGGGAGCCATACGGCTGACTCGGTAATCACGTCCGGTAACAATACCTAAAAGCTTGCCCTCGCTTGTGCCGTCCTCTGTAACGGCGATTGTGGAATGTCCCGTAGCCTCTGTAAGCGCAACAACCTCTGCAAGGGTGCCGTCGGGTCTTACGTTGGAGTCGGACTTAACAAAGCCTGCTTTATATGATTTAGCTCTTTTAACCATAGCCGCTTCGTCCTCAACGGACTGAGAGCCGTATATAAAAGAAACTCCGCCTTCGGTAGCAAGCGCAACCGCAAGCTTATCGCCCGATACAGCCTGCATTATCGCCGAAACCAGCGGAATGTTCATGGTAATTGAAGGCTCTTCCCCTTTTTTGAATTTGACAAGCGGAGTTTTAAGCGAAACGTTCGCGGGAACACACTCGCTTGAGGAATATCCGGGAATAAGCAGATATTCGTTAAAGGTGTGTGACGGTTCATTGATAAACTTTGCCATATCGGTACCTCACTTTACTTTAAAATAGTCAAAATCCGTGCCTATGTAAAATTTCAAATATTTTATCACAGACACGGATTATTGTCAATTACAATGGCAGATTATTCATCGGCTTTTTTTGATATTTCGTCAATGTTTTTTTCCATTAAATCAAAGAAGCGGTCAACTATCGCCTTGTCCTCGTCGTTGCCCCTGACGCACATTGAAAGAGTGAGCACCCCGCCCAGTGAGGTTGCGGAAAGCAGAACATAGGGCTTGTACTTAACCGCGCCCGTCATAAAGCCGTCAAACGGCTCATGACCCGAAAGGGAAAGCTTGTCCTGCTCAAGTATACCGATGTTGCTCATTGCAAGCAAGGGGTTAGAGTAACCGATTTTGATTACCTGCTCGGAAGCCGCCTGAGGCATAATGCTGTAACCGAGCTTTAAAAGCGGAAGCCCGTAAAGCCCCATAAACTTGTCGTTTTTAAATTTTTCAACGCTCTTCTTGGTGTACTCAAGCGTTTCGAAAATATTGTCGCCGAGCCTCGGAATATTACACTGCATAAAGGCAGTCTGGTTTGTTATGCCCGTATCGCCCGTGTCCTTCATATGACGGCGAAGGTCGATAGCGCAGGAAATTGTAACGCTGTCGTTACGGTCAAAGTCCGCAAGCTCGTAAAGGCTGTAAAAGTAAGCGGCGGTCAGAGTGTCGTTGACGGTTGCCCCAAGCTTTTTGCCTGCTTTTCTGAGCTTTGAAAAGCACTCTGCGTCCAGCTTCCTGCGTGCGATAAAGGAACGGTCCCTGATGTCGTTGTCGGTAAGCGGAAATTTGTGGTCGTCCTTAGCGCAAACGTTTTTGTAAAGATTTCGAGCCATTCTCTGCTCCGTCTGCGAAAAGTCCTTGTATACCTTTTCATATGAGCGTGAGCCCGTTTTAAGCTCAAGCGGACTTATTTTGTTTTCGGCATAATCATTATAATTTTTGCAAAACGCCTTCATAAAATACTTTAAGTCGCCGCCGTCCATACACATATGGTTTTCAACCACAAGCAAAACGGATTTACCCTCATAATAGAACACGGCAAATCTTATCTGAAGCTTGTCCTCGGGCGGAATATACTGAGTTAAGAAGTCGTCAATCGCTTCCTTCAGGTTGTCGGGGCGCTCAACAGTCAGCACATCGTCAATGCTGTAATCGTTCACCCTCCAATAGGTCATAAGCTTGTTGTCGACAAACGAGGAGTGAAGCACGGGCGCCTTTTCAAGCATACAGATTATAACGGTTTTCAGAACGTCGAGGTCAATTTCAAAATCGTAATGCAGCTCAACGTGCACCATTCTGTCGTTGAAGTCGCGGAACAGATAATGCATCTTGTCCCAAAGCTCAGCGTTTAAACGTTTTACCATTCCTCATTCACCTCCGGCTTATAGATGTATTTTCTGTTGTGCCTGATAAAAGCCCAGAGCACAACCAGGTCGACAACCACGGCGAGAAGAATAATCTCGGCGCCCCACGACCACGGAATTATGTGCAGTATACCGAGTATCACATACGCAAACACCGTAACCACGGGAATTGTGACCAGATAATTGAAAATCAGCAGCTTCTGCTTTGTGACGGTGGCAAGAATCAAGTCGCCGATAAACATCATTGCAAGCGAAGCAAGGAAAATAAGGTACGCCTTTTGAATGTGCATGGGAATCCTGAGCACAAGGAACATAAACTGTGAGAGCACCATGACAATTCCCATAACTATAAGGCGCATAAGGATGTAAAACCTTTTACGTCTGTCAAACCAGGTTACGCCGAAGAACATCGCATTGATAAGCACGGCGGTGGCACAGCCCTCGATTATAAGCCATGTCGGGTGCCAGACGCCCGTAACAAAGCCGATTGCAAGGTAAATTACAACCGAGGCGAGCATAATCAGCGCAGAGGCGACGGGAAGCCTTCGGGCAATTCTCTTTTCCTTTTCCTGTGCAAGAAATTCATTGTAGCCGTCAATAACATTTTTTTCGGAAAACTCGTCCATCACAAGGTCGTGAGCAACCTTTTTGTCGCCGAGTCCCCTTTTAAGAATTTCCTTGGTACGAAGCTCCATTTCACGAAGGACACGGCTTTTGTATTTAAAGCTGCCGTCCTCGTTACGACCCTTCATTATTTTCTCAATATGGTCGCAGTAGTCGTTGTATTCGTTAAAGGTACTCATTTAACTCCTCCTTTTTCATATCCATATAATAATAACAAATTGCGAAAGCAAAAACAATAGGAACAAAAAAAATAAACAATTAAATTTTTTGTGTAAAAAACATTTGCTATTTACAGCGTTTTGGAGTATAATTTTAAAAAAATGCGGATATAGTTCATCGGTAGAATGTCAGCTTCCCAAGCTGAACAGGTGGGTTCGACTCCCATTATCCGCTCCAAAGCGAAAATTCCGTCACGGCAGTGGCGGATTTTTTGCTTTGTATTATTCATTTTTAAGTTTTCAGTTTTAAGTATTCATTGCTGCAACGGAATTTTCTAAATGAATACTGAAGACTTAACACTGAAGAATTAATAATTGCGGTACGGGCAACCTTCGTTCGTCCCTAAGATTGGATATTATGGGAAATTCCTGCTTCTTTAGTGTTAATTTTTATATTATAATTTCCTCGGTCATCGGGAGCTCGTCCCCTGCGGTTAAATAACGCTAAGCGGCATAATGCTTATTTTACAAAAAACAGTTTAAAAACAGATGAACTTTTTGTTTTTTTCTGTTGACTTTTATAATTTATTGTGATATAGTTTTATTACCAGTTAGCGTAGGCTAACAAATGTAAAAGCATTCGCTTTCGGAGGAAGTTTATGATACCACTCAGCGTGCTCGGCGACGGCAACGATGGCATAATCAAAAAAATCGGCGGCAAACCCGAGGTCAGAAAGCACCTTGAAAATCTCGGCTTTATTGTCGGCGACACCGTAAACGTCATTACGGAGCAAAACGGTAACATTATTGTAAGAGTTAAGGAAGCAAGAATTGCCATCAGCAAGGAAATGGCTTCCAAAATATATGTTTAATATTTTATTCTATATAATATGAAGTTAAGGAGGAAATCAAATGACACTCAGAGATGTTAAAATCGGTAACTCCTGTAAGGTGAAGCGTATCCACGGCGAAGGCGCCCTTAAGCGCAGAATTATGGATATGGGCATTACCAAGGGCGTTGAGATTTATGTTCGCAAGGTTGCTCCCCTCGGTGACCCGATTGAGGTAACCGTCAGGGACTACGAGCTCTCAATCCGTAAGGGTGACGCGGAATTAATCGAGGTTGAATAATTCCGCTTTATTTTTTAAAATGTCGGTTAGCAAAAACTAACTGCCAGAAGAAAGGATAGATTTATGAGTATTCGAATTGCACTTGCAGGTAACCCGAACAGCGGTAAGACCACACTGTTTAATGCACTTACCGGCTCTAACCAGTACGTTGGCAACTGGCCCGGCGTTACCGTTGAAAAAAAGGAAGGAAAGCTGAAAAAGCACAGTGACGTGGTAATCACCGACCTGCCCGGTATTTATTCGCTCTCCCCCTACACTATTGAAGAGGTTGTCGCAAGGGATTACCTTATCGACCAGAAGCCCGACGCAATTATCAACATTGTCGACGGTACAAACCTTGAAAGAAACCTTTATCTCACAACTCAGATTGTTGAGCTGGGTATCCCCGTAGTCGTTGCCATCAACATGCAGGACGTTGTTGAAAAGCGCGGCGACAAGATTGACACAAAAGAGCTTTCACGTCAGCTCTCCTGCCCCGTTGCGGTAATCTCCGCACTTAAAGGCACGGGCGTTGACGAGGTTGCCGAGCTTGCAATTAAAGCAGCAAGCGGAGAGCCCACGGTTCCCCAGCACTCCTTCAGCGGTCCCGTTGAGCATGCGCTCGCTCATATTGAGGAGGCTGTCGTTCACGACATGCCCGCCGAGCAGCAGAGATGGTACGCTATCAAGATTTTTGAAAGCGACGAAAAGGTGCTTGAAAAGCTTAATATTTCGGAAGAAACAAAGGCTCATATTGCAAAGGACATTGAAGCCGCCGAAAACGAGCTTGACGACGACGCAGAGTCAATCATCACAAACGAAAGATATGTTTACATAGCTTCAATTATCAAATCCTGCTACAAGAAGGCCAACAAGGGTCAGCTTTCAACAAGCGACAAGATTGATAAAATCGTTACAAACCGTTTCCTCGGACTTCCGATTTTTGCGGTTATAATGTTCCTGGTTTATACTATTTCAATGGCGTCCTCCGCCTTCGGTACGGGACTTACCGACTGGGCTAACGACGGGCTTTTCGGCGACGGCTGGCACCTTCCGTTTACAGGCGCCTCCAAATACGAAGAGGCTGTTGACGAATATGCAAACGAATACCTTTTCTCAAACGAGGAATTCAATGCAGTTCTCGACAAGGCTGTTGAGGCTGAGGTAATCGGCGCAGACGACATCAAGGCAACCGTCGAGGACGGCAGCTGGGGTGACTTTGAAGAGGCTTATGGCTTCTACGGCGACTCGCTCGCAGAAGAGGGCTATGACATTTCCGAGTTTGTTACCTACGCTATGGGCGACGAGGAGGCAGACCCTGCGGTTGAGCCTGCAGGCGAAGTTCCCGCACCCGAGGACTACGGCGTATGGGTACCCGGTATTCCCGTGCTCGTTGAAAACCTGCTTGAAAAAATCGGCGCAAACGAATTTGTTTCGGGACTTATTCTTGACGGTATCGTTGCAGGCGTAGGCGCAGTTTTAGGCTTTGTTCCTCAGATGCTTATCCTCTTTATCTGCCTCGCCTTCCTTGAAAGCTGCGGTTACATGGCGCGTGTCGCCTTCATTATGGACCGTATCTTCAGAAAGTTCGGACTTTCGGGTAAGAGCTTTATTCCCGTACTTGTCGGAACGGGCTGCGGCGTTCCCGGCGTTATGGCTTCACGTACAATTGAAAACGAGCGTGACCGCCGTATGACAATTATGACAACCACCTTCATCCCCTGCGGAGCCAAGCTTCCGATTATCACGATGATTGCAACCGCACTTTTCCACGGCTCACCGCTGATTGCAACAAGCGCATATTTCGTAGGCATTGCGGCTATAATCTGCTCGGGTATCATTCTTAAAAAGACAAAGATGTTTGCAGGAGACCCTGCTCCCTTCGTTATGGAGCTTCCCTCCTACCACCTTCCGACGGTCGGCACCGTCCTTCGCTCAATGTGGGAGCGCGGCTGGTCGTTCATCAAGAAGGCAGGAACAATCATTCTTCTTTCCTCAATCCTTATCTGGTTTGGCTCGGTATTCGGAGTTTCAGACGGACACTTCGGCTTTAACCCCGACATCGACCTCGAGGACAGCGTACTCGGTATAATCGGTAATGCGGTTAAGATCATCTTCGCTCCCCTCGGCTTCGGCTCAGGCGTTGCAGGCATTAAGGCTACAATCGCCACGGTTATGGGACTTGTTGCCAAGGAAGAGGTTGTCGGCGTATTCGGCGTTCTCGACTTCGAGGGTATGACAAAGCTTGCCGCTTATTCGTTCCTTCTGTTCAACCTTCTCTGCGCTCCCTGCTTTGCGGCTATCGGCGCTATCAAGAGAGAGATGAACTCTGCAAAATGGACCTGGTTTGCAATCGGTTATCAGTGCTTACTCGCTTATGCGGTTTCGCTTTGCGTATACCAGATTGGCTCAATCTTTACGGGCAACCTGAATGTTGTAGGTCTTATCTTTGCACTCGCAGTGCTTGCAGGCTTCCTCTACATGCTCTTCAGAAAGAACAAGTACGACGACAATCATTTGACCGTAAAATAATTTTAGGCTATAATCAAAGTATAAAGGAGATGATTTAATGTTACAGTTTTTACAGGCAAACATAGGCTCTATCGCCGCCTTAGCAGTTGTTGCATTATTCGTTTTCCTTGCAATAAGACGGCTTGTGCTCGATAAAAAGGCAGGCATCGGAGCGTGCGGTCAGAAGTGCTCGCAGTGCGCTAAAATGGGTCACTGCGAAGAGGCTGTAACTCCCGAGCCCGTTTCCGAATGCAGCGGCTCGTGCTCCGCCTGCAAATACAGTGCAATGTGTCACAAACAGTAACTGACAGGGCGGTAACTCCGCCCTGTTTTTAAAGGTGAAGATATGTATAAAATAAACTTAAAAATAGACGGTATGATGTGCGGTATGTGCGAGGCGCATATCAACGACACCGTAAGAAAAAGCTTTAATGTCAAAAAGGTAAAGTCCTCACACTCAAAGGGCGTGTGCGAAATACTCTCCCCCGATGAAATAAGCGAGGAAGCTTTAAAGAAGGCTATTGACGAAACGGGCTACACGCTTACAGGCTATGAAATCAAGCCCTACGAAAAGAAGGGACTTTTCGGGTTTTAAAAAACCATACCCCCGTAAAATGAACTGCCCCGGATTGTTCAGACAACACAAAAAAGCTGACTGAAAGCCCAGGCAAGGACAAAAAGAAAATACAATAATCAGAAATTACACATTACAGACCGAAGCATTCGGTCTGTTTTTTTGACTGCAACGCTCATTTTTGGTAAAAAGAAAGAACCTATGTTGCACTTAGTTTGACAAATCACTCTGCCTTAAAAATTAAATCGGATTTTACGTTTGACGAAAAATATTATTCCCTGCATATATTTTCAGCGCTTTAAACAAAATTATTTTTGTTATTTTCATAATATGCCGAAATTAATTCTGTAAATTCTATATTATCTTTACTTTTTTCGGTATTATTTATATAATAAAGAAAAAAGCAAGGAGTTTTAGCATGGATTTAACCGATTACAAAATTCTTTCCTGTCTGAAGGAAAACTCAAGGCAGAACGCAACCGACATCGGACCTAAAATAAATCTGTCAACCTCCGCAGTTATTGAGCGTATCAAAAAGCTTGAACGCTCGGGCATTATCAAGCAGCACACGATACTCCTTGACCAGAATCTGCTCGGCAGAGATTTAATAGCCTTTATTAACGTGCGGCTTGACCACCCGAAGTACTATGAAAACTTTGTCGAAAAAATCAACTCGGAGCTTCCCGTGTGCGAGTGCTACTACATAGCAGGCGATTTTGACTTTCTTTTAAAGGTCATGGCGCGGTCAAGAGAGGATCTTGAAGCGATACTGACCGACGTCAAGTCAATTAACGGCGTAAGCCTTACCCGTACCTCGGTAGTGCTTTCCACGAACAAATACGACGTTTGTCTGTTGCCCGACAAGGAGTCGCTTGAACAGAAATAAATAAAAATTTATTTATAAAAAACAAAGAAAGGGTTTGATTTCAATGATTATCGGTATCCCAAAGGAAATTATGCACGACGAAGGCAGAGTTGCCGCTATCCCCGAGACAGTGGCAAAGCTCAAGGCGGACGGCTTTGACGTTCTCGTTGAGAACAACGCAGGCGCACTCGCATTCTTCAGCGACGCCGACTATGCCGCGGCAGGCGCGGAAATGGTAGCCGACGCTCAGGAGCTTTATGACCGCGCAGACATCATCCTCAAGGTTAAAGAGCCTCTGTTCAATGAGCAGAAGGGCAAGCATGAGGTTGATATGATGCATGCAGGTCAGTACCTCATCACCTTTATTCACCCCGCCTCTCCCGTTAACCATGAAATGGTTAAGAAGATGGCGGCTAACGGCATTATCAGCCTTACTCTTGACGGTGTTCCGAGAATTTCAAGAGCGCAGAATCTTGACGCTCTTACCTCAATGAGCACCTGTGCAGGCTACAAGGGTATCCTTATGGCTGCCGCTGACCTTACAAAGTTTATTCCCATGACAATGAGCGCAGTCGGCATGATCAAGCCCTGTAACGCTCTTGTTATCGGTACCGGTGTTGCAGGCCTTCAGGCTCTTGCAACGGCAAAGAGACTCGGCGCAGTCATCTATGCGGCTGACATCCGTCCCGCAGCTGCCGAAAACGCACAGAGCCTCGGCGCAAAGATTATTGACACCGGTGTTCCCGCAGAGGCAGCAATCGCTCCCGGCGGCTATGCAAACGCTCTTCCCGAGGACATCCTCGCCAAGGAGAGAGAGGCACTTAAGGACGCAGTCAAGGACATGGATATTATCTTCTGTTCAGCACTCGTTCCCTCAAAGCTTGCTCCCATCCTCATCACTGACGAAATGGTAGCTTCCATGAAGCCCGGCTCAGTTATCGTTGACATTTCAATCGACCAGGGCGGTAACTGCGAAAGCACCGTTCCCGGAGAGAGAGCAGTTGTTCATCAGGTTACAATCGAGGGTATCAAGAACATTCCCGGTATGCTTCCCACAAGCTCAACATGGATGTTTGCACAGAACATCTACAACCTTGTTAAGTATCTTTCAAAGGACGCAAGGATTGAGCTCGACATGAATGACGAAATCGTTCAGGGCATCCTTACAACCATCGACGGCAAGCTTGTACACAAGGGCGCTATTGACGCCATGAGCAAATAAAGCAGGAGAATAATATGCAGTATATTCTTATCGGAGTATTCGTTGTTTCGGCGATAGTCGGCTACTTTATTATCAACAACGTTCCCACGCTTCTGCACACTCCCCTTATGTCGGGTATGAACGCGCTGTCGGGCATCACCGTTATCGGCGCGCTCGCAGTCACGGCGGCGGAAATGCACAAGGCGGGATACAGCAAGCTCAGCATTGTCATCGGCGCTGTTGCCATTGTACTTGCGATGATTAACGTCGCAGGCGGCTTCGGCATCACGGCAAGAATGCTTAAAATGTTTAAAAAGAAGGGGGACGACTAAATGACGGGAACCGTTCTTTCGGCAACCTCCTTCTACATCATCAGCGGCGCTCTCGTTTTAGGCGTACTTCTCGGGCTGATTCTTATGAGCAAGCCCGAAAAGGCTCGTCTCGGCAATGCGCTGAGTGCGGCGTGTACGCTTATCGCAATCGCCGTAACAATGTATAACTATCAGATACTACCCTCAAAGATTATCTGGGCGAGCATTGCGGTCGGCACGGTTATCAGCCTTATTGCCGCCGCAAAGGTCAAAATGATTCAGATGCCGCAGGTCGTTGCTCTTTTAAACGGCTTCGGCGGTCTTGCAAGCGCTCTTGTAGCTATTGTATCCGTGTTTCAGGCTGAAGACAAATTCTCATCCTACACGGCGGCAGTTGCGCTGGTTATCGGCTTCGTCACCTTCACGGGAAGCCTTGTTGCCGCAGGTAAGCTTCACAAGCTCCTGCCGCAGAAGCCCGTTGTAATTCCTGCCCACACAGTTATCGTTGTGCTGCTTATAATTGCTACGGTTGTCTGCGTTATCTTCAACGCTCCTATCTGGGTTACAGCTATTCTTGCGGCGGCATTCGGCATCATCTTTGCCATTCGTGTAGGCGGTGCGGATATGCCCATCACCATTTCGCTTCTTAACTCATTAAGCGGCGTTGCAGGCGGTATTGCGGGTATTGCGGTCGGTAACGTACTTCTCGTTGCTATCGGCGGTATCGTAGGCGCTTCCGGACTTCTGCTGACAAGAGTTATGTGCAAGGCGATGAACAGAAAGCTTACGGGCATCCTTCTCGGCAGTAAGCTCGGCACGGCTAAAAAGGAAGAGCCGACTGCAAAAGCCGAAGCAGAAGAGGAAGAACCCAAAGCGGCAGAAGAAACAGAAGCTGTGGAAGAAGCCGAAGAAGAAACAGCTGAAGAAGAGGCTCAGGAGGATGAAAAAGAAGCTCCTGCCGAAGAGCTTTCGGTAGGTCAGATTCTCACCCAAGCAAAGAATGTCATCATCATTCCCGGCTACGGTATGGCTCTTGCTCAGGCTCAGTCGCAGGTCAAGGAGCTTTCGGACAAGCTTGAGGCTCAGGGCAAGGAAGTCAGATTTGCCATTCATCCCGTTGCAGGCAGAATGCCGGGACATATGAACGTTTTGCTGTGCGAGGTTGATATTCCTTACGACAAGCTGTATGAAATGGATAACATCAACGGCGATTTTGCAGACTGCGATCTGGTTATTATTGTCGGCGCAAGCGACGTTGTAAACCCTGCCGCAAACACGGCGGAGGGCACGCCTATTTACGGTATGCCCGTACTTAATGCGGCTGACGCAAAACGTATAATAGTCTGCAACTTTGACGAAAAGCCGGGTTATGCAGGCGTACCGAATCCGCTTTACACAAACCCCAAAACGGTTATGAAGCTCGGCGATGCAAAGGAAACCGTTGCAGAACTAATTGCGGCATTTTAAGGAAAACAGATTATAATGAAAAAGCACCTGAAAATCAGGTGCTTTTTTGTAGCATTGCCGTACTGTCTTTAACGCATCAGTTTGATTTAATGTTCTGTTTGGCAGTTCTGCAGGATGATAACAGCATAATGCGAATAGCGGAGCGTTGTTTTGGGACACAATAGAGCATTAACTATATCAATTATAAATTCAGAAAGATTAAATGTCAATGATGTCGCCGCCGAAGGCGGCTAATGATGCTTCTCCGCTGTGCTTCGAAATGATGTAGCGTCACTGCGTGCCGCAATGATGCGATGCTTGCCTTTATGTGCCCGCAGGTACACATCATCAGCGAAGCGACATCATTGGCGAAGCCAACATCATTTGCCCAACAGGGCAAGCATCATTTTCCGCCAGAAAAAAAACACTGCGTTAGCAGTGCTTTTTTTCTGGCGGAAGCGGTGGGATTCGAACCCACGAGCCCGTGAAGGCTACCTGATTTCGAGTCAGGCCCGTTATGACCACTTCGATACGCTTCCGTATCGCTTTGTAATTTTACCAAACGCAAGCGTTTTTGTCAACCGATTAAAGAGCGGTTTCCTTGTTTCTCATCTTTTTATAGTACTTATAAAGCTTAGCGCCGAGATAAGTGATAATAATTGTTGCTATCAAAGCTGACCGCCTTTCGATTTCCTCACAGCAAAGGGATGCATTACTGCATCCCCTTGTTCTGATAAAAGGATTGATTATTTAACCATGCTTGCGATTTCTGCTGCGAAATCATCCTGCTTTTTCTCAATACCCTCGCCCTTTGCAAAGCGTACAAACTCCTTGATTTTAATGTCGCCGCCGAGAGTCTTGGCAACTGAGGAAACGTACTTGTCAACGGTCATGTCGCCGTCCTTAACGAAAGCCTGCTCAAGAAGGCAGATTTCCTTAATCTGCTTTTTAAGACGTCCTTCAACAGCGCCGCTGAAAATCTTGTTGGCAACGATTTCTTCCTTCTTCTCAACTGCGATTTCCGCAAGAGCTGCGATTGCTTCCTTGGAAATAAAGTTGAAGAGGAACTTGTCGTTCTTCTTTTCCTGAAGGATTGCAATATCCTCATCGCTGCAACGCTTTGAGTTGATTGCTTCGTCAATAACGCTCATAAGAATGGGCTTCGGGAGTGAGTCGGGCTTGTTGAGCGAAGAGTCAATTGTGATGCTTTTCATCTTTGCAAGCTCGTCGTCCGAAATGTCGTCCTTGCTTAAATACTCGGGGCTCATGGCGGCAATCTGCATTGCAACGTCCTTACCCATTGTTTCAAACTCGGGCTTTGCCGCAACAGCGTCGTCGGCGTCAAAGTTTACCATAACGCCTACCGTTCCGCCTGCGTGAATGTAGGTTAAAACGTGACCCTCCATTCTTGCAAAACGGCGTACCTTCATATTTTCACGAAGGGCAAGGAATACCTCCTGAACAGCCTCTTCAACAGTGCCTTCACCGTCTGCAACCTTGGTCTTAAGAAGTGCGTCAACGTCTGCGGGGTTAGCTTCAACAACAGTCTTTGCAATCTGGTTTGAAAGGTTAACAAAGGGCTCGCCCTTAGCAACGAAGTCGGTTTCGCAGTTAACCTCTACAAGAGCGGCAGCCTTACCGTCGTTGTAAGTAGCAACTGTACCCTCTGCGGCAACTCTTGTTGATTTCTTAGCCGCAGAAGCAAGTCCCTTTTCTCTTAAAATATCAACAGCCTTGTCCATATCGCCGTCAGCTTCGACAAGCGCCTTTTTGCAATCCATCATACCAACGCCGGTCTTCTCACGAAGAGCAACAACGTCTTTTGCCGTAAATGCCATAATATTATACCTCCGATATTATTAATTAATGCCCGTACAAGAAATATTGCACGGGCTATTTTTAGAAATTATTCTGCAGCTTCCTCTGCCTCTTCGGCAGCCTCTGTTGCATCTTCCTGTGCCGCAGCGCCCTGCATGCCCTGTCTGCCTTCGATAACGGCGTCAGCCATTGCGCCTGCAATAAGCTTAACTGCACGGATAGCGTCGTCGTTGCCGGGGATGACATAGTCGATTTCGTCGGGGTCGCAGTTTGTGTCAACGATAGCGATAATCGGAATGCCGAGCTTCTTAGCCTCTGCAACGGCAATTCTTTCCTTTCTCGGGTCAACGATGAACATAGCTGCGGGCTGCTTTTTCATCTCTGTGATACCGCCCATGAACTTTTCAAGCTTTTCGATTTCGAGCTCAAGCTTTGCAGCTTCCTTCTTGGGAAGCATCTCAAAGGTGCCGTCCTCTCTCATAGCCTGAAGCTGAGCGAGTCTTCTGATTCTTCTCTTGATGGTGTTGAAGTTTGTAAGCATACCGCCGAGCCAACGTGCGTTAACGTAAGGCATACCGCAACGGATAGCTTCTTCCTTAACGGAATCCTGTGCCTGCTTCTTTGTGCCGACAAAGAGGATTTCGTCGCCTTCTGCGGCGATGTCGCGAACTACCATATAGGCGTCCTCTAACTTCTTAACCGTCTTCTGAAGGTCGATGATGTAAATTCCGTTTCTCTCGGTGAAAATGTACTGAGCCATTTTCGGGTTCCATCTTCTGGTCTGGTGACCGAAGTGCACACCTGCTTCAAGCAGCTGTTTCATTGATACTACTGACATGGTAATGTCCTCCTTTATTTTATCCTCCACACAGTTCCTCTTACCGTAAGACATATAAAATGCAATTTTACGGTAATCCCCATGTGTGTGAATTGCTAAAGCATTATAACACTATTTTGTTCTCATTTCAAGTGTTTTTTTGCTTTTTTTCAAAGCCGCCGCAATGAGCTTGAAGGGGTTGTTGTATTTCTCCTCGTCGGAGGCGGGAATGTCAATATAAATGTCGCTGTACGTCAGCTTCTCCTGTATTCTGCGAAGGTCGCCCTTATAATAATAGTTACACCTTATAACCGCCCTCAAAGATGAAAGCATGCCGATAATACAAACGAGCATTACAAGAATCAGCAACCACATTATAATATTGCGAACGGAGCCTAACGGGCCCTGAGGAATGCCGTAAAGCAAAAGCAGAAAAAACACGGCAACGCAAACAATTAATATAATAAACAGTTCGCCGAAAAAGCGCACGCTTCTTCGTACCGATTTAAAAAGCTTTTCCTCAGCCTGAGCGTATAGCTCCTCATAGCTTAAGCGTGATTTGATATACTCGTCCTGCATTTACTTCTCACCTGCCGTGTCGCCCTGAAGCATATTGTATTCCTTTTTAAGCTCGGCAGTCGCCTCGGTGTCCTTAATGAAAACGCCTTCGCCGTTTTCGGTGACGGTGTCGCCCTCACGCACGCCGTAGTCAAGCAGCAAGGCGTCTACCTCGATGCTCATACCCTCGCCCGTCAGCACGGCGACATTGCCCTCAATGCGTTCAACTGTGTAACATACCATAATTAACCCCCTGAATAAAAAGATTATATATTATGTATAACTGTTTCAGATTTCGTCGCTCTCGGTGCTTAAAACGTCCTCGTCGGGGGTGTTGTCGTTTTCAATGATTGCAGGCGCAGGAGTGTTTCCTCCCTGTGCCATCGCATTCATCTCAAGCCATTGTTGCTTTGAAATAAGCACCTTTCTCGGTTTACTGCCCTCATAGGGGCCTACGATTCCCCTCTCCTCAAGCTCGTCGACGATTCTTGCCGCCCTCGCATAACCGAGCTTGAGTTTCCTCTGTAGCAGCGTTGTCGAAGCCATCTGACTTTCAACGACAACCTCAATCGCCTTCGGAAGCATTTCGTCCGAGTCGGAGTCGCCCGAATCCGAAGAGATTTCCGCAGTGCCGCCGTTTTTCTTTTTGTCCATTGCCGCCTGACGCTCGATTTCCCGAATAACCTCGTCGTCGTATTCGGATTTTTCCTGAGCCTTGAGGAAGTCGACTACGTTTTCAACCTCCTTGTCGGAAAGGTAGCAGCCCTGTATTCTGAGCGGCTTTGCAATACCTACGGGATAGAAAAGCATATCGCCGTTACCAAGAAGCTTTTCGGCGCCTGCCGAGTCGATAATGGTCCTTGAGTCAATCTGCGAAGAGGTCTTAAGCGAAAGCCTTGAAGGGATATTCGCCTTGATAAGACCCGTGATAACGTCAACGGACGGACGCTGAGTTGCGATAACAAGATGCATACCCGCCGCACGTGCCATCTGTGCAAGTCGGCAGATGGAGTCCTCAACCTCATGTGGCGCCGCCATCATAAGGTCGGACAGCTCGTCGATAAAGATTACAATCTGCGGAAGCTTCGGCTTGTCAAGGCTGTCACAGATGCTGTTGTAGCCGTTGATGTCCCTGACGTTGTTTTCGGAGAACATTTTATATCTCTGAAGCATTTCACCTACCGCCCAGGCAAGCGCGCCCGAAGCCTTTCTCGGGTCGGAAACCACGGGTACGAGCAGATGAGGAATACCGTTATAAATAGTAAACTCAACCTGCTTGGGGTCAATCATAAGTAGTTTGACCTCGTCGGGCTTCGCATTATAGAGAATTGACACAATCATCGTGTTAAGGCAGACCGATTTACCCGAACCGGTAGTACCGCAGACAAGCAGGTGCGGCATTTTCGCAATATCGGCATAGGTGCAGTTACCGGCAATATCCTTGCCGAGCGCAACGCTCAGCTTGGACTTTCCTGCATTTTTGCGGTAAAGGTCTGTGTCGAGAAGCTCCCTGAAGGTAACCATCGCCCTGTGCTTGTTGGGTATTTCAATTCCGACCGCCGCCTTGTTGGGAATCGGCGCTTCGATTCTTACGCCCGAAGCCGCAAGGTTAAGCGCAATATCGTCGGAAAGGTTTGTAATTTTGCTGATTTTAACGCCTGCCGCAGGCTGAATTTCATATCTCGTAACGGACGGGCCGCGGCTTATGTCGACTACCCTCGTTTCAACGCCGAAGCTTTTAAGCGTGTCTACAAGCTTTGTAGCGTTCTGCTTAAGCTCCTGCTCGTAGTCGTCGGAGGAAGCATTTTTCGGAGTTTCCAGGCAGTCAAGCGGCGGAAGCTTGTATTCCTTTTTGGGCGCTTCCCCGCCCTCCTCGTTTTCGGCGGAAAGGTCAACGTCCTGCTCCTTGATTTCGGCGTCATCCTGCTTGGGCTTTTCCTCCTTGGCTTCGGGCTTTGAAGCCCTGCTTTTACCGTTCATATTGCTGATTATGTCGTCAAGCTGAATCGGGTTGTTGTTAAGCGGCTCCTCCGCCTTTGATATTTCACCTTCGTTTTCAACCGGGAGGTTAAAGTCAATCTGTTTTTTGATTTTTCTTTTTCTGTTAGCCTCGTCAATGCTGAGAAGCTCCTCGTCATCGGCAGGGTTAGGGTATTCCCTCTCACGCCTTCTTCTTTCGGGAGCGCGGCGGCGTTCCGTTTGACGTTCACGCTCCGCCTCCTCTTCGTCCTCCTCGCCGTCACCGTCACGGTAGCGGCCGTACCTCTCCTCGGCGTAGTCCGTAACACGCTTTGCAGGCTGTGCTACGCCCCTGAAAAGCTTGACAAGCGTTGTGCCCGTAAAGAGCATAAGCATAGCAAAAAGAAGAATAAGTATTATTGCCACGGCGGCAGGCTTTGAGCTACCCGTCATCAAAAGAATCAGTCCGCCGAGAAGCGCGCCGACGGCACCGTTGCCGAAGGTTGAGCCGAATTCGGAGTATTTAATATACGCCTGATGAATATCGCTGAAGTAATCGACCTCGCCGCTGAAACCGAAAATATGCACTGCGGCGGAAAGGAAAACTATCAGCACCGCCGCCTCAATTATCTTGTGATTTTTTTGAGGAGTAAGCCTGTCCATTGTGAGCATTACCGCAATATAGCCGAAAAGTATCGGCCAAAGGTAAGAAGTAAAGCCGAGCACGCCGAACATTACCGAGCGAAGTCCTCCCCAAAGTGCCTCGCCCTTAATAAACACAAGGCAGAGCATAAACACCGCCGCAATAAAAAGCACAAGCGCCGTAAGCTGCGTGTTAAGCGTATTCCTTTCGACCGCCTGAGCCGCCTTCTTTGCAGGCTGAGCCTTGCCCTTTGCCGTAGGTTTCTTTGTTGAAGCTGATTTTCTGTTGCCCTGATTAGCCATTAAGCTGCCTCCGTATGTAAAGAAAAGTATATTTACTCATTATAATTCAATATATTGTATCACAAAACATTAAAAATATCAACAGATAGTTGTTTTTTATTTCATTATTTATTGATTTTTATTGTTATATTATTGACAAACTACTTTTTACAGTATAAAATAAAGATTGTTAAAAAAGTAAACAAGTTTAAGGAGGTATCCTAATGGGATTAACCGTTGCACAAAAGCTTATAAGCTCACACCTTGTAAGCGGCGAAATGAAGGCAGGCTCGGAGGTCGGTCTGAAAATTGACCAGACCCTCACCCAGGACGCTACGGGCACTATGGCGTACCTTGAGTTTGAAGCCATGGGAGTCAAAAGAGTAAAGACCGAGCTTTCGGTTGCATATATTGACCACAACACCCTGCAGACAGGCTTTGAAAACGCCGACGACCACCGTTTTATTCAGTCGGTCGCTAAGAAAAGAGGCGTCCGTTTTTCAAGGCCCGGTAACGGCATCTGCCACCAGGTTCACCTTGAACGCTTCGGCAAGCCCGGCAAAACGCTCATAGGCTCCGACAGCCACACCCCGACAGGCGGCGGAATCGGTATGCTTGCAATGGGCGCAGGCGGACTTGATGTCGCAGTCGCAATGGGCGGCGGCACATATTACATCACGATGCCCAAAATCGTCAACGTTCACCTTACGGGCAAGCTTTCGCCCTACGTTGCGGCAAAGGACGTTATTCTTGAAGTGCTCAGAATACTCACCGTCAAGGGCGGCGTGGGAAAAATTATCGAATACACGGGCGAAGGCGTAAAGACGCTTTCCGTTCCCGAAAGAGCTACAATCACAAACATGGGCGCAGAGCTCGGCGCTACGACCTCGGTATTCCCCTCGGACGAAATCACAAGGGAATTTTTAAAGGCGCAGTCAAGAGAAGAGGACTGGACGGAGCTTAAAGCCGACCCCGACGCAGTTTATGACGAAACAATCGAAATCAATCTTTCGGCTCTTGAGCCTATGGCGGCAATGCCCCACATGCCCGACAGAGTCAAAAAGGTCAGCGAAATCGGCAAAATCAAGGTCGACCAGGTCTGCATCGGTTCCTGCACAAACTCATCTCTTATGGATATGCTCAAGGTTGCGGCGATACTCAAGGGTAAAACCGTTGCCCCCAATGTAAGCCTTTCAATTGCGCCCGGCTCAAAGCAAGTGCTTAATATGCTTGCGCTAAACGGCGCGCTTTCCGATATGATTAACGCAGGCGCAAGGATACTCGAAAGCGCTTGCGGTCCGTGCATAGGAATGGGTCAGTCGCCCAACTCCGCAGGCATTTCGCTTCGTACCTTTAACCGTAACTTCCTCGGCCGTTCGGGTACTGCCGACGCAGGTATCTACCTTGTAAGCCCCGAGGTTGCGGCGGTTTCGGCAATAACGGGCGTTCTCACCGACCCCAGGGAAAACGGCGAGCCGCTTAAAATCACTATGCCCGACCGCTTCACCATTAACGACAATATGATTGAAATGCCTGCTTCCGAGGAAGAGGCAGACAGCGTTGAGGTGCTTTACGGGCCTAACATCAAGCCCTTCCCGACTACGGTTAAAATGCCCGAGGACATTGTTGCAAAGGCGATACTCAAGGTCGGCGACGACATCACAACAGATCACATCATGCCCGCAGGCGCAAAGATACTTCCTTACAGAAGCAACATCCCTCACCTTTCGCAGTTCTGCTTCCAGGTATGCGACAAGGATTTTGCCGAAAGATGTAAGGCTGAGGGCAAGGGTATCATCATCGGCGGCGCAAACTACGGTCAGGGCTCGTCAAGAGAGCACGCCGCGCTTGTTCCGCTTTACCTCGGCATTAAAGCAGTTATCACAAAATCCTTTGCAAGAATCCACTGCGCTAACCTTATTAACGCAGGCATACTCCCCCTCAACTTTGCAAACGCAGACGACTATGACAGAATCGACCAAGGCGACGAGCTTGCGCTTAACGGAATAAAAACAGCTATTATTAACAATGAGACCGCCTATCTTGAAAACCTTACCAAGGGTGAAAAGTACGAGCTTAAATATGAGCTCTCGCAAAGACAGAAGGATATTATTCTTGACGGCGGACTTTTGAACTACACAAGAGAAAACATATAACGGAGGACTATTATGACTGAACAGAATTTACATGAAGCTCTCAAAAAATTCGAGGCTCTTGTCCGTGAGCAGGCAGAGCGCTCGGACCGTATTAAGGCTGACAGGGATTTTATCGACTACGACAGCCTTGACAAAATCGTAATCGGCGTTTGCGGCGGCGACGGCATTGGCCCGATTATCACAAAGGAATCGGCAAGGGTGCTTGAGTATATGCTCGCCGACGACGTTAAGGCAGGCAAGGTTGAGTTCAAGGTTATCGACGGCCTTACGATTGAAAACCGTATTGAGCATATGCAGGCTATCCCCGACGACGTTTTAGCAGAGCTTAAAAAGTGCCACGTTATCCTCAAGGGTCCGACCACAACCCCCCAGGCAGGCGACGGTATGCCCAACATCGAAAGCGCCAACGTCGCAATGAGAAAGGCTCTTGATTTGTTCGCAAACGTCCGTCCCGTAAAGGTCCCGGAAAAAGGCATTGACTGGACCTTCTTCCGTGAGAACACCGAGGGCGCATACGCCGTAGGCTCCAAAGGCGTCAATGTTGACGACGACCTTTCGTTTGACTTTGTCGTTACCACCAGCGAGGGCAGCGAGAGAATTGCAAGAATTGCTTACGAGTACGCACGAAAGAATCACAAGGACAGAGTATCAATTATAAACAAGGCAAACGTTATCAAGACCACAGACGGCAAATTCCTCAACATCTGCAAAAAGGTCGGCGAGGAATACCCCGAAATCACGACAGACGAGTGGTATATTGACATCACGACCGCAAAGCTTATCGACGAAAAGAGAAGAAAAGACTTCAAGGTTTTCATTCTTCCCAACCTCTACGGCGATATTCTTACGGACGAGGCGGCTGAATTCCAGGGCGGCGTCGGCACCGCAGGCAGCGCAAACCTCGGCAAAAAATACGCAATGTTTGAGGCTATTCACGGCTCCGCTCCGAGAATGATTAAGGAAGGCAGAGGCAAGTACGCAGACCCCTGCTCAATGCTTCGCGCAAGCGTAATGCTGCTTTCGCACATCGGCAGACAGGACAAGGCGGATTTGCTTGAAAAGGCTCTTGACTACTGTATGTTTGAGGATTGCAGGCTTAAAATTACCGGACGTGACGACGGAGCAACCTGTTCCGAGTTCGGCGATTATGTAATGGAAACAGTTAAAAAGCTTTCACAGTGAGGTGATTGAAATGGCGGGAAATACAAACGTTTCCGTTTCCGTAATTAAAAGACTTCCGAGATATTACCGTTTTCTGGGCGAGCTGAAAAAATCCGGTATAGTTCGTATTTCTTCGGGCGAGCTTTCAAAGAGAATGGGCTTTACCGCCTCGCAGATAAGGCAGGACTTAAACTGCTTCGGCGGCTTCGGTCAGCAGGGCTACGGCTACAATGTAGAGCAGCTTTACAGAGAAATCGGTAAAATTCTCGGTGTTGACAACAACATCAAGGCGATACTTATCGGCGCAGGCAACCTCGGAAAAGCCATAGCAACGCATATGTCGTTTGAGCAGAGAGGCTTTAACCTTATCGGTATCTTCGACAAAAACGAGGCGCTCGCAGGTCAGCTTGTAAGAAACATCCCGATAAGGCACATAAGCGGAATGTATAACTTCTGCAGGGATAACTCCCCCGTTGTCGCTGTGCTGTGTATTCCGAGCGAAAACGCCAAGGATATAATCGAGGAGCTCATTCCCCTCGGAATCAAGGGCTTCTGGAATTTCAGCCACTACGATATTGCAAACAATTATCCCGACGTTGCCGTTGAAAACGTCCACCTTTCGGACAGCTTAATGATGTTAAGCTACAGAATCAACAATTTAAAGTAAAGCCTTAAAAGGCATAAAAACAAGCACCCGATTTAAACTCGGGTGCTGTTTTTATTATATCTGTTTTAAATCAGAATATATTCATCTCGCACATACGCATGAGCATATAGGCTATTTCGCCCCTTGAAACAGGCTCCTTAGGTCCGAAGTTTCCTTCGGCGTTACCCTGAACAATATTGTTTTCAATGCACCATGCGGCGGCGGTCTGCGCCTCAAAATCAATGCTGTCGGCGTCGGGATAGGTCGAGATTATGTCGTCAATTGCGTCGTTAATTCTGACACTCTTGCCCTGATTTTGGGTATACCTGTAAAGAATGACGCAAATGCTCTGCCTTGTAAGCGAATCGCCTACGCCGAACCTGCCGTCCTGATAGCCCGAAACAATCTTGTTTTCGGCTGCCCAGGAAATAGCCGAGGAATAATAGGAATTAACCGCAACATCGCTGAAGCCGCCGTCTTTGTTCGCATACGCCGCAACGTCAACGTTAGCCGCATTTGAAAGCACCACGACAAAGTCCTGACGCTGAATTGAAATACCGGGCAGGAATTTGCCGTCCTCGTTGCCGGAGAAGAAATGCTTATGCGTGCAGTACTGAATTGCGTCGTAATACTTTGAGCCGGGAGCCACATCGGCGTAGCCCTCGTATTTCATCCCGCTTTCAACCGCCCTCTGCATAATCGAGGCGATTTCCGCCCTCGTGGCGGTGGCAGTGGGGGCAAGATGATATGCGTCCTTGCCCGAAATTACGCCGATGTCGATACACCAGGCGATCGCCGTCCTCGCAAAGGAGCTTATCTGCCTTGCGTCGGAATACTTGGTAAGAATTGCGCTTTCCGTTCGGCTGAGGCTCATATCGTTAAAGGTGGACTTTGCGTAATTGTAGAGCATGGTACAAATCTGCTCTCTCGTAATCGGGTCGCCCGTGCCGAACCTGCCGTTCTGGTAGCCCGAAAGCACGCCGAAATCATTTGCCCAGAGAACGCTCGGCGTATAGTATGCGCCTGACTTAACGTCGGGGAACGAGCCTGCGGCGCTCTGATATTTCGGCAGGTTTCCGCCTGCTATCCTCGCCATAAGAATAGCGAAGTCCTGACGAAGAATTTTGTCATTAGGCCCGAAATTGCCGTTGCTGTAGCCGGTGAAAATCTCGTTTTCCTTGCAGTATTTAACCGCTTCATAGTACCAAGCCTGGTCGGTAACGTCGGGATAAATGCGTGTGGCGTAGTAAAGCCCGTCGGTGTCCTTCGCCATATTCGGGATGTTGGAACGCTCGGGAAGAGCGCAAACCTGCGACGGCATATTGTTGTATACGGGAATTACAAAGACAAAGTTTGACTCAAGAATACCCATTTTCATATATGCCTTATAAACATTCTTTGACTCGGTGTAGGGCGCCTGAACGTTCGACATATACTGATGGTTAAAATAACCGCCCCTTGCGATTATGTCAAACTTCTGAGTGTAAAGTGTAGACTGACCGGCGCTGATATAGCCTGCGGAAATGTACTGCGCACCGCCCATAATCGATTTATACGGCGTGTCCCACGGGCGCCAGTAGGTTGTCCCGTTCTGAGCCCAGCGAAGTCCGTCTGCGGCGCCTGTGTTAGCGCCGATGTTGTAGAAGTTGTATATCGGACCCTTTGTGGTGCTGCTACCCTGAGTGCCGACCTCCTGCACTACTCTTGCGGCAAGGTGATAAGGCGAAACATTATAGGTCTGAGCCGCCTTCATAAACACCTCGGCGTATGTAAGCTGAGTGCCCTCGGTGGTGGTGATTTTCTTGTTGTCCATAAAGGTGCCTTTAAGAATAGCCTGAACACCCGAAAGCGTGTGAACCGACGAGTCGTATGCCAACTGCTCAAACTGGAAAACCGAGGTGTCGGTAATAAAGTTTCTCGGGTCAAGATAATGCTGAATAACCTGACCGTGAGCCTGATACCAAGACGGTCTTTCAATTAAGGTGTAGGTATAGCTTGAGGTGTTGCCCGAAAAGTTAACCGAGGTCGACCTAAAGGAAATCGGGTTAGTTGCGCTTGTGACGACATTCATACCCTTTTGTACCTGAGCCGTGACAAGGTCTGACCATTCAATACCTGTATATAAAAACTTAAACTGCCAGTTCGGATGCTCCGCTTTGACCTGATTTATGTAGGTTGAGTAAATTGACGGAACATTTACGGCATAGCTGCTGCCGCCGTTGTCGGTGATTATATAGTTTGCCGACATATAGCCCGTGTACGAATTACCGTCAACGGTACAGCTGACCTTGTACCAGTTGCCGCTGGTAGCCAGAATTTCAACCTTGGTGCCGTTGGGAATTGCGCGTACAAGACCGTAGCTCGTGCCCGGCCCCGTCCTCATATTAAGCGAGCCGTCGGTACCGTTAACCGTACCTGTTACGGCATAGGAAGCAATTGAAACTAACGAAACAAAGAGAGTTATGATTAGTAAAATACTTATTAGCTTTCTAATATGCAAACACATCATTCCTTTCCTTTTTTTGTTAAGTAAAATTAATTATAACACAAAACGCAACAAAAAACAAATGGTTTATGTTGGTATTTACATATTGTTAAAATAATCGTTGATTCCGAGCGCTACGGACTGAGCCATATATTGCTGAATTTCCTCGGTGCAGAGGAGCCCTGCCTCGACCTCGTTGGAAAGGTATCCGCACTCGACAAGCACCGCCGGACACTCCTCCACCCTTGTGACGTGGAAGGGGTAAAACCTGACTCCGCCGTCAGCGGCAATCACCTTCTGACGCATATCGGGCATATTTGCGTAAACCGTCTGCCAGGTAACGGCAAGGCGTGAATGAATCGCCTTCGCAAGCGGTTGTGAGTAAGCGCGATAATAGTAAACCTCCGTGCCGCTGAGCTCGGGATGCGGTGAGGAATTGTTGTGAATTGCAACAAAAATATCGCCGCCTATATTTCTTGCCGCCTCCTGCCTATCGTCAAGAGAAATATAGCTGTTGTCGGTCCTGAGAATTGTAACCCTGTAGCCGAAGCCTTCAAGCATCGCCTTTGCCCTGAGGGCTATGCTTATATTTACATTGGCTTCGTATGTACCGTTTACGGCGATTGCTCCGCAGTCGCTTCCTCCGTGACCGGGGTCAAGCACAACGTGCGGCGAGGCTATGTCGAATTTCTCCTTAACGCTTATTACCAGGCGGTTGTCCGTCCCGTAGAAAAGACGGTAGCCGTAGAATTTGTGTGCGTCACGCAGATATATTCTCAGCGTGGTTGTGCCGTTTTCCCCGACATTAATCCACTCGGCATGGCTTACGACTCCGCTTTGCGGGAAATCAAAGCTTCCCGTGGCGGAATTTGTGTATTTAAACGTTACGTCAAAGAAGGGGCTGTTAAACTCATTCACGTTGAAAATACGTCCGTTATAGCCCTGATAGTATGCCTGCGGCTTAAAGTCGCAGTTGACGGGAACCTTCCACCCCGTGGTGACAACGGCGTTCGTATAACCCGACGCGGTGACGGAGTCAAAGGAGGCTACGGAGTTGTTGGGAAGCACATAGCCGTCAAAGACCTGAACGTTTTCCTTTTTGGTAATCACGCCCGACAGAAGAGTGTAATAATCGTTTTCTCCCTTTTTAAACTCTCCCGTAACATAGTCAAACGTGCCGTGAAGCTGAGGCGTAAACCTCGGGTTTGAACGGTCGTCGCCCGTTGACGAGGGAGCCGTTTCGGCATGGTTTTTTACAAAGATGCACATCTTCGCCCTGCCGAGCCCGTAGTCGGTCTGAGGCGACATATAAAGCACGGTGTTGTTTTCGTCGGTTTCGGGGACGGTATAGCCCGTTTCGCCGTTATAGATAAACTGAGCGTCACCGATATAAGGCTTAATTATTATTTCGCCGCCCTTAAACTCCTCATAATCGTTTTTGTGCTGAGAAAAAACTCTCATTTTGCCTACGCTGTATTTTTCCGAGGAGGCTGACGGCGTGACGTACTGCCCCGTATAAATCTGAAGCTCGTCCTTAATTTCGCCGGGAGTGAGCACGATTTTCACACCGTTTATTACGGCGTAAAGCTCGCTGTCCTTTAAGGCGACGGCGGATACGTTGATTACCGTTTCCGCTTCGACCTCAAGGTTGTTGTACGGCTCGACCTCTTTAATTATTTTAAAGCTTTTATCCTTTATATAGCTGTAATTATCGTTGTCAAGAAAACGCTCAAGCAGGGTATTGCGCTCGCCGTTTTTGATTTTGTATACCTGCTCCGTAAGTACAAGCACCAGCATATCCTCAGCGAGGATAGCAAGCGTAAGCACAAGCGAAATAATTATCGGTATTATTCTTTTGTGTCCTTCTCTTTTCTGCATTTTTGTCTCCGGGGTTTCAGTTTAAAATTTCCTCAAGCGCATATTCAAGCTCCTGACGTGCAATGGGATTTAAGCTGTCGGAGAAAATATGCGAATATGAATAAGCCGCAAAGCCGTCGCAGTCGGGCTTTAGCTTTATAATCTGAAGCTGTCGCTGTAAAATATTCGTGTACTGCGTCCACTCGTCCCTGCCCTCGCCCGCAAACTCGTCAACGGTACCGCATTTGTAAAAGGCAAGCCCTATGCAAAGCTTTACTTCACTGCTTTTTGCAAGCGAAATCCAGCCTTCAAGCGTTTTTTCAAAGGGCAGATGTCCGTTATAAAAGCCGTAGTAGAGTTGAGGCATAATAACGTCAACATAGCCCGAACGCGTACTCCACAACGCAACGTCGGCATAGTAGTCGTAATAGTTTTTCTCTATATCCCCTCCGGGACTTACGGAGAAAACAAGCTGAGGGCTTTTCTGCTTTAAAAGCGAGTAAACTCCGCTGATAAGTGCGTTTACGTTTTCCCTTCTCCAGTTGTCCTGAGAAAGCTTTCCTCCTGCCGCACGGTAAGCGTTGTACTGTGCAAGGTCGATAGCCGGCTCTTTTGACGGATAAAAGTAGTCGTCAAAGTGTATTCCGTCAACGTTGTAGCCGTCAATTATTTCCCTTATCCCGTCAAGGATAAGCCTTCTTACCTCGGTGCTTGCAGGGTTGTAAAATATACCGCCTTCAAGCACAATCACGTTGCCCCTTTCCCTGTCGCTTTGCAGGTATTTAAAGGCAGGGCTTCCATTATAAAGGTGTGACGGGTTGCTGTCATAGGACACTCTGTACGGATTTATCCACGCGTCTATTTTAAGCGAATGAGCGTGCGCCGCTTCGGTCATTATTTTCAGAGCGTCAAAACCGGGGTCCGCACCCTGAGTGCCCGAAAGATACTTGCTGAACGGAAAAAGCCCTGAGGGGTAAAAGGCGTCGGAAAAGGCTCTGACGTGGGCAATCACCCTGTTAAAGCCTGCTTGCTTTATTTTTGAAAACGCCGAGTCGACATTCTTTCGGAAGCCTTCTTCGCCGCCCGACGACATAGCGCCGATTTCCTCATAATTCAGCCAGACCGCCTTAATAAGCTCTCTGTCCGAAGGGATGACGGTATATATTTTCTGCGTAGCCTGCTCGGGCTGCGTTATTTCTTCACGCTCCCCCTCCAAGCCGCAGGAGGAAAGAACAAGCATTGCCGCAACAAGCAGAGCCGTTAGTTTTATAAGTCTTGACATATGAACACCTGTTGACCCGAAAAATATCATATGTTACAATTTATGCGGTGATTAAAGTGCTGTATTACTTAATATTATATCTGATAACCGTTTCGGCTGTCGGAACGCTTTTGACCGTTTACGACAAAAACGCCGCTCGCAAGGGAAAACGAAGAGTAAGGGAAAGTGTGCTTTTTCTGTTCGCATTGCTCGGTGCGGCAGGAGCGATGTATATTACCATGAGGCTTATTCGCCACAAGACGCTTCACAAAAGCTTTATGTACGGCTTTCCGCTGATTATTCTTGCACACATCGCACTGCTTAGCCTGTATTTACCTCAGCTTTTACACAGCTCATTAAACAGTTTCAGACCGAATTAAATTCGGTCTGATTTTTATTCGTCTACAATTATTTCGAGTATATCTTCCTTTTTCTTTTTGGGCTTTGCCCTGTCAAGCTCATCCTTTTTCTGTTTTGCTTCTTCGCTGACGAAGTCCTTTAAAAAGTCGGGCTTGACAACTCTGCTGTATACAATACTGCCGCATTCAAGGCAGATTGTGTGCTGTACGGCAGAGCCGAAAACTCCGCCCCTTACGTCGGCAACAACCCTCGCCTCATCGGTCTGGTAGCCGTATGCCAAAGCCTTTGAATGGCAATAAGGGCATTCTTCAAAAACTATCTGCTTCATTCTTCGCTGCCTCCGTTTGCCCTTTTACGCCTGATAATCATTGAAACGGCAATAATCAGAAGCAGGGCTCCGCCTGCGCCGAATACTATGCCGAGCTTAGCGTAAACATTGTCAATAAAACGTCCCGTTGAAACAGCGTTGCCGGGTTCGGTTGTGGTTTCCTCGGGGAAAATAAGCTCGGGGTCAACCTTTTCGACAAGCTCCGTGGTAGTTTCCGCCGCGGCGGTAGTCGTTTCGGGAGTGGGAGTTTCGCTTCTTACGGTGCTTATAACATACCTTCTTGTTGAGCCGTTTTCCGCACGGACAACAACCTCGGTTCTGTTATTTGAGCCGATGTCGATTCTCAAAAGACTTGCGGGAATCGTAACGCTTGCGGCGTCGCTGTTGGCGTCGGCGGAAACCTCAAGTCTGACGACTTCATAAGGAACGGAAATGTTGTAGTTGTATACGGTCGGGCTGAACACGGGATTTAACTCAACATTCACCGTTTCGCCGTTTTCGGTCTTACCGACTACCGACAGACCTCTTAAAGAGTTGTCGGACGAGCGGTTTTGATTATTATTGTTATTGTTGTTTGCCGTGGTGGGTGCACGGGTAGGCCT
This sequence comes from Clostridia bacterium, assembly GCA_017438845.1. GTDB lineage: Bacteria > Bacillota > Clostridia > Oscillospirales > Acutalibacteraceae > Fimenecus. Next base: position 5,984 of record JAFRUO010000030.1, on the reverse strand, counting down.
CGGCGCAACGGTAGGCGCCTGAGTAGGAGCCGCAGTAGGCGCCTGAGTAGGAGCTGCGGTAGGTGCCGCAGTGGGCGCAACCGCCGTCGGGTCGTCTGACCAACTGTCGGGCTCTGCGAAGCACGCAAAGCTCAAAAGAAGCATTAAAGTCGCGATTACGGATAATATTCTTAAATTCTTATCAGAACTGAACATAACAGACCTCCGAAATTTTATCAATTAATAATAACATATTAATAACAAAATTTCAACCAAAAAGCCTCTCTTTTTGAGAGGCTTTGAAAATTATACCTTTAAAGTCGAATTAAGAAAGCTTTTAAGTCGCTCCGATTTCGGGTTTTCAAACACCTCTTTCGGCGTTCCCTCCTCGGCAATCACACCCGAATCCATAAACAGAACAGTGTCCGAAACCTCCTTTGCAAAGCCCATTTCGTGGGTAACGATAAGCATGGTCCTGCCTTCGCTTGCAAGTGAGGAAATAACATTGAGCACCTCGCCCGTGATTTCGGGGTCAAGCGCACTTGTCGGCTCGTCAAAGCAAAGCACCTTCGGGGAAAGTATCAATGCCCTTGCAATTGCGACCCTCTGCTGCTGGCCGCCCGAAAGCTCGCAGGGATAGCTTGCAAGCTTGTCCGCAAGCCCTACGCTGGAAATGAGCTCCTTTGCCTGCTTTTCGACCTCTTCAAGCTCGTCCTTCTGCGCCTTGCCCTGCTTAATCTGCTCCTTTAAAAGAAGCTCCTTTGCAAGCGTAACGTTCTTTAAAACGCTGTACTGCGGAAAAAGATTGAAGTTTTGAAAAACAAGACCCGTAAGCAGCTGATAATGCCTTTTCTGCTCGCGTGTAAGCTTTTGCGTTCTCTCGCTGTCAAACACCCTTTCGCCCGCAACGGTGATTGTGCCCCTGTCTGCGGTTTCAAGTCCCGTGATACACCTTAAAAGCGTGGTCTTTCCGCTTCCCGACGAGCCGATAATCGACATTACACTGCCCTCTTCAAGCGAGAGCGAAATATCCTTTAAAACCTTGTTGTCGGCAAAACTCTTGCTAAGTCCGCTGACCTGTAAAATCGTCTCTGACATATTCTCCTCCTTAAACCTTGAAATAGCTTAATTTCTTTTCAACAGCCGAGAAAAGAAGTGTCAAAATACCGCTGAACGCAAGGTAATAAACCGCCGTAAAGAACAACGGCCAGATTTGACCCGAAATGCCCTGAGAGCCCTTTAAGAACGCCTGACCTGCCCAGATTATCTCCTGAAGCGCAATTATTCTTGCAAGCGAGGTATCCTTGACAAGGGTGATTATTTCGTTGGACATCGGCGGTACAATTCTCTTAATCATCTGCAACAGAGTTACCTTGAAGAAAATCTGCGAGCGTGACATACCGAGGACTATGCCCGCCTCCTGCTGACCTACGGGCACGTCCTGAATGCCGCCCCTGTAAATCTCGGAAAAATAGCAGGCGTAGTTAACAATAAACGCCACGCAGGCGGCAATAAACCTGCCGTTTTCGCCGCCGCCCCAAACAGGGTTGTTAAAGACGAGCCCGGGGAAATAGTAAATAATCAGAAGCTGAATCATCAGCGGCGAGCCCCTGACAACCCAGACAACGGTTTTTACGGCGGCGCTCAGCGGCTTGAAGCGCGACATCGAACCGAACGAAATAATAAGTCCGAGCGGAATTGCGCCCACAAGCGTTACGACAAAGAGCTTGAGCGTCTGTAAAAAGCCCGTATTCAGAGCAGAGAATACAACAGGGAATTGCTCTGCAAAAGAATTCATAAAATCACCTTTATACGCCAAAACAGAGAGCACAAAATGTGTTCTCTGTCTCGGATGAAATTTTAAAAATAATTAAGAAATTATTTGATAAGAGCCGCAGATACGCCGTATTTCTCGGCAATAGTATCAACAGTGCCGTCCGTCTTTGCCTTGGCAAGGAAAGCGTTAAACAGCTCGGTAACGTCCGAACCCTTGCGGAAGCCTACGCCGTATTCCTCGGAATTAAGGCTTACGGTATAAGTAAGGTCGGCATAGTTTGTGCCCTCTCCTACCATAGCGGCCGCCATAAGACTGTCGATGATAGCGGCGTCGCAGGTGCCCGACTTGATTTCCATAAGAGTTGTAGCCTGATCCTTAACGGGAGTGTAGTCAAAGCCGTTTTCCTTTGCCATATTCTCGCCTGCCGAGCCTGCCTCAACAGCGAACTTAAGCTGCTTGCAGTCCTCTGCAGTCTTGTATTTGTCAGCGCCGTCAGCCTTGACGATTACGACCTGAGCGTTGTTGCAGTAAGCCTGTGAACAGCTCATTGCTTCCTTAACCTCGTCGGTAAGGGTCATGCCGTTCCAAACGCAGTCAATTGACTTTCCGTCAAGCTCAAGAACCTTGTTGTCCCAGTCAATCTCAACAAACTCGACCTTTACGCCGAGGGTTTCCGCAAACGCCTTCGCCATATCGGCGTCAAAGCCTATCCAGTTGCCGTCTGCATCCTTGTAATCCATAGGCTCAAAGTCGGTAATGCCGACAAGAAGAGTGCCCTTTGCCTTGATGTATTCGGAGTCGGTCTGATCAGCCGCAGGCTTTGTTGAGCCTTCGGCATTTTCGTTTGAACCGCAACCTGCAAAGCAAACTGCAATAAGTACAAGCGCCATTAAAACTGCCAAAAACTTTTTCATTTATTATTCCTCCGTTTCACTTTAGCAAGCTAAAGTATTAATGTGATAATAATATAGCACATTAAATTCTGTATGTCAATAAATATTTTAATTAAATGAAAAACTCGTATTGACTTTAAACGGAAATTCTTATATAATACATAAGCAAATTAAATATGCTGATGTGGCGAAATAGGCAGACGCAAGGGACTTAAAATCCCTCGGTAGCAATACCGTGCCGGTTCAAGTCCGGCCATCAGCACCACGAAAGAGGTAGCTATTTTGGCTTACCTCTTTTTCATTTGGTTTTGATACCTTAGAAGGACTTGAACCGATTCGTCCGTGTTTTGCGGTTCGCCGCAGGCGGAGCAAAACGGACATAAAATCCCTTGCTTGCGAAGCAAGCTTTTTGCAGAGGCTTGCCTCTGCAAGTCCGGCCATCAGCACCACGTCGTCGCGGACTTTGTATCGTTCGCGGCGATTTTTTATCACCTCTCACTCAGGCATACCTCTTTTTTCAGCTTGGTTAACAGAGTGAACAGCGAAGAAGTACCGTAGGGGCGGATATCATCCGCCCGCCGAAGGTTAAAGTGATTTTATTACAATCTTACAAGCTCCCCTTGAGAGGGGAGCTGTCAGCCAAAGGCTGACTGAGGGGTAGATTTGTTAATATGTTTCTTTGACTACCCTTCCGTCTTTTTGCCGAAGCAAAAAGACACCTCCCCTGACAAGGGGAGGTTGATCGGGACGTCGAGGACGCCGTCCCCTACGGATTAAAAATAAAATAACATCAAAAAATAGAGGCGACCAATGGTCGCCCCTACGGTTTGCGAAGCAAACAGCTATTACTTCTTCACTATTCACTATTCACTATTACGGGACGCCGTCCCCTACGGATATACGCCGTTAATTTGCGGCAATCTATGCGGACGACCAATGGTCGCCCATACGGTTGGATGTTAAGAGTAATAACAGCCCCCTTTCGTGTATTTCGCTTCTGCATTTCGTTACAAGGTTTCTGCGTTTTAACACAAATTTTCTGCGTTTCGTAAAAATTGCTTTATTATTTCGCATAATAATGTTAAAATCATTTTGGTGATAGTATGCGGATTTTGATTTGCGACGACGAGCAAAAATTTGTCGATGACCTTAAATTTCATATTGAACGGTATATGCAGACTCACCTGATAAATGCCGAGATAACTACAACTGTTTCGCCCGAAGAGATTCTCAAAGGCGATGCGGTTTACGACCTTGCGTTTCTTGATATTCAGATGCCGGGCGTTGACGGAATCACCCTCGGCAAGGAGCTCAAAGGCAGAAACAGCAAGCTCATACTTTTCTATGTAACCGCCTACTCAGACTATCTTGACGAGGCAATGGATTTGCAGATTTTCCGCTATTTCTACAAGCCGTTTGACGAAAAGCGGCTTTATGCAGGTCTGGACAGAGCGATGGAATACCTTAACGAAAGCTATGTTGATATTATCGTCGAGGGCGGCAGGGAGAGCGTAAGGATACCCGTTGACGATATTCTGTTTGTACGCCGGGAAAATCGAAAAACTTCCGTCATTACCGTTAACGGAGAATACGCCTGCAAAGCAAGTTTTGACGAGATAATTTCAAAGCTTCCGAACACATTTTTCTACCTCGTTCACAAGTCGTTTCTGGTTAATGTACATCATATAACAAAATACAGCTACACCGAAATACATGTCGGCAAAACAAGAATATCCGTGGCTACACGAAGGCAGGCGGAATTCCACAAATTCTGGTTTGACTATGTAAAGAGGAGATAAATATGACTGCGGTTTGGATTATAATATATGTCATCGAAGCGCTTATAGCGTTTATGTATTTTTATGACAATTTCAAGCTTAAAAAGGGTTATTTGCTTACCTTCGCAACTATTCTCGGCTTGTATTTTATCTGTTATTGGGTTAATGAAATCGGTCAGAACAACGCGATAATCAATGAAGCTGCTTTTCTGTTGGCAACTTTTGCCTTTGCAAAGTATTGCTTTGAAATATCAATAAAAGCAGCGATGTTTCATACAACAATTCTGACTATGGTAATGTCTTTGACGGAATTTATAACCGAGATAATACTTGATGCATTCTTCGGAATACCGTTGTATTCATACAGAGACAGTATATCTGCATTGATTATAATAGCTATCTTAACGAAGTTGCTTTATATGATAATTGCCAAAATACTTGCATGGGCATTTTCGTATAAATACAATCGCAGATTGGATAAAAGCAGTTATCTTTTGTTTGCTTTCCCGATTATTATAACAACGCTTGTTACACTTGTATGGTATTTCTTCGGCTTTTTCAAGGTTGACGAAAAAATGAAAATGATTTTTGCCGTGATTTGCACGGCTTCGGTTTTCCTTAGCGCCGTACTGCTTATGTACAACAGATACATTGACTATCAGCGCGCCGAGCTTGATGAGTTAAAGCAGGAAAGAATCAAGGGCGAAATGAATATGCAATATCTTACACTGCTTGAAGAGAAAAATCAGCAGATGCAGATAATGGCGCATGATTACAAAAATCACCTTTTCGCACTCGGTCAGATGAGCGACAACGCCGAGGTCAAAAGCTATATAGAAAAGATTTCGGGCGAGATACAGAAAGCCGGAAAGGGTTGCGACAGCGGTAATCACACTCTTGATATTTTGCTCAACAAATACATTACCGAAAGCGAGAGAAAAGGTATATCCTTTGAATACGATGTTAAGCTTGCAAATCTCGGCTTTGTCGAGGACTATGACCTCGTCACGATAGTCGGAAATCTGCTTGACAATGCGCTTGAAGCGGCGGAGCAATCGGCGGAAAAGAAGATTACATTAAACACGGCAAAGGTCAACACTTACGATTCGCTGACGGTTACAAACTCCTGCGACACACCGCCCGACAAGAATCTTAAAACCACGAAGAAAAACAAGCAAATGCACGGACTCGGAATCAAGAGCATACAGAAAGCCGTCAAAAAATATGAAGGCGAGCTTGAGTGGGAATACGACGAAAGCGAAAAAACGTTCAGTATAACGATAATACTTTTAAGCAAAACGGTTTGACAAAAGTCAAGCCGTTTTTGTATAAAGTTTTTGCCAAATTTGAGCTTGCAGAGGTTTTAAAAACAAAAACAGAACCCATAGCCGTAGGGCTTGATGCGGATTTATTACAACCCCTCCACCGGCGTTCGCCGGTCCCCCTCCCCTTCCACAGGGGAGGCTTTCGGGCGACCAATGGTCGCCCCTACGGTTTGATATTCGGGGAAATCCCTGCTCCTTTAGTGTAAATTTTCATATAACGTAAAACTATCTC
>JAFRUO010000029.1 GCA_017438845.1 Clostridia bacterium | reverse complement strand
TGGGTGCAAAGCAGTTTTGGCAAAGTAGTTTTAGTTCATAAAGTGATTACAAAATCCCCGCAATACTGACGTATTACGGGGATTTTTAATTGCTTTAGGGACAAAAGGACAAAGCCAAAACCTATTCATCCTTGTGAACAGCGCCCTTTAACCGCCTGTGCTTTTTTGTTGTCTTATTTTAATATTACCGTAAAAATAATGTTACCCTCTTCGTCAAGCTCCGCCTTCGCTTCGCCTTTGTGAGCCTCGGCAATGCTTCGTACCATTGAAAGCCCTATGCCGAAGCCCTTTTTCTCGGAGCTTCTCGACTTGTCTGCGCGGTAGAAGCGGTCAAACAGCTTTCCGAGATCCTCTTCCGAAACATTGTCGCAACGGTTTTTACAGCTCAGTTTTACGCCCCTTTTATGCTTACTGAGCGTAAAATCAATATCTGAGCCGTCGCAAGCATATTTAACTGCATTGTCAATCAGAATTGAGGCAACTCTTCTTACGGAGTATTCATCACCGTTATATCTGATGCCTTCGGGGATAGAAGAGTTTATTTTATGACCTAAGCTTTGTGCATAGTCTGTAAATGAGTCTGCGGTTTCCGTCAAAGCTGAGCTTATGTCAAACTCCGTAAACTCAAACGGCGTCTGCTCCTCGTCAAGCTTTGAAAGCGAAACAAGCGAGTTAACAAGCTCCTTGAGCTTTTCCGTCTGAGCCTTCGCCTTATCAATCCACTTTTGCTTACCGACCTCCATTTCGAGTACGGTAAGGCTTGTAGCGATTACGGTAATCGGAGTTTTAAGCTCATGACCTGCGTCGGTAATAAACTGCTTTTGTTGCTCGTTTGCCTTTATTACGGGGTCGATTGCTTTTTTTGAAAAAAGTATAATAATAACGGTAATCAGCGCAATGCACACCGCAGATGCGGCAAGCGAGAGCACTGCAATTGTAATTACGGAGTTGATTTCTCTTGAGTCATTGAGGAAAATTGCCGTAAAGCTGCCGTCGCTCTGCGGTGTTACAAGGTATTTGTAACCGCTTGTGTAGCCGTCCCCGACTCCGTGAGAAAGCGCAATTTGAAGATATGTGTCAATATTCTCCTCGGTAACTGCGGCTATGCTTGTAAGGTCTTTTTCGAGCAGCTGCCCGTCCGAAGAATAGTTCAACGTAAAATACCTTGTGGAAAACGGCGATTCCTCATCAAAGGGCTTTGCGCCGGGGGCGTCCGGCTTTCCTATTTCGTCGTGCATCATCATCGGCATTCTGCCTCTGTTTGAGCTTATCATATTCAGAGTTTCGTTGAGCTTACGGTCGGTGGAAATGAAGTTTGCAGTGTTAAGTATCACGCACAGAAGCAGCATTACTCCTGCAACGGCGAGGGTGGAAATTTTAATAAATTTAACTCGGAGTCGTTTAATCATTTTCCGCCTCCAAAATGTATCCGAGTCCGCGGTTGGCGTGAATTGTCACCGATGAGCCGATTTTAAAAAGCTTCTTGCGCAGGTTGGAGATATGTACCCACACTACGTTGATTTCGGCGTCGCTGTCCCAGCCCCATACTCTTTCCATTATTTTGTCGGCGCTCAGCACAAGCTTGGGTGAGCGCATAAACAGCTCCATAACCTGAAACTCTCTGCCGCTGAGTCTTACCGATTTTCCGTTTGAGCACTCAAGCATATCGCTGTCGGGGTTAAGCGAAATGTCGGCAAAGCTCAGCACCGAGGGTCTGTACTCCTCACGCCTTCTGAGTATGGCGCGCACACGGCTTAACAGCTCGTCCGGCTCAAATGGCTTCGGCAGGTAGTCGTCCGCACCCGAGTCAAAGCCCTCTATGCGGTCGTCCTTCTGCGCCTTGGCGGTAAGCATCATAATCGGTGTTCTTGAGCCGTCGGCACGAAGTCTTTTAAGCACTTCGATGCCCGAAAGCTTCGGCATCATAACGTCGAGGATGATAGCGTCGTAGTCATCGGCGCAGGCATATTCATAGGCTGACAGTCCGTCGCCCACGGCGTCAACCGTAAACTGGTTTTTCTGAAAAAATACCGTAAGAGCCTCTGCTAAATCAGGCTCGTCCTCTGCTATTAATAAACGCATAAATATCACCTTTTAAAATTATAGTATAAATTCCGCAAAAACGCAACCGAAACACTTTAATCCGATTGCGCTTTCGCGGTTTGTGGGGGAGAGGAGAGCTTAAAGCGCCTCTTTTTCGGAAACCTTACTGCATACGATATTTAAATTACCGTTTCTGCAACGGATTTCGTCTATAAAATCCTTTGGTATTTGTGTCTGACGCAATATTATGTTATACTGAAGCTCATAGACCGTGCCCATGTTGGCGGTTTTGACTTTTTCAAGCGAACAGTGCTTCGTGTATTTTTCAAACAAATCGTCAAACAGTCCGTCATAATCAAGATTTTCGGGTATTGTGATTTTAAGACTGCGCTCGCCTTCATTGGCTGAGCCGAATTTTACAAGCGTAAGAATAATGATAAACACTGCAAGTATTACGAAGAACAGTACCGCGAGCGCAACGTAACCCATACCCGTTGCAAGTCCGATTGCCATTGCAAGGAAGATAGCACCGATTTCCTTTGCCGTGCCGGGAGCCGAGCGAAACCTTACCAGCGAGAAGGCGCCTGCGACCGCAACGCCGGCTCCGATGTTACCGTTGACGAGCATTATTACAATCTGCACAATTGCGGGGAGCATGGCAAGCGTTACTGCAAACGACTGGGTACAGCGGTTTTTAAAGCCGTAAACCAGTGCCGTGCCGATTCCGAGAGCAAGGGATATACCCGTGCATATTAAAAATATTTTTAAGGTTATGGTGTCCGTTATAATGGTGTTAAGCACTTAAACGCGCCTCCTTCGTGAATTTTTCAAGATTATTTTTCAGTATATATTTTCGGTAGCAGGTACCGTATTTTGAAAATGATGTCGGATAGATTTTAAGCTCGGTTAAAATTTTGCTTAAAAACAGCGGGCATACATCCGGGATTTTGATTTCCATCAGGATTTTCCCGTCGTCAAGTATCGGCTCTCCGTGATCACCCGAGCGAAGGTCAAGCTCATCAAGGCGGTATCTGATATTGGTGTCAAAGGTGATTCTTAAATTCTCGTCCTCTGCGCCTGCATATGCTTCGCGGTCGTAAGCGATAAATGCCTTAGGAGTCGAACGGTAAAAGCTTTGGAAATAGTCAATTTCCTTTGTAATCTGTGTTTTACTCTCTGCAGGGGCGAAGCCCTTCAAAAACGAAGAGTAAAGTCCTGCGCTCGTTGTAACCCTTCTTTTATATACAACTCCGTCGTATTTTTTCTTAAGCTCAACAAATACCTTGCCGTCGTCATCGGGTACGCCGTAGCTTCTTACCCTTAGCTTTTCCTTGTATTCGGGCTTTTCAATTGATGCCCTGATTAAAGAATAGTCGTCGGTGTCATAATATATATTACATATAGTATATCGTCCGTATTCATCGGGCTTTACATAGGGGGAAATCCTTTCCTTAAACATTTTGTACTGCTCAGGGGTTAGGAAATATTTCTTTTCATACCGCTTAAAGCAGGTCTTAATTTGGCTTGTCATTGTGCTTGCCTCCTTTGCTGATTGCATTATACGGGGGCAACCTAAAGAAAAAAATAAAATTCCTTTAGGTTCCCTTTAAGTTACGGCTTTACAATAGCACCGACATCTCAAAAGGAGGAGATATGTATGAAAAAAATGTCATTAAAGAAAATCGTATGCTTTTCGTTATCATTAATCTTAATAATTATAACGTTTTGCTCCTGCTCGCTTTCGGGCAGTAAAACCGAGAGCACTGCCGCCGCAGATGCAGGGCAGACCGACGAAGCGGTAGTAAACCTTTTAAATCAGGCGGAGGCTTCAGCCGCAAAGGATGGCGCAACCTCAATTACGCTTTCGGGCAGCACCGCTCAGGTAAGCGGAAGCGGAGCTAAAGCCGAGGACGGTATTGTAACCATCAATCAGGCGGGCACATATGTTCTCAGCGGAACTATGACAGATGGCAGAGTCATAGTAGACGCCCAGGGGCAGGAGGTAGTGCTGATTCTTTCCGATGTCAGCATCAGCTGTTCCTACTCAAGCCCGTTGTATATTTATAAATCCTCAAAGACTACGGTGTACCTTGAACAGGGAAGTCAAAACGTTCTGACCGACGGCAGCACATACAACTTTAACGACAGCTATTCCTCGCAGACCGACGAGGAGCCTAATGCCTGTCTTTTCTCAAAATCCGATTTGGTAATTGCAGGTGAAGGCTCGCTTACCGTAAACGCCGGGTTTAATAACGGTATTACAAGCAAGGACACCCTTCAGATTGAAAACGCAAGCCTTACCGTAAACGCAAAGGCAAACGGAATCGGCGGCAAGGATTATTTGACTCTTAAAAATGCAAGCCTTACCGTCACCTCGGGTGCCGACGGCATAAGGTCGACCAATGACACCGACCCGACACTCGGATATGTCATAATTGCCGGCTCCGCTCTGAAGCTGAACGCAGGTGAGGACGGTATTCAGGCACAGACAACGCTTACCGTAAGCGACTCACAGCTTGATATTACGACGAGCGCCGCCTCCGCACAGACCGAAAGCTCAAAGGGAATAAAGGCTGAGGGCGACATTAAGCTTGAGGGCGGTACATTTACCGTTAACTCAACAGACGATGCCATTCACTCTAATTCCAACGTCACGGTTTACTCCGGAAGCTATACGCTCAACACCGATGACGACGCACTTCATGCCGATTATCAGGTTACCGTAAACGGCGGTACGATAGATATTACGGCGCACGAGGGAATTGAGGCAACGCTTGTAACAATTAACGGCGGCGAGATTACAATCAACGCCTCCGATGACGGCATCAATGCCGCACAGCAGACCGACTCGGTAACGCCTACGGTCGAAACAAACGACGGAACTCTTACCATTATAATGGGTCAGGGAGACACGGACGCAATTGATTCCAACGGTAATATTACAGTAAACGGCGGAACTGTAAATATAACAGGACAGTCGGCGTTTGACTATGACGGCCAGGGCACGCTCAACGGCGGTACGGTTACCGTTAACGGCGAGAAGGTAAGTCAGCTTACCAATCAGTTCGCAGGCGGCATGATGGGCGGACCCGGCGGTCAGGGCGGCTTTGGCGCAAGACCGGGCGGCTTCCCGGGTAACGGACAGTAAAATAAAAAGCATAATCATCAGGGAGCTATCCTACGGGATAGCTCCTTTTTATAACAGTTTTTTTCGTACTGTAATTACGACATTTTTCTTAAAGGGCTTGTCTTAAAATGGTAGGGAAAGGAATGATAAAAATGAAAGCGAATGCCGAGGTAACAATCAAAACCGAAAAAAAGACCGTTACCGCCGTTTTAAGCGGAGAAATTGACCACCACAGCGCACCGCCGATAAGGCAGGCGATTGACGAGGCGGTTATAGTCTTTGAGCCCGAGGAGCTTGTGCTTGACTTCGGACTTGTCAGCTTTATGGACAGCTCGGGCATAGGGCTTGTGATGGGCAGATACAGACTGCTTGAGGATATGAAGTGTAAGCTGAGCGTCATAAACCTTTCTTCTCACGCCTTTAAGGTGATGAAGCTTGCAGGGCTTGATAAAATTGCAAATCTTACAAAAGGGGGCGATAGTTATGAAGGTAAAAAATGAAATGAAGCTTCAGCTAAAAAGCCGTTCCGTCAACGAGGGATACGCCCGAATGGCGGTCAGCGCCTTCGCGTGTGAGCTTGACCCGAATGTCGAGGAGCTAAACGATATTAAAACCGCTGTCAGCGAGGCGGTGACAAACTGCATAGTTCATGCTTATAACAACGAGCTTGGGACAATTTACATAACCGTAAAACTGCTTGAAAATTCAACGGTTGAAATTAAAATCCGTGACCGCGGGTGCGGAATCGAGGACGTAAAGCAGGCTATGACTCCGCTTTTCACCACTCTCGGCGGCGACCGCTCGGGACTCGGTTTTTCGGTAATGGAAAGCTTTTCGGATTCGCTGAAGGTGACCTCAAAAAAAGGCAAGGGCACGACGGTAACGATTGTTAAAAGGATAAAAGGAAAAGCGTCGTTCTGATGAATCGTGAGGAATTTATATGCTCCAATCTCGGTCTTGTTCATTCCTGCGCCAACCGCTTTCGTGACAAGGGAATCGAGTATGACGACCTTTATTCGGCAGGCTGTCTCGGACTTGTCAAAGCGGTTGACGGCTTTAAAAGCGAGATGGGCTACCGCTTTTCAACCTATGCCGTACCTGTCATTTTAGGCGAAATCAAAAAGCTTTTCAGGGAGGGCGGAGCGGTTAAGGTAAGCCGCTCCTTGAAAGACAGGGCGAGGCTTGCTTTAAAGGAAAAAGAAAGGCTTGAAGCGCTTCTTGACCGTGAGCCTACGGTTGCAGAGCTTGCGGATGTGCTCGGCTGCGACAGCTATGAAGCCTCGGAGCTGCTCTGTGTCAACCTTGCGCCGCTGTCGCTTACTTCGGCTGACGGCGAGTCGGACAGACAGCTTGACATTCCGTCCGACTCATATGAGGAGCAAATCCATAACAGTCTTGCAATTGAGCAGGTTATAGCCTCGCTTGACGAGGATGATCGAAGGCTTATAAGACTTCGGTACTTCGGAGGCTGTACGCAGAGCGTTACGGCAAAAAGCCTCGGCATCTCTCAGGTGCAGGTGTCACGCAGGGAAAGGGTACTGCTTGAAAGCTTGAGACGAAAGCTGAGCGGATAGTTGTTTAAATATTAGTGGAATTTTTTCTCCGTTTATGTTACAATACTATAAATACTGATTTGATAGGAGAAAGATATGCGACTTTTAAACAACTCAGTCATTAAACGAAGCGTTGCGCTGATGCTTGTATCGGTGCTTGCTTTGCTGTGCTTTTCTTCCTGTGCAAAGACCAAGCAGGTAATGAGCTACGGCGTAAACGGGCTGAACGACACCGCCGCAGAATACTCGCAGACCGACAATCATATCACCAAGGCTGAGAACCTTGTGTTTGTAGGAAAGTCGGGATTGCTTGAGATGTATATAGATAAAATCAGCTATTCAATCGCAATTAAGGACACGGGCACACAGAGCTATTGGTATGCCCTTCCGGAACAGGAGCATTCGGCAGACGGCTGCAGGGCGAATGTGCTGGAGGTAACTGTTTTCAGAGGCGGCGACAGGTATACGCTCAATTCCCAGGACAACGCCATCGCCTTCGGCAGTAAGAGCTATAAGGTTACCGAGGACGGTATTCAGATTACCTATGATATGGCTCTTGACAGCGACACGGCTCTTAAGAGCTTCGACTCGCTCGACCATGACGCTCTCTATATTTCCGTAACCGTAAGCTATGTGCTCAAGGACGGCGCATTTTTTGCAAAAATCAACTGTTCGGATATTAAACTTAACGGCGGCTATACAATTGAAAGCATCAGTCTCTTAAACTACTTCGGCTCCTCGGACAGCGCACAGCCCGGAGATTACATCTTTGTGCCGGATGCAAACGGCGCAATTCTGAGCCTTACTACAGACAACGGTAACGATTATGATGAAATGCATTTTAAGGTTTACGGTGAAAATCCCGCAACCAAGGGTGAGCAGGAAACACAGTTTGCTAACGCTCTGCTCGGAGCTTTCGGCGTAAAAAAAGGCGACAACGCCTTCCTCGGACTTGTTTTAAAGGGCGACGCCTTTGCGGAAATTTCGTCATACAAAAAGAGCGAGGAAAGCGACTGTAACAGAGTGGGAGCGAGCTTTAAAATTAACGATACTCTTTTTGCAAAGAAGGACGGTCAGCAGACCTGCTTCAAGGGTGCGGAATACGGCGGAGAAATCAGCCTTTGTTATCGCTTCCTTTCGGGTAAAAACGCAAGCTACTTAGGTCTGGCAACCGCCTGCCGCGAAATGCTTATAAGAGAAAACGTGCTTTCAAGCGAAATGCTTGCTGCGTCCGAGCATATTCCGTTTATGCTTACTGTCAGAGGGGCGCACACCAAACGCTTTGCTCATTCATACGCTAAGCTTTCAACTTATGAACAGACGCTTGACCTGCTCGAAATGCTCAAGGCAAAAAGTGTAAACAGTATTACTCTTAATTACGCCGATATGCTTACGGGCGCAAACACTCAAAGCCTGATTTCCGGAGCAAAACCAATTTCGTCGCTCGGAAGCGAAAAGGATTTTGAGGCGCTTTCTCAGTATATAAAAACTCAGAAATTCAGTATGTTCCTTGATTTGAATCTTGTCAGCACCGGCGGCGGCAGGGCAAGGGCTTCTTCTCTTGACGGCGAATATATGTCCGAGCAAAGTACGGATCCTCTTGCAAAGCATTCCAAGAATAACACGGTTTATTATACTTCGCTTCCGGAGCTTGACAGCCGCGTAGTAAGGTTTTTAAACAATATGGGCTCTTACAGCTTTGACGGATACTGCGTAGCGGACGCAGGCAAAGTGCTTTATTCCGATTACTCAAGCGAAGCAATCGGCAGAACCAAGGCGGCTAATACCGTGTCCTCGGAGCTCTCGGTGCTTTCGAACAACCATAAGGTTATGATTGATACCGGCAATTTCTATTCCCTTAAATACGCCGATTATGTAATCAATCTTCCGAGATACACGGGCTACCCGACAGGGGAGGGCTACGCTCAGATACCCTTTGTTGAGCTTGTGCTTCACGGACTTGTTAATTATTCTCTTGAGCCGATAAACCTTAACTCCGATTCTAAACGTGCGTTTATGAAATCGGTTGAATACGGCGCAATGCCAAGCTATGAGTGGATTTGCACAACCGTTGAGGGCGATGACGAGGTTAACGAAAAGTATTATTACGACTCGTCTCTTGCAGAGGCGGCAGACTGCTATCTGCTTGCAGACAAGGCGCTCGGCGACCTTGCCGACGCAAGGCTTACAAATAACTATCAAGTTAAGGAAGGCGTGTTTGTAAGCGAATTTGACAACAGTATACTGATTTACTTTAACTATAACGACGAAGCGGTCACGGTAAACTCAATAAGGCTTGAGCCGATGAGCTTTGTCAGAGTCAACTGATAACAAAATAATCTCCCGACCGCAAGGTCGGGATTTTTTTGTAACCAAAACAAAACAGCTTCATACACTGTTAGTGAGGTTTAAACTTAATACATTCAAGGAGGAATTATTATGGCAGATAACAAAGCCTGCTCAGTTCCGTCAAAGGTGCGTGAAGCCGTTTGTATTGATGCCGACCGTGTTTACGACTCCTGCGCCGACAAGGATTGCCTCGCTGATCTGCGTGTGTTTTTCGGCGAAGAGGCTCAGGAAATAATTGACAGTGCGGTTAACGTCAGAGTAAGAAACGCGGAGGTTCTCAATGCCCTTGTCGACGTCGAAAAGGTACCGTTTAACACAGGCTGTTACACGGTCGACATAACCTTCTTTTTCAAGGTTAATCTTGACGTTTATACGCCTGCCGGCTTTAATCCGATTGGCGTCAGCGGACTCACAACCTTCTCAAAGAAATGCGTGCTTTACGGCAGTGAGGGCAGTGTAAAGGTCTTTTCGTCCGAGTACACCGCCGACGCAAACGACGACCAGCTGCTTTCAACAAGCACTAATCCGAGGGCAAAGGTGCAGATTGCCGAGCCTGTTGCGCTTGACGCAAAGCTTTGTCTCTCCTGCGACTGCGACACCACGCTTCAGGGCTTCAATGCGTCGCTTCCGAGAAGCATTTGCTGCGCCTTTAACGAGAGGCTTCCCGAGGATATCTTCACACGTCAGACCGAAAGAAGCGTCGCCGTCACTCTTGGCATTTTCACAATTGTACAGCTTGAAAGAGATGTTCAGATGCTTATTCCCGCATATGATTTCTGTATGCCGAAAAAGGAATGCAACTGCAACACCGACGACCCGTGCGATGCCTTCAGGAAGATATGCTTCCCCGTTGACGAGTTTTTCCCGCCCAATCAGGCAAACATAAAGGATAACTGAATACAAACGCTTTAATGACCGCAGTTTTTCTGCGGTTATTTTTATGCCTTGTTTTTCTTGCGAAAGGGAGAGGAGTATGTTAAAATTAGGAAAAGGAGAGAGATATGAGAGTTTTTGATTTTGACAACACGGTTTATAACGGCGAAAGTGCTCTGGATTTTTTTATATACTACTTGAAAAAATTCCCGCTTCAGGTTGCAAAATATATTCCCGAATTTGCAAGGGGTGTAATCAAGTATAAAAGGGGCTCGCTATCAATTGATGAGGCTTTGCAGTCGTACAGCAGCATTTTTAAAGACTGCTGCCGGCGGTTTGATGACATACCCGCAGAAATTGAACGCTTTTGGGATAAGAATGCTCATAACGTCAAGCAGTTTTACCTTGACATGAAGCAGCCTGACGACGTCATTCTCTCGGCTTCGCCCGAGGTCGTGCTCAAGGTCATATGCTCGCGCATAGGTGTAAAAAACGTAATCGGCAGTCAGCTTGATATTGAAAAGGGAGAAATTCATTCAATCTGCTACCGTGAGAATAAAATCGGCAGGTTTAAAGAGCATTACCCCGACACGGTAATCGACGAGTTCTATACCGACTCTTTTAACGATAAACCGTTTATGGACATTTCAAACGACGTCTATCTTGTAAAGAAAAACAAAATCAAAAAAATAAAAGAAAACGGAAAATACTTAATAAATATCTAAAACGGAGGGATTAAATTGGATTTTCGTACAGGACCGCTTATGTACGCTCTTGCGGCGGCGGTTGTAGTTTTTGTAATTGCACAGTCCTTGTTTTTTATAATCAAGGCATGGAAAAGGGCGAGGGAGCTCGGCGTTGAAAGTGAAAAGCTTCGCCAGACCGTAATCTCCAGCGCACTGTTTACTATTGCGCCTGCGGTTTCGATTTTTGCAACCGTGCTTGCTCTTGCGTCGGCACTCGGCATCGTTTTGCCGTGGATAAGGCTTTCGGTTATCGGCAACCTTGCTTACGAAACCGTAGCCGCCGAGTCTGCGCTCGGCGTTTTCGGCTCATCAATTGCCGAGCCGATTACAGATCCCGAAAAGTTTTCCACGGTCGCATGGGCGATGACTATAGGTTCCTGCTTCCCGCTTGTATTGCTTCCGATTTTCTGCAAGAAAATACACAAGGCAATGGGAAAGGTCACGTCGAAGAGCAAGACTGCAAATGTACTTGGCAATATACTCGGCACAGCGGCGTTTATCGGCATTATTTCCGCCTTTATTGCAAAGAGCATAGCCTCTGCGCCTAAGGACGGACAGTCCGCGGGAGTTCTGAGCGTGGCAACGCTTTTAAGCGCTATGGTTTTTACAATTGCGCTCGACTACCTTTGCCGTAAGAAGGAGCTTAAAAAACTCGAGCCCTTTGTGCTTCCGATTGCTATGTTCGGGGCAATGGGCATAGCGATATTGCTTACGCAAATTTTACCGCCCGACATAGCCGGGCTTACATGGAGATAAGGGGGAGCGATTATGGAAAAGAAAGCCTATACCGATAAAGTACATACCTGGGGAAAAATCTGGTCGCTCAGCGCCCTTGCAGTGCTGTATGCAGTACCGCTTGTTTTCTCCGTCCGCTACAATGTGTTTCCGCAGTTAAACCTTCTTTTGAAGGCGCTCTCCGCAGTAATCCCGATTTATTGGGGAACTGCAATAGTTGAGGTGCTTACATATACGCCCATGCTCGGAGCAGGCGGCACATATCTTTCCTTTGTTTCGGGCAACATAGCAAATCTTAAGCTCCCCTGCGCCATGAATGCCATGGACAGAGCCAAGGTCACCGCCTCAAGCGAGGAGGGCGAGCTGATTTCGACAATCGCAATCGGCGTTTCGGCAATTACAACGACGGTTATTATCGCCGTTGGCGTGCTTCTGTTTTTACCGTTTGCACACTTTGTAACCGATGAGGGCTCGGCGATCAAGCCCGCCTTTGAAAACGTAATTCCCGCGCTTTTCGGCGCTCTTGGCGCTTCGTATTTTTCAAAGTACTGGAAGCTTTCAATTCTGCCGATCACGGCAGGCGTAATAGCATATATTTTCCTGCCGACTCTGCCCGTTGGCACAATGATTTTTATTACCATTGTCGTAAGCCTTGCAGGTGCCTTCGGTATGTATAAGCTCGGTTGGGTTAAGGGTGAATAAATGACTGAAGAAAAAACCGTTATGCCTTATGAGGAAATATCAAAAGGCGTTTATCTTATTAACGAATACGACGGAGTTAACTGTTATCTTGTGCTCGGAAGTGAAAAGGCGCTGCTTATCGACTGCGGTACGGGAACGGGCGACTTTAAGGCAACTGTCGGAAAAATAACCGACCTTCCGCTGAGCGTGCTTGCCACTCACGGGCACGTTGACCATATAGGAGGAGCGGATCAGTTCCCGTTTGTCTATGTTTATCGGGATGACTGTAAGACGCTCAACAGGCTGCAGACCTCGCTGCTTTTAAGAAAGCTTTTTGTGTGTGCAAACGGCGCAATGAAAGCAAGGGGCGTAGGTGCGAAGGATGTAAAGAAGGGTGCATATAAGCCGAAACTGGTCCCGATTGACGAAAGTTTTACGCTGGACTTAGGCTCAAAAACAATTACCGTAAAGCACACGAAGGGTCACACGGTCGGAAGCATTGCCGTTATCGACGAGGAGGACGGCATTATTTTCAGCGGTGACAATGTCTGTGACGCACTGTGGATGCATATGCCGGGCGCCGCCTCACTTGAGGAATGGCTTCCGGGCGCGCAGTGGCTTTACGAAAAGAGCTTAAAATATAAAATCTACTGGGGACACAGAACTCCCCGGCTTGAGAGTGATTATATTCTTCAGGTAATTAACTGGGGAAAGGAAATTTTAGCCTCTCACGGAAAAAATTCCTTCCTTGCCAAAACGAAGCAGTATCCTGCCCGGGAGGACGGAATTATATATAAAACAAATAAGGTTTACAAAAAGGGGAATTGAGTATGGATGAAAAGGTAATAGCCGAGGCAGAAGAAAGAGTGCCGGTCAAAAGTAAATTCTGGCTGAGTATAGCCGACTGTATGTGCGGCGTGCTCAACTCAATGATGACTGCGGCTGCGCTGACTTATTATTTTAATACATACTGGGGTCTTGACAGCCATTACACGAGCCTTGCATGGATTATCTTCGGCATTTGGAACGCAGTCAACGACCCGTTGTTCGGCTTTATTTCCGATAAAACAAAGTCAAAAATCGGCAGACGTCTGCCTTATATAAGATACGGCGCCGTTTTTTACTCGCTGTTCTTTATCATCACCTGGTTCAGGTGGCCGATAGGAACAAGTCAGATTTCAATGTTTATTCAGCTGATAGCGGCTCTGTTCCTGTTTGACACCCTGTATACGGCGATTGCGACATCTCTTTACGTCCTGCCGTACACAATGGCGGTTTCCAACAAAGCGAGAAGCAACATTTTTGTGTGGAAAATTTGCTTCAGCGTAATTTCGCTTGCATTTCCGCTTGTCGTTGTACCGCTTATTAAGCCGAAGCCGGGCGAGCCTGCAACGCTTTTTCACACCGTTGTAATTGCGCTGGGCGTGCTTGCTTTTCTCGTTATATTCTTTTCAACCTTCTTTATTGAGGAAAAGGTCACAACAGAGCCTGATGACAGTATGAGTATTTTCAAGAGCATAGCTCTCTGCTTTAAAAACCGAAGCTTCGTGGTTTTTGAAGTGCTCAGCTTTTCCGTAATCTTTATTCAGACCGACCTGCTTATGGGCGTTAATTATTATTTCGATGAATTCGGTACAAACCTTATGCCCTATGCCTACGGCGCCCTCGGCATAGGAGTAGTGCTCGGAATGATAACCTGGCTTAACAGGCTCAAGCCCTGGGGCGTAAGAAAATGTATTTTCATAATGTGCGTGCTCTTCGCTTCCGGTGCAACTGCGGTTGTGTTTTTCGGCAAGATTTTTCCCGTTGCCCTTGTCGGCTTTTTTCTCGCAGGGTTCGGCTTTGCGGGCGGAATGTACCTTGTACCGATTATGAACGGAGACGTTATCGACTTTGACGAGCACAATTGCGGACAGAGAAGAGAGGGCATGTACGCAGGTGTAAACAGCTTTATTACCAAGCCTGCAATCAGCCTTGCCAACGCCGCCTTTGTTGAAATAATAGCCGCCTTCGGATACAGGACCGATGCCGTAGGCAACCAGACCGAATGGGCAAAGCAGGGCATACTTGTAGCCTGGATGGCAATTCCCGCGCTGCTTTTGATTATCACTGCAATTTCGCTTAAATGGTATCCGCTTTACGGCAAAAGCTGGGATGAAATCAAGCTTGGCATTGAAGCAAAGCATGCCGACAGTTAAAAGGCAAAAAATCAAGGAGTAAGGCTGAGCCTTACTCCTTTTTTAATGCTGTTTTATTTTTCTTTGAAATTCGGAACAAGCTCCTTTAGGAATTTTCTCGAATCCTCGGGGTCCAATGTAGGAATTGACTTGATATGCTCAAGCAATACGTCGCTGTCGAACTCGGTGGGGGAGGTAATGAAAATCTTGTGGTTGTCGGTCTTGTGCATGCCTTCCTTTTCGCTCGGGAGTATCAGCTCCTCGTAGAGCTTTTCGCCCGGACGAAGCCCGGTAAACTGAATATCGATATCGACATACGGCTCAAAGCCGGAAAGCCTTATAAGCTTTTCCGCAAGGGAAACAATCTTCACGGGCTCGCCCATATCAAGCACGAAAATCTCTCCGCCCTTTGCAAGACCTCCTGCCTGAACAACAAGCTGAGCTGCTTCGGGGATTGTCATAAAGTAACGTGTGATGTCGGGGTGCGTAACGGTAAGCGGTCCGCCCTTCCTGAGCTGCTCTTTAAACAGCGGAATTACGCTGCCGTTTGAGCCGAGCACGTTGCCGAAGCGTACTGCCGCAAACTTTGTATGGGTTGAGATTTTTGAAAAATACTGAACTATAAGTTCACAGCAACGCTTTGTCGCTCCCATAACGTTTGTCGGGTTAACCGCCTTGTCCGTAGAAAGAAGAACGAAATTTTCAACGCCGAATTCGTTGGCGCAAAGCGCGGTGTTGTAGGTACCGAGTATGTTGTTTTTTATTGCCTCGTAAGGGCTGTCCTCCATAAGCGGAACGTGCTTGTGAGCCGCCGCATGGAAAACGGAGGACGGACGGAACTCCTCAAATACCGCTTTAAGCCTTTCGTATTCTCTGACGGAGCCTATACGGATTTCAATCTGAGGATTACCGAAGTATTTTAAATCAAGTGAATTTTTAAGCGCATATGCGTTGTTTTCATAGATGTCGAAAATAACAATCTTTTCGGGGTTGTACCTTGCAATCTGCCTGCAGAGCTCACTGCCGATGCTTCCGCCGCCGCCGGTAACGAGAACGGTTTTGTCGGTAACGTATTTACAAACATCGGGATTGAGCTTGATTTCGGGACGGGAAAGCAGGTCGAGAATATCAACGCTTCTCATTTCTTTATATGTGATGTCCCCTGAGTTTTCAAGCGAGGAAATGTCGGGAGCTATTTTTACCGAAAGACCCGTTTTTACTGCGAAATCAAGAATTTCACGTCTGCGTTCGTCGTCAATTGAGGGAATACAGAAGATGATTTCATCAATGGAGTATCTCTTGCACACCTCTTCAATATCATCGCAGTTACCTACGACGGGAGTGCCGTTAATTGCAAGACCAAGCTTCGACTTGTCATCGTCGACAAGGGCTACGGGGTTACCGAAACGGTAAGAGTTTTTCTGGAAGTCCTTTAAAAGTCCCGTACCCGCTTCGCCTGCGCCGATAATAAGAATCTGCTTAAGCTCACCGATTCGCCTTCTTCTGTCCTGCTCATTTTTAAAGAGGACCGCAGAACGTTGTGCGAGCCTGAACATAAGGCAGATAAACAGTATAATCAGCATACTGTCAAGGTAAACCGAAAGCGGAAGCACATTGAACACAAGCGGATAGTTTTGCGACTTAGGCGCTAAAAGGTTTTTTACGGATTCGGCAAACTGAGGATTTGATACAAATGCGTGACGGTTGATTTTCATCAGCACATAGTCGCTTATCCATACTGCCGCAGTGCCTGCAACGGTTGCGCCGCCGAAGCTTATTATTTCGTAAAGCCCGGCATAGCGCCACGCGGTTTTGTAAATTTTGAAAAACCGGTAGGCAAGTATGTAGAACAGAGTAACGTAGGGGATTCTCGCAAACAGTCGAATCAGCTCGTACTTGTCCATGTAGAAATTCCAATGAATATAGGTCATTATAAAGTAAATACCGTTAACAATAAGAAAGTCTACAAGCATCAGCGCTTGGTTACGCCTGCTTATTTTTCGCTTATACAGTGAGTTACTCACAAAAAACACTCCTAAAATAAAGTCATAATAAAACACAATAATTTTACTATTTTATTGTCCGATTGTCAATATCGCGGGTCCACAAAAAGGGTACGCCGATAATAAACGTTGAACATAAGATTGTATATTTTTTACTCAAAGTATTTAAAAACGGCGCAATAACGGCAAATAAAATAACATTTTGTGTTGAAAGTGTTAAAGAAAAATGATAAAATATTAAGGTTAAAAGCAGAATAATAATGTTCCGAAGGGAGTGAAGCGCAATGGGCAGAAAAATATGGCAGAAGTCGGCGGGCGACAAGGACCGCGCGGCTGAAATAGCAGAAGAGTTTTGCTTTGAACCGCTTGCCGCTTTACTTCTTACGGCAAGGGGTATTACCGACAGCGACGATGTTGACCGCTTCCTGTTTGAAGAGGATCTGTTTATTGATCCCTTTTTAATTACCGACATTGACCGTGCCGTCGAGCGTATCGGCAGGGCGATTGACGGCTTTGAAAAAATTATGATTTTCGGTGACTATGACGCTGACGGAGTTACCTCGACCGCACTTATGTATCTCTACCTTTCCTCTCGAGGCGCTGATGTCGACTACTATATTCCCGACAGGGTTTCCGAGGGCTACGGCATTTCCTGCGAGAGCATAAGACGCTTTAAGGAAGAGGGCATTAGGCTTATAATTACCGTTGACAACGGCATTAATGCGGTTGAAGAAACCGAGCTTGCAAACGAGCTTGGTATAGACGTTGTTATAACGGACCACCATAAGGTAGGAAGCACGCTTCCGCCTGCCGTTGCGGTCGTTAATCCTCACAGGGAGGGCTGTGACTGCGGCTTTGAGGACTATGCGGGAGTCGGCGTTGCCTTCAAACTTTGCTGTGCGCTCGAGGGTGACAGCGACACCATACTCAACGAATTTGCCGACCTGGCGGCAATCGGCACACTTGCCGATGTCGTGCCGCTTGTCAGTGAAAACCGTATAATTGTCAAAAAGGGTATCGAGCTTATAAACCGTGATCCGCGGCTCGGCATTGCCGCACTTACGGAATCGGCAGGTGTTAGGGGCAAAAGCTTCAATTCATCCTCGGTTTCGTTTGCACTTGCACCGAGAATCAATGCTGCAGGCAGGATGAAATCCGCTTCTCTTGCGATGAAGCTTCTGCTTGCCGACAGTCTTGATGCCGCGCAGGAAGCTGCCGATGCTCTTGAAAGCGCCAACCGTGAAAGACACGACGTTGAAAACAAAACCACACAGCAGGCAATTGAACTTATTGAGGCTGATGATGAAATCAAATATGCCCCGATAATTGTCGTTGCAGGCGAAAACTGGCATCAGGGCGTAATCGGAATTGTGGCTTCGCGGCTTGTTTCAAAATACGGTAAGCCCGCAATTGTTATTTCTCTGTCCGACGGTGAGGGCAAGGGCTCATGCAGAAGCATTGAGGGCTTCTCGATTTACGACGCTCTTTCAAGCGTCAGCGATATGCTCATTCACTTCGGCGGCCATACTCTTGCGGCAGGCTTCGGAATCAGGGAAGGGGACATTTCGACCTTCAGGAAAAAGCTTTCCGATTACTGCAGCCAAAGAGAAATGCCTTTTCCGACGGTCAAGGTCGACTTTAATATTAAGCCGTCTTTTATCACAAATGAGCTTCTTCTTATACTCGGGCTGTTTGAGCCGTACGGTGCCGAGAATCCTCAGCCCTGCTTCTCCATTAAATCGGCTACGCTCAAAAGCATCAAGCCGATCGGCGAGGGCAAGCATCTGCGACTTGGCTTTACGAAGGATTCCGCAGATGTTTCCGCCGTTATGTTTTCCACTACTGCCGAAGGCTTTCCGTATGCCGTGGGCGATACCGTGGATATTGCTTTTAAGGTTGAAAAAAATGAATTCAGGGGAGAAATACATCCGTCGGTTCAGATTATAGACATTGTTTACAGCGACTTTGATTTTTACAAATGCGAGTCGTCCGTCAGAGTTTACGAAAAATACAGGGGACGTTTCCCGCTTAACGAGAAGGAAAGGAACCTGCTTATTCCCGACAGGGCGTTCTTTGCCGGCGTTTACAAATTTTTCAGACTCAAAAAGAGCTTCGGCTTTGGCGTTGAGGATTTCTGCCATCAGTCGGGCTGTCCTTACAGCTATGCCGCAAAGGTGCTTGTTTGCCTTGATATAATGTGTGAGCTCGGACTTCTTACAAGGGACGGGTCACAATACAAAATAGTAGAAAACCCCGAAAGAGTCGAATTGGGGTCTTCCGAAATACTCAAAAAATTAAACGGAGGTGAATAATATGGCAGTCAGTGAAACCGATAAAACCCCTGCGGAGCTTTACGACGAATTAAGAGCGCGCTGCAAAAAGGCCTTTGACAAAAAGTCGGTAAAGCAGATTGATTTGGCTTACGAGGTAGCCTCAAAGGCTCACAGCGCACAGCTGAGATATTCGGGACAGCCGTATATAATTCACCCGCTGGCAGTTGCCGACATCCTGCTCGATCTCGGAATGGACGCGCAGTCGATTGAGGCTGCCTTACTGCACGATACGGTTGAGGACACCAATATCACCCTTGAGGAGCTCTCCGAGCTTTTCGGCGAGGATGTAGCAAACCTTGTTGACGGCGTAACCAAGCTCGGACGTGTTCCGCTTTCGACCAAGGAGGAGCAACAGGCAGAAAATGTGCGTAAAATGCTTCTTGCCATGTCGCATGACATCAGAGTTATAATAATTAAGCTTGCGGACCGCCTTCACAATATGAGAACGCTTGATTTTATGGCGCCTCAGAAAAGAAGGGATATTGCGCTTGAAACCCTCGAAATATACGCTCCCATCGCACATCGCTTAGGTATCCGTGCCGCCAAGGAGGAGCTTGAGGACCTTGCAATTCATTTCCTTGACCCGATAGCATACGACGACATAGCAAAAAAAATTTCCTCTGTCGGTGAATCGGGTGTTGAGTTCCTTGAAAACAACAGAAGGAGAATTGAAGAGAGAGTTCTCGAAATTGTCAAAAAAGCGAGAATTGACGCACGAATCAAAAGCGTTCACGGCATTTACAGAAAAATGTATATGCAGAACAAGGAATTCAGTGAGATTTACGACATCTATGCGATAAGAATAATTGTTGAAACCGTTGCGGAGTGCTATAACTGCCTGGGACTTATGCACGATATGTATAAGCCGCTTCCCGGACGCTTCAAGGATTATATTTCCACGCCTAAGAAGAATATGTATCAGTCGTTGCACACCACCGTTATCGGTAAGGAGGGTATTCCCTTTGAGGTGCAAATCAGAACCACCGAAATGCACCGTACCGCCGAATACGGTATTGCCGCGCACTGGAAATACAAGCTCGGAATTTCGGGCAAATCAAATATGGAGGAGCGCCTTGCCTGGATTCGTCAGCTTCTTGAGGAACAGAAGGAGGCAGGCGACGTAAGGGAAATAGTTTCGGCAATCAAGTCCGACCTTGTTCCGGACGACACCTTTGTTTTCACTCCTAAGGGCGACGTTATAACCGTACCTTACGGTTCAACCGTAATAGACTTTGCGTACGCTATTCACACCGCCGTCGGCAACAAGATGACCGGAGCTAAGGTTGACGGCAGAATCGTACCGATTGATTATAAGGTAAAAACGGGTGAAATTGTTGAAATTCTCACCTCGTCACAGCCGGGCAAGGGCCCGTCAAGGGATTGGCTTAATATCGCTAAAACCAGCTCGGCAAGGACAAAAATCCGTTCCTGGTTCAAAAACGAGAAGCGTGACGAAAATATCGTCGAGGGCAAGGCGGAAATAGAAAGAGAGTTTAAGAAAAACTATATTCACCTGACCGAAGAGGAGTATGAAAAGTTTATTGAAGGGCTTGCACATCATCAACACTGTGCAAGCGTCGATGATTTGTATGCTTCCATCGGTTACGGCGGCATTTCTCTTGTCAGGCTTATGCCGCACATAAAAGATGAATACAATAAGAATTATAAGAAGCAAGAGCCTCAGCCCGTTAAAAAGACGGAAACCCGCAGGGTTTCAACCGGCGGCGTTACCGTTGAGGGCATAGACAGCATGCTTGTCAAGTTTTCAAAATGCTGTAACCCTTTGCCGGGCGATGACATTATCGGCTTTATTACAAGGGGACACGGTGTTTCCGTGCATAAGCGCGACTGTTCAAATGTGCCTGAGGATTTAGCTCATGCGAGCGAGCCCGAAAGGTGGGTCAAGGTTTCCTGGAACGCACAGGCAAAGCAGGAATTCCGTGCGGCGCTTCAGATTACCGCGCTCTCACGAATAGGACTTATGGCGGACATATCTATGCTACTCGCCTCAATGCGCGTAAATATTAACGACATTTCTTCAAGGGACATCAAGGACGGCAGGTCGCTTCTGTTAATGACCATCACCGTTACCAATGTAGAGCATTTAAGAAATGTTATAGGCAGAATAGAAAAAATTGACGGTATTCTTTCCGTCGAAAGACAGGGGTTTTAAGTAATGAAGGCAGTAATTCAAAGGGTGAAGCACGCCCGTGTTGACGTTGACGGCGCATCGGTCGGAGAAATCGGCGAGGGCTACCTTGTGCTGGTAGGAGTTATGGAAAACGACACCGACGAGGACGCACGAATACTTGCAAGAAAAACCGCGTCTCTTCGTATCTTTACCAATGAGGACGACAAAATGAACCGTTCCGTACTCGACATTGACGGCGAGGTGCTTGCGGTTTCTCAGTTTACACTGTGTGCGGACGTTAAAAAGGGCAACCGTCCTTCGTTTATCAATTCTGCCGCACCCGATGAAGCCGACAGACTCTATGAGCTTTATTGCAGCGAGCTGCTTGCAAACGGAGTAAGAAAGGTCGAAAAGGGCGTGTTC
Source organism: Clostridia bacterium (assembly GCA_017438845.1). Classification (GTDB taxonomy): domain Bacteria; phylum Bacillota; class Clostridia; order Oscillospirales; family Acutalibacteraceae; genus Fimenecus. The sequence continues at coordinate 141,056 of JAFRUO010000029.1, read as the reverse complement.
GGCGCTCATATGGAGGTTTCACTTCTGAATAACGGCCCCGTCACCATTTTGTACGATACGGAAATCTGGAGGAAATAAATGCCTGTCAGAATAGAAAAAATCCCGCTCGGTCCGGTTGAGGCTAATTGCTTTGTTGTTACTGACGAAGCCTCGTTGCTTTCGCTTGTGATTGACCCCGGCGGATTTGACGGGAGCCTTGAAAGGCTTATTAAGGACAAGCAAATTAAATACATTCTTTTAACGCACGGTCACTACGACCATATTTTAGGCGTACACGACTTAAAGCAGAGAACGGGCGCCGAGGTAATGATACACGCCCTTGACGCTCCTTGCCTTGAGGACGAATACGAAAGCCTTGCGGCGCTTTCGCTTTATCCGGGACTTCAAAAGTGCCTGACTGCCGACAGATTACTTGAGGACGGCGATAGCGTAACGCTCGGGGAAACCGTGCTGCGTGTAATGCACACGCCCGGACACACAAAGGGAAGCGTTTGCTATGTTGACGAGGAGGACCGTGTTATTTTCTCGGGCGACACACTTTTCTGTATGACAATCGGAAGAACCGATTTGCCCGGCGGAGACGACCGTCAGATGCTTGACTCGCTTAAAAGGCTTATTGCTCTCGACGGCGATTACACCGTCTGTACGGGGCATAACAGAAATACAACCCTTTCGTCCGAGAGAGTCAGGAACAGATATATTCGGAGAATGCTATGATACTCGAAATTGTAAACCACGAATATCAGTATGAGGCGGAAAAGCTGACAAGGCTTTTTTATCCGAATGAAAAAATTAAGGTCGTTTTCGGAAGCGCCGAAAGCGTTGACGAACTGAGACTTCGCACCTCTCTTACTCCCGAAGAGGTCAGGGCGGAACTCTTTGACAAAGACGGAAAATGCCTTTTTTCGGAACAAAGCGAATATAAAAACGGCGACGACAGGGAACTTCTTTTAATGACTCTTGTCTTCGGCATTTTAAGCCGTCACACGGGTTATGTTCCCGAATGGGGAATGCTTACGGGCATCAGACCCTCAAAGCTTTTCAGGTCACTCGGCGGGAGAGCGAGGGAAGAATTTCTCGGCACATATCTGGTAAGCGAAAAAAAGACAGCTTTAACCGAAAACGTGGCGAGAGCGGAGGAAAAAATAATTTCTCTTTCAAAGCCCGAGTCCTTCAGCCTTTACGTTTCAATTCCTTTTTGCCCTTCAAGGTGCAGCTACTGTTCGTTTGTTTCGCATGATATGACTGCTCAGACGGTTAAGAAGCTGATGCCCGATTATATCGGAGCACTTGTAAAGGAAATAAGCTTTACAGCTGAAACGGCAAAAGAACTCGGCCTTAACCTCGAAAGTATATATTTCGGCGGAGGTACGCCGACTACACTTGATGCAGAGGGGCTTAAAACGCTTACCGACGCGGTTTCGGACAGCTTTGATATGGGTACGGTGCGTGAGTATACCGTCGAAGCGGGCAGACCGGATACCGTTACCGCGGAAAAACTCAGGGTGCTAAAAAACGCAGGAGTTTCAAGAATCAGTATTAATCCGCAGTCGTTTTCCGACAGGGTGCTCAGGGCAATCGGAAGAAAGCATACGGCGGCTCAGACCGAGGAGGCTTTTCTGCTTGCAAGGAAAGAGGGCTTCGGTAATATTAACACCGACCTTATCGCAGGACTTCCCGAGGACACCGAGGAAGGCTTCCGACAGACTGTGGAAAAAACGCTTTCACTTAATCCCGAAAACATCACCGTGCATTCCCTTGCCTTAAAACGTGCTTCGTATATGGGAGAGGACGGCGTTGTGCAGGCTCGGAAAAACAGGCTTTGCTCGCGTATGCTTGACTTCTCTTACGAAAAGCTGACCGCTTCGGGCTATACTCCTTACTATATGTACAGACAGTCAAAAACCCTCGGTAACCTTGAAAACACGGGCTACTGCAAAGAGGGCAGGGAATGCCTGTACAATATCTTTATGATGGAGGAATGTCACTCCGTACTGGCTGTGGGCGCAGGTGCGGTTACACGCCTTAAAGCTCCGCACGGCGCACAAATTGACAGAATATTCAACTACAAGTATCCGTATGAATATATAAAGGACTTTGACGAAATCCTGAAAAGAAAAAAAGGCATTGCCGAATTTTATAAAAATAATCCTTAAAGGGGTGTGAAAATATGTCGATGATTAATAACAGAATCGAATACATCAATGAGCTTGCCGAGGAAAATCCGCAGGCGCTTGTTGCCCGTGCAGAACTTCGTTACAGAAATATCATCAACAATATTTCCGAAAAGGCGCTTGACGAAACCGGAAGAAAGGTAATTATGCTTGCAGGTCCTTCTTCGTCGGGCAAAACGACCACCGCGAACAAAATTGCTCAAAACTTTACGTCGCTGGGAATGAATACGCATGTAATCTCGTTAGATGATTTTTATCTTAACCGTGAGGATATACCCGGATATGCCGAGGGCAACCCGGATTTTGAAACGGTGTATGCGCTTGATTTACCGCTTATTTCAAGCACTCTCGGTTCGCTTCTTCAGGGCAATACAACCGATATGCCGTCGTTCGATTTTACAACGGGAAGCAGAAAGCCCGATTACGCAAAGCTCAAGCTTGAAAAAAACGATGCCGTAATTGTCGAGGGGCTTCACGCACTCAACCCGATTGTAACAAGCGGTATTGACAACCACAGACTGATGAAAATTTATATCAGCGTTTCCTCAAGAATTTACGATTCAAAGGGAAAAATAATACTCAACAAGCGAAATTTACGCTTTGTAAGGCGTGTAATCAGGGACTATAATTTCCGTGCAAGCTCGGTCAACAATACATACAAGCTCTGGGAAAACGTATGTAAGGGTGAGGATTTATATCTTTTCCCGTATAAGGAGTTTGCAGATGTAAGAATTAATTCAATTCATCTTTGTGAGCCCTGTATTTTCAGGGACACTATCATTGAAAGGCTTGAAAGCGCCGAAATCGACGAGCAGTACCTTCCCGATGCAAAGAAGCTTATTCACGCCGTAAAGAAATTCAAGTCACTTGATTCTTCACTTGTTCCGAAGGATTCCCTTCTTCGTGAATTCATAGGCCAAATTTGACAGAAGTCGTATTTAATGCTATTGTATATAGGCAAATGAGGTGATTAATTGGCGACAGGCAAAAGAAAAAGTCAGTCACTTTTAAACGGAGCAATGGTGCTGGCGGCCGCTACATTAATAGTTAAAATCATCGGCATACTGTATAAAATACCGCTTTCAAATATGGTCGGCGCAGTAGGCAGAGGCTATTTTGATTCGGCATACAATCTATATATACCGATTTACACAATTTCAATGGCAGGTCTGCCGGTAGCCGTTTCAAAAATGGTTTCCCAGCAGATGGCGCTGCAACGCTACCGTGACGTCAGAATGACCTTTAAGGTGGCGGCAAGGCTGTTTCTGATTACGGGAACGGCCGGAACCCTTTTACTGCTTATTCTCTCATATCCCTATGCTTATCTTGCAAAGAGCATGGAGGCTCTTCCTGCTATTTTTGCAATTACTCCGTCAATATTCTTCTGCTGTATAATGTCTATTTACAGAGGCTATTATAACGGACTGCGGAATATGACGCCCACGGCTATGTCACAGGTTTGGGAGGCGGCAGGCAAGGTCGTGTTCGGACTTGCGTGTGCAAAGTTTTCCATCACCTACGGCTATTCAAGGTTTGAGCAGGGTCTTACCGTCTACGGGCAGACTGTTCACAACGAGGCTGAGGCGGCTTCTGCGATTTACCCTTATGCGGCGGCTGCGGCGGCAATCGGCGTTACGGTCGGCACGGTTATCGGTATGATTTATATGATGATACTGTATAAAATAAAGGGCGACGGCATCACCAGAGAGGAGCTTGCCGCGTCCCCGAGGCCCGCAAGCAGTACAAGCGTTGCCAAATCCCTTATGGGACTTGCGGTTCCGGTAGTGGCTTCAAGCCTTGTTTTCAGCGTTACAAACCTTATAGACTCTATGACAATTCAGAACAGGCTTGCCACAATGATTGAAAACAATACCGACCTTATCAGGGATATGTATAACGCTCAGCTGTCGGTTTCAAACATACTCAATGCCGATATTCCGAAATACCTTTACGGCGCATATACAATGAGCCTTGACTTTAAAAACCTGATACCGTCAATTACAATGACGCTCGGAGTCAGCGCAATTCCTGCGCTTTCCGCCGCATGGGCGCTCAAGGATAAGCTGCAGCTTAAAAACTCGGTTGAGTCGGTGCTCAGGGTTACAATGATGTTTGCGCTTCCGTCCGGCATCGGTATGGGCGTGCTTGCATTTCCGATTTTACAGATGATGTACGAAACGGGAAAGTCAGCCGATGCCGTTTCAATCGCCGCTCCGATTATGGCGGCATACGGATACACAATATTCCTGATTTCGCTTTCTCAGCCGATGACAAATATGCTTCAGGCGCTCGGCAAGGCAAAGGTGCCGGTGTATTCCCTGTCGATAGGCGCAATTGCAAAGGTTGTTACGAATTATATTTTTATAGGTATTCCGTCAATCAACATTAACGGCGCCGTAATCGGCACGATTGTTTGCTATACTATAATTGTTGTAATCAATCTTATTTCGCTTCTTCGTACCACAAAGGTTAAGCTTGATTATATGTCGGTTGCCGTAAAGCCTCTTTTCTGCAGTGTGCTTTGCGGAGTTGCCGCTTATACAAGTTATGGTATTTTTAACAACATTCTGCCCGACATCACCAAGGGAGGACACTCCTTTACAAATATCCTTGCAACCCTTATAGCAGTGATGTTTGCAGTGCTTGTATACGGTATTTCCATGCTTTTGGTCGGCGGAATGGTAAAAGAAGACATAATTATGCTCCCAAAGGGAGAAAAAATTGCGAAAACACTTGCAAAATACGGATTTATAGAGTAAAATATAGAGGTAGAATATGTCAGTTGATTTTACGTTCAAAGAAAAATACGGAATTGACGATTTGCTCGAGATAATGAGCATACTTCGCTCGGACGAGGGTTGCCCCTGGGACAGGGAGCAAAACCACAAGTCAATCAAAAGCTCGCTTATTGAAGAAACCTATGAGGTCGTTGAGGCGATTAACAAGGACGATGCCGAGCTTTTGTGTGAGGAGCTGGGCGACGTACTGCTTCAGGTTGTGTTTCATGCACAGCTTTCCAAGGAGGAGCAAAGCTTTGATTTCGGCGATGTGACCGACGGCGTCTGTAAAAAGATGATTGAACGTCACCCGCATGTTTTCGGAAATGTTACGGTAAAGGACAGCGATGAGGTTCTGGTTAACTGGGATGAAATCAAGTCAAAGTCCAAAAACCGCAAAAGTACGACCGACAAGATTCTTTCCATTCCCCGTGAGCTTCCCGCACTTATGAGAAGTACAAAGGTACAGCAAAAGGCTGCAAAGGCAGGCTTTGACTGGGAGCAGGCAGACGGCGCCTTCGACAAGGTGCTTGAGGAAACGGATGAGCTTAAAGAGGCCTTCGCTTCCGGCAACGCTTCAGCCGTTGAGGACGAGCTTGGCGACCTGCTGTTTTCGGTAGTCAATGTTTCGCGCTTTGTGCACGCCGATGCGGAGGAAAGCTTAACTAAGGCAACGGACAAGTTTATTAACCGCTACACCGTGGTTGAGCGCCTTGCCAAGGAGAAGGGAATCGATATGCTTTCTGCCTCCATAGACGAGCTTGATGTGCTCTGGGAAGAGGCAAAAAGGCAAACTAAGTCCAACTAAGGCGGCAACGCCTTCAAAAATAAAAAAATTGGAGGAAACAAAAATGAATAAGACAGAACTTATTGCAGCAGTTGCAAAGAAGGCTGACATCTCAAAGAAGGATGCAGAAGCAGCAGTAAACGCAACTATCGACGCCATCAAGGCAGCTCTCAAGAAGGGCGACAAGGTTCAGCTTATCGGCTTCGGCACATTCGAGGTTCGTAAGCGCGCAGCTAAAGAGGGTCGTAACCCGAGAACAGGCGAGAAGATGAAGATTAAGGCTTCTAAGGTTCCCGCATTCAAGGCAGGCCAGGCTCTTAAAGATGCTGTTAAATAATTTAAGTTAATATCATTTTTGCAGAGGGAGTTTAAAACTCCCTCTGTTTTTTTCTCTTTTTTTATGCTACAATAAACTCATACGGATTGAGGTGATTATATGCGACTGGATAAATACCTTAAAATTTCAAGAATTATAAAACGCAGAACCGTTGCCAACGAGGTCTGCGACGCAAAGCATGTTACCGTAAACGGAAAGGTTGCAAGGGCGTCCTATGACGTGAAGGTCGGCGACAAGATTGAAATCCGCTTCGGTGAAAAGACAACCGCCTATGAGGTGCTCAGCGTCAACGAATACGCTACCAAGCAGGAGGCGGCGTCGATGTTTAAACAGCTTAATTAACTGTTGTTAAAAGCAAAAGTTTGTGTTAAAATTAATTTATATTATCGGTGAAGAAAATGGACGCGGATTATATTTTGATTTTAGGCGGTCCGATTAACGGTACCGAGCCGAGCGATATTCTTTTTCAGCGTGTCAGCAAAGCGGCTGAGCTTTTAAGGGAAAATGCCGCTCTTAAAGCGGTTTGCTCCGGAGGCATTAAAAGCGAAGCCCAGCCTATGAGTGAAGCCGAGATTATGCAAAATACTCTTTTGAAGCTCGGCATATCCGAGGACAGAATTATACTTGAGAACAAGGCTAAAACAACGCTTGAAAACTTTAAGTTTACTAAAGCACTGCTCGGAGAAAATGCGAAAGTGTGCTTTGTCACAAGCCGTTTTCACATATACAGAAGCTGTCGTATTATGAAAAAAGCAGGCGTATGCTATCTGCCGATTGCCGCCGAAAACGGAAGCGATTCCCTCGGCTTTCGTGTCAGAGAGGCATTTTTACGCCCTTTAGCGAGGTTGGGAATAATATGGTAATTCTTACCGAAGCACAGAAAAAACGCCTTAACAGAATGAAAAATGCGCTTGATAAGGCAATTAAAAACAGCAGTCTGCCCGAACATAAGGACGCAGACCCGTTGAAGGCGGATAAGAACGCCGCTCTTTCCTTCGTTGTTTGGGCGGATCCGCAAATATCCGCGCTTTCGCCGCTTCGTGCGTTAAGGGTGCACCATGCCTGCAGGGACTTTGAGGGTCTTAACGCAGAGTTTGACGCCTTGCTGATGGCAGGCGACCTTGCAGAATACGGCTCGGCAAGTGAGTATGCCATGCTTTCATATCTGCTGGAAAACGTTAAGGGCGCTTTTAAAAACATCCTTGCCGTCGGCGGAAATCACGACGTCAGAATCAGGGGCTTTAAAAAGCAAATCATAAGACTTCGCAGTTTTCTTTTATCGTTTGAAAACGGTGTACCTAACCCTGAGGACAGATACTGGTTTTCGACCGAAATCGGCGGGTATAAATTTATACTTTTAGGTTCCGACACCAACAGCTTTGAGGGTATGAGAATTAAGGACGAACAGCTTTCCTTTATAAAAAAGGAGCTCGCCGGTGTCGATGAGGGCAAGCCTGTATTTGTCCTGAACCATCAGCCGTTAAAGCGCACTAACGGTTTGCCCGTCACCTTCCTCGGCAGGGGAAAATGGAGGGGAAGCGTCGGCTGGGAATCGGATAAGCTCAGAGAGGCGCTGTCAACACATAAAAATACAGTCTACATCACCGGGCACCTTCATTACTGCACAAGCCGTTACACATACGAGGATCTCGGAAATATCAAGGCGGTCAACGCACCGACGGTCGGGGTTATCAATCACGGTCCCTTTAAGAGCTATACGCAGGGACTTGTGTTTAATGTATACGATGATAAAATTATTGTACGGTCAAGAATATTCGGAGAGGGAAAATATGCCAGTGAGGGTATTGAAAACTCCGAATTTGAAATAATACTCTAATTTAAAAAGGGGATATACTATGGGAAAAATTAAAACCGAAAATCAGCCGAAAACCTATGTCGGCAAGAAAGAGCTGTGGATGTTCTCTCTCGGCGGACTCGGTCAGGGTATGATTTATGCCATGATGTCAAGTTACATCAGCGACTATTATGTTAACGTGCTTCAGCTGCCGCTTATTTTTGTGCTTTTGCTGATGCTTCTTGCGCGTGTTTGGGACGCGATTAACGACCCGCTTATGGGCGTTATTGTTGACCGTCATCAGACTAAGTGGGGCAAGTATAAACCGTATATACTTTTTGCCGCACCCTTCATAGCCGTTCTGACCGTGCTTATGTACATAAGCCCTACGTTCCAAAATGACCCCAACCAGAAAAAGCTTATGGTTTTTTGCGCCGTTGTTTACGTGCTGTGGGGTATGATTTATACCATGGCGGACGTTCCGTTTTGGAGTTTCCCGAATGTTATCACACCTAATTCCGACGAAAGAAGCCATGTTGTTTCCTTCTCGAAAATCTGGAACTCCGTCGGCTCGGCTTTGCCTGAGGTGTTGTTCTTTGCGCTTGCCTTTATTTTACCGATTTTTATGGGTACGAGTGAAGGACTTCATTACGAAAAGACAAAATACAGAGTGCTTGCCATAACGGTAGTTATTATCGGCTCTCTGCTTTATGTAAATTCGTATTTCCACATTAAAGAAAGGGCTGTACCGCCTCCGACAAAAAAGGTTGAGGGAGAACCGTCAACTATCAAGCGCGTGTTTACCTGCAAGCCGTTGTTGCTTATTATTGCTATGGGTATACTCTCAAGCGGACGTTATATGGTTCAGGCGGCGGCAATTCATGTCGCAAGATACGCCTTTTATATCGGTCCCGATCTCACCGGAATGACTCAGGCTGAAATAAATGACGCTGTTTCAAAGTCTGTTTCAAGCGTTAAAACTATTTTCCAGCTTTGTGCAGTTGTGGGTATGTTTGGCGCAACCCTGCTTATGCCGACTCTTATGAAGCGCTTTGACTACAAGAAGCTGCTTATCACAACCTGCCTTGCAGGCTTTGTTGCAAGTATCGGCACAACGCTTATCGGCTGGTTTACCAACAATCTTTATATCTGCATTCCGTTTATTCTTGTTCAGTGCATTCCTCTCGGCGTTATAAACACGCTTTCGATTGCAATGATTTATGACTGCCTTGATTATATGGAGCTTACAACCGGACACCGTGATAACGCTCTCGGCTCTGCTTGTCAGGGACTTATCAACAAATTCGGTTCGGCGTTTTCCACCTGCGGTATTATCGTTATGTATATGTTCATCGGCTTCAAGCCTGAGGATATGCTTACCAAGGAGGTTTTAAGACCTGCAACGGAGCTGCTCAGAACACAGAACTTTGCGATGTTCTCACTCGTTTCGCTTGTTCCCGGTATCAGCATGCTGCTTTGCTCAATTCCGATGTTCTTCTATAAGCTTTCGGGTGAAAACAAGAAGAAAATGCAGCAGGAGCTTGCCGCCAAGCGTGAAGAGGAAGGCTTTACGGCAGCCGAATAATCCATAAAAATGAATTAATTACACCCCGACGGGCAATAATTACCTTAGAAGTAATTATCCTGACGGGGTGTTCTTTATGCAATATAATAAGGTGGAAATTTGCGGAGTTAATACCGCAAAGCTAAAGGTACTCAAGGAAAGCGAAAAGACGGAGCTTTTAAAGGCGATGAGGGAGGGCGACAGCACCGCAAGGGAGAAGCTGATTCAGGGCAATTTACGCCTTGTGCTATCGGTGGTGCAACGCTTTACCGGCAGGGGAGAAAACCCCGACGACCTTTTTCAGGTCGGCTGTATAGGACTTATAAAGGCGATTGATAACTTTGACATCTCCCAGAACGTCCGCTTTTCGACTTATGCCGTACCTATGATTATCGGTGAAATCAAAAGGTATTTAAGAGATAACAACTCCGTGCGCGTCAGCCGTTCAATGAGGGACCTTGCCTTTCACGCAATGCAGGTTAAGGAAAGACTGCAGAACGAATTACACCGTGACCCAACTGTTGAGGAAATCGCAAGTCAGCTCGGGCAAAGCAGGGAGAGCGTGGTTGTGGCACTTGAGTCGATTGTAGAGCCCGTCAGCCTTTACGAGCCCGTTTATTCCGATTCGGGCGACACAATTTACGTTATGGACCAGATAAGCTCCCTTGACAGTGACAAGGACTGGGTCGATGAGCTGATGATTAAGCAGACTTTAAAGGAGCTTTCAAAAAGGGAAAAGCAAATTGTATCGCTTCGCTTTATGCAGGGCAAAACGCAGATGGAGGTAGCCGAGGAAATCGGCATTTCACAGGCACAGGTTTCCCGCCTTGAAAAGGCTGTAATACGGAGAATTAAGGGAAAATAATTATGAAGAAAAAATAATTATTCAAACGGTTAATTCAAAATTGCGGGACACACCGTAGGGACTACCATTGTTCGTCCGCCGAGGTTTGATGTGGTTTTATTACACCTCATCCGCCTCATTACATTCGGCACCTTCCCCTCAAGGGGAAGGCTTTCCTCCGTAGGGGACGGCGTCCTCGACGTCCCGCAATTGTTTGACAAAATAAACATTACACGCCGTAGGGGCGACCATTGGTCGCCCCTACAGTTTGCGAAGCAAATACTTATTACTTCTTCACTCTTCACTTTTACACTCCGCCCCCTACAGATTAATTACATCAAAAAATAGAGGCGAACAATGGTCGCCCCTACGTTACTTATTCACTATTCACTATTACCTATTACTTATTAAACATTCCCTGCTGATCCATTCTCATGATAATCGAAGCAATCTGTGCACGGCTTGCGCCCTCTGCCGATGCTACTCTGCCGTCTGCCATACCGCTGATTACGTTGTTCTGTACCGCCCATGCTACCGCTGTCTTTGCGAAGGAGCTGATGCGGTTTACATCGCTGAATTTAGCTAAAGTCTTGTTTATATCCTTAACTTCAGGTGAGCCCATATATCTGTAAAGAATGGTTGCTACCTGCTCACGGGTGATGTTGTCGTTAACACCGAAGTTGCCGTTGGCATAGCCTGCGATAATGTTATTATCAACCGCCCAGTTAACGGCTGCCGCATAATATGCACCCTTCTTAACATCCTTGAGCTTCGGGGTCATAGCCGCATACTTGTCAAGGTCTGCGCCTGTAATCTTTGAAAGAATTACAACAAAATCCTGACGTTTAAGGTTGTCAACAGCACCGAATTTGCCTGTTGAATAGCCGTTAATGTAGCCTTTATCGGAAACATATTTTACTGCGCCGTAATACCATGCGTTTTTCGGAACATCGGGGAAGTATCTTTCTAATTTCTCAACATGATAATATCCTTCGGGACCTTCACTGATAATCAACGCATACAAACTTCCGTTCTGTTCTGTAAGATAGATATGACCGAATCCGGGTCCCTCGTTTATTGCAAGACAGTATCCGCAATTCGCATTATATACCGGTGCCCAGTAAATGTCGTTATATGCCTTCTTGTTTGTACCGACTACTGCGTGCTGACCGAACTCCGCATAAAGACTGTAATATAACCAGATATAATTCACATTTTCGTTTTCATAATTCTCAACGGTGTTAAGATAGTTTGAATACCAGCAGGTGCTCTTATACTTGTTGAACATTTCACTGGCTTCGTCGGGCGTGTCTGAATCGGGGGTATGCTCAACACTGAAGCCGCCCTCTCTGAAAATAGGAGTATAATAAGTATAAGGTGAGTATTCATCCGACCAAGGATAGTCGTCCGTAGTCTTCAGTATCAGAATATCGTCCAGCCCAAGGTCGATTATTTCATAATGTATATAGTAATTTCCATCTCCGTAATTCGGCTGTTCAAAGCTTATTGTATTTGTATTTTTATTGTAGCTGTACGTACCGTGTGAATCCCCCTGAAAGTAGGGAGTTTCCCAGTTCCCGTATCTGTATTCTGTTCTGCCTATATGGATTTGGTTGTCACTGCCTATATAATAAAAGATGTAATTGTCAATGTCTCCGTCTGCATACCATTTGTCACGCTTCAGTTTATCAACGAGGTTGGCACTGACTGCTTCGGAAGAGACAGAAAACATACAAAACACAAGGCTGAATACTAATAATATGCTCATTAATTTGGAAAGACCGTTCATAATGTTGCCCCCCCTTTTATGATAATTATAACATAATGCTGAATATCGTCAACAAAAAAAGCAGTCTGACGGCTGCTTTTTGTTATGTCTTATATCAGCACCTTTGACAAAAAGTCCTTAAGTCTCGGGTTTTCGGGGTTGTTGAAAATCTTATCTGGCGTGCCCTCCTCAAGGATTTTTCCCTCGTCCATAAACAGCACCCTTGTGCCGACCTCCTTGGCGAAGCCCATTTCGTGAGTGACGACAACCATCGTCATACCCTCGTTTGCAAGCTCCTTCATAACGTCAAGCACCTCTCCGACCATTTCAGGGTCGAGCGCGCTTGTCGGCTCGTCGAAAAGCATTACATCGGGCGACATGCAAAGCGCCCTTACAATGGCAACCCTCTGCTTCTGTCCGCCCGAAAGCTGCGACGGGTAAGCGTCGGCTCTGTCCTCAAGACCGACCCTTGCAAGCAGCTCTCGTGCCTTCTTTTCGGCTTCCGCCTTGTCGGCGCCGAGAAGCTTTACGGGTGCAATTGTCATATTTTTCAGCACGGTCATGTTCGGGAAAAGGTTGAAGTGCTGGAACACCATACCCATTTTCTGGCGGTGTACGTTGATGTCCGTTTTCCTGTCGGTGATGTCCGTACCCTCAAAAAAGATATGACCGCCCGTGGGAATTTCAAGCAGATTCAGCGAGCGTAGGAAGGTCGATTTGCCCGAACCCGACGGTCCGATTACGACAATTACCTCGCCCTTTGATATTTCACAGCTTATACCGTCAAGAGCCTTGACATCCTCGCCGTTGTAATACTTTTTGAGGTCCTGCACCTTAATCAATACGTTATCTGTCACTCTTACGCAGCCTCCTCTCAAGCCTCGAAACAAGCGAGGTAAGAACTATTACGCACACAAGGTAGGTGAGTGCGACCGTGAAAAGCGGTACAAAATACTCAAAGGTTCTGCCTGCAATAATGTTGCCTGCCTTGGTAAGGTCCATAACGCCGACGTAACCTGCTACCGAGGTTTCCTTTAAAAGTGCGATAAACTCGTTTAACAGCGTGGGCAGTACCGCCTTGAACATCTGCGGTATGATAATGTACCTCATGGTTTTTATGTAGTTAAAGCCGAGGCTTCGTCCTGCCTCAAACTGACCGGGGTCAACCGACATAATGCCTGCACGAAATATTTCGGCAACGTACGCTCCCGAGTTAAGACCGAAGGCGAAAATGCCGACCATAACGCCGTTGTCCGAAGCGGCAAAGATTACGAAATACGAAATCATAAGCTGAACTACAACGGGCGTGCCTCTGATTACCGTAAGGTAAAGCTGGCAGATCGCGTTGAAAACCTTAAGTATGTGATAACCGATTCCGCCCCTGAGCTTCAGCGACTCCTTGTTCTTGTCATACGAGGAACGCACTGCGGCAATCACAATACCGATTATGATACCGACAACAAGTGCGCCTGCGGTTATTTTAAGGGTGTTCGTAAAGCCTTCAATCAGCTTTAAGTATCGGCTGTCGCCGAGGTATATAAACTTTATCTTGTCAATAAATTCTCTGATGAATTCAGGCAAGCTTTTCGCTCCCTTCTTAAACAATAAAATCAGGGCGGGGATACCGCCCTAATTTAAGCGATTATGAATTAATTATCAGTCAGCCTTGATGTACTTGTCAATAACCTTCTGAACCGAACCGTCGGCGATAAGCTCCTTAAGAGCGCCGTCAACCTTCTGCTGAAGCTCGGTGTTTGTCTTTGCAAAGCAGATAGCGTAATCCTCGCTTACGTACTCTGTTTCAAGAACCTTAAGTCCTTCGTTAGCCGCAACATAGGATTTTGCAGGCTCGTTGTCGATGATAACGCAGTCAACCTTGCCGGAAACGAGTGCCTGAACTGCAAGTGCGCCGTTGTCATACTTTACAACATTTGCTTCACCGAAGCCGCCGTTTTCAACAGTGTCGGAAGCATAGATGTCACCGGTGGTCGAGGTCTGAACGCCGATTTTCATTGAGCCGTCAGCCTTAATGTCGTCAACGCTCTTGATTGCCGAATCCTCTTTAACGATAACAGCCTGAACGCCTGTGGCATAGCTTGTGGAGAAGTTAACGGTTTCAAGTCTTTCGTCGGTAACGGTCATGCCTGCCATACCCATATCATACTTACCTGATTGAACGCCGGGGATGATTGAGTCAAATGCAACGTCCTCGATTTTAAGCTCCATGCCGAGCTTGTCAGCGATAAGCTGTGCGATTTCGGCGTCGATACCTACGATGGCGTCGCCCTCATGGTACTCGTAAGGCGGGAATTCCGCATTGGTAGCCATAACGAGAGTTTCCTTCTGAGCCTCTGTCTGTGCAGGCTCGTTTTCAGTGCTTCCGCAAGCCGCAAAAGCTGCGAGCACCATAACAAGCGCCAGAACTGCGGCAAGAATTTTAAAAGTCTTTTTCATTATATTTTCCTCCTGAAAAAATAGTATGCAAGTATTATAGCCTATTCTGCATAAAAATGCAAGAGCTTTGTGTTTTTATTCACTTTCTTTTGTGCTTTCCTCTGCTTTTTTCTTTTTAAAGACAATCAGCTTTGAAAACACATAGTTTAAAATGACTACTGCGACCGATACAAGCGCTTTTGCCGCTGCGCCGTCAATGCCGAAAATAGTTTGACTCAGACCGTGATCAATAAGGAACCTCGGCAGGAATATTTCCATCAGCCCCGTAAGCGCTCTCGCTCCGACAAAGGAAACAAGCTCTCTCAACACTGTTACCGTCCGCTTGCTTTTTGAGCGAAAGACATATATTTTGTTCGTTATAAACGCAAACAGTACGCCTGCTACCCAGGCGCAGGCGTTTGAAAGGGTGATGTCAATTTTTAAAAGCTCCACCATAACGGTGTAAACCGCCCAGTTTACAAGGGTGGTCAGCACGCCGAAAATGATGTAAACAATTATTTCTCTGTACTTTAATGCAAGTGCCTTTATTGTTTTCATTTGTTTACCATTCAAGCATTACTTCGGGGTTTTCAAGTAACTCATCAAGTCTGTTTAAGAAGGGGACGGTGTCCGGGAAACCGCCGATTTTGTGGTCGAAAAGAAGTGTAAAGGGTAAAACCTTGATAGTCTTTAACTGCAGGTTGCCCTCCCCGTCCTTGTATACCTTGTCCTCGTCACGGACTCTGCCGAACGCCATAACCGAGGTGGTAGGCTGAAGAATGGGCGAGGTGGTAGCAAAGCCCTTTCCGGAGTATATGCTTCCGAGGTCGGAAATACATACCGTACCCTCTCCGATATCCTCACCGTGAAGCACGTCCTCATATTTTTCGTTCTTTTTGTATTCTTTTCTTGCCTTCCTCGGCGGAAGGTTAACCTTCTGCGGTCCGACAAGACTTGAAAGACCCGTCGCAAGCGCCTGAAGAATATGACCGTGTTTAATAAGTCCGAACATTCTTTCCTTTGAAACCTCATAGAGAGCCATTTCAAAGATAGTGTTGTTAAGCTTTCTTTCAAGCTCCTTGACTGCCGCCGCTATTTCGTCAAGATTTTTGTTCCCCATATCGTGAAGCAGAAGCGGAAGCATTCTGCCGTCGGGAAGAATTACGGGCATTGAAACCTCAACGTTACCCTTATAGGTAAGCGTGCCCGTAGCATTGAAGGGCTTGTACGACATATGTGCGTTAAGAATCGGTGCGCTTTTTAGGCATTCGATGACAAGCCTGAGCATCATGGTGTTAAAGGAAATCCTGATCGGTCTTGACGGATCATTGTGTATTTTCTGATAGATCTCCCAGAATTTTGTAACATCGGCTTCACGCACAAAACCCGCAACAGGAATTGTCCTTTGAGAAATTGTCAGCGAATAGCCTGTCGCTTTTCTGATAAAGTCAAGGTATTCTGCTCTTTCCTCAAAGCCTGCCGACCTTTTTTCATTGAAAGCGTCCTTACGTCCCTGACGCTTGTAGCCGAGTGTGTACGGTTTATAATCCATCTCATTCTTCCTCCGTGTGAAGATTTTTTTCATGCTTTTTTCTGAAAACAAGAAGCTTGCTTAAAAAATAATTTAAGAACATAATAATTACGTTTACCGTTAGCTTTGCCGCCGCCCCCTCGATGCCGAAGAACTTCGCCTTCATCCCGAGTATTACAAGAAGCGGAGTGCCGAACCAGTCGATTACTCCCGTAAACAAATGCCCGCCGAGGAAGGTGAGGAACTCTCTGCCGACTACTCTTAGCGACCAATCACGGCTTTTAAATACCCACATTTTGTTGGTCGTAAAAGAAACCAGCAGGTTTACCGTCCAGGCGGTAAACGTGCAGGCAAGCAGCTTGTAAAGGTTGCTGCCCGACTTACCCGAGAAAACGCTGAAAACGGCGTTGCCCGTTCCGCTGACCTCGCTTAAATCGACATGCAGCGCTTTGGTCATCAGCGTATATACTGTCCAGTTTGCCGCAAAGCAGAGAAGACAGCACAAAAAATAAATAATTATCTGCCTTCGTTTTTTAAAAAAGCTTTCCTTTTCCGTTTTATTATAATTCATCTCTGAGTTCCTTATACAAGTTTAAAAATTCTTCCTTTGTCTGCTTGAAGTCGGTAATTCCGTCCCTGACCGAAATGTTTATTTTCGGCGCATTTTCGAACAGCGCCTCGCCGTTAAAGGTTAAAAACTCATGGTACAAAAGACAGTCGTCCACATTTTTCGCCTTTTCAAAATCTGCCTCGGTAAGAGCCTCGGAAACAAAAGCGGGGAAAATAATATCCTGATACTTTTTTTCAATTTCGGAGAACACGGGCATTTTTTTCTTTAACGGCCTTGTCATATCGCCGATATACGCCTCTGCGGCGTCGTGAAGCAGGCAGAGAAGCTGTACCCTTGCGGTGTAGCCGCGGCTCTTGGCTTCCTTTGCACAGTTTATGCAGTGGCAAGCAACTGAATAAAAGCAGTCAAAATGTCCGTTTGCTCTTGTAATAAGTGAAAGCGCATGGGCGATGTCCTCAATATTCAAATCGTCCCGACTCGGAGAGGCAGGGTCGAAGCGGATATGAGATATAGTTGAAATCATGTTTTTGTCTACCACTCAAAATCACCCATAATATTTTACTTTATTTAAGAAAATTTTGCAACTGTTTTACACATTTCTTGCGAATTATGAACTAATCTGTTATTATTGTTGAGGTGATTAAATGTTTCCTGTATATTATTCCTTTAATGAATATGTTCTTGAGCGTTTCGGTGAAAAGCTTTATAAGCTTTCGCTTAACGCAGGCTTTACCTGCCCCAACCGTGACGGCACAAAGGGGAAGGGCGGCTGTATTTTTTGCTCGACAGGCGGCAGCGGTGATTTTTCCGAAGCACCCTGCGAGGACATTGACGTACAGATAGAAAATGCGAAAAAGCAGGTGCGCTCAAAGTTTTCGGGCGAGCATTTTATTGCGTATTTTCAGGCTTTTACAAATACCTACGCCCCGGTTGAGAGGCTCAGGGAAATATTCTGTAAGGCTGTTAACAATCCCTGCATAGCCGCCGTCTCGGTTGCGACACGTCCCGACTGTCTGCCCGAAGAGGTGATAGCGCTTCTTTCCGAGCTTAACCGCATTAAGCCTGTCTTTGTTGAACTCGGGCTTCAGACTATACACGAAAACACGGCACAGCTTATAAACCGCTGTTACCCGTTAAGCGATTATGACAGAGCCGTCAGGCTGTTAAAGCAGGAGGGTATCAATACCGTTGTGCATCTAATTTTGGGACTTCCGGGTGAAACCGTGGAGATGGTGCTTCAAAGCGTAAGGTATGTTGTTGCAAGCGGGGCGGACGGAATAAAGCTTCAGCTTCTGCATGTGCTAAAAGGCACAAAGCTTGAGCAGATGTATCGAAACGGTGAGTTTGAGGTCCTTTCGCTTGAGGAGTATACGGACCTGCTTGTTAAATGCGTTGAGCTGATTCCGAATAATATTGTGATTCACCGACTAACGGGCGACGCACCGAAAAAGCTTCTTACAGCGCCTCTCTGGTCTGCTGACAAGAAGCATGTTCTGAACACTGTCAATGCAAGGCTACGCTCCCTTGACGGCAGGTGAAAAGCTTTTAAAAAACAAAAAAGAAAAAACGCTTACCGAAGGGTAAGCGTGTTTCTTTTTCAGTTCTTCAAAGTTAAGCTCTTGTAACCTTGCCTGAACGAAGGCAACGAGTGCAAGCATAAACTCTTTTAGGAGAGCCATTAACAATTGCCTTAACTCTTTTTACGTTCGGCTTCCATGTTCTGTTGGAACGTCTGTGTGAGTGAGAAACTTTGATGCCGAAAGCTACGTCTTTTCCGCAGAATTCACATTTTGCCATAGTGCGAGGCACCTCCTTTTATCAATAACAGACAGTATTTTAACAGAATATTTTGATAAAAGCAAGTGTTTTTTGCAAAAAAGTATAAATTTATTCTTTTACGGGCTGTTAATTGTACTTTTATGCGCGAAACACGGGCAATTTTAAAAATTTCGGAAAAAAGCACTTGCATTTTTTGAATATATAATATATAATTTAGAAAACGAACAAATGTACGACTGAGAGGTATTAATATGGCAACTAAGGCAAACGCAAACAAAACAGGCTTAAACGACAACAAAAAGAAGGCACTTGAAACAGCGCTTACTCAGATAGAAAAGAAATACGGCGAGGGCGCTATTATGAGACTAGGCGAAAACGGCGGGCTCAATGTCGAGGCGATTTCCACAGGTTCGCTTGCGCTTGACGCGGCAACGGGAATCGGCGGCTTCCCCAAGGGCAGAATAATCGAAATATACGGTCCCGAGTCCTCGGGTAAAACAACGCTTGCGCTTCATGCGGTTGCCGAAGCTCAGAAAGCAGGCGGCGAAGCGGCGTTTGTCGACGCCGAGCATGCGCTTGACCCCGTTTATGCGGCGGCTCTGGGCGTAGACGTTGACTCCCTTCTCGTTTCTCAGCCCGACGACGGCGAGCAGGCGCTTGAAATTGTTGAGGCTCTTGCACGCTCGGGTGCGCTTGACGTAATCGTAGTTGACTCTGTTGCGGCTCTTGTACCGAGAGCGGAAATCGACGGTGAAATGGGCGACAGCCACATGGGCGCTCACGCAAGACTTATGTCGCAGGCGATGAGAAAGCTTGCCGGCGTTATTTCCAAGTCAAATACCATTATTATTTTTATCAACCAGCTGCGTGAAAAGGTCGGCGTTGTGTTCGGGAATCCCGAAACCACCACCGGCGGCAGAGCACTAAAATTCTACGCTACAATCAGAATGGACGTCAGAAGAACCGAATCCTTAAAGGGCACTAACGGAGAGTTCATCGGCTCGCACACAAAGGTTAAAATCGTTAAAAACAAGGTTGCTCCTCCTTTCAAGGTTGCTGAGTTTGACATCATGTTCGGCGAGGGTATTTCACACGAGAGCGAGCTTGTTGACATGGCGGTTAATATGGACATAATCAGAAAAAGCGGCGCCTGGTTCTCATACGGCGAGCAGAGAATCGGCCAGGGCAGAGAGAACACCAAGAACTATCTCAAGGACAACCCCGATGTTGCGGCTGAGGTTGAAAACAAAATCCGCACCAAGCTCTTTGAGCAAAAGAGCAAGGAGGATGCCTCGGACGACCTGTCAGACGAGGTTATTGCTTACAGACCCGTTGAAACAACTAAGGATGCGGCAAGAGCAAAGATTGACGTAATGGTTGACGACGACGAATGAAGCTGAGTGTAAAAAACGGAAAAGCAGGTAAAATACATATTTATATTGACGACGAATACCGTATGACCTGCGACAGTAATTTCTGGTTTTCCGAAAAATGGCATAATTTAAAAGAAATTGATAACGAGGGGTTGGCGCAGCTTGAAGGCTGCGTCAACTCCCGTCGTGCTTTTTTGAAGGGTTCAAGGCTGCTCGACAGACGTCAGCATTCCAAAAAGGAGCTGGTAACTAAGCTCTTAAAGGACTTTCCCGAGGAGGCGGCTCAGTATGCGGCAGACAAGCTGGAGCAGCTCAGGCTTATTGACGACTCGCGCTTTGCGGAAGCCTATGCCGCAGAGCTTTACGAAAGGAAAAAATACGCTCCTAAAAGAATACTTCTTGAGCTCAAGGCGAAGGGAATTGACTCGGAGACTGCAAAAAATGCCGTGGACTCACTTGACAAAGAGGAATATAATCGTATTATATTATTGTTAAACACGAAATATAAAAGCAAACTGTCCGATGAGAAAAACATTAACAGAACGATTAACGCACTTCTGAGAATGGGCTATTCGTATTCCGACATCAGAAAGGCGCTCGGGCAGGTGCAGTGCGAAAGTGCGGACGGAGAAAGCTATGAGTAAAAAAATCGGGATGATTTCCCTCGGATGTTCAAAGAACCAGATAGACGCAGAAATAATGCTGGCTTCACTTGCGAAGAACGGCTATATCATCTGTGACGATGTAGACGGCGCAGACGCCGTTATTATCAATACCTGCGGCTTTATTGAGGACGCAAAGAAGGAGGCCATCGAGAATATTCTTGATATGGCGGAGCTGAAAAAAGAGGGGTTAATCGGCAAAATTATTGTCACCGGCTGTCTTGCCGAACGTTACCGTGAGGAAATACTTGAGGATATGCCCGAGGTTGATGCGGTTATCGGTATCGGCTCAAACAAGGACATAGTTTCGCTTGTCGATGAGGTTCTCCAAAGTGATGAAACGCTTGAGAGCTTCGGCGAAAAAACCTGTCTTCCGATTGATTCCGAAAGGCTTCTGACCACTCCCCCTTACTATGCTTATATCAAAATTGCCGAAGGCTGTTCAAACAACTGCACCTACTGTGCAATTCCGAAAATCAGAGGGCCCTTCCGTTCACGTGCGCCCGAAAGCATTTTAAAAGAGGCTCAGCAGCTTGCCGCCTCGGGAGTTAAGGAGCTGATTGTTATAGCTCAGGACACGGGCAGGTACGGCGAGGATTTGTACGGCAAGCCTGCACTTGCGGCACTGCTTGCGGCGCTTTGCAAAATCGAAGCTCTTGAGTGGATAAGGGTGCTTTATATTTACCCCGAAAGGGTTACCGACGAGCTTATCGGCGTGTTTAAAAGTAACAAAAAGCTTCTTAATTATTTTGACCTTCCCATGCAGCATGCGGACGAAAAAATACTAAAGCTTATGAACCGAAAGGGCAACAGCGAGTCGCTGCTTGGGCTTGTAGGAAAAATCAGAAGCGAGCTGCCGGACGCTGTGGTAAGAACTACCTTGATAACGGGCTTCCCGGGCGAAACCGAGGAAAGCTTTGAAATACTGTCCGATTTTGTCGAAAAGGCAAAATTCGACAGGCTCGGCTGCTTCTGCTATTCGCAGGAGGAGGGGACCGCTGCGGCAAGGCTCCCCGACCAGCTTGACGACGACGTTAAGCAAAGGCGAAGCGATGTGATTATGGAGCAGCAGTACAGAATAGTTGAAAAAAATAACGACAGTCTTGTCGGCAAGGTTTTAAGGACCGTTGTTGAGGGCTACGACCCTTATACCGACACATATTTCGGACGCACCTGGAGGGATGCGCCCGAGATTGACGGCGTGATTAATTTCACCTGTCCTTTCGAGCTTAATGAAGGGGATTTTGTTGACGTTGAGGTAATGGGTACAAACGAATACGATTTGATCGGAGAGATAGTATGAGGTTAAATGTACCTAACAGACTTACGGTTGCAAGGATTCTGATTACGCCGGTATTTCTTACGGCGTTTTTGTGGAAAACTTTGCCGTACAGGTTTTTAATTGCCTGCATTATTTTTGTCGCAGGCTCGATTACGGACGCTGTTGACGGACATCTTGCAAGGAAAAATAACGAGGTTACGAATTTCGGAAAGCTTCTTGACCCCGTTGCAGACAAAATATTGACAACCGCCGCACTTATCGGCTTTATGAGCGAGGGGCTTTGCAGCCCGTGGGTACTTTTTGTTATTCTTGTACGGGAATTTACAATTACATCCATAAGAAGCATAGCCGCCGCAGACGGGGTTGTTATCCCTGCCAACTACTGGGGCAAGGTTAAGACCGTATGCCAGATGGTGTTTACAATTATTATTATGCTTTTGTGTCAGTTTGAAGGCTTTCTTAGCTTTTTGCCGTTCTCGGTAAATGCAATTTCCTCATGTCTTATGTGGATTTGCGCCGTGCTGACAGTCGTTTCGGGTGCGGTATATATCAAGGACAGCGTAAAAGTTATAGATTTTTCAAAATAATAGGTGCAAAATCCGAAAAAGTATGATATAATATAAAGAAAGTAAAATGCTACGAATGAGAGAGTAGTTTTTTTAGCGCATCACAGAGAACGGACGTCGTCGGCTGTAAGCGTCCCGGTGCGGGAAATTGCGAAGTGCACTCATGAGCAGGCAGGGGGAATACAGTATCTCTGCACGTCTGACCGCGTTACAGGTCTTAAAGCTATAAAGCGAAGTGGAACCGCGACTAATCGCCTTCGGTCTTGTAAAGCCGAGGGTATTTTTTATTGGAGGATATATGTTTAAAATAATCAAAGAGGATATACAAACTGTACGTGACCGTGACCCTGCGGCGAAATCGGCGGCGGAAATAATGTTCCTGTATCCCGGGCTTAAAGCTATACGGATGTATCGCAGAGCGCATTGGCTGTGGGAGCACAATCACAGATTCCTCGCAAGAGCCGTATCGCAAAGGGCGGTAAAAAAGACGGGCATCGAAATTCACCCTGCCGCAAAAATAGGAAAAAGATTCTTTATCGACCACGGCACGGGCGTTGTAATAGGCGAAACCACCGAAATCGGCGACGACGTTACGCTTTATCAGGGCGTAACCCTCGGCGGTACGGGCAAGGACATCGGCAAACGTCATCCCACAATCGGCAACGGCGTTATGGTAGGCGCAGGCGCAAAGGTGCTCGGCCCGTTTAAGGTCGGCGACAACTCAAACATTGCCGCAGGCGCAGTTGTGCTTGAGGAGATACCGCCCAACTGTACGGCGGTCGGCGTGCCCGCAAGGGTTGTTAAGCAGGACGGTATCCGTGTCGACAAGCTTGACCAGATTCATATTCCCGACCCGATTGAGCAGGAGCTTTGCTATATGCGCAGACGTATTGACTTACTTGAAAAGAAGATTAATTCGGAGGAAGAAAAATGATAATTTATAACACTCTTACAAGAAAAAAGGAAGAGCTTAAAACCATTACGCCCGGCGAGGTTAAAATCTATGCCTGCGGCCCGACGGTATACAACTACATCCATATCGGCAACGCCCGTCCGATTTGTGTTTTTGACACGCTCAGGCGTTACCTTGAGTACAGAGGCTATAAGGTAACCTTTGTCCAGAATTTTACCGACATTGACGACAAAATAATTAAGAAGGCGATTGAGGACGGCACCGACTACAAAACGGTTTCCGAAAAATACATTGAGGAATTCTGGACCGATGTCAAGGGCATGAATTTCCGTGAGGCGACATATCACCCGAAGGCGACCGAAAACATTGACGAGATTATAAATATTATCAGCACGCTTGTTGAAAAGGGCTATGCATACCCCGTAGAAAACGGCGACGTTTATTTCAGCCCGAAAAAGTTTGACGAATACGGCAAGCTTTCGCATCAGCCGCTTGAGGACCTTGAGGCAGGAGCGAGAATCAACATCGGAGAGCTTAAAAAGGAGCCTATGGATTTTGCACTCTGGAAGGGCGCAAAGCCCGGTGAGCCGAGCTGGGATTCTCCGTGGGGAAAGGGCAGACCCGGCTGGCACATTGAGTGCTCGGCTATGGCAGGCAGATACCTCGGCAAGACTATCGACATCCACTGCGGCGGTCAGGACCTTATCTTCCCGCACCATGAAAATGAAATTGCTCAGTCCGAATGCTGTAACGGCGTGCCGTTTGCAAACTACTGGATGCACAACGGATATATCAATGTTGACAATGTAAAGATGTCAAAGTCGCTCGGCAATTTCTTTACCGTGCGTGACGTTGCGGAAAAATACGGCTATGAGCCGATAAGATACCTTATGATTTCCTCGCATTACAGAAGCCCTATCAACTACAGCGTTGATATTATCGAGCAGTGCAAGGCGGCGCTTCAAAGACTTTATAACTGCCGTGATTCTCTTGACTTTGAGCTTTCGAGCGCAGAGGAAACCACACCCGACAACCTTGACGAAATCAAGGCTCAGCTTTCAAAAAGACGTGAGCAGTTTGTTGAGGCTATGGATGACGACCTAAACACCGCCGACGGTATTGCCGCGCTGTTTGAGCTTGTTAAGGACATCAACGTAAATGTTCTCGGCTCGGGCAGTAAGGAATTAATAAGCTTTGCCGCAGGGCTTTTTGACGAGCTTTCGGGCGTGCTCGGTCTTGTTTATAACAGAAATGCCGAAGCCGACCTTGACAGCGAAATAGAAAAGCTTATCGAGCTTCGCACTAAGGCGAGGCAGGAGAAAAACTGGGCGGAATCGGACAGAATCAGAGACGAGCTGAAGGCTCAGGGAATAATCCTTGAGGACACCCCTCAGGGTGTTAAATGGCACAGAGAATAAGGAGGAAATACTATGCCCGTGCTTAACAGAGCAGCAATTAAAGAGGAAGCGAAGTACAACATTAATTTATACAAGGATTACGGAAACTGGATTATGGTACTGTTACCGATTATTGTTTTCCCGTTTTTGTTTTCGCTTTCCTACAGATTTTTCGGTTTTAATTTTGAAATAAGCCTGGACACGGTTCAGGACTTTGAGAGGCTTGCGGAGGCGCTGAGGGATCCGTACGTTACGGCGCCGATGAGTATTGTTCAGTCGCTCCAGTCGGTTGTTGAGATTTTACTTATTCCCGTACAGTTCGCTGTTACAATTTACTTTTTAAAATGTCTGAGGAATAACGTAAGCTATCCCTATTCTGCGGCTTATACCGACCTGAAAAACAGTTTTGGAAGGTATCTCGGTATCGGCTTTGTTACGGGACTTATTGAGGCGCTTTTCTGCTTTTTGCTTATTGTTCCCGGCATAATTAAATATTATCAGTACTATATGGTTCCGTATATCGTAGGCGACAATCGCTATATCACGGGCGATCAGGCGAGAAAGCTTTCAAAGCTGATAACCGACGGACACAAATCCGAGCTGTTTATGCTTGATTTAAGCTTTATCGGCTGGGATATGCTCTGTTCGATGACTGCGGGTATTCTTAACATCTACGTTCTGCCGTACAAGCTTACCGCAAGGGCAATGTACTACGAAAACCTTAAAAGGTATGCGATTGAAAAGGGCTTGGCTGATGCCTCTGCCTTCGGCGAAACGCAGATTGACAACGAAGGCGGCGTGCAGTGACCCGTAATCGTCAGCTTGAAAAAATATGTGTTTTTTCGCAATTTTTGTTGACAAACAAAAAGAATAGTGATATTTTATAAAAAAGACGACACGTCAAACCAATGATTAAGAGTAGTAACCCTTTACGAAGCTCACAGAGAGCCGCTGGCAGTGGAAATGCGGCAGGGGAGTAACCGGTGAATGGACTTATGAGGGCGGCCGAAAGCGAAAGCAAGTAGTAACCGACGGGGTGTACCCGTTACAGTACAGCTCATATGACAGTATGAGGCAGAGAGGGCGATTTTCGCCAACTTGGGTGGCACCGCAGGTAATTTATCCTGTCCCATTTTATGGGACAGGTTTTTTATTTAGCACATAAGTTTCTGTCTTGCACGGCAAAGCAGATTCTTAAAATATTAATTTTTCCAGAAGGAGGAAAATACTATGTCAGAAAACAAAATACCCTACAAGATTTATCTTGAAGAAAGCGAGATGCCGAAGGCATGGTACAATGTCCGTGCAGATATGAAAAACAAACCGGCTCCGCTTCTTAACCCTGGCACACACGAGCCTATGACGGCTGAGGAGCTCGGCGGCGTATTCTGCGCCGACCTTGTAGCGCAGGAGCTTGACAACGACAACGCTTATATTGAAATCCCCGAGGAAATCAGGGAATTTTACAAAATGTACAGACCTTCTCCGCTTGTAAGAGCATATTGCCTTGAGGAGAAGCTCGGCACACCCGCAAAGATTTATTACAAGTTTGAAGGCAACAACACCTCAGGCTCACACAAGCTTAATTCCGCTATCGCTCAGGCATATTACGCCAAGAAGCAGGGCCTCAAGGGCGTTACCACCGAGACCGGAGCAGGACAGTGGGGCACGGCTCTTTCAATGGCTTGCTCATACTTCGGACTTGACTGTAAGGTATATATGGTAAAGGTTTCTTACGAGCAGAAGCCCTTCAGACGTGAGGTTATGAGGGTTTACGGCGCAAGCGTAACTCCCTCTCCGTCAATGGAAACCGAAATCGGCAAAAAGATTAACGCCGAGCATCCCGGCACGACAGGCTCACTTGGCTGTGCAATCAGCGAAGCGGTTGAGGTTGCCGTTAAGAATCCCGGCTACAGATATGTTCTCGGCTCCGTCCTCAATCAGGTACTTCTTCATCAGTCGGTTATCGGTCTTGAAACCAAGGCGGCTCTTGACAAGTACGGCATCAAGCCAGATATGATAATCGGCTGTGCAGGCGGCGGCTCAAACCTCGGCGGACTTATTTCACCCTTTATGGGCGAAAAGCTCAGAGGCGAAGCGGACTATGAGATTATCGCAGTTGAGCCTGCAAGCTGTCCGAGCTTTACAAGAGGCGTTTATGCATACGACTTTGCCGACACTGGCATGGTTTGCCCGCTTGCTAAGATGTATACTCTCGGTTCTGACTTTATTCCCTCTGCAAACCACGCAGGCGGACTCCGTTATCACGGCATGAGCCCCATACTTTCTCAGCTTTATGACGACGGACTTATGAAGGCTGTTTCCGTTGAGCAGACAAAGGTCTTTGAGGCTGCCGAGCAGTTCGCAAGGGTTGAGGGCATTCTTCCCGCACCCGAAAGCTCACACGCTATCAGAGTTGCGATTGACGAAGCACTCAAGTGCAAGGAAACAGGCGAGGAAAAGACTATCGTATTCGGTCTTACCGGCACGGGCTATTTCGATATGGTTGCATATGAAAAGTTCCACGACGGCAAGATGGACGACTATATCCCCACCGACGAAGAGCTTGAAAAGTACAGAGCAAAGCTTCCCAAGGTTGACTGATTTATTTTAAAGAAAACACCCGACTCCGTTTGGAATCGGGTGCTTTTTTATGCCTTAAATTATATTCTGTTACTGTTCAATGCAAAATTCAGCACATTCTTTGCACTTCTTTGGATTTCACCGAGCGTAATTCCGCCCTCCTCGCCGTAGCTTGAAAGCAGGGTGCCGTCGTTCTCGGCGGTCTTGCTTACCGCTGTTCTCGCACCGGGCATAAGCACGTCAACCTGCGCCCTTACCCTGTAAGCGTTGCCGTTTACATTTGGAAACTCCGGACTCGGGGCATATCTCATCCACCAGTCGGTCATAACCATACCGCCGTAGCCCCACTCTTTTCTCAGAATTTCAGTGCAAAGCTCGTAGTTGTAGTGGCTCCATACTCCGTTAATCTTGTTATAGCTCGTCATAATGCACTTTGGCGCGGCTTCCTTAACGCAGATTTCAAAGCCCTTTAAATAGATTTCTCTGAGCGCCCTCTGGGAAACAATTGAGTCCGTGTAAATTCGGCTGTATTCCTGATTGTTACAGGCAAAGTGCTTCGGGCACGCCGAAACGCCCTGCGACTGTATTCCGTTTACCGTTGCGGCGGCAATTTTTCCCGTAATCAAAGGATCCTCGGAATAGTATTCGAAGTTTCTGCCGCAGAGGTGACTGCGGTGTATGTTCATACCGGGAGCCAGGAGCACGTCGCTGCCTCTTGACACCATTTCCTTTCCCATCTCGGTGAAAAGCTCCCCAACAAGCTCTGTGTCCCAGGTGCAGGCAAGCGCAGTGCCGCAGGGGAGGAGAGAGCAGGAGCTCAGCAATCTGATGCCTGACGGACCGTCGGTTGTGGTAATAGGCGGAATGCCCTTTTCTCTCAGTGAGTCCGAAACGCCTGCAAAAATACCTGCGTTACCCTTTGCGCCGTGGGCTGAGTTCATCATGCCCTCACCTCTGGTAATGCTCTCAAGCTCGTTAAGGCTGAGCTGAGCAACAAAACTGTCGAGTGTCGCCTTTCCTTTTTTTACGTCGGAAAGCTTTATGCCTTTGTCCCCGGTGATTTTTTTACCCTCGGGCAGAGCGGATGAAATTCTGTCCTTTAAATTAACTCTTCTGACAGGCACGCCCTCATTTTTCATAAGCGGCGCTCCGTAGCCCGTAGCGGAAGCGTGTATGCGTTCAAACTCGTCCTCGGGCTTTATTGCAAGCTGTTCGCTGAGGCGCTCAATAACGGTGTCGTCGGCGAGTGTGTAGCTTAAAACCTTTTCGCACTTTCTTACGCTTGTGCCGCAATAAAAGCTGTATTTGCCCTTTTCAAGCACATAGCAGTTCAGGTTGCCCGTAACGCCGCTGTCGTCGTATGAAGCATAGCTGTACTGCGGAACGCAAAATTCGATTTTCTCACTTTGACCGGGCTCTAACAGTGAAGTCTTTTTAAAGTCGACAAGCACCCTTGCAGGCTTGCCGAGAACGCCCTGCGGACATTCCGCATAAAGCTGAACGACCTCTTTTCCCGAAACCGAGCCTGTGTTTGTCACGCTGAGAGTAATGCTGACATTCCTGCCTTCACGCTTTGCGGAAAGCTTTTTAGTTTCAAAGTCCGTGTACGAAAGACCGAAGCCGAATTCATAAAGCACCTTTTCGGGCGCAAAGGTTTCAAAATACCTGTAGCCTACAAAAATGTCCTCTTTGTAATAATTCTTTCCTTTGCTTCCGAAGTTGTCCGAGCTGGGGTAATCCTCATATTTTTTTGCAACGGTGTCGGTAAGTCTGCCGCTCGGGGAAACCTTGCCCGAAAGCACGTCCGCAACCGAATTGCCGCTTTCCATACCGCCCTGCCAGACTATCATGACGGAGCTTATCTTGTCGCCGTAGCCTTCAATTTCCGAAAAGTCGATAACCGAGCCTATGTTAAGCAGCAGTACCACCTTGTCAAACTCTGCAGTGACCTTGTCGAGCATATTCTTTTCCTGCTTTGTGAGGAAAAAGCTGCCTTTTTCAAGCACATTTTCTCTGTCCTCGCCGGCACTGCGACCGATAACCACAAGCGCCTTGTTGCTAAGCTGTGCAGAGCGCTTTACGGTTTCACGGCTCAAAGGCATTTCGGGGTAAAATCTCGGCCAGTGCGCCCAGAAGCCCGGGTCAACAATGTTTTTCTTGTCCGCCGACCACTTTCTATATATTATTTTAAGCCCCTGATTAATTTTGAAGGAGCTGTTTTTTTCAATTCCCTCTATAAGGCTTGTCCTGTAAGGCACGCAGACATCGCCGCCCGAGCCGTTGCCGACATAAAACCAGTCGTTCTGAACTCTGCCGAAAACTGCGACATTGTCGTTTTTATTAAACGGAAGAACACCGTCATTGTTTTTAAGCAGTACGCACCCGTCCGAGCCCGCCTGCCTTATCAGTGCGGCAAAATGAGCGTCTGTTTCGCCCTCGATTATACCGCCGACTGTCGCCTGAGCAAGCTCGCTTGCGGTGACCTTGCGGATGATTTTGTTAATAAGCTTCATAGTACGCCTCCTTTTATAAGCACAGTATATCATAATACACGCATTATATCAAAAAGAAAATATATTTTTTATTAAGAAAGGCTTCTTTGCTTCGGCGGCTGTGATTATATGGAAATATTTGATATAATAAAAAAGAAAATCGCTGATTAATGCAACCTTTTTGCCTTCTGAATTGTGTATATAACAGAGGGGAGTTGATGCTTTGAAAAAACGCGCGTTTAACGAAAACGAATTTGAAGAAAAATATCAAAGGTACTCAAAGCTGCTTTTTCGCACGGCTAACCAGTATCTTCTGGACGCAGACGCTGCAGAGGATGTTGTTCAGGAGGTGTTCGTAAAGCTTTTTACGGGGAACAAGCGCTTTAAGGACGGCGAGCACGAAAAGGCGTGGCTTATCCGTGTTACCGTTAACTGCTGTAAAAACCGTCTTACCTCGCCGAAGTCGAGGGAAACGGAGCTTTTTGACGGCACCGTCGGAGAACAGACGTTTGAAAAGGACAGCGAAATGCAGATTGACTTTGAGCGTGAGCTTAAAAAGCTCAGCCCGGAGCAGAGAACCTGCATATATCTTCACTATTATGAGGGCTACAAAATAAGCGAAATATCCGAGATTCTCAAAATGAAGGAAAACACAGTTAAATCCGTTCTGAGCAGGGCAAGACAAACCCTCCGAACAAATCTTGAAAAGGAGAAAGAATATGAACTACAATGATTATATTAATTCCTCGGAACCGAATGAGGAGGTTAAGGAAAAGACAAAGCTGAAGGTTGCTTCGGCAGTTTCGGCGCAGAGAAGCAGGCGCAAGCGTACTCTTGCAGGTCTTGTTGCCGTTTTTGCAATAGTAGCTGTTGCAGGAACGAGCTTTATGCTTAAAGACAGAATTAAAAGCGACGAAAGAAATGAAATCACCCATGAGCAGGTTACTGTCAGAACAGCAACAACCGAAGCAGCAAAGAAAGTAAACAATATAGCAGACAATCAAAAGGTAAATGAGAAAGAGGTTGAAAAACCAACCGAGGTTGTTACCGAACAAGAAAACAAGCAGGAAAGTTCGGCAAATAAAACAGAACCCCCGACAAGGTCACAGGACATATTAAACTCCGAAAACTATATTCTTTCCAAAAAAATGCATGACGGCACTCTTACTGTTGAGGAGCAAATGCTCATAGATGAAAAAATCAAAAATGATGAAAAGTTTTATTGTTGTGCAACTTTGGAAGACAATTATACTGAAGATTGTATTTTGGTAATGATTAAGCGTTCAGCATTCAGCGCAGATAAAGTGTTTACTGTTGACGATTTTCCCGGCGTAAGCTTGAAATCTGTTGAGGATCATTCGGGCAAGAACAGGGACAATCCTGCTTTTCGTCCAATTCTGACACTCTATTTAACTAATCCGGGAAAACAAGAGGTTTTAGATGCAATTGCTGTCCTTGAGAAACTTGACTATGTTCAAACCGCAAATGTGAATGGTATTCATGATATGGAATTGGATTAAACAGTAAGGAGTCTTATGAAAAAACGAACAGTATCTCTGGTGATTATAGCTATATTTTTAGTTTTACTTAACTTGAGTTCATGGAGCACAGAGACGGTTATGTGTGAATAGCTGTTTTCACGCAAGGCTCCAATTCAGTCCGTTACAATTTAGATCTTCTTCATTCATCTTTCCTATACCGACCGCCGCGGCAGCTCGTTCTGTTGCGGCGGTTGGCTTTTGTCGGAGAAGGTCGGTTTGCTGTCGTGAGGAACAACAAATATTCACCTTTTCAATAGTCATTTTTCACAAATAAATGAACTGATATTCACCATTATGTAGAAATGCGCCCGACAGGGCAGTTTTTCCTTGTAAGACAATTTGGTTTTATGGTAAAATAAAAAGGATAAAAAAGGCAGGTGACAGCATGGATCTGCAAAAGCATCATAAACCGACCTTTGACAATATTTCAAAGGAAAAAAGAGAGCGAATTATCAACGCCGCTACCATGGAGTTTGCCATGAAGGGCTTTGAAAACGGCAATATCAACAGCATTGCCAAAAAAGCCGAGGTCAGCGTCGGCTCGCTTTACAAGTACTTTGAAAACAAGCAGGACCTGTTTCTGACGATAGTTCAGTACAGCATTTCCTCTATGGAGGAGTTGCTTTTAAACCTTGCTCAAAGCGACGAGGACATATTGCTGAAGGTTGAAAAAATTATCAGGACTATTCAGAAAAGCTCAAAGGAAAACGTGCTTCTCGTAAAGCTTTACAATGTTATGACAAGCGAGAACAACCCTCGTTTCGCCTCACAGTTTGCCTACGAAATGGAAAGCATGACTGCGCGAATCTACCGCCTTGCAATCGAGCAGGGAAAAAAGACGGGCGACGTCAGGGAGGATATTGACTCTGCCTTCGCGGCGTATCTGCTCGACAACATCTTTATGAACCTGCAGTTTTCCTACGCCTGCGACTATTACAAGGAGCGCTTTAAAATCTATACGGGCAACGACACGCCTCAGCGTGACGACTTTGTGGTTGAGCAGTGCTTAAAGTTTATTAAATCGGCTTTCAAAAAATAATTCGGAGGAGATAAATATGGTAAACCCTACTTATGTAATCGCGTTTGATATCGGTACTACGGGCGTTAAGACCTGCGTTTTCGCAGTTTCCGACAAAATTGAGCTTTTGGCTTCCAAAAGCGAGGGCTACAAGCTTTACGTTATGCCTAACGGCGGAGCCGAGCAGGACCCCGACGAATGGTGGGAGGCTATGTGCTCTTCTGCTAAGGAGGTTATCAAGAAATCCAAAGTCGACCCCAAGGACATTTCGGGTATTTCCTTCTGCTCTCAGGCGCAGGGCGTTGTGCTTGTTGACAAGGACGGCAGGCACGTCCGCAGAGCCTTCAGCTATATGGACCAGCGTGCAGGCGACCAGATGAAGGCTGTTTTCGGCGGCGGACCGCAGATTGCAGGCGGCAACCTTTTTAAGGTGCTCGAATCCCTTAAATGCACGGGTGCGGCTCCTCTGAGCGTTAAGGACCCGGTTTGGAAATACAAGTGGGTGCAGGACAATGAGCCCGAAATTTTCAAGCGTGTTTACAAATGGCTTGACGTTAAGGAGGCTCTTATTGTAAGAATGACAGGCGAGTTCGTTATGACTCACGACTCAGCCTTTGCCACAATGATTTACGACATTAAAAACAAGTGCTGGAGTCAGCAGATGTGTAAGATGATAGGCATTGACACCAACCACCTTGCAAAGATAGTCAAGTCAACCGACAAGGTCGGCACTTTGACCAAAAAGGCTGCCGAGGAGCTCGGACTTGAGGAGGGAACTCCCGTATTCGGCGGCGGCAGCGACGCTTCTCTAATCGGAGTCGGCGCAGGCGCAGTTGAGCTCGGCGACACTCATATTTATCAGGGTACCTCCGGCTGGGCTTCAACCGTTATTGACAAGCCTACCGTTGATACCAACGCCATGATTGCCGGCGCAGTCGGCGTTAAGGACGGCTATTACAACTATTTTGCCGAGCTTGAAACCGCAGGCAAGTGCGTTGAGTGGGTTAAGGACCATCTTGCGCTTGATGAAATTGAAATCTACCTCGACAAAACGCATAACCTGCGTCATTCAAAAGGCGATTTTGAAAAGGTTTACACCAACCTTTACGACTATATGATGGCGGTTGTCGACACCGTACCCGCAGGCTCAAACGGCGTAATCTTTACCCCGTGGCTTCACGGTAACCGCTGTCCGTTTGAGGACTCAAAGTCAAGAGGTATGTTCTTTAATATCAGCCTTGACACGGGGAAATCAGAGCTTATCAGAGCCGTCAGCGAGGGCGTTTGCTTCCATCTTCGCTGGTTCCTTGAAGCTCAGGACAAGAAAATCAAGACCTCCGATACGGTTCGCTTTGTCGGCGGCGGCGCGCTTTCCGACATCACCTGTCAGATGCTTGCCGACATCACGGGCAAAACAATTGAAACCGTTGACTCTCCGCAGAATATCGGCGCAGTCGGCGCGGCAATCGTTATCGCCGTAGGCGTCGGTCTTATCAGTGACATAACCGACGCAAAGAAGCTTATCCCCGCCACAAAGAGCTTTAAGCCCAACTTTGCTAACAAGGCGGTTTATGACAGAAACTACAAGGTCTTTAAAAACCTTTATAAAGCAAACAAGGAAAACTTCGCTGTTCTCAACGAAGGCAAGTAATGCTCTAATATTTACAGCTCCCTTGAAGGGAGCTGTTTTTTCATTCGTTTTACGGTTCAGAGCCGTATATATTATTGTTTTCGGACGTTTCAAAAGCTACTTCTTAGATAAAAACTAACTGAAATATTGCTAATTTTGCAGAATTTATGTCTATTTTTGCATTTTAGCTGTATCTTTTTTAAAAAACCTATAAAATGGACTTGACAAACGATTAAGTTTGTGCTTAGGCATACTTTATTGATATCGGGAGGACTGTTTATGAAAAAGGCAATGAAATCTATATCCAAAATTTTAGCGGTATTCTTATCATTAATTTTTATAGTGGAAATACTGCCGACTCAGGTAATGGCCGAGGCATATAATGAATACAATAATGAAAAACAGTATTTTTCTGACCTTCTTGACAATCCGGCAGAAAAGGCAGAAGAAGAAAAAGCAGAGATTCTTTATGAAGTCACCGAAAAGCGTGACGAACACACAAAGGTATATAAGAGAGCTGATGGCACTTACACCGCTCTCGTTTCTCAAACACCGCTACACTTTATGAATGACGGCGTATGGAAAGAAATTGACAATACGCTTGTATCGAAAAACGGCGCATTAACTACTGCAGACAATCCATTCAATGTAACTCTGCCGGAAAGAATTACGAGCAACAGTCAAATAACATTGGAAAACAATGGCAACGAAATAGCGTTTTCTGTTAATGATATTTCAGCGGCAAACAGCAAAATCACTGATAAAAAAGCTGATAAAACTGAAGAATTTGAAGCAGCTGTCGCAAATATTAAGTCCGAGGTAAAATACGAAAATGTTGCCGAGGATACCGATATAGAATATGTAGTCCTTCCGAACGGAATTAAAGAAAACATAATCGTTTCTGACGCAGCAAGCATAAAGGATACATATTCCTTTGATATTGAAATCGGAAATCTGACATACAGATTAAACGATAACAACAGCTTGGACATTACCGATACAAACGGCGACGTTAAGTTCACCATCCCTGCACCTGTAATGACCGACAGCAATCTTGCCTTGTCATATGATATAGGTGTAAATGTTTCAAATAATAATAACGGTACAATTACACTTGTCTATTCTCCTTCAAGGGAATGGACAGGCACTCCTGAGCGTGCTTATCCTATTACCATTGATCCCGCAATAATGATTCAGGATAATTCTGAAAATTGGGTTGAGGATACTGTTGTAAGCTCCAGCCTACAGGATGCAAACGCTTCTAATCAAACGGGGTATGATGTTCCTTTTGCTGCTGTTTCTAATACTAATGATTATAAAAGTGAAATATATACCAAAATAGATGTTGATAAATTCTCATGGATTGATGAAAATGTTACTTTAACGAAGGTATTATACTTGTCTGCAGGAGAAGCCTCAGGCGGTTCAATATTGCTGAAAGAAATTACCCAGCAATTCAGTGCTCAAACAGTTACTTACAATACAAAGCCTACGCTTTCAAATACAGTCAGCGACTATTATGTTTCTCCGTATGGAGTAGGAGAAAGCCAAAACGATATTTCGATTTTCTCTTTTGATATAACAAAGCTATTTGTTGGGTGGTTAAACGGTGGTGTTAATAACGGTTTTGCTTTTGTTACAGAAGACGAAGATTTAAGTGCTAATATTATTTTAAACGGTTCATATAACCTTATGAACCAAGAGGAAACCACAAACACATATATTTTCTTTGATTTTGTTTACTCTTCGGGATATGACGATAGATTTGACTATCATACTCAACAGCTTGGGAGAGCAGGAAACGCATACATTAATGATTTCACCCGTCAACTGTATATTAAAAGAGATGATATTTCAATAAGCGGAAATATTATGCCTGTTACTGTTTCTTTCCTTTATAACTCTTCTGTTAAGGAATTGTTTAAATACCAACAAGCAATTAATGAAAACTATATTATGCCCTTGGGTGTATATGGAAACAATTGGGCAACAAACTACAACCGGGTAATTTACTATAATCACTTTGCAGATTATGACAATTTGCAAACATTATGTTATATTACAGAAAACGGAAACACAATCAGCTTTACAAAATCAACAGAATTAGATTCCGAGAACAACGAAGTTACCGTTTTTACAGAAGAAAAGCCAGACGGTTTAAACAGCTCCGGATATAGTGCGTTTATTACCGATGTCCCCGAAGGCTATGAGGGAGACGGCTTAGAATATATAAAAATAACTCGTCCTGACGGAAACACGGAAAGTTTTGATTCACACGGACGACTTGTATCTGTAACCAAAAAGGTAGCTGTTAATAACACTACGGCTTATCAAACAATTACAGTATTATATTGCAGTGATTTAACAACAGATAATAATTTCCTCGCTATAGAAAAAATAACAGACGGAGTTGGAAGGCAGTTTCGTTTTGAATATGATAACATCACAGGGCTACTCTCTTCGATAAAATGCTATGAAAGTAATAACACTCAAATTCTTTCGGCTGATAACACCAATTATCTGATGACAGAATACTTATATTCGGCAAACAGAAATGTTGAAAACGTTGTTTTTAACAGCTATAACGCTGCAGGTTATACTTATTATGACAACTCAAATTTAAAAGAAATTTTTGCTTGTTCGGTTGGCAACAACGGCTATCCTGCGGTCGGTTATAAAGTGGAATATATCTATAACGGGCAAAATAATTCTGTTTATCAGATAGTGGAAAGTGCAACAGGTGTCTTTGGTAATACTGTCACAATTACACAACAAGGACCATATCAGGTAAAGTTTGAAGACTTGACAGGTTACAGTATTATCGAGCAATTTGACAACTATGGCAAACTTAGATATTATATCGATAGCAAGGGTAATTATTCTGATTCAGGTAAGGTTTCGCCTAATCTTTTGCCTAACAGCAGTTTTGAAAACGGCTTGTCCTCTTGGCAATTAAACAATATCAGTACGGCAGATTTATCGAATGACGCAGAATCCAACTGTTATTCCTTAAATATTGCCTCACAGACTGCTTCAAACAAAAGTGTTTCACAAACAGTGGCTGTTCAGGACGAGGATGTTTACACCTTTTCTGCTTTTATCAAAGCTCAAAGTATAGAAACAGAAGATATTCTTACACTAAACATAAAAGCAGTTAACAGTGAAAATGAAATAGTTGTTTCCAATTCAAGAAAAATCGCTGCTGTTTGTACTGATTATAAAAAGTACTCTGTTCAGCTCCCTTACACTGCCGATGAATTCAGCACTGTAACGGTTGAAGTAGGCATTGAAAACGGTAAGGGTAATTTCTTTGTTGACAGCCTGCAACTCGAGTCGGGGGCAGGTGCCGGCAGCTATGACTACTTAACAAACGGCAGCTTTAATGCAAGCGGCAACAGCCTCGCTTCTTGGACAGCAAACGGAGCTATTTCAATGGGAAGCGATACTGTTTTAGGCGAGGAAAGCAATACTGTTATTCTCTCAAACGGAAGCTCGGTAACTGTTTCAAAGTCACTTTCTCAGACTGTTAGAATAAACGGAAAAAAAGATGATGTTATTACCTTTGGCTGTTGGGCAAAGGGCTCGACGGCTTATCCCGAGAGTGAAAGCTTATTATACGGCTTGATTCAAGAGGAATCCTTGGCAAGCCCGGAAAAAATTGCCGGCATCAAGCTTCAATACACTTACACAGACGAAAACGAGCAACAACAAAACGATAGCGTTGAAAAATCAATTGTCGGAAATATTACCGATTGGCAATACCTTTCGGAAAGCATAGTATTAAAAGGAGACAGTGACGAGATTACCGTTTCCCTTATATATGAAAACAATCCAAACGAAATAGTCTTTGCAAACGCAAGTCTCACTAAACAGGAATTAACGGATACGGTTGAGGAAACTTACGAAGAGGAGAACGAACCTGAACCAGAGATTACCGAGCCTGTTGAGCAAACAGAGAATACTCCCGAACAGACTGAGACATATTGCGTTTGCGGTGAAAACTGCGCTTACGGAGTAGGCTGTCCTTGCACCTGCTCAAGCGAAGCCGAATGCAATTGCAGTGAATGTAAGAAGCTTTTTGATATTCAATTCGATGATTTTGGTAATATAATCTCAATTATCATTAATGGCTTCCAATTCAGCAGTTTAATTTCAATGTTTAATCAAAGAACCTATACTTCAAACGGTAATTATCTGACAAAGACTACGAACGAAAACGACAAGGATACTCATTATCTTTACGATCAGGCAAACGGTTATTTACAGTCAGAGACAGATGCAAACGGCGGGGAAAAAACATATTCATATTTTGCTGACGGCAGTATTCAACGTATTAATACACAGTACGGTACTTTATTGGGCATTGGCGGTACTACGATTTTAAAAAAATTTATGAGTACCGAATATGAATACAATTCCATAGGAAATGTAACCAAGATAAAGCATAATAATTTCAGGTATAGAATTGCATATAATTCTATCGGCAAGGTTACTGCTCTTTACGTAGAGGGTTTAGTAGGAGCTCAAAGCAAAAACCTTGTTACATATCAATATAACAATTCAACTCCGAGAAACGAGCTCAAAAAAGTCATATTCAACAACAGCAGTTCATCTACATATGAATATGATAATAATGGGAATGTAATCAGTATTACTAATGCAAAAACCGGCAGCGCTGCTCTGACCGAAACATATAATTATTATTACGATTCATTAGGACAAAAAGTCTATGAAGAGGCTTATACTAATAATATAAAGTCAAGAGCAATTTACTATAACGGAGATTCCGTTGAGGTGTATTCTGATAACGGCTTGGAATACTACGCTTCATATGATGACGAAGGTAATTTTTATGAGATTGTCAACGGAACGACTTATACAAAATATCAAAACGACGGAGTTGTTAATGAAGAAACAGGCGATACCAATTATTTGGAAAAAGTATCTAACTCGGATATAACAGTCAGTATGTCAAAGCGAAATGATACTTTTGGAAGAACGAAACAAAAATCTGTTTTTTCAACTGACATACCCGGCAATAATACAAACACCAACTTTTCTGCCGTTATTACTGATTATACATACAAAACTTACACAAAAGACGGTGAAGAAAAAGCGTCAAGCCGAGTTGATACATATGAAAACAAAGCATATTACGGAACAAGTGTTATGCAGAGCACACTGAACAGTTCTGTAAAATATGCATATGGCTATGACGATAACGGCAATATAACTCGCGAATACAGTGTTGATAGCAGTAACAATCGCACCTTACGTTACCGCTATACTTATGACGAGGCGAATCAATTGACTAGGTTAGATGATAATGTTAATAATAAAACCTATGTGTATAATTATGATTTTGGCGGAAATATGATTAGTTTAAATGAATACAACTACACCTTAAATGATAACTTGGGAACTGTCCGTAAAACCATTTCATGCAGTTATGATTTGGGAACATCGGGCAACTGGAGATGGGCTGACCGCTTAATATCGTATGACGGAAAATCTATTTCCTATGACAATGCCGGCAATCCGTCGTCATATAACGGAAACGCCTTAACGTGGAACGGAAAACAGCTGAGGACATTCAAGCTGAAAACTAACGATTATTTGCAGTTTGAGTACAATGCCGACGGCTTAAGGACAAACGAGAAGTATTACAGCAGTGCAAATGAGCTTGAATACTCGCTCGATTATATTTGGTCGGATGAAAAGATAACGGCACAAACCTTGATGTATCCTGTCATTACCACAGTTGGAGAAGAACAGCAAACCGTCTGGCACAGAGTTAATTCAAAAATAGTATATGCCGAAGGAGAAAACTCCCCATCTGCCGTAATGTTAGATGACAAAGAATATCTGTTTATCAGAAATATGTTTGGTGATATAATCTCTGTTATAGACGCCGACACGGGAAACACTTTAGTTAGTTACTCTTATGACCCGTGGGGAAATATAACGCCTGATTATGACAGCGGTTTAAGCCAGACGGAGCTGCTTATACTTAAAACTTTTTGCGGTTTTGCTTATAGAGGGTATAAATACGATTTTATTTCCGGGCTCTACTATTTGCAGTCGAGATACTACAATCCTCAGTGGAGAAGATTTATAAACGCAGACGACACCTCAATTCTTCTCGCCTCGGTAGGTCAAATCAAAGGTGCTAACCTCTTTATCTATTGCGGTAATAATCCGGTTAATATGGTGGATTATAGTGGGTTTAAAAGCACCGCCTCAGATTTTTTATCTTTTAAAGGAATTATAACACTTATTGCTTTTTTAGATTATTATAATTGCATTATAGCCGATTCTGATGCAAACTCTCTAGATAAAAAGTACAAAAACGACAAAAAGGGATTTATTAGAATCAAACTTGATGAAACAAAAAACGGAATAAAAGGTAGTCTAACTTTTTCAGATGTTATTTTTACAATGTATTTAGAATTTGGTAATTTTGTTTTTGATGTTTTAGCATTAATATCTACATTTAAGTTTAAAGATGAATTTTATAAAAAACATAATGCAGCATATTTTGATGATCCTACTAACGAACGAGAATTTTTATTTAGTGATGATTGTGTTTCCAGAGAAATAAAAGAGCATTGTTTACTTAAATGGAACCAAGAGAAATTAACTTCAAAGACATCTATAATTCTATCGCTTGGATTAACATTAAGAACAGCCAAAAAATATATAACAGATTCGGAATTGAACCTTAACACTACCCCATTTTTACAATTATGGAGAACTTCTGCAAAAAATAGCTGTTCTGCTATTGATATCTATGAACAAGATGCAGACAAATGGGAGGATTCAAGAGCATTTGATTATTATAACGGAATAAGAGGTTGTTA
Source organism: Clostridia bacterium (assembly GCA_017438845.1). Taxonomy (GTDB): domain Bacteria; phylum Bacillota; class Clostridia; order Oscillospirales; family Acutalibacteraceae; genus Fimenecus. Next base: position 100,379 of record JAFRUO010000029.1, on the reverse strand, counting down.
TTTTTGCACATGGGCAGATCCGTATTATTTCCCCAATGCCCATAAAAGAGATTTCGTTGTTAGAGCCGATTGGAAAACAAGAAAGATTCCTTGTTGAGGTGGTAATATGAAAAAATCAGTAAAATTGCTTTTGTTGCTTATTTGCATAGCTTCTTTGGTAACTATAATTTTTTCGTTCGGGCATAAATCGATTCGCAAAGAATCTCTTGTTTTTGAAAAATATGATAAATATTATTCTACATATATAGAATATAACAAAAAAAAATATTATCAAATAGCTTATCATCCCAATCGGCCGAATGAAACTATTAGTTTATTATCAGATATAGATTCAAGATATAGATTATCATACTATGATTTTGTTAATCTTTCAGATGTTGCCAAATACGATCATGAAAAATTCTATATTCCTAATTCTGATTTTGACTCATATTTAATCTCTAAATCAGAAAACAGTAACAACCCTACTGTGATTTATCATCAAAGTGACATTAGGTCAGACTGCTATTTTGAGGAGAGTTTTGATTTTTCTTTTTCCAATTTAACAGATGAAAATATTTCACAAATTGTTATTACCAAAATGGATGACTTTGATTTCATTTTATGGAGTACAGATGATATTGGTATAATAAAACAGTTTATAGATGGTTTTTCTCAAAAAGAACAAATGGAACAATTGTTAAAAAGAATAATTAATGATGATGGTTCTTATAGAGTTTATAAGAGGTACAACAATTCGCCTATTATGATTGAGGAAGGAATATATTGGGAAAACGAATTTCATTCGAATACTTAAGAACACCTGAAAGGATTACAGTCAACGGCGTTTACAAAATGAAGCTCGGTAATTACTATCTTCGCGTCAAAGATACATCGGCAGGAAACGGAGCAAAGCTTGAACTTGTAAGCTCAAGTGATAGCAGCAACAGATATCTGTTTACCGTAACGCCTACAACTGACGGGGCGTTCACAATTTCAAATGTTTATACCGGCGCAACTCGTTATCTTGACTCGACTAACGGAGAGACTCAGACAGCAGAAGACGGTTCGTATGTTACGTTGAGAAATCAACCAACGAATAATTCCTGCCAAAAGTGGTATTTAGTTGAGGACTATACCGAAGAGGTAACAACGGGAAGAAAAATAGTCACTTCCGCTACCTACACAGATAATCAAAATTTCCTCAGCACTCAGACCGATCAGGCAGGCAACACAATGTCATACAACTACAACACGACTGACGGAACTCTGACTTCGACAACAAACGCCGCAGGTATAACAACAAGCTATCAATATGATCAAAGCAACAACGCCCTTTTGTCCGTTTCTTCGGGCGGCATGACAAACAGCTACACATATTCAAACGACAGACTGACGGATATTAACGTCAACGGAGCAACAAGGTACAGTTTTGAATATGACGAGTTCGGCAGAACGACGGCGACAAAGGTCGGAAACGGCAGTAGTTATTTAACCCTTTCAAGCCTGACTTATAACAACCGCAATCTGCTTTCAAGGCAAACCTACGGCAACGGGGACTATATAGAATACACCTATGATTCACTTGACCGAATTGTCGAACAGTCGTATAATAACAATATAGGAAAAAAGCAGATTGCCTACGGAAGCGACGGCAATATTTCATCTACTGTTGACTTTGCCTCAAACACGCATACACGCTTTGCTTATGACCTTGCAGGCAGAGTAAGAAGCATAAGAGAGTATGAGGGAACCGCTCTTTCGGGAAAAATTCTTTATTCAAGCACTGATTACAGCTATGCCGATAAGACAAATTATTTAACCGGCGTTAATCATTTCTCCCCTCTCGGTACACAGAAAATCGGTTACACTTACGGAAATCTGTCTCAGGGAACAATGCCGGATCAGGTTTACGGCGTGAGCTGGAATTCAGTTTTAAAGCTTAGCAACGCTTATGACACTCTTGCGAGACTTTCCAAGAGGACAATTAACGGACTTGATACGAATTACACCTATGTTGACCGAGAGAACAACCTGACAACTACACTTGTAAGTTCTGTCAGCACACTTGGAATAACTCATAGCTACACCTACGATTCTCTCGGAAATATCACCTCGGTTAGCAACGGTTCAAACACCGTAACATACGAGTATGACAGTTTAAATCAGCTTGTCAGGGTGAACGATCCTGATGAAAACCAAACTCATATTTATACCTATGTCAACGGAAACATTACCGAGGACAGAGTTTTCGCTTACACAACAGCCGAAACACCGGCAAACCCGCAAAGAGCAACGCAGTATTTATATCAAAATCCTGTCTGGTCTGATGTTGTAACAGGCGTAAAAGAGGTTTATTTTACCGAGGACGGAGAAGGCCTACAGTCAATAAGGAACGGTAACATAACAGACAACCTTGACAGCACGCTTGCAACAAGAGTGCTCGGAGAACACTATGAAAAGGTTGACCTTTCCGCAAGGTTTAAAGCTCAAAGAGAAGGCCTTGTTCCTGCAGAAAGAGAAATTGCCGAGCAAAACTCCGTAATCGTTGACAACGAGTATTCGGTAACAAGCGACGAGATAGGAAATATCACCGCACTTGGTGATAACACCTATACTTGGCACGGCAGACAGCTGCAAAGCATATCAAATGACGGTATTGCAACTAACTACAGCTACAATGCAGACGGACAAAGAATCGGAAAGACAATAACTCTTGACGATTCAAGCTATAACTACACTTACTACTACAACGGCGACATACTCGCAGGTTACATACTGACCTTAACCGAAGGAGAAGACAGTCAAACCTATAACGTTGTCTTTATGTATGATGAGAACGGTGAACCGTTCGGCTTTACCGTCAACGGAGATAGCTATTACTATGTCAGAAATGCACAAAATGATGTGTACATGATAGTTGACTCCGACAATCAGGCAGTTGTATTGTATCAGTATGACGCTTGGGGAAAGATAACAGGCTGTTACGACACCAGTGACGGCAATATACTAAGTTTGGTTAATCCTTATACATACAGAGGCTATTATTATGACATAGAGAGCGGACAGTATTATCTTAAGACAAGGTACTACAGCCCCGAACTGCATAGGTTTATGTGTGCGGATAATGTTATAATTCTCGACGAATCGGATTATAATCAATTAATTAGTGACAATATATTTACATATTGCTTAAACAATCCAGTAAATTTGTATGATCCAAGTGGTTGTATGGCGGAAGTGTTAACTGGTGCATCGTATACAGCTGCTTTTGCGTTTGCTGCAGCAAACTCTTGGAATTTAGTTGGTCAAGCTATTTTGGTTGTTATGGTTATAGCTACTGTAGTTATTGCTGGATTAATAGTATATCAAAAAGTAAAATCAAAATATAATCCCGATCCTTATGGTAGAAAAGGGCAAAAAAAACAGGGCCGTGAATTAAAAGGGAAAAGCAGAAAAAACAAAGATTTTAAACCGAGAAACAATAAAAGAGATAATAAACCTGCTCAGCCCAAGAAGCATACACCAGGGAAAAATCACAGAAAATACAAATAAAGGTTTTGAAAAATAATGAACATATGGGAAATGGAAAAATGGCGAAGAATATTACCTTCGGATGTGCGAAGCGGTTTGCGACTTCGTTTCGATAAAGGCGTGGATGATGAGGTAAAAAACGCCTGTATCAAGTATGCCAAATGGTTGAGAGAGTACTATGATTTCCCCATTAGAATCCCAATCTATTTTAAAAATACTGACAAATTAAAAACGGTCGATGAAAAAGGTGCATACGCTACATTTTTCAGACCAAATAGTTTTTTTGTAGAGCCATACATACGTGTTGCAGTTGGCGATTATGAAAAGCGTAAATCCGAATGGGGGAAAGACAATATTTTATTTGCTTATTTAGTCAATATATCTCATGAATTAACACATTATTATCAATGGATAAATGATCTTAAGTTAACAACTATCGGTGAAGAGCGACAAGCTACAACATATGCCAATAAGATTATTCAAGAGTATGTTGATGAAGTGTTACATCCTTGATATGAAACAAATTTAATGCTTTTTAGTTAGATAATATAGGCTTTTAAAACCAGACATCGCATAGACCGCACAGTGGACGGTTCTCTGTGTGAAAACTGAAAAGTAAGAGGGCTCTTAACCGGGCCCTCTCGGCAGACAGCTGCAAAGCACACTCAAAAGTCAAATATAGAATGCACACGGAACAGTTATGTGTGAATAGCTGTTTTCACGCAAGGCTCCAATTCAGTCCGTTACAATTTAGTTCTTCTTCATTCATCTTTCCTATACCGACCGCCGCGGCAGGTAAAACTGCCCGGCGGTTGGTTGCTTTTAAATCTCTTTTGAAAATGGAATGTATATAAAGCAAAACCGCCGCAGTTTTCTGCGGCGGTTATCTGTTTTACCTAATTATGCCTTCCAGAGGGAATGAAGGTTGCAGTAGGCGTAAACCGCCTCGACCTCATCGCCCTCACAGATTGCGAAAACGGCTTCGGGCTTCATGCCGGGGGAAAGGAGCTTCCTTTGATTTCCCTGCTTTGTCTTTAAGGCAATCCACTCAATAAAGTGCTCCTCTGCCATCGGGTGCTCAACCGAGCCGACCCTGACGAAAACCTTTCCGTCCGTAACCTCATAAACGGGAACGTGCTTTTCAACCGCGGCGTCCGTTGTGCCGGGCATGATTTCCTGCATCTTTTCTCCGCAGCACATAACGGGTACTCCCGTTTCCTTTACCACTGCAATTATCTTTCCGCAGTGAGCGCATCTGTAAAATTTCATATCCATACTGACACCCCTTTATATAATAGTATATAAATAATAACATACCGTTTTGTTTTACACAAGTCCTCCCGTGTAAAATTCCTCTTTAAACCAGACGTCGGCAGCTTCAAATTCTCTGCCGTTTAAATAACCGAGTAGCCCCATATCCTCTTTAAAGTCGAAGCGCAGCTTATACGAATACAGAAGCTGCTTCTTGTAGCCGCCCAGACTTTTGTTGACCCTGTTGCTGCCGTATTTTCCGTCACCGAGCAGGGGACAGCCGATTGACGCCATATGCGCTCTTATCTGATGAGTCCTGCCCGTCAGAAGCTCAATTTCCACAAGGCTTATCCCGTTCAGACTGTCAAGCACCGTATATTTTGTTTTAATGCTCTTTGAGTTTTCAAAGGGTTTTTTTGATACCCTGACCGTGTTGCTCTTTTCATCCTTGTAAAGATATGCGCTTAATACATCGCTCCTTTTCGGGGGAGTGCCTACCGTAACGCAAAGGTAGTATTTGTGAAGCTGACGTGTTTTGATTATGTGGTTCAGCAGTCTTAACGCCTCGGCATTCTTCGCGGCAATGACTATGCCGCCCGTGTTACGGTCGATTCTGTTTGCAAGCGCGGGGACAAAGCTGTTTTCCTCCCCGGGTCGGTATTCGCCCTTCTCATAAAGGTACCTTTTAATTCGGTTAATCAGCGTGTCGACGTATTCTCTGCCGTCCGGGTGACAGAGCACGCCCGCCTTTTTGTCGAGCAGTAATATGTTTTCGTCCTCATATATGATGTTCAATTGCTTGGGCGCATTAAGGAAATCGTAAAACTGTTCTCTCTCGGAAAAAAATTCATCCTTTATATACATGGCGACAATGTCGCCTTCCTTGAGCCTGTCGGAAATGCCGACACGCTTGCCGTTAAGCTTTATGTGCTTTGTGCGTATGTATTTGTACATCAGCGCCTGCGGCAGAGAGGGGACAGCCTTTTTAATAAACTTGTCGAGCCTCTGACCTGCGTCATTTTTGCCTACGGTTAAGCTTTTCATGTTTTCCTCCGAAATCATTTCTTTATTACATTATATATATTATAGCTTTAATTTCAAGGATTTTTTTCCTTATATTGTGGTTAAGGTGCAAAAATCAGCCTAAATCCCACAAATTATGCTAAAAAAGCACCGATTTTATACAATGTGTGGTGGATGAACTCTAAAAATGAGCGTTTTTTAACATTATTTGGTGGGGGTTGGAATAAAAAACCGCCGTCAGCATATACTTTTAATGGGAAATACTTGTAAAAATGCCGCTAAAATGTAAAGCTTTTCACCTTTTATCATTGCCAAACCGCCGAGGTTCAAATTTTTTAACAAATTCACAAATATTCACCCGAAATACTTTAGTATGCGAAAATATTCCGTGTTGAAAAATGTCGAATTGACATTTTTTGACATTTGGTTTTGTGCAAAGTATACAAAAAAAGAGGGTCGAAAAACTTGACAATTACCAAAAGCAGGCTTATAATTCCAAAAAGTCAAACGGCGAAATAACCTAAGATACAAAAAAGTGTCGAAAATCTTCTTCGACACGGCGGTATCTGAAAGACCTTTATATATAAAGGTATGAGTTAAAGGAGCAGAATGATGATTACACAGGTTATGGGCAGCTATAAGCTCAGCCGTACCGTTATTCTCAGAACCTTTGCACTGGTTCTGGCAATAGCAGTTCTGTGTACGGGCACAGCTTTTGCCGCCGCACCGGGTGGTATGTATCATGTCGATATATACGACGGACCGGAGATAACAAGGGTTACAACACTCAGAACCGATGCCGAAGCTGTTTTAAAGCAGGCGGACATCGCGCTCGGAGAAAACGACCGACTCTCATTAAATGAGTTTCAGGCAGGGCAGGACAGCGTTATTGTTGTTTACAGAGCCTCTGAAATTAGCTTTACGGGGCTTGACGGCAAAACGCAGAAGCTGACCTTTGCAGGCAGAGTTTCCGAGCTTTTAGACAGCAAAAACATTGCTCTCAATGACGAGTTAGTTCTGAACGTAGGTCTTAACGACATCGTCACTGACGGTATGTCGGTTGAAATTAAATATGCATGTAATGTTACGGTAGTTGCAGACGGCGGGTCAAAACAGGTTTCAATGGGCTCGGGTACAGTTTCGGACGCCTTGAAAAAGGCTGAAATCACACTCGGTGAGTTTGACGAAACCTCTCCCGCACCCGACGCCGAAATTACCGACGGCTTAACAGTTACCGTTTACCGTGTTGAGTACAAGACGAGGACCGAGGAAAAATCGGTCGCCTTCGACAAAAAGCAGGTTAAATCAGACGAGCTTTACGAGGGACAGAGCAAGATTACTCAAAAGGGTGAAAACGGCTCAAAGAACGTAACTTATAAGGATAAGATTGTTGACGGCAAGCTTGATTCGTCAACAGTGGTAGAGGAAAAGGAGCTTAAAAAGCCCGTTACTCAGATTACCGCTGTCGGCACCAAGGTTAAGCCTACCAACAGCACACAGCAGGTTAAGGCGGCTTCGGCTCAGCCCGTAAAGACTAAGGGCTCGGCGATTTCGGAGCTTACACCTCCGTCAAGCCTTAACATCGTCAACGGCGTTCCCTCCTCATACAAGAGCGTTGTAAAGGGTAAGGCGGCGGCGTATACCGCGCCCGCAGGGGCAGGCACTGCAAGCGGCAGAAAGGTTAAGCCCGGCTACATTGCAGTTAATCCCAAGCAGTTCCCTTACGGAACGGAGCTCTACATCGTTTCCACCGACGGCAGGGTATACGGCTACTGTATAGCGGCTGATACCGGCGGATTTGTAAACAAGGGCAAGTTTACGGTTGACCTGTTTATGAATACCACCTCGGAGTGTTATTCGTGGGGCGCAAGGGACGTAATTATTTACGTATTATAAAATCAAAACCGCTCGAAGCATTGCTTCGGGCGGTCCTTTTATTTTTACATATCATCAGGAGGCGGACGCCTGACGGCATTTGCCTGCCTTGCCGCCTGCTGACGGCGACGTCTTTGCTGCTGAAGTCTTCTCCTTCTTTCGGCGGCTCTTTTTTTAGCCTGCCTGACACGTATTACTCTTATTATAAACCACAGTACGAAAAGTAGCACGGCGGTAATTATAATCGCTTTAACTATTTTGTTTCTGAAGAAAGCGCCGATAGCGTCAAGTATTTTCAGTATAAGCGGTTTTTCGATTGACTGCAGGGCTACCAGATCCACTGTTTTGATTATTTTACCGTTATAGCTTATGTTAGCAGTGCAGACCCTGTCGCCTTTTGTGATGGGTGCAACCATAAGCTCGGGAGCTCCCACGGGCTCCGTTTTAACCGCCTCGGTGTCATATGAGGAGGGGAGCAGGGCATAAATGTCCTCTGACGGACCGATTCCGACCGCATCGGCGCCCTTTCCCTTTTTAACGGGTATTTCCGCCACAACACCGTCCTGGCGAAGCACGGCGGATTTCTCAAGGTTATTGAACGCCCACTCGAAAAGCGTCTTTGCGTCCACAAACGAGCCTTTGAGCGTAGAACCGTTTATCTTTTTTGCAGGCGAGTCGAGCACGATTGCAAGATAACTGTAATCGCCCTTGTCCGCCTTTGTAATAACACAGTTGCCGGCTTCCTTGGTGGTGCCTGTTTTAATGCCGCTTGCGTATTCGTAATAATACGCAGAGGACTTACTGTTTAGCATAAGGTTTGTGTGCAGGAAAGTGTTACCGCCGTATGTGACCGATTTGTTTGCGGAGTAATCGCAGAAAACGGGGTTTTTCAACGCCGCCAGCGTCATCAGCATAAGGTCATTGGCGGTTGAGTAATGGTTGTCGTCATGCAAACCGGTGCAGTTTACAAAGTTTGTGCCCGTACAACCGACTGACTTTGCCCAGTCGTTCATCATACCTACAAAGCTGTCAATACTGCCGGCTATATATTCAGCGGCGACGTTTGAAGCGTCGCAGGCGGAGTAAACGAGTATCAGCTGCAGAAGCTTGTCCACCGTAACGCTGTCTCCGACTTTAAGTCCTGCCGCCTGAGCCCCCGTGTCCTTGAGAAGGTCAATTGCCTTCTGACTGACCGTTGCTTCATCCTCTAGGCTATTGGCGTTGTTGATAATAACCATAGCTACCGCAATTTTGGTAAGCGAGGCAGGGAATTTTTTCGCACTCGGATTTTTTTGGGCAATTATCGGATTTTCCGCATCGGCAAGGTCAACAAGCATATATGCGTCAGCGTAAACCTCTTCTGTCACCGTGTACAGCGCCTTGCTGTCGTCAGGCTCTGCAAAGACGAAAATCTGACACGAACAGATAATGCTTATAAGCAAAATAACTGCCGTTGCGAGCGATAAAGCTCTTTTCATATAGTATTACACCCTCCAATCATATTGTATGGATATAATATTATACCACAATATCTTGCATAACACAAGAAAAACCGTTCGGCAGCCGAACGGTTAATACTGTTTATTGCTTCAGTCGACTTTTTCCGCCGCCTGAATTATCATTTCAACGCATCCGTCAATACCCAATCTGCCTGAGTTAAGCATTAGGTCGTAATTCTGACGGTCGCCCCAGATTTTTCCCGTGAAATAGTTGTAATGCTTACTACGCATACGGTTGGTTTCCTTAATAAGCTTCGCCGCAGTTCTGGCGTCGCCGGAATACCTTTCGGTAATTCTCTCAAGCTTTACCTCGTCAGGGGCGTAAATAAACACATTCAGGCATTCAAAATCGTCCTCAAGCACATAATCGGCGCATCTGCCGACTATAACGCAGGAGCCTTCCTTTGCATAATTCCTGATTATCTCGCTCTGGACAATGTCAATCTGGTCGTGCAGGGGGAGCTCACCCGTGCGCGAATAGTTGCCCATGGCAAGGTTGAACATAAGCGAGCTTGTGTACCTCTGCTCATGCTCGGCAATGTACTCTGCGGAAAGTCCGGTCTGCTCCGCCGCCTTGTCAATTATTTCCTTGTCGTAAAGCGGAACCGACAGCTTTTCTGCAAGCTTTGCTCCGATTTCGTGACCGCCGGAGCCGAACTCACGGCTTATCGTAATAATGAGATTACTTTTCATACAAAAACCTCCTTTCCTAAATAATAGCACATTTTTATTAACTTTTGTAAACAAAAAATAAATTTTTCTTTATATTTCATATGTGCTTGAAAAATGAACAAATATGTGCTAAAATATATTGCAATAACCGTTCCCGCGGGAGTCTGCTTATTGCACTTTGTAATAGAGCAGGGCGTTTGCCTTGTCAAATGCCCTGTATTTTTTTGTGTTGAGGTAAACTATGAAAAGCTATGACGTTATTATTATCGGTGCCGGTCCCGGAGGTATTTTTTCGGCATATGAGCTGACCAAGGGCGACAGTAAACTTAAAATTGCCGTTTTTGAGCTCGGAAATCCCCTTGAAAAGAGAAAATGCCCTATTGACGGGAAAAAGGTTAAATCATGCATTAAATGCCCGATTTGTGCAATTATGAGCGGCTTCGGCGGTGCAGGCGCATTTTCGGACGGAAAATACAATATTACAAATCAGTTCGGCGGAACGCTTTATGAGTACATCGGCAAGGCACAGGCGATTGAGCTTATGCGCTATGTTGACAGTATTAACTTAAAGTACGGCGGAGAGGGCACAAAGCTTTATTCGACAGCCAACACCGCTATCAAAAAGAAATGCTTTGAAAACGACCTGCATCTTCTTGACGCCCAGGTAAGGCATCTCGGCACCGACATAAATTATGTTGTTCTTAAAAACATATACGAGGAGCTGAAGGATAAGGTTGACTTCTACTTCAGAACGGAAATCACCTCGGTCAAAAAAGACGGCGACGGCTTTGTTATCAGCTCAGCCGACGAAACCTATTCGTGCAGGAAATGCATAGCTTCTGTCGGCAGAAGCGGAAGTAAATGGATGGAGAGCGTCTGCAAGGATATGGACATTCCTACCAGCTCAAACCGTGTCGACATAGGCGTCAGGGTTGAGCTTCCGGCAGAGGTCTTTTCGCACCTTACCGACGAGCTTTATGAAAGCAAAATAGTATACCGTACCAAGCAGTTTGAGGACCTTGTCCGTACCTTCTGTATGAACCCTCACGGCGTAGTTGTTAACGAAAACACCAACGGTATTGTTACGGTTAACGGGCACAGCTATGAGGATCCGAAGCTTCACACCGAGAACACAAACTTTGCTCTTCTTGTGAGCAAGCATTTTTCCGAGCCTTTTAAGGATTCAAACGGCTACGGTGAAAGCATAGCAAGGCTTTCAAATATGCTCGGCGGCGGAGTAATCGTCCAGCGCTTCGGCGACCTTACAAGGGGCAGAAGGAGTAATGAGCAGAGAATAGCCGAAAGCTATGTTGTTCCGACTCTTGCGGCAACGCCGGGCGACCTGAGCTTGGTTATCCCGAAAAGGATACTCGACGGCATAATCGAAATGATTTACGCCCTTGACAGAATTGCCCCGGGTACGGCAAACGACGATACGCTGCTTTACGGGGTTGAGGTTAAGTTTTACAATATGGAGGTTGAGCTTGACCGTGACCTGCAGACAAAGCAGAAGGGCTTTTACGTAATCGGAGACGGCTCGGGAGTTACTCATTCGCTTTCGCATGCCTCTGCAAGCGGAGTATATGTCGCAAGGCATATTATGGACAGCCTTTCATAATTAGATAAAAAAACAGGCACGGTTGATACCGTGCCCTTTTTTTATGCTTATTACTCTTTAATCTGAAGCTTTTTAACAATCTGTGTAATTCTTTCACCGTCAAAGATTACCGGAACGGGATAAAGCGGATTTGCTTCCTTAAGCGCTCTCTCAACGATGGTCGGGATGTCCTCGTCCTTAATTTGAGTAAAGCCGGTCGGGATATTCATTCTCTCGTTCATGGCGTAAATCTCGGCGATGAAATTCTTAGCCTTTTCTTCAACTGTCTGACCGCCGATACCTGCACAGTCGGCAAGACGTGCAAGCTGCGGATGAATTGCAGAGCCGTATTCCTCAAGCATAACGGGAAGAATAACCGCGTTTGCAAGACCGTGTGCAATTCCGTAAACGCCGCCGAGGTTATGAGCGATTGCGTGAACATAGCCTACATAAGCTCTTGTGAACGCCATGCCTGCATAGAAGGAGGCAAGAAGCATCTGGTCACGCGCTTCAATGTTTTTACCGTCGTTGTATGCGACCTCAAGGTATTTGAAGATAAGGGCGGTTGCCTTTTCTGCATAGTCGATGGTTGAAGGAACGTTTGACTTTCCGATATATGCCTCAACAGCGTGTGTAAGCGCGTCAAGACCCGTGGTCGAGGTTATGTGCTTGGGAAGCCCTACTGTAAGCTCCGGGTCAAGCACCGCAAACTTAGGACGCAGTACGGGGTCGTTGATAGCGTATTTTTCATGAGTCTGTGTGTTGGAAACAACTGCCGCAAGCGTGGTTTCCGAGCCGGTTCCTGCAGTGGTGGGAACTGCGAAGAAGGGGGGAAGCTTACGCATAACCTTCATAACGCCTCTCATCTGAGGAATGGTCTTGTTCGGTCTTACAACTCTTGCACATGCTGCCTTAGCGCAGTCCATCGGAGAACCTCCGCCGAAAGCAATCATGGCTTCACAGCCGTTGGAAACAAACATTTCTCTGGCCTCTTCAATGTTTTCAATTGAAGGGTTGGGCTGAACGCCGTCATAAACAACGTATGAAATACCGTCAGCCTTGAGCTGTTCAAAAAGACCGTCAAGAAGGTTAAGGCTCATAAGTCCCTTATCGGTGACAATCATAACCTTACTGATGCCCTTGTCCTTGATAACGCCGGGTAATTTACGGATGCATCCGGGGCCGGTAAGCATTTCGGGCTCCGACCAGTCGAGGAAGAACATAAATACCTTCATTACCTTTTGATAGGCTCTGTAATAAGCTGTTTTTAATGCCCACATAATTAAAGCACCTCTTTTATTTTTAATTCATTTTTATTGTACAATTTTTATTCGGATATTTCAAGATGTTTATTAAATATTTCCGAAGAAGTTTTTACGTCCTTTGAGATGGCCTCAGACAGCTGCTCCAACGTGCCGAATTTTACTTCATCTCGGAGAAACTTTAAAAAGCTGACCCTAAGCGGCTTTTTGTACAGGTTTCCCGAAAAGCCGATTATATGCGTTTCGCTTAAAAGCCTTTTTCCGTCAACTGTGGGACGAAGTCCGAAGTTTGTGACGGAGGGTAACCTGTTGCCGTCAAGAGTGACGTATGAAGCGTAAACTCCATGCTTTAGCAACACCGAGCCTTCGGGTATTTCCTGGTTTGCGGTGGGGAAGCCGAGCACTCTGCCTCTTTTGTCGCCGTCAATTACCTCGCTTGTAAAGGAATAGGGTCTTCCGAGCATGGCGTTAGCTGTTTCCGTGTTTCCGTTTTCAAGCTCATATCTTATTCTTGTGGAGCTTACGGGCTTTCCCGAAAAGCATACTGTCGGTGAAATTCTGAGCTCTACTCCGTTCTTTTCGCAAAGCTTTGCAAGCAGTGCGGTGTCTCCTTTGCCGTGAGCGCCGAAGCTGTAGTTTTCTCCGCACGAAAGCTGACGCGCGCCGATTTCTCCGACGAGTATATCGTAAAAGAAGCTTTCGGGCTCCATGCCCATAAGCGATGAAAAGCCGTATTCAAAAATTTTAAAGCCCTTTGACGAAAGAAGCTCTCTCTTTTCCTTTTGGGAGATAAGCTCGGGCGGTGCTTCGCCGCTGATAAGCTCTAACGGATGCTCTTTAAAAAGCAGTACCGCAGGCTCATATTCACTGTCGGCGGCGTTTTTAATTACCTGCATATGTCCGAGATGCAGACCATCAAAGGTACCGAGCGCCACCGAATATTTTCCTTTATTCATTTACAAAAATCCTTTTTATTTTTAATAAGCCCGCCGGGGAGTCCGCTTCACCCAGTCCGAGGAAAACACCCTCGGGAGAAAAAACGGTGCAAATGCCGTCGGGCGGAATGCTTTTTAACCTGTCAAGCGACAGCTCTCCGCCGTTGGAAAACCTGACTGCCTGAGCAGCGCTGACATTTACGCAGGGATAATCCCCGAAACAGCTTTCAACGGGAATTATCAGCTCTTCGGCGCAACCTTGCGAAACCGCCTGTTGGATTTCCGAAAGCGTGTGAGCGTCTTTGATTGAAAACCCGTTTGCTTCGGTCCTTGTAAGAGCTGTCATAACAGCTCCGCAACCGAGAAGTTTGCCGATGTCGTCAATCAGAGTGCGTATATATGTTCCTGACGAGCAGCTTACCTCAAGGGTAAAGCTGTCCGCAAAAAAGTGCGTAATTTTAAGACTGTGAATTGTTACGCTTCTCGGCTCACGCTCTACCTCAATTCCCCGTCGGGCAAGCTCATACAGCCTTTTTCCGTCCTTCGTTACCGCCGAATACATCGGGGGAACCTGCTTTATTTCACCTTTAAAGTTTTCAGCCGCCGCAAGTAAATCGTTTTCCTTTACGTTTACGGCGGAGCGTGAGAGCACATTGCCTGTTATGTCAAGCGTGTCTGTGGTAATGCCGAGCCTTGCCTCTGCGATATATGACTTGTTGTGATTCGGGAGCAGGGGAAGGAACCTTGTGGCGTTTGCGAGCGCAACAGTAAGAACGCCCGCGGCCATAGGGTCGAGCGTTCCGGAGTGCCCCGCCTTTTTAACCGACAGAAGCCGTCTTGCTCTGTTGCAGGCTGAAAAGGAGGTTATATTTGTTTCTTTGTTAAGAACTATTATTCCGTTCATACTTTGTCAAGCTCTGCCTTGATAAGCTCAAGCAGACGTTGCTTGCCCTCTCGGAAGTGTTCGGGGTCAATTTCACAGCCTGCCGCCCTTGCGTGACCGCCGCCGCCCATACTAAGGCAAATTTTTGCGGCGTCAACGGGTGCGTGCGAGCGAAGCGAAACCTTATATATTCCGTCTGTTCTCTGCCTGAAGGTAGCGCTTATGAGTACTCCCTCAATTTTTCTCGGCACTCCTGCAAGACCGTCGCAGTCCGAAGCGGTTGTGCCTGTTTCACGGAGCATCTGCTGAGTGATAAACATCACGGCGCACCTGCCCGAATAGTACATTTCAAGCGTGTTGATAGCCTGCGCCTCAAGCTGAAAATATCCTCTCGGCTTTGTTTCAAACATAGCGCGGTTTATCATTGTGAAATCAGCGCCGAGACCTATAAGCTCCGCGGCAATAAGGTGTGTATCCCTTGTAACATTAGGAAATTTAAAACAACCGGTGTCGGTTGAAATGCCCGTGTAAAGGCAGTCTGCAATCTGCTTGGTGAACGGGATGTCCATCAGCTTTAAGAGGTCGAAAATAATCTCACAAGCAGCAGCGCAGTCCCTGAGATAAAGGTTTTCGGAAAATTCCTTGTTGGAGATGTGATGGTCAATGCAAAGGCTTACCTTGCCCTGATACTTTTCGTAAACACCGGGGCCGAGAAGCTTTTCATCGGCTATGTCAACCGCCACAATATACGGGTTTTCGAGCTCTCCCAAATCGTCGGGGGAGTACATATATGAGTATTTTTTCGGAATTTCGTCACAGCAGATCACCCGTACCTCTTTGCCGAGCGAACGCAATGCGTTCATCAGCGCAAAGGCACAGCCGAGAGTATCCCCGTCGGGATTGCGATGCGTTAAAATAAGCAGGTTGTCATGCTCTCTCAACAGCTCCGCGGTCTGTGACAAATCAATTTTGTTCATCGTTATTCCTCGTTACCTTTTGTATTTTTTTAAAAAGCTCAATGCCGTGCTCAACCGAGTCGTCGGCAATAAACTTTAACTCGGGTGTCTTTCTGAGCCTGAGTCTCGACCCGACCTCATGCCTTATTTTACCCGTTGCGCTCACAAGACCCTTGACGGCCTCCTTGGCGGCGTCAATGCCCTCGAGGGCACTGACGTACACCTTGGCATACGAAAGGTCATGAGTTACCTCAACACGGACTACCGTGAGTATTTTGTCCTTTACTCTCGGGTCCTTTAGCTCACGGATTACGGCAATAATTTCTCTTTTAATATCCTCTGAAACTCTGTCAGCTTTATATCCGGCCATTTTAACCTCCGAATTTATTCCTTGGTTTCCTCAATTATGAATGCTTCAAGGATATCTCCTTCCTTGATGTCGTTGAACTTTTCAAGTCCGATACCGCATTCATAGCCTGTGGCAACCTCTTTAACGTCGTCCTTAAATCTCTTGAGCGAGGAGATAGCGTCCTCAAAGATAACGATACCGTCCCTTACGACACGAATCTGAGAGTTTCTTGTAACCTTGCCGTCGACTACATAGCTTCCCGCAATCATGCCCGCAGAGGAGAGCTTGAATACATTTCTTACCTCGGCTCTGCCCTGAAGGACCTCGTGGAATTTCGGAGCAAGCATACCCTTGATGGCTGCCTCCAGCTCCTCAATGCAGTCATAGATAACACGGTACATTCTCATGTCGATGCCGTCTCTTTCGGCAATATTTGCCGCTACGGCGTCGGGGCGTACATTGAAGCCAACGATGATAGCGTTTGAAGCGTTTGCAAGCATGACGTCGGATTCGTTTACGGCGCCTACTCCGCCGTGAATAACCTTAACGGCAACCTCCTCGTTTGAAAGCTTCTCAATGTTCTGTCTGAGAGCCTCAACCGAGCCCTGTACGTCCGCCTTGACGATAATGTTGAGCGTCTTGATTTCTCCCTGAGAAATGGAGGAGAAAAGGTTGTCAAGCGTAACCTTCTGATACTGCTTAAACTCCTCTTCCTTAGCTTCCTGCTTTCTCTGCTCAACAAGCTCTCTTGCAAGCTTCTCATCGGAAACCGCATTGAACACGTCGCCTGCCTGCGGAACATCTGCAAGACCCATGATTTCTACGGGAACCGCAGGACCTGCCTCCTTTAACCTTACGCCGTTTTCGTTTGTCATCATTCTGACTCTGCCGACGGCGGTGCCTGCAACTATGATGTCGCCGGTTTTAAGCGTACCGTTCTGAACAAGCACTGTGGCAACGGGACCTCTGCCCTTGTCAAGCTTCGCCTCTATAACAATACCCTTTGCCGCACGGTTCGGGTTTGCCTTTAATTCAAGCATATCCGCAATAAGGTTAATTGCGTCAAGGACCTTGTCGATACCCTGATGCTTCTTTGCAGAAATCGGAATGCACATAACGTCGCCGCCCCATTCCTCGGGAACGAGGTCGTACTCGGTCAACTGCTGCATAATCTTGTCGGGCGAAGCGCCGGGCTTATCCATTTTGTTAATGGCAACGATAATTGAAACCTCGGCGGCCTTTGCGTGGTTGATGGCCTCGATTGTCTGCGGCATAATGCCGTCGTCCGCGGCAACAACAAGAACCGCGATGTCGGTTGCCTGAGCGCCTCTTGCACGCATTGAAGTGAATGCGGCGTGTCCGGGCGTGTCAAGGAAGGTGATTTTACGCGCGTCGGTGCTGACTCTGTACGCACCGATGTGCTGAGTAATTCCGCCTGCCTCGGTTTCGGTAACGGATGTATTTCTGATAGCGTCAAGCAGTGAGGTTTTACCGTGGTCAACGTGACCCATAACTACAACAACGGGGTCGCGGGGCTGAAGGTCCTCTTCGCTGTCCTCGGTGTCGTCGATAATTCTTTCCTCAATTGTGACAACTACCTCTTTTTCAACCTTTGCGCCGAGCTCGGTTGCAACGATTTCGGCGGTGTCATAGTCGATTACTTCGTTTACGGTAGCCATCATTCCGAGTGAGAAGAGCTTCTTGATAACCTCTGCCGCCGTCATCTTGAGAAGTGCGGCAAGATCTCCGACGGTAATTTCCTCGGGAACGGTAATTTTAATTTGTCTTTTTGCACGCTCCTCGGCGATTCTCTTAAGTCTTTCCTGCTCGCTTTCGTGCTTGCGTCTCATACCGCCCTGCTTGCGGTACTGCTGCGACTTCTGTTTAAGCTTCTGCTTGCGTACAACATTGTCGCTGTTTCTGTCGGCAGGGGCGATATTTTCATAACGCTCGTTGTATTTTTCAAGGTCAACTGCGCCTGCTCTGGTGTCAATGTGGCGCATCTCTCCCTTTGTTCTTGCCTGAATCGGCTTGTTGGGATCCTTTTCCTTCTTCTTTGCAGGCTGCGCCTGAGAAGCGGCGGCAGGCTTTTTCTGCTCTTTTTTCGCCTCAGCCTTTTTGCTGTCGGCCTTTTCCTCGGAAGCCTTTTTGTCAGCCTTTTCCGCTTTTTCTTCCTTTTTCGCTTTTGCCTCTTTCTTGGGCTTTTCCTTCTTTTCGGGCTGCATAGCGAAATATGCGTCGAAGCTTTCTACCTGGTTTTCCTTTGTCAGCACCTCGAAGATAACGTCCATTTCCTTATCCTCAAGAGCTGTCTGAGCCTTCTTTTCGCCCTCAAAGTATTTTCCTAAAAGCTCAATTAAAACTTTATTTTGCACATTGAAGTTCTTTGCAACCTCATTGAGTTTGTTTTTCTTAACTGCCATGTATTATTCCTCCCGTGTCAAATTTTTAATGCTTTTTGCAAAGCCGATGTCGTTAACACTCAAAACTGCAATTCTTTTCATTCCCGTAGCAAGGCCTAAATCCTCCATTGAACAGTCCGTAACAAGAACGTCTGCGGAAAATTTTTCACAAAGCGTAATCATTTCGTTTTTGAGCCTTTCGGAGGCGTCTGCACTCAGCAGGACAAGCTGTGAAGCTTTGCTTTTTATGCTGTCGGTTACTGCGTCGTGTCCGAAGCTCAGTCTTCCTGCCCTGCGTGCAAGCCCGAGAAGGTTCAATGCTTTACTGTTCACTGTCAAGCTCAGCCTCCATCTGTTCGTATACCTTATCGGGAATTTCACACGAAAAAGCGTGCTCTATGCGCTTTTGCTTTCTCGCTTTCTTTAGGCACGAAGCATCTTTGCAGATATAGGCTCCACGGCCTGCCTTTTTGCCCGTCAGGTCAAGACTGATTTCTCCCTCGGGGCTTCTTACTACACGGACAAGCTCTCTTTTGTCAAAGCTTTCTCCGCAGCCCAGGCATTTGCGTAAGGGTATTTTTTTCTGCTTCATTTTTCTTGCTCCGTTCCTTTAAACTGTTTCGGGTTAACCCTCGTAAAAACCGCTTTCGGGTTTAATATCTATTTTCCAGCCGGTGAGATGTGCGGCAAGTCTTGCGTTCTGACCCTTGTTGCCGATTGCAAGAGAAAGCTGGTTGTCGGGAACAGTAACATGACAAACCTTTTTCTCCGAATCCTCAATCTCAACCTTGAGTACATTGGCAGGTGCAAGTGCGCTTGCAATAAACTCTTCGGGGTTTTCGCTGTAATTGATGATGTCAATTTTCTCTCCGCCGAGAATGTCGACTATCTTTTCAACTCTTGTTCCTCTCGGACCTATGCAGGCGCCGATTGCGTCAACATCCTCGTCCTTTGAGTGAACAGCCATCTTTGTACGTGAACCTGCGTCACGGGAAACGGCGTCAATTATAACCGTACCGTCGTATATTTCGGGAACCTCCATCTCGAACAGTCTTTTGACAAGACCGGGATGTGTGCGCGAAATCATCGCCTTCGGTCCCTTTTCTGTTTCCTTAACGTCTACAATGAATACCTTTATGAGCTGGTCTTCAATAAAGCTTTCGCCGCTGATCTGCTCAGCCTTGGGAAGAATAGCCTCAGCCTTACCGATTTCGAGAGTAGCGTTGCCCGTAATCGGGTCAACTCTGATAACCTTTGCTGTAACGAGCTCCTGATTCTTTGACTGGAAGGACTGAAGAATCTGACTCTTCTCGGCATCCCTGATGCCCTGACGGATGACGTGCTTTGCGGTCTGTGCGGCAATTCGTCCGAAATCCTTCTTTGTAAGCTTAACCTTAACGGTGTCGCCGATTTTGTATTTTTTCTTAATCTGCTGAGCGTCCTCAAGTGAAATCTCAGCATCGGGATCCTCGACCTCTTCGACTACCGTTCGACAGTAGCAGACATCAAATTCGTTCTTTTCGGGATTGATTTCACAGCTTATAACATCCTTTCCGCCGTAATCCTTTTTAACAGCGGTGATGATAGCGGCAGAAATCTTTTCGTAAAGGTATTCTGCAGGGATACCCTTTTCCTTTTCCATGAGTGCAACTGCCTCAAAAAATTCCTTATTCATTTTTTTCAAAACCTCCAAAATCATCAAGCTTAATCCATGATGTTTCTTTTTTATTAAAGTCAACAGTGTCGCCGCTGGGCAGCTCTATTGAAATATTACCGTCGGCAAAGCTTATAAGCGTACCCTTGTAATCGCGCTTTCCCATAAAGGCATGAATGAATCTTACCATTACCTTTTCGCCTATGTATTTTTCAAAGTGAAAATCCCTGGTAAGCTCTCTTTCAATGCCGGGTGACTGTACCTGAAGCGAATAGCTCTGTGAAATAAAGTCCGCCTCGTCAAGCGGCTCGTCAAGCGCATGGCTTAAATTGACGCAGTCGTCAATGTTTACGGGCCTGTCGTCACGGTCAATTGTGATGCGAAGATAGTAATTCACGCCCTCTTTTACGAAGCGGACATCCCACAGCACAAGCCCGAGCTCCTTTGCAATCGGCTCGGCAAGCTCCCACACAGCCGATGCAGTGCTTTTCCTTTTTTCAGCCATTTTTCCTCCGTTTTTTTAAAAACAAGAGAGCGGGCAAAGCCCACTCTCAATCTACGTCTATTCTTACATAAGCATAATAACATACTTTACCGGAATTTGCAAGTCTTTTTTATACTATATTATAATTAAAATTCGAACACCATTTCCTCACGGCTTTTTCTGAGCGTATGTCTTTGAGAGGGCACGCCGTCCTCGGCAGGGTAGCCTACGGGGAAGAGAGCGATTAAATTATAGCCCTTGAGCTCCGGGAAAAGCTCCTTGAGTGCTGCCTCGTCAAAGAAGCCGACCCAGGTGCTTCCGAGTCCGAGCTCGTGAATTTCAAGCATCATCTGCGTAGCGATAATCGAGGCGTCCACATCGGCAAAATTCTTGTTGTCAAAGGGTCGAACCCACGCGCTATCCTCGTCTGCGCCGACTGCAAATACAACCGGTGCCTGTGAGACAAACTCGAATTTGGCGGTCGATGCAAGCTTTTTACGGCTTTCCTCCGACTTGAATACCCAGATTTTGGCAGGCTGTCTGTTAACGGCGGTTGGGGCGCTGATTCCGGCTTCAAGTATTTTTTCGATTTTTTCCGCCTCAACCTCTCTGCCGGACAGGCTCCTGACGGAATATCTCTCGTGACAAAGTGACAAAAAGTCTTTCATATTATATACCTCCGAATAATAATAACGGTAATATTTTAGCAAAAAATATGAATATATTCAACAGAAAGCTGAAGTTCAACGACAAAAGACGGCGGTTTGTCTATTATCAAAATAATCACAAAAAATATTCTTGACAAATATCAGAGCAGATGTTACAATCTTATCAAAGATAAATTGTACACAATTTAATTTAACAAAATTAATTCAAATCGGAGGTATCGGAAATGAGCATTTATGATTACAAGTTAACCGACCGCAAGGGCAATGAGGTTTCCCTTGAGGGCTGCAAAGGAAAGGTCGTTATGGTTGTCAACACGGCAACAGGCTGCGGCTTCACTCCTCAGTATAAGGAAATTGAAGAGATTTACGAAAAGTATCACGACAAGGGCTTTGAGATAATCGACGTTCCCTGCAATCAGTTCGCAGGTCAGACTCCCGGCACCGATGAGGAAATCCATGAATTTTGTACTCTTAAGTACAAAACTCAGTTCCCTCAGATGAAGAAATCTGATGTTAACGGCGAAAACGCCTTGCCCCTGTTTGAGTACCTTAAAAGTGAAAAGGGCTTCGAGGGCTTCGGTTCGGGTCCGATGGCTCTTGCAATGAGCGCAATGCTTAAAAAGCAGGACAAGAATTATAAGAACACTCCCGATATTAAATGGAACTTCACAAAGTTTATCATTGACAGAGAGGGCAATGTAGTAGCACGCTTTGAGCCCACCGAGGGCATGAAAAAGGTTGAAAAGTGCATTGCCGGTCTTATATAAGAGGTGGTAAAAATGAAGGTTGCAGTAAGATATTTTACAAAAACAGGGCACACTAAGCTTCTTGCGGACGCCGTGGCGGAGGCTGCAGGAGTTAAAGCCGAAACGGTTGATGTTCCGCTCACGGAGGATGTTGACATTCTTTTCCTCGGAAGCGCGGTTTACGCCGCCAATCTTGACGAGGCTGTGAAGAGCTTTATTGATTCAATCAGCGTCAGCGTCGGTAAAATTGTACCCTTCAGCTCGGCGGCAATTTTAAAGGGAACCTATAAACAGGTCAAGGCTTGCGCCGAGGCAAAGGGCTTAAAGGTATCCGACGAGGAGTTCTTCTGCAAGGGAGCCTTCGGAGTAATTGCAAAGGGCAGACCCAACCAAAAGGACGCCGAGGATATTAAGGCGTTTGCAAAGAGAATTATAGGCTGACAAATAATAAAAAGTAAAGGAGAACAGAAATGAGCGTATATGATTTCACGGTAAAAAGCCAGGCGGGCGAGGACGTATCCTTAGAGCAGTTTAAGGGCAAGGTTCTGCTTATAGTCAACACCGCAACTCATTGCGGCTTTACCCCTCAGTACAACGGACTTGAGGCGCTTTATAAGAAATATAAGGAGCAGGGCTTTGAAATTCTTGACTTTCCCTGCAATCAGTTTGCTTTTCAGGCAATGGAAAGCGACGAGGGTATCAACAAGGTATGCTCACGAAAATTCGGCACAACCTTTACACGCTTTAAGAAAATTAAGGTAAACGGCAGCGACGCGGATCCGCTTTATGATTATCTAAAGGCTCAGACCGGCGGAGAAAAAATCAAGTGGAATTTCACAAAGTTCCTTGTTGACCGTGAGGGCAACATTGTTAAGCGCTTTGCCTCGGCGGTTAAGCCTGAGGAGATTGACGCAGAGGTTGCGGCTGTACTATAATAAGCAAAAAGAAAAAAGTATGGTGTTTTGGTATGTATGATGTTATAATAATAGGAGCAGGTCCTGCAGGTATTTCCGCTTCACTTTACGCAAAGCGTGCAAACAGAAGTGTGCTTGTGCTGTATTCGGGCGAAAGCCAGATTGAAAAAGCTCACCTTATCGACAACTACTACGGCTTTAAGGGAGGTATTTCCGGCGCGCAGCTTTACTCGGACGGCATCGAACAGGCAAAGGCTCTCGGCGTTGAGGTTTTAAACGAAGAGGTGCTCAATGCAGTGATGAATGCCTCGATGAATTACGAAATAAGCACAAAGCAGGGAAAATACGAAGGAAAAACGCTGATTATTTCCACGGGCAACAAACGCCTTAAGCCCGACATCAAGGGCGTTGACGACTTTGAGGGCAGGGGAATCAGCTATTGTGCTATCTGCGACGGCTTCTTTTACCGTAAGAAAAACGTTGCCGTTATCGGTAATGAGGACTATGCGCTCAGCGAGGCGGACGAGCTTGAGCATATAGCCGGAAGCGTAAGAATATTCACCGACGGACTTCCTGCGCCCGAGACTGAAAAATACGAGGTCGTCACGGGCAAAATCAAGGAGTTTTCGGGGGACGCGAAGCTTCATAAAATAGAGCTTGAGGACGGAACGTCCTATGATGTTGACGGTGCGTTTATAGCTCAGGGCTCCGCAGGCGGAGCGGACTTTGCAAAGAAGCTCGGAATTGTTATAAACGGTAACAATATTAAAACGGCGGACGATATGAGCACCAATGTCCCGGGCGTGTTTGCCTGCGGCAATATAACCGGCGGACTCCTTCAGGTCTGCAAGGCGGTTTACGAAGGGGCTCAGGCAGGACTTTCTGCGGTAAATTATATTAAAAGCAAAGAAAAAAAGGAGTAAGATTATGAGCGTAACAATTCTTGACAACGACAATTTTGAAAAGGAAGTTTTGCAGGAAACCAAGCCCGTGCTTGTTGACTTTTTTGCCACATGGTGCGGACCGTGCAAAATGATGGCTCCCGTCATTGATGAAATCGCTGCCGAAAGCGACGCATACAAGGTATGCAAGCTTGACGTTGACGAGGCGGACGAGATAGCCGAGAAATACGGAATTATGTCCATTCCGACAATAATGGTTTTCAAAAACGGCGAGGCGGCAAAGAGCTTTGTCGGTGTTACCGACAAGCAGGCATTGACTGATGCGTTAAAGTAAAACAAAATTTTTGTTCCGAGCAGCCATAAAGGCTGCTCCTTTTTTGTAAAAATATGTTGAAGTTCTAAAAATAATATTGTATAATTATAATTCAAATTAATTTTTCGGAGCAGTCCTTTGGAAGGAGTTTATATATGGATTTATACTATGATGAGTTTTCGTTGCCTTTGGTAGCGCTCAGGGGGCTTGTCGTCTTTCCCGGCGCAGTGGTGCATTTTGACGTGGGCAGACCCAAGTCGATTGCCGCTATCAAGGAGGCAATGATTACCAAAAAGGATATTTTTCTTGTTGCACAGAAGGACCCTGCCACCGAAGAGGTAGACGTAAGGGACCTGTTCAGCACGGGTACCGTCTGTGAGGTAAAGCAGCTTGTGCGTATGCCGTCAGGCGACGCTTTCCGTGTTGTGGTTGAAGGAAAGTATCGGGCAGGACTTTGCTACATTGAAAGCAAGGCTCCGTTTTACAAAGCATCGATTCTCAGAAGCATACAAAGAGAGCCGAAGGAAAACGAGCAGTTAAAAAGCGAGGCGCTTGTAAGACATGCAAAGTATCTGTTCGACGAGTATGCGGTTTACCTGCCGCACCTTGCGCCCGATGTACCTTTAGGCGTAAGCTCAAGGGATAACGCAGGTCAGCTTGCCGACTACATTGCGGCGAATATACCGCTTGAATATACCGCTAAGCAGGAAATACTGGAGCAGAACAATACGCTTAAAAGGCTTGAACGTCTTTGCGCCATACTGGTCAGGGAAGCGGAGCTTCTCAAAATGGAAGCAGAGATTGATATGCGTGTTCAGGAGCAGATGGACGAAAACCAGAGGGAATACTATCTCAGAGAGCAGATGAAGGTTATTTCCTCCGAGCTTAACGAGGGCGATTCTCCTGAGAGCCAGGCGGAAAAATATCGCAGTGACATAAAGCACATAGGTCTGGACAAGGACGATGAGGAGAAGCTTTTAAAGGAATGCGACAGGCTTTCGAGAATGCAGCTTTCAAGCCCCGAAAGCGCTGTAATTATGAACTACCTTGACGAGGTAATTGCATTGCCTTGGGGCAAGCTTACAAAGGATAACCTCAATTTAAAAAAGGCGAGAGCGATACTTGAAAAGGATCATTTCGGGCTTTCCGAGGTAAAGGAAAGAATACTTGAGCTCCTTGCCGTAAGACGTCTTGCGCCCGACATCAAGGGGCAGATAATCTGCCTTGCAGGCCCTCCCGGCGTCGGCAAGACTTCGATTGCAAAATCACTTGCAAGGGCGATGAACCGCAAGTATGTCAGAATATCGCTCGGCGGCGTTCATGACGAGGCTGAAATCAGAGGCCACCGCAAGACCTATATCGGGGCAATGCCCGGAAACATAATCGACGCCGTCAAAAAGGCGAAAAGCTCAAACCCTCTTATACTTTTGGATGAGGTCGACAAGCTTGCCGCCGATTATAAGGGCGACCCTGCCTCGGCGCTTTTAGAGGTGCTTGACCCCGAACAAAACAACAGCTTTAAGGACCATTACATTGATATTCCGTTTGATTTAAGTCGCGTGCTGTTTGTAACCACGGCAAACGATATTTCCTCAATTCCCGCCCCCTTAAGGGACAGAATGGAGATTATCGAGCTTTACAGCTACACCTTCAACGAGAAATTCAATATCATTAAAAAGCACCTTATACCCAAGCAGCTTAAGAGATACAATATAAAGCCGTCACAGCTTAAAATCCGTGACGATGCAATTTCACTGATTATTTCAGGCTATACCAAGGAGGCGGGCGTGCGCTCAGCTGAAAGAGTTGTGTCGAAGATAATCAGAAAACAGGCGGTCAGAATCTGTGAAGGCCATGAGGGTAAAATCACCGTTAAAGCTTCGGACCTTGAGGAAATACTCGGACCGCGTAAATTCCGCGATGACGAGCTTGTCCGTCAGGACAGGGTAGGCGTGGTGAACGGTCTTGCCTGGACGAGCGTGGGCGGAGAAATGCTTGAAATTGAAGCCGTTGCCGTTCAGGGTACGGGTAAGCTTGAGCTTACGGGAAGCCTCGGCGATGTTATGAAGGAGTCGGCAAAGGCGGCGTACAGCTACATAAGAAGCGTTGCCGACAAATACGGAATTGACACGGAGTTTTACAAAAACACCGATATTCATCTTCATTTCCCCGAGGGCGCAGTGCCTAAGGACGGACCGTCGGCAGGTATAGGCATCACCGCCGCTATGGTTTCGGCTCTTGCAGGCTGTACCGTGAAAAGCGATGTCGCCATGACGGGCGAAGTGACGCTTACGGGCAGAGTGCTTCCTATCGGAGGACTCAAGGAAAAGTCAATGGCAGCGTACAAAAACAACATAAAGAAAGTGATTATTCCCAAACAGAACAGCTCCGATATAAAGGAATTTGACGACGAGGTAAAGGGCTCTGTTGAGTTTGTTGAGGTAAACGATGTGGGCGAGGTGTTAAGCCTTGCGCTGAACCTTGCCGACAAGCCCAAGAGTAAGAAGGTTGTCGTCACCGAGTCGAAGCCCGAAAAGCACGGCGCATGGCAACAGAGCTGAGAGGAGATAAAATGGATTTTTCAAAAGCACAGTTTCAGAGGGCATACGGCACCTTTGCACAGCTTCCCGAAAGCGTTAATCCCGAAATAGTTTTTTCAGGCAGAAGCAATGTAGGAAAGTCCTCGCTTATAAACAAGGTCTTTAACCGAAAAAATCTTGCCAGAGTAAGCAGTGTGCCGGGAAAGACCGTTACCATTAACTTTTATTCGCTCGGCGAGGACGTCAGTATAGTCGACCTTCCGGGTTACGGTTACGCCAAGGTTGCCAAAAGCGAGAAGCAGCGCTGGGCTGATATGATGGAGGGCTACTTTAATTCCGGCAGGAATATAAGGCTCGTAATTCAGCTTGTAGATATGAGACATCCGCCGACAAAGGATGACCTTATGATGATTGACTTCCTGTCATATAACGGCTATCCGTTCATTGTGGCGCTTACCAAAAGCGATAAGCTCAACAAGACCGAATATAACAACAGGCTTGAGGGCATTAAGACCGAGCTTGAGGGAGTAGACAGCGAAAGAATTATACCGTTCTCCGCCGTTAACGGCGAGGGGGCGGAAAAAATAAGAAACTATATTACACAGTATGCGGAGGGAAAAAATGCTTGACAAAAGACCTTTTACCACGAAGGAAAAATTAGAGGAAATTGCTAAGGTGTACCCGACACCGTTTTATCTTTACGATGAGGCGGGAATCAGAAAAAACTGCGAGGATTTATATAAAGCCTTTTCGTGGAATAAGGGCTTTCGTGAGTATTTCGCCGTAAAGGCAACGCCGAACCCGTTTTTAATGCAGATTCTGCAGGAGTACGGCTGCGGCTGCGACTGTTCCTCGATGACCGAGCTTATGCTCTCCCATGCAATCGGGGCGAAGGGCAACGACATTATGTTTTCGTCAAACGACACGCCGCCCGAGGAGTTTGCCTATGCGGAAAAGCTCGGCGCAATAATAAACCTTGATGACTTTACACAGATCGAAATCCTTGAAAAGACGCTCGGCTATATGCCGAAGAAGCTTTGCCTGAGGTATAATCCGGGAGGAGTTTTCAAAATTGCCAACGCTATTATGGACAACCCCGGCGAGGCTAAATACGGAATGACCACCGAGCAGCTTTTTGACGCGTTTGCCATACTTAAGGAAAAGGGAGTTGAGGAGTTCGGACTTCACGCCTTCTTCGCAAGCAATACCGTTACCAATAATTATTATCCGACGCTTGCACGCACACTGTTTGAAGCCGCGGTTTACCTTAAAAAGAAATTTGAGGTTAAAATCAGCTTTATCAACCTTTCGGGCGGTATAGGCATTCCTTACAGACCCGACCAGCAGCCCAATGATATTTTCAAAATTGCCGAGGGCGTAAAAAGGGAATACGAAAATATACTCACTCCCAACGGAATGGGCGATGTCGCTATTTTTACCGAGCTCGGACGATATATGCTTGCGCCATACGGAGCGCTTGTCACAAGGGCGATTAACTGTAAGCACACCCACAAGGAATACATCGGCGTAGACGCCTGCGCCGTGAACCTTATGCGCCCTGCGATGTACGGCGCATACCACCATATCACCGTAATGGGTAAGGAGGACGCTCCCACCGAAAAGATTTATGACATCACCGGCTCTCTTTGCGAAAATAACGATAAATTTGCCATTGACAGATGGCTGCCGAGGATAGATATGGGCGACCTTATTTATATTCACGACACGGGCGCCCACGGCTTTTCAATGGGATACAACTACAACGGAAAGCTTAAAAGCTCGGAAATACTCTTAAAGCCCGACGGAAGCTTTCAGCTTATCCGCCGCGCGGAAACACCGAAGGATTATTTCTCGACCTTTGACTGCTTCCCGATTTATGACAAAATTTTTGAATAATAACTAAAACAAAGGTTAAAGCCATGTCGTTTGTTCATCTTCATTTGCATACTCAGTACAGCCTGCTGGACGGCGCCTGCCGTATCGGCGGGCTTATTGATGCCGTAAAAAAGGACGGACAGACCGCAGTCGCCGTTACCGACCACGGCAATATGTTCGGAGCCGTTGAGTTTTACAAGGCGGCAAAGGAAAAGGGTATTAAGCCGATTATCGGCTGCGAGGTGTATGTTGCCGCAAGGACGAGACACGACAAAATTCACGCTCTTGATTCGGAAAGGTATCATCTTATCCTGCTTTGTAAAAACGAAACGGGCTATAAAAACTTAATTAAAATTGTTTCTAAATCCTGGACCGAGGGCTTTTATGTCAAGCCGAGAGTGGACAGGGAGCTGCTTGAAAAATACCATGAGGGACTGATTGCGCTTTCCGCCTGCCTTGCCGGTGAAATTCCGAGAAAGCTCGTATCCGGCGACTATGACGGCGCAAAGCAGACAGCCCTTTGGTATGACAGCGTTTTCGGCAGGGGCAACTATTACCTTGAGCTTCAGAACCACGGCATTGACGAGCAGCTGAAAATTCTTCCGCAACTTGCCAAGCTTTCCGAGGAAACGGGCATTCCGCTTGTCGCTACAAACGATGTTCATTACGTTAACAAAGAGGACGCGCGCACTCAGAAGGTGCTTATTTGTATTCAGACCAACCATACCATTGACGAGGACACGGGTATGGAATTCGGTACAGATGATTTTTATCTAAAGAGCGAAGCGCAAATGCGAGAGCTCTTTAAAAGCTATCCCGAAGCGGTGGAGAATACCAACAGAATTGCCGAAATGTGCAATGTCGAGTTTGAATTCGGCAAAACCAAGCTTCCGCATTACGACGTCCCCGACGGCGAGGACCACTTTGAATATTTCAAAAGGCTTTGCTATGAAGGGCTTAAAAGAAATTATGGGGAAACCCCCGACAAAAAATATTCGGAAAGGCTTGACTACGAGCTTTCCGTTATTAAGGAAATGGGCTATGTTGACTATTTCTTAATAGTGGCGGACTTTATAAACTATGCCAAAAGAAGGGGCATACCCGTAGGTCCCGGCAGAGGCTCGGGCGCAGGCAGCATAGCCGCATACTGTATGGGCATTACAGGCATTGACCCGATGAAATACAACCTGATTTTTGAGCGCTTCTTAAACCCCGAAAGGGTAACGATGCCCGATATTGACGTTGACTTCTGCTATGTCAGACGGCAGGAGGTAATTGACTATGTTACCGAAAAATACGGCGAGGACCATGTTGCACAGATAGTTACCTTCGGCACAATGGCGGCGAGGGCGGCAATCCGCGACGTCGGCAGGGTGCTCGGAATTTCATACAGTACCGTGGACTCGGTTGCAAAGCAGATACCGAGGGAGCTTGACATCACTATTGAAAAGGCTCTTAAAAAGAACCCGGAGCTTCGCAAAATGTGTGAGCAGGACGAAACCGTCAACGAGCTTGTAGCTCTTGCCCGTGCGGTTGAGGGTATGCCGAGGCATGCGTCGACCCATGCGGCGGGTGTGGTAATCACCGACCGACCCGTTGACGAATACGTGCCGCTTGCAAAGAACGACGAGGCTGTTGTAACGCAGTTTACAATGACGGCGATTGAACAGCTCGGACTTCTTAAAATGGACTTTTTAGGGCTTCGTACGCTTACCGTAATAGACGATGCGGTAAAAATGATAAAGCAGAAAAAGCCTGATTTTGATATAGAAAAAATATCGCTTGAGGACGAAAAAACCTATGAGCTTTTCCGTTCCGGCGAAACCTACGGCGTTTTCCAGTGCGAATCTGCAGGACTTCGCAGAGTGCTTGTGCGCCTTAAGCCGCAGAGCCTTGAGGACATTATCGCAGTTATTTCACTCTACCGACCGGGTCCCATGGATTCAATTGACGCCTACATTGCGAACCGTCACAACCCCGAAAGAATACGCTACAAAACTCCGCTTTTAAAGCCTATACTTGACGTCACAAACGGCTGTATGGTTTATCAGGAGCAGGTAATGCAGATTTTCCGTTCGCTTGCAGGCTATTCCTTCGGCAGGGCGGATATAGTAAGGCGTGCAATGAGCAAGAAAAAGCACGACGTAATGGAAAAGGAAAGGACGACCTTTGTTGAGGGCTGTCTTAAAAACAATATTTCCGAGGGCGTGGCACAGTCGATTTTTGACGATATGACAAGCTTTGCCAGCTATGCCTTCAACAAGTCGCATTCGGCGGCATATGCCCTTGTGGCATACAGAACCGCATACTTAAAATGTCATTATCCCGCCGAATTTATGGCGGCGCTTTTGACAAGTGTGATTGCAAGCAGCAGTAACGTTGCGCTTTATATTCAGGAATGTCATCGCCTCGGTATAGAGGTTGTAAAGCCCGACATCAATCAGTCGAGGGCTCAATTTATAGCACAGGACGGGAAAATATTCTTCGGACTTTCCGCCGTCAAAAACCTCGGTGTGGGATTCATTGACTCTGTTTACCGCGAGCGTTGCAGGGGAGGCAGGTTTACCTCCTTTAACGATTTTTTAAAGCGCACACAGTCGAGGGACTTTAACCGACGCGCGGCGGAGAGCCTTATTAAATGCGGCGCTCTTGACGGACTCGGTCTTAACAGACGGGAAATGATGATAAATCTCGGCGTGCTTCTTGCGGACATTGAGCAGACCCGAAGGCATAACGTAGACGGACAGATAGGTCTTTTTGACCTCGGAGCAATGGAGGACAGCGCAGAGGCGTCAATCCGTCATTGCGAGGAGTTCCCGCTGCTTGAAAAACTCGCCTATGAAAAGGAAACCACGGGGCTTTACCTTTCTGGGCACCCAATGGAGCAGTATACGGGGCTTTCAAGAAAGCTCGGCTGCACAAGCGTAGTAAGGATTAATGAGGCGTCCTCGGACGAAACGTCCAATATTTCCGACGGCAGTCAGGTAAGGCTGCTTGTTATTCTTAACGATGTAAAGAAGAAAATCACTAAGCGTGACGACACAATGGCGTTTCTTTCCGCAGAGGATATTACAGACGGCATTGAGGTAATTGTTTTCCCCAAGGTGTATGAGCGGTGCCACAACCTTATGATACCGGGGAATGTGCTTTTGATAAACGGCAGAGCCTCTCTTCGTGAGGACGAGCCTGCAAAGGTGATTGCCGATACGGTGGAGCTGTCTCCCGCACTCGCCGGCAAAAAGAAAAGGGGACTGTTTATCCGCTTTGAATCGGAAAACAGCCAGCTTACTTACAGGTGTAACGAGTTCCTCAAGGCGCAAAGAGGAGATATGCCCGTGTATTTTTATTATAAGGATACGGGCAAATACCGTGAGATGGACTACAAGGCTGAAATCAATAATCTTTTATATTCAAACCTTGTCGGAGTAGTCGGTAAGGAAAACGTAGTCGTACAGTATTAAAAAATAAACTTGACTATTTTTTCTTTTAGTGTATTATATATGTAATCATTTTTGAGGTGATATAAATGAAAAAGATAGGTGTACTTACAAGCGGAGGCGACGCTCCGGGCATGAATGCGGCAGTCAGAGCCGTAGTCCGTGCAGGCTGTGAAAACGGCTTAAAGGTTGTCGGCATCAAAAGGGGCTATAACGGCCTTATGTACGGTGACTTTTATGAAATGAATCTCCGCAGTGTTTCGAATATCATAAACCGCGGCGGCACAATACTCTATTCCGCAAGAAGCCCCGAGTTTAAGACCGAGGAGGGTATGCAGAAGGCAATTGATGTCTGCAAGTCGGAGGGCATTGACGGCGTTGTCGTAATCGGCGGCGACGGCTCCTTCAGAGGCGCAAGGGACCTTTCGCTCAGAGGCATTCCCTGTGTAGGTATCCCCGGTACCATCGACAATGACATAGCCTGCTGTGACTATACAATCGGCTATGACACTGCTATGAATACCGTTATGGAAATGGTTGACCGACTGCGTGATACAACCGAATCTCACGACCGTTGCTCGGTTGTTGAGGTTATGGGCAGAAGGGCAGGCTACATAGCTCTTAACGCAGGTATCGCCTGCGGCGCAACTACTATACTTATTCCCGAGGTTGAGTTTGATTTCGAGAGGGATGTTATCGACCGAATGAGAAGAACTCAGCAGACCGGCAAAAGACATTTCATTATCATTGTTGCCGAGGGTATCGGCGGCGTAAGCGAAATGGCAAAGAAAATCGAAGAGGTTACCGGGATTGAGTCAAGAGCTACAATTCTCGGTCACGTTCAGCGCGGCGGCTGCCCGACCGTACGTGACAGAGTTGTGGGAAGCCTTATGGGTTGCAAAGCGGTTGAGCTTCTTAAGCAGGGTATCGGCAACAGAGTCGTTGCAATGAGGAAGGATGAAATTGTCGACTTTGATATTTTTGAGGCTCTTAATATGAGCAAAAGCATAGACCTGGAACTCTACAGACTTGCTCATGAGATTTCAATATGACGGGCAATATTGTTCTTATCGGAATGCCTGCCAGCGGTAAAAGCACGGTCGGCGTCGTGCTTGCAAAAACTCTGGGCATGGGCTTTGTTGATACGGATTTGATAATTCAGTCAAGGCAGGGCGAGCTTCTTCAAAACATAATTGACACAGACGGGCTTGAAAAGTTCCTTGACTGTGAAAGGGATGCGATTCTTTCCGTTGACGCGGACAATTGTGTGATTTCCACGGGCGGCAGCGCCGTCTTCAGGGATGAAGCCATGACCTTCCTTAAAAAGAACGGTGTTACGGTTTACCTTGACGTGCCTGCCGAGATTCTTAAAAAGAGGCTTTGCAATATCACAACAAGAGGAATTGCGGCAAAAAGAGAGCAGAGTATCGAGGAAATACTTTCCGAAAGGGAAGCACTTTACAAAAAATATGCCGACATTACCCTCAGGGTTGAAAACGAAAATGTTGAGAAAACGGTTGAAAGACTGGTTGACATACTCTGTAAATAAGTGTTTAAAGCGGATGACTGTTCATCCGCTTTCTTTTTTTAGGACATTTTTTAAAAATTGTGTTGACAAACCGAAAAAACTGTGTTACCTTATAACTGTAATATCTGTGATAGCACAGTTATACAGTAAAAATTCAGGAGGTGAAACCTGTGAATATCTTTATTGATTACCGATCCCGTGTGCCGATATACGAGCAGATTAAAAAGGAGATAATCCTTGCGGTGTCAAGGGGAGAGCTGAAACCCGAAGAGCAGCTGCCCTCACTGCGTGCGCTTTCGGCGGAGCTTTCGGTAAACATCAACACCATCAAGCGTTCGTTTTCCGAACTTGAGGATGAGGGTATAATTTACTCGGTTGCGGGAAAGGGTAGCTTTATCAGCGACAGGGCTGAGCTTGACAGCTATGTTGAAGCATCTCTTCGCAGCTTCTCCGAGGCGGTTAAAAACGCCAAAAAGCTCGGCGTTGACAAGGAGGAGCTTGCCACAATAATCTTTAATATTTATGGGGACGGAAGTGATAAAAATGATTGAAATAAAAAACGTTACAAAAAAATTCGATGATTTTGTCGCCGTTGAAAATTTAAGCTTTAATGTTGAGCCCTCGTCAATTTACGGACTTATCGGCTACAACGGAGCGGGCAAAACCACGCTGATTAAGACGGCGGCGGGCATCTACCGCCCGGACGGCGGAGAGGTGCTTATGGGCTCGCAGAACACCTACGACAACGACGATGTAAGGAAGGAAATGTTTTACATTCCCGATGATCTGTATTTTCCGATGGGCTCAAGCATAGCCTCGATGGCAAGGTTCTACAAGAACTATTACCCGAACTTTAACGACACGACCTTCCGAAATCTTCTTGAGGTTTTCGGCTTGCCGTTGGGCGGAAAGCTCAGGGGCTTTTCAAAGGGTATGCAGAGACAGGCGGAAATAATTCTTGCGCTCTCGTCAAGACCCAAATACCTTTTGCTTGACGAAACCTTTGACGGACTTGATCCGCAGAAAAAGGAGCTTACCAAGAAGCTGTTTATTGAGTACATTGCAGAGAATGAGGCTTCTCTGATTATCTCGTCGCACAATCTTTTCGAGCTTTCAAACCTTTGCGACAGGGTAGGGCTTATCAACGGCAAGCACCTCACAATGGACTGCTCGGTCGACGAGGTTTCGCGCAATTACTCGAAAATTCGTCTTATCTTTGACCATGAGGTCAGCGAGGCTGACTTTAAGAACATCAAGTACAAAACCTTCTCAACCGACGGCAAAATCTGTATGCTTGTCTTTGAGGGCAACTACAAGGAGCAGATTGAAAAGCTCAACTCTCTCAGACCCGTTGCCATTGACGAGTACAGACTTACCAT
This sequence comes from Clostridia bacterium, assembly GCA_017438845.1. Taxonomy (GTDB): domain Bacteria; phylum Bacillota; class Clostridia; order Oscillospirales; family Acutalibacteraceae; genus Fimenecus. Next base: position 65,722 of record JAFRUO010000029.1, on the reverse strand, counting down.
GGAAGAGGTATTTTTAAATGAAATGGAGGACAAGAGCTATGACATCACAAAGATTTTCCGCTGATAAAGTCGACAATAAAGACCTTAAGCGTTGCTTTAAAAGCGTAATTCTGTTTGCCGCTATCGCATTTGCGGTGATTTTCGTTTCCTCCGTTGTTCCGGTTATTATGCAGATCACACCCGCACATATGATGCTTGTTGACCCCAAGGAGCCGATTATCTCATATTTCGGCATTGAGTTTCTCGGCTTAGCCATGTCGCCCGGTATGTTTATTTGCGGAGTGCTTATGGCTCAGGTGCTTTTCGGCTTCCTGTTTAAGAAAAACTCCGTAAATGTTTATTTAAGCTTCGGTATTACAAGGTCAAAGCTTTTCTTAAACCGAATGCTCGCCGCTCTTTGCTCAATGCTTCTTGCGGTTGCGGTTCCGCTTACCATAACCCTGCTTTTGAACATTTACGCCTTCGGAGCAAGCGCGCATGTTTTCCAGGTGTTTTTCTACCTTGTAACGGGCTTCTTTGTTTCGGGAGCCGCCGGCTTTGCGATGATGTCTTTTATCTGTGCAAACACGGGCTCGAGGATTGAATCCGTAATAACAATCGTTCTCCTTTCCTCAATCCCGTCAAGGGCTATCAGCCTTGCGGCTTCGCTTAAAGGCGCATTGCTTACGGGCTACTATGTAGGCGATATGGAGACAATGCTCGGTACAAGTAAGCTTTCCTTCTTAAATCCCATGACCATACTTATTGATACCGACCAAACCGTGCACACGCTGGATATGATTTTCGAGGAGATTTCTCCCGTTATCAGCCTTTCCACCGTGCTTTGCGGGAATAAGGTACCTGAGGACCTTATGCTTGATATGGGACTTATGCTTCCGATTATTGTCTGGAGCGTGCTTACCGTAGGTATGCTTGTGCTCGGCTACTTCCTTCTTAATAAGAGAAAGGCGGAAAACTCAAACTCCTTCGGCAAGTTCTATCTTTCATCGGTTATCAACGGCGTTGCCGTTGCGGTTTACAGCATTTCCTCAGTGCTCGGTATTGTTGCAATGGTTTTCCTTACCGAGTCAGAGCTTTCAAGAAACGTAAGTCCTCTGTTTATAATACTCCTTCTGCTTATTATTCCGTCGGCGGCATACTTCCTTGCGGAGCTGTTAATCCACCGCAAAATGCGCCCGACGCTTCGCTCGCTTCCCGTGCTTGCAGGGCTTCTTGCAGTGTTTATCTGTGCGTTTATCACTCTTTCGACCGATTGCTTCGGAACCTTTAACAAACTTCCCGAGCTTTCGGAAATAAAGTCGATACAGATGGATGTTGTTGACCCGCAGAATCTTTTCGACTTCAATGCGGTTGACAATATGGAGGACACTTATTCAAACTACAAATCAACCGATGAGGACGACATCAAGCTCTGCACCAAGTACTTTGAAAAGGCAAGCAAAGAGGCGCGCGACGACAGCTTTGAGGGTACGCTTTCCTTCAGGCTTATACTTAAAAACGGCAAGCAGATTGTAAGACGCTTCAACATTTATGATGACAAGCTCATATACGATTACGCCAAAGAGGTTTACGGCTCTCATTATTTCGACGGCTTGATGAAATACCTTATGCTCAACGGCATTGATGTAAGCCAGAGCACGGAATATGACGAAAATCATATGTATAACTTCTATGAAAATCCCAACTCTAACCCGCAAGGTCTTCTCAAGGGCTCGACATATTATGTTTCGGACTCAAGCCTGCTGTTTGACAAGGGGATAGTAAGCTATATCGCCATTGACACGGAAGGCATGATTGAGGACAACGACGCCCTTATGGAGGCTCTTTATAAGGACATGAGGGCGATGAGCTTTGAACAAATGTATTTCAGCAACGTGCGTCCCGTAGCGATAATTTCATCGGGAGCAATGCTTGTGCCTTATGAAAACGAGAAATATAAGGCAGGAGATTTTTCTTGGGACGGACTTGAGCGTGAATATACGGACGAGTTTGTAGAGGACGGAAAGCCCGTAAAGGAAAACGGCGCTTACGCTCCGCAGACGCCGATGTTCTTTGTTTATCCCGGTATGACAAATACGCTTAACTACTTAAAGCAGAACGGCTATACTGTCGGTGAAACGGAAAGAAAGATCAAGTGCGTATATGTCACCCGTGACAGTAAGTCTGCGTCCGACAGATTCACGGAGCTTTCCAAGCAGCTTGATAATATAGACGGCTGGTTCGGATTTTTGGAGGACGATGTTCCGAAGAACTTCGGCTGGGCAAACGTAATCGGCGTTGACGCTTCGTGTATTGAGAGATATAACTACTACGCATACAAAAATGAGGGCTTCTCCGATACGGCGATAAACATACTCAACAGGGTGTTCTCGGATTCGGGCGCTCCGCTGGTACTTATCGAAAACCCCGAAAAGGCAAAGGCGGTTGTTGAAAAATCGGTGCCCTTCTATGATAGCTATAATGCCGAGGGCAGACATGTTTATATCGTTTACGATGACGGAGCAATAGTCAGCGAATACCTTCCCGAAGCCAATCTTGACGTGCTGTCAAATAAAACAATGTAACTAAAAAACGCAGCAGATTTCGGTCTGCTGCGTTTTTCTGTTCTTTAAAAGCCTACAACCTGATGCGTTCTCGGCACTGACGGCGGGTCGCCTATCATGCCGTATTTTTTAAGCGAGGCAATTTCCTTCATGTCCTCTTCGCTTATTTCAAATGAGAACACATCGGCGTTGTTTTTTATTCTTTCGGGCGTTGTCGATTTCGGAATCGGCACCGCACCCTTCTGCACAATAAACCTTACGCAAAGCTGAGCGACGGAAACTCCGTATTTTTCCGAAAGCCCAATAAGCTCCTCCCTCTTAAACGCCTGACCCTGAATAAGCGGACTCCATGCCTCGGGGAGTATGTTGTTTTCCCTGCAGTATGCAACCATTTCCTCCTGCGGATTCTGCGGATGCATTTGTACCTGATTAATCATAGGATAAACCGAAAAATTTCTTTTAAGCAGGTCTATGTGCTCTTCTAAAAAGTTGCTTGTGCCGATACTGCGAAGCTTTCCGTCGTTATAAAGCCTTTCGAGCGCTCTCCACGTTTCGCACAAGTCCTCCTCAAGTCTGTCGACATTCTGAATAAGCACAGGCCAGTGAATAAGGTAAGCGTCAAGGTAATCGGTACCCAGCCTTTTAAGCGAAGCCTCGCAGGAGGCAATCGCCTTTTCATAGCCGTGGTCGTCGTTCGGAAGCTTCGAAACAAGAAAGATTTCATTGCGCGGTATGCCGCTTTCCTTAATCCCTTTTCCGACATAATACTCGTTTTGGTATGCGGCGGCGGTGTCAATGTGTCTGTAACCCGAGCTTATGGCGCACTTAACGGAAGCGCTTGCAATTTCTTCGGGCATTTTCCATGTGCCGAAGCCCACGCACGGCACCTTGACGCCGTTTGACAATGTGTATGTATCTGTTAAGCCTTTCATAAAAAGCCTCCTTTTCTGTTTTGGAACTCGAGCCGAAAGCGTTAAGCTTCAATCGGTAATTCAGGGTTTTATTTTAACATTTATTTCGGAATAAGTAAACAAAAAGGAAAAATAATAAAAGGGGAGGAATAAAAATGATTTTTTTAAAAGCTTTTATAGTCGGAGGATTGATTTGTGCAGTCGGGCAGGTTTTAATCGACCTTACAAGCTGGACGCCTGCGAGGATACTCGTCGCCTTTGTCGTGCTCGGCGTGGCGCTCGGAGCGCTGGGAGTTTATGAGCCTCTTGTCGAATTTGCAGGGGCGGGAGCTACCGTGCCGTTGACAGGCTTCGGGAATGCACTTGTTCAGGGCACCAAAATAATGATAGCCGAAAACGGCTGGCTCGGAATACTTACGGGACCGCTGTCGTCGGCAAGCGTAGGCACAACCGTGGCGATGGTTTCCGCACTTGCGGTAAGTCTGTTCGCAAAGGCAAAGTCAAAATAAAAAAGACCGAGCCTCAGGCTCGGTCAGGGGTTTTTAGGGTTTAAGCAACTGTTTCCGAAACGAATTCGTCGTCACAGCATGAGCAGGAAACGTAATTTTCAGCGTCGTTGCCGATAACTACCTTCTTGGACTCAACGTAATTTTTAACAAAGATATAAGCTGCGAAGGCTGCGCCTGCAACAGCGATAATGATGCCGAGAATTTTAAGTGCCTTTTTCATATAAATGCCTCCATAAATTTTTTGTTAAATATATTATAACCAAATAAAACGCACTTGTCAATGAACAATGTGTAAATAAAAGCAAAACGCTGTTGACCTGAGTCAACAGCGAAAACTGCGCATTACCGCATTAAGCCTTGTTTAACTTTGTAACGAGGGCGGACTTTTTACGAGCAGCATTGTTCTTGTGAAGAAGTCCCTTGGCGCTGGCCTGGTCAATCTTCTTAATTGCAGCAGTAACAAGTACTTCCTTGTCTGCGGCACCGCTCTCAATAGCTATGTTAGCTTTTTTGATAGCTGTTTTCAAAGCAGTGTTGGCTGACTTGTTGCGCTTTGCACGGTTGCCGTTAACTATAACACGCTTTTTAGCCGATTTAATATTAGGCATTCGTTACACCTCCCTTATACATTAACGACCTATATAATACCATTGTATTTTAAAAAATGCAAGTTTTTTTTGAAATTTCGTGACACTTTTTTTATTTTATTGATATAAATATTATTTTTTAAACATTATAAGGAGAAAAAATGAGATACAGAAGCGATCTTGCAATAGAAAACACCTGCGTCGAGGGTGAGGAAAGACTGAAGGGCGTTACAAAGCATTGCCGCAGTACCGACAAAACGGTGACTACCGAAATTATAATTGAGCACGAGGATGCGGCAAGGCTTGTCGGTCAGCCGTGCGGCAGGTACATCACGGTAGAGCTCAGCGAATTTTCAAACGACGCCGAGCTTTTTGACGAGCGCTTTGAGGAAATTACCTCTGCGCTTCGTTCTCTTTTGCCCGACGGAGAAGGCACCGTGCTTGCTGTCGGGCTCGGAAATGAGAGCATAACCCCCGACGCACTGGGTCCTTTGTGTATTGATTCGGTTTTTTCAACAAGGCACCTTACCGAAGAGCTTTTAAAGCAGGCGGGGCTCGAAAAGCTTCAGAGCGTCTGTGCCCTTGCTACGGGTGTGCTCGGACAGACGGGAATGGAAACGGGCGAGATTATAAAAAGCGTTGCGAGCTTTTTAAAGCCTAAGGCAGTAATTGCGGTTGACGCTCTTGCCTGTGCGTCCCTTGATCGGCTCGGCAGAACCGTTCAGCTTACCGACACGGGTATTACTCCGGGCTCGGGCGTCGGAAACAGCAGGACAGGACTTACCTCGGAAACGCTCGGCGTTCCCGTTATTGCGGTCGGTGTGCCGACCGTTGTCGACGCCGTAACTATTGCGCGTGAGGTTTCCGGAAGCGAGCCCGACCGTGACGAGGCAAACGAGATTTCCGCAATGATGGTTACTCCGAGGGATATTGATTTGCTTATCCACAGGGCTGCACGGCTTCTTGCGCTGTCAATCAACAGCGCGCTTCAGCCTTCGGTTGACCCTGAGCTATTGCTCTCGCTCGTATAAAACCTCACCCCCCGACATATATTTAAAGGAAAATAATACGGGGGAAAAGCCGATGAAAAAGAAAAAAGGACAGTCTGCAGGAACATTTGGCATCGTAAGGCTTTTTTCACTTTTTTTGTTGACTGCGGTTTTGACGTGTGTATTATGTTCGGGCGGCGGACGGCGGACGATAAAGGCTCTTAAGCTTTCATATCCCGAGCTTTACGGGGAAACGGCGAGAGAGCTTTTCCTTTTGGAAACGGTGCGCGACGGTACGGAAGAACAAGAAATGGTAACCGAAAACGAAAAAGCCGCACTTAAGGAAAAGGAGGTGCTCAAAAACGGTTATACAACCCCGTCGGACATAATTCTTATGCAGGAGCAGTTTCGCAAGAGCTTTTCCTCCGCCGAAAGTAAAGGAACAGTGCTTCAAAGACAGTATAATGCGGAAAATGCCACGGATGTATTCGGAAGCATCTGTCTTCGTAACACAACTCAGTCGCACTCCGCGGATATTGAAAGCTCTCTTAACGGCACGCTTTATCTTGACATAAAGGACAAAGCTCTGCCTACAGTGCTTGTCTTTCACACTCACACGACCGAAAGCTATGAAATGCTCGACGAGGGGTGGTTTACGCCCTCTTACAGTACCAGGAGCACCGACCCCGCAAGAAATATGGTTAGGGTCGGTGACGCTATATGTGAAGAGCTTGAGAAGAACAACATAGGCGTTATACACGACACTCAGATTCACGATTCAAGGTATACCGGAGCGTATGACCGCTCAAGAGCATCGGTTGAGGCGATACTGAAAAAATACCCGAGCATTCGGATTACGCTCGACGTCCACAGGGATGCCATTTACCTTGACGAAAAGACGAGGGTCAAGGCGATCTTCGAGATAAACGGCATAAAGGCTGCACAGATAATGATTATAGCGGGCTGCCAAGACGGCAAGGTCAAAAGCTTTGACGGCTGGGAAAAGAACCTGACCTTTGATTTACGGCTGCAGAAAACCGCCGAGGAAATGTTTCCCGGGCTGATGAGACCCGTACTGTTTTGCTCAAGGAAATACAATATGGATGTAACGCCGTGCTCGGCGCTGCTCGAATTCGGGAGCGACTCAAACACCCTTGCCGAGGCAGTGTATTCCGGGCATCTTTTCGGGCAGGCACTTTCACGCTTTATAGAGGAAAACGGAAGGTGAGGTTATACTACGGAAGTTTTTAAAAAATTCTCGGTCTTTGTAGCCGTTGCGCTTTTAGCTTATACGCTTTCGGCAGGCTTGCTTGTCGCGCGCTCAAATACACGGGCGGTGGTTAACGCGGAAAGGGAGAAAAGTTATACGCTCGAAGACATAAAAAGTTTTTTGATTAAAAAATAAATTTATAGGTTTACTATTTTTTCTCAATGTTATATAATAAAAAAAGAAAATAACAGGAGAAATAATATGGACTTTAAACAGCTTACCAACGGGCAGAGCGAGGGCTTTGCCATAATTAAAAAATGCGATGTGAAGGTGACGGCAAAGGGCTCGGAATACCTCGACATGAAGCTTGCCGACAGCTCCGGCGAAGTTGTCGCAAGGCTCTGGGACTATGCGCCTCTTATTCACGGAGAATATGCCGTTGACGACATTGTTAAGGTCAGGGGCGAAATAACAAAATATAACGGAAACGACCAGTTAAGAATAATCAAAATCCGCAAGGCGGGTCCCGACGACGATGTAAAGCCCGAGGACTATGTCAAGAGCGCCGATTACAGCGGAGAATATATGTATTCAAAGCTTATTTCAATTGCCGAGGACTTTGAGGATGACGAGCTTAAAAGGCTTGTACTTAAAATGTATTCCGAGCGCAAGGATTTGCTTCTCACCTGGCCTGCGGCGTTCAGACTGCACCACGCTGTAAGGGGCGGTCTGTTAATGCACACTCTTTCAATCGTTAAGCTTTGTGAGGGTGTTTGCGAGGTTTATCCGTTCGTTAACCGCGAGCTTTTAATTACCGGCGCAATGCTTCACGACATTGCCAAAACAATAGAATACTCCGTGTCCTCCGTCGGTACCGCAACGGGCTACACAATTGAAGGCAACCTTATCGGTCACCTTGTTAAGGGCGCTATGCTCGTAGACCGTGCGTGCGAGGAGCTTTCGGTTTCAAAGGAAAAGGCAATGCTGATTGAGCATATGCTCATTTCGCACCATTCCGAGCCTGAATACGGCGCGGCGGTCAGACCGATGTTCCTTGAAGCCGAGCTTTTATCGGAGCTTGACAATATGGACGCCAGAGTTAACCAGATAGCCCGTGCCGTTGAAACGCTTGAAAAGGACGAATTTTCTTCAAAGCTCTGGGCGCTCAACGACCGAAAAATGTTTAATATAATGGAAAAGGACAAGGACTTAAGGGTTAACCTTGATTAAATAAAAAATTAAATAAAAAAGGGGTAAATGCTATGAGAAATCATGAGGTCACCAATGTTCAGAGGCTTCTTAACGTTGACGGAACATTAAGAGAGCCGGGCTGGTCAAGACAGCTTTATCAGATTTATTCGAGAGACGACATCAAAAAGAGAAAGACCCGAATTAAGGAGTGGGACTACTATCTCGTTGTCGGCAAGGAGTTCGCATTTGCGTTTACGATTTCCGACGACGGCTATGTAGGCCTTCAGTCCGCTTCGCTTATCTGGCTTGGCGAAAACCCGTGGGAGCACACTGAAACGGTGCTTAACGCCTTTCCGATGGGCAAGCTGAAACTTCCGACCACTACCGCTGAGGGCAACACCGTTTATAAGGACAAGCGTCTTTCAATGGAATTCCGTAAGTCGGGCGATACAAGAAGAATCTCCTGCGTTTTCAAGAACTTCTATGAGGGCAAGACTCTTCAGTGTGACATAAGGCTTGAACAGAAGCCGATGGATACCATGGTTATTGCAACCCCGTGGAAGGAGGACAGGCACGCCTTCTACTACAACCAGAAAATTAACTGTATGCGAGCTTCGGGCAGCTGCAGCTTTGACGGCAAGACCTATGAATTTGACCCTGAAACGGACTTCGGCACGCTTGACTGGGGCAGAGGCGTATGGACTTATGACAACACCTGGAACTGGGGTTCGGGCAACGGAATTGTTGACGGAAAGCCCTTCGGCTTCAATATCGGCTACGGCTTCGGCGACACAAGCGCCGCGAGTGAAAACATTATTTTCTACGACGGCGTAGGGCACAAGCTTGACGATATAGTTTTCAATATACCCGAATCAAGCTACACGGACCCGTGGACTATCTCCTCCTCGGACGGCAGGCTTGAAATGGACTTTGTACCGATACTTGACCGTGCGGCGATAATCGACCTGAAGGCGATTGTTACCGACCAGCATCAGGTGTTCGGCAGAATGAGCGGCAAAGCTGTGCTTGACGACGGCACGGTGCTTGAGGTTAAGGACCTGCTTTGCTTCTGTGAGAGAGTACATAACAAGTATTAAGATACGGAGACGGCATATGGAGTGGACCGAGGTAACGGTTAAGGTTGCGGCGGACGATATTGACGCCGCAGGCGATATTGCAAACATGGCGGTGCCCTACGGCATTTATATTGAGGATTACCGCACGCTGGAGGAGGAAACCCTTGAAATCGCAAACATTGATTTAATCGATGAGGAGCTTTTAAAAAAGGACAGAAGCGTGGGCTATATCCACCTTTACATACCTGCAGACCAAAATCCTGCGGAGGCGGTGTCCTTTCTTTCCGAGCGGTACAGCCTTGCCGGCATTGAACACGAAATTGACCTGCAAAGCTGTAAAAACGAGGACTGGGAAAACAACTGGAAGGAATATTTTAAGCCTATGAAGGTGGGCGAAAGCCTGCTTATTCGTCCGTCGTGGATTGACGAGTACGACAATTCCGACGGCAGGAAGGTGCTTTCAATTGAGCCGGGACTTGCCTTCGGCACAGGCGGGCACGACACGACAAGGCTCTGTATGGAAATGCTCGAAAAGTATTTAAAGCCGGGCGATACCGTACTTGATACCGGTTGCGGCAGCGGAATACTCGCCATTGCTTCGCTTTTACTCGGAGCCGAAAGCGCGCTCGGAGTTGACATTGACGAGCTCGCCGTAAAGACTGCAAAGCAAAACGGCATTCTCAACGGCTTTTCCTCTCCCGAGCTTCGGTTTGTCGAGGGCAACCTTACCGATAAAATAAGCGGCAAATTCGACCTGATTGTTGCTAATATCGTGGCGGATGTTATTATAATGTTCTCATCCGTTGTGGGTGATTTTATGAAGGACGGTGCATACTTTATTGTTTCGGGAATAATTGCCGACAGGATTGCAGAGGTTAAAGCGGCGCTCAGCGAAAACGGCTTTGAAACGGTTGAGGAGAACAGAAGCGCCGATTGGTTCTGCCTTGTTTTAACGAGGAAAAGAGTATGAAGCTGTTTTTCGTTATATATGCCGTGATTGTGCTGTCGGTTGCGGCGCTGACATTTTTTCTTTCCTATAATTCGGAAAAAGCCCCCGCATATAAGACGGCGCTGACAGTTACATATATTCTTGCCCTTTTAGGGCTTATCGCCGCAATGTCGGTGATGGAGGGCAGGTTTAAAATACCGATGCTTCACTCGTCGGTAATCGCCCTGCTGAGCCTTGCGGTAATTTACGCCGCCGACAGCTCGGGCTCAAAAATAAACAAAAAGGATGATAAAGACTGATGATAATTGACGGCTTTCAAAAGCTTACGCTGCTTGACTTTCCCGAGAGGATGGCTTGCACGGTTTTTACACACGGCTGTAATTTGCGCTGTCCCTTCTGCCACAACGCTTCTCTTGTGGACGGCAGGGAAAAGGAGCACATTTCCGAGGAGGAAATACTCGGCTTCCTTGACAAGAGAAAGGGCTTACTTGACGGCGTGGCAATTACGGGCGGCGAGCCGCTTCTGCAGAAGGATATTAAGGAATTTATAAAAGCCGTAAGGGAAAAGGGCTTTCTTGTAAAGCTCGACACAAACGGCTTTTATCCCGAAAAGCTGGAGGAGCTGTTAAACGAAAAGCTTGTCGATTATGTTGCGGTTGACATTAAAAATTCACCCGAAAAGTACGCCCTTACCGCAGGGGTTGACGGGCTCGACCTTGCTCCGCTGTATAAGAGCAAGGAGCTTCTTGAAGGCTCGGGCGTCGACTATGAATTCAGGACCACGGTTGTAAAGCCGCTTCATACAAACGACGACTTTGAAAAAATCGGTCAGTGGCTTCGGGGGACAAAGAAGTATTTCCTTCAGCAGTTCGTTGATTCGGGCGACGTGCTCCGCGACGGAATGAGCGCCTATGACGAGGACACCGTCAGAGGCTTCCTTGAAACAATAAGAAAGTACATACCTACAGCCGAGGTCAGGGGAATATAGTACGAAGTAATAAGTAACAGTGAATAGTGAAGAAATGTTCATCGAAAATAAACGTAGAGCGGGGGGATGACCCCCGCCGCTGTTTTTTTGATGTAATTGTAAATTATAATACGTAGTGGCGACCGTTGGTCGCTCGAAAGCCTCCCCTGTGTAAGGGGAGGGGGACCGGCGAACGCCGGTGGAAGGGTTGTAATAAAGTCACATTAAATCTCGACGGCGACCGTCATGTGTATGCCGCCGGAGTATTGAACAATTTTGGTTTAATTGGTATAATTTGTTTATATTAAATTTTGGAGGGATTTTAAATGAAAAAAGCATTCAAAAAGACCACATCATTACTTCTTACGTTAATAATGATAATATCAATGTTGTCATTGATTTCGTTCAATTCAAGTGCCTATACCGCTCACTCTCAGTCGGAATCGGTTGCGTGGGCAAGACAGTGGGTTAAAAGTCCGTATGATGTTGACGGTGCTTACGGAGTTCAGTGCGTTGACCTGATAATGGCTTATTATGCTTATCTGGGTGTAAAAAACCCAGGCGGAAATGCAGTTGATTACGCACATAACCAACTCCCAAGCGGATGGTCAAGAATTACTTATACAAAAGGTTTAATTCCTCAGCCCGGTGATATTGTCGTATGGTCATACTTTACAAGCAATTTAGGACACATAGCCATTGTTACAAGCGCATCCTCGTCCGGGATATCCGTCGCCGAAACAAACGGAAGCACACATACCGGAAGAGAACATACTTATAATTATACAGACGGAACTCTTGCTTGCTTTATCAGACCGGGACCGGATTTTGCCGGTGCCACAACCGCTCCTACGAGTGCAAACATTGCCTTTGATAAAACACGCTATTCATTAAACGATAAGATGTATGTTAGTTTTTCTTCAGACACCTATGTTGAAAAATACAAAATACAGATTTGGTATGGAAGCGAACTGATATACGATTATGAAACAAGCGAAAGTTCATTGGAATTATCCTGTGCACATTTTGGAGCAGGAACTTTTTCTGCGTATGTTACGGCAGTGAATCCTCTGGGATATCATACTTCTTCAACTGTAGACTTTACCATTGTTTCAAAGCCGTCAAACCCACAAATAGCTATCAACAATTCAATTTTTAGTTTAAGCGATATGATAACTGTAACAGCTTCGGCAAACGGTGGTATTGATTACTATGGCATTCAAGTATGGAAGGGGTCAACTGTAGTTTATCAAAAAGAATTTATAGGGCACAGTATTAATATTCCTTGTAGTGAATTAGGAACAGGGGATTTTGCCACTTTTGTTTCTTGCGTTAACATTTCGGGCGCAATCAATACGGATACAGTCTATTTCACTATAACAAATTCAAGTGCTTGCTCCCACTCCTACACAAACAAAGTCACCAAGCAGGCGACCTGCACCGCAGACGGAGTAAGAACATACACCTGCTCAACATGCGGATATTCCTACACCGAAACAATTAACAAGCTCGGTCACTCCTGGGGCACACCCACCTACAAGTGGTCGTCCGACAACAAGACCTGCACGGCGACAAGAACCTGCACAAATGATTCCTCTCACAAAGATACCGAAACCGTAAACACCACCTCACAGGTAATCAAACAGCCTACAACCACAGCGACAGGCACAAGAAAGTTTACGGCAACCTTTACAAATTCTGCTTTCACAACGCAGACGAAGAATGTCAGCATTCCGAAACTGAACGAGCCTGTTGACGACGATATCTACTTCCCCGATGTAAGCGAGAATTCATGGTACTATGACGCTGTGCAGTATGTCGCAAAAGCAGGCTTTATGTCGGGTTATCAGAACGGATACTTCGGCCCCGGCGACAGCCTCAAGCGTCAGGACTTTGTTGTAATTCTTGCTAACATTGCAGATGTAAATCTTTCAAGCTATGCGAGCATGACGCCCCGACTCAAGGACGTAAAGAAGGGCGCATATTATGCGGCGGCGGTTAACTGGGCGGTTGATAACAACATCATCGCAGGCTATGCCAACGGCAATTTCGGCGTTAATGACCCGATTACCCGTGAACAGGTTGCAACCATTCTTTACAGATATATGGACGAGCCTTCTGTCAGCGGAGCAAATTCAATTCTTTCCAGATTCAGCGACTCGGGAAGAATAAGCACGTTTGCGAAAACTCCCGTTGCCTGGGCGGTTAAGAACGAAATAATCAGCGGTATGGCGGACGGCAGAGTAGCACCCACCGAGGGCGCAAGCCGCGCGCAGATTGCTTCGATTATTATGAGAATGGATCAGAAGGGTATGTTTTAATAAGAAAATGTGAGTATACTATTATGCCGCTTTTTTCTTCCGTGATGGCTTATTAGCAGTGCTCTGTGCAGTTTGGTTTTATTTTCGTCCGACACAAGATATAGTGGTTAAAATCACTAAAAAACAAGTGAATTTTGGTGGAAAAGCCACATAATTCCTTGAATAATACACATAAAATCGCAAAATGTTGTGAATGATTTAAAAGTCAAACACAATATTTTGTGATTTTTTTGAATTTTGATATTGACAACACAATATATAGGGTGTATTATATTCTCAATGTCGCTCCAAGGGGCGAATGCGGATTAAAAATAATGTGTAAAGTTAAAACACTTTACACTTACAATGTTGAAAGAAAGAGGTATAAGAGATGTATCAGGTAATTAAACGAGACAATTCGGTTGCGGACTTTGACTTGTCAAAAATCAGCGTAGCGATTTCCAAGGCTTTTGACGCCTGCGAAAAGCAGTATCATCAGAGCGTTATAGATTTGCTTGCACTTAAAGTTACGGCAGACTTCGAGCCGAAAATATCCAACGACCTTATCGCCGTTGAGGACATTCAGGACTCTGTCGAGGACGTGCTTATCAAGGCGGGCTATGCGGATGTTGCAAAGAGCTATATTCTTTACAGAAGACAGCGCGAAAAATTAAGAAACATGAAGTCGACTATCCTTGACTACAAGGAAATCGTTGACAACTATGTTAAGGTTACCGACTGGAGAGTTAAGGAAAACTCAACCGTTACCTACTCCGTAGGCGGACTTATCCTTTCAAACTCAGGCGCTATTACCGCCAACTATTGGCTTTCCGAAATCTATGACGAGGAAATTGCACAGGCTCACAAGAACGCAGACGTGCACATTCACGACCTTTCAATGCTTACCGGTTACTGTGCAGGCTGGTCGCTCAAGCAGCTTATTCAGGAGGGCCTCGGCGGCATTCCGGGCAAAATCACATCTGCCCCCGCTTCACACCTTTCAACCCTCTGCAACCAGATGGTTAACTTCCTCGGTATTATGCAGAACGAATGGGCAGGCGCTCAGGCGTTCTCATCCTTCGACACATATCTTGCTCCCTTTGTAAAGGCTGACAACTTGTCATACAAAGAGGTTAAGCAGTGCATTCAGTCATTCATCTACGGCGTTAACACTCCTTCACGCTGGGGCACTCAGGCACCGTTTACCAACGTAACGCTTGACTGGACCGTTCCGAACGACCTTGCAGAGCTTAACGCTATCGTAGGCGGCAAGGAAATGCCCTTTAAGTACAAGGACTGCAAAAAGGAAATGGATATGGTCAACAAGGCGTTTATCGAGATTATGATCGAGGGCGACGCCAACGGCAGAGGCTTCCAGTATCCGATTCCGACCTACTCAATCACAAGGGATTTCGACTGGTCCGAAACCGAGAACAACAAGCTTCTCTTTGAGATGACCGCTAAGTACGGCACACCTTATTTCTCAAACTACATCAACTCCGATATGGAGCCCTCGGATGTACGTTCAATGTGCTGCAGACTTCGTCTTGACCTTCGTGAGCTGCGTAAAAAATCGGGCGGCTTCTTCGGCTCGGGCGAATCAACAGGCTCTGTCGGCGTTGTAACAATCAATATGCCCAGGCTTGCATACCTTTCAGCCGACGAGGATGAATTCTTCAAGCGTCTTGACCATATGATGGACCTTGCCGCACGTTCGCTCAAGGTTAAGAGAACCATCATAACCAAGCTTCTCGATGAGGGACTTTATCCCTATACCAAGAGATACCTGGGCACCTTCAACAACCATTTCTCGACAATCGGTCTTTTGGGTATGAACGAGGCGGGACTTAACGCAAAATGGCTTCGCGCCGATATGACTCATAAGGAAACTCAGGAGTTTACCATCAAGACTCTCAACCACATGAGAGAGCGTCTCTCCGACTATCAGGAGCAGTACGGCGACCTCTACAACCTTGAAGCAACACCTGCAGAGTCAACCTCATACCGTCTTGCAAAGCATGATGTTAAGCGCTATCCC
Source organism: Clostridia bacterium (assembly GCA_017438845.1). GTDB lineage: Bacteria > Bacillota > Clostridia > Oscillospirales > Acutalibacteraceae > Fimenecus. The sequence goes on along the minus strand of JAFRUO010000029.1, from coordinate 50,452 downwards.
GACATCATCACCGCAAACATGAACGGCACTCCTTACTACACCAACTCCTCCAACCTTCCCGTAGGCTATACCGACGATATCTTTGAGGCTCTTTCGATTCAGGATGACATTCAGACCCTCTACACCTCGGGTACCGTATTCCACGCCTTCCTCGGCGAAAAGCTTCCGAGCTGGAAATCGGCTGCAGACCTTGTAAGAAAGATTGCCGAAAACCACAAGCTTCCTTACTACACAATCTCACCGACATACTCAATCTGTAAGAATCACGGCTACATTCAGGGCGAGCACTTTACCTGCCCCGAGTGCGGAGAAAAGGCTGAGGTTTACTCAAGAATTACAGGCTACTACCGTCCCGTACAGAACTGGAACGACGGTAAGGTTCAGGAATACAAGGACAGAGTTACATACGATGTGCTTAATAAGACAGAGGTTAAGTCGGAAATAGCTGCTTCCCACGATGCGCCTCAGGCAGAGACTTCACCGCTTATCGACGGCGACACAACCCTTCTTTTCGCAACCAAGACCTGCCCTAACTGCAAGGTAGCGGCTGCTCTTCTCGACAAGGCGGGCATTAAGTACTCCAAGATTTATGTTGAGGACAACCAGGAGCTTGCCAAGGAATTGGGGCTCAAGCAGGCGCCGACCCTTTATGTTAAGAAGGCGGAAGAGGTTGAAAAATACGTCAACGTATCAAACATCAAGAAATACATCGAGGCATAATAATGCATGATATTATAATTATAGGTGCGGGACCTGCCGGACTTACCGCCGCCGTTTATGCGCTTCGCGCAAATAAATCGGTGCTGCTTATCGAAAAGGCAAGCTTCGGCGGTCAGGTAACCTTTTCGCCCAAAATTGAAAACTATCCCGGCTTTACCGAGGCAAGCGGGAACGAACTTGCCGACCATTTCTTTGAGCACGCCGTTTCTCAGGGAGCGGAGTTTGAGCTTGAGGAGGCGGTTAAAATTGTTGACAACGGAAGCACAAAAACCGTTGTCACCGACTCGGGAGAGCATACTGCGAAGGCGGTAATAATTGCGACGGGCGCAAAGCACAGAATGCTCGGCGTTCCGGGTGAGGAGGACTATGTCGGCAACGGTATTTCCTTCTGTGCAGTGTGCGACGGAGCCTTTTATCAGGACAAGGAGGTTATTGTCGTAGGCGGCGGAAATTCAGCCCTTCAGGAGGCGATACTTCTTTGCGACAACTGTAAAAAGGTTACCGTAGTGCAGAATCTTTCCGATTTCACGGGAGAGAAAAAGCTTGTGGATATACTTCTTTCCAAACCCAACGTAAGCTACATTTTCGACACTGTCGTTAAGAGCTTTACGGGCAACGGTGAGGATATATCCGGCGCAGTCGTGCTTAATCAGAAAACGGGCGAGGAAACCGAGCTCAGCTTTGACGGTGCGTTTATTGCCATCGGGCTGGCACCTGACAACGAAGCCTTCGCCGAAGTTGCACAGCTTGACAGCTACGGCTATGTTGCAAGCGACGAGCAGTGCCTTACAAACACCGAAGGAGTGTTTACCGCAGGTGACTGCCGCACCAAGAAAATAAGGCAGATTACCACCGCTGTTGCGGACGGCGCGGTTGCGGCATTGGCGGCTTGCAACTACATTGATACACTTTGATAACTTTCTTTTTCTTTTTCCTTTCTTTTGCGGAGGAGGCCGAAGCGTCTTCTCCGCCCTTTTTATTCTACTTGAAAAAAACACCTTAATGTGTTAAAATATTTAATATCTTTTTATAAAGGAATGATTAAGATGGCATTTGATCCTAAGCAGAAAATTGAAACAAAGTGCGTACAGGCAGGCTGGCAGCCCAAAAGCGGCGAGCCGAGAGTTATGCCGATTTATGAAAGCACAACCTATAAATACGACACAAGCGCCGATATGGCAAAGCTTTTTGACCTCCAGCCGGGCTATATGTATACCCGCCTTGCGAACCCGACAAATGATATTGTTGCCTCCAAAATAGCGGCTCTTGAGGGCGGCTTTGCGGCAGTGCTTACGTCCTCGGGTCAGGCGGCAAATTTCTTTTCTCTTATCAACATTATGCAGGCGGGCGACCACTTTATCAGCTCCGCTACTATTTACGGCGGTACCTTCAATCTGTTTAACGTTACTATGAGAAAGCTCGGCATCGACGTTACCTTTGTTGACCCGACCTTGTCCGAGGAGGAGATTTCAAAGCTCTTTAAGCCTAATACAAAGGCTGTGTTCGGCGAAACCGTTGCAAATCCGTCGCTTGATGTGCTTGACATTGAAAAGTTCGCCAACGTAGCTCATGCACACGGCGTGCCGCTCATTATTGACAACACCTTCCCGACTCCTATCAACTGCAGACCGATTGAATGGGGCGCGGATATCGTCACTCATTCAACCACAAAATATATGGAGGGTCACGCTTCGACTATCGGCGGCTGCGTTGTTGACAGCGGTAATTTTGACTGGTTCCAAAACGACAAGTTTCCCGGTATGACTCAGCCTGACGAGAGCTATCACGGCGCTACCTATGCTAAGGATTTCGGAAAAGCAGGGTATGTTACAAAAATCGTTGCTCAGCTTTTAAGAGACTTTGGCTCTACGCCTTCTCCGTTTAATGCGTTCCTGCTTAATCTCGGACTTGAAAGCCTTGCCGTCAGAATGGAAAGACACTGCAAAAATGCCCTTGAGGTTGCGAAATATCTTGAAACGGATGACAGAATTTCGTGGGTTAATTATCCCGACCTTGAGTCAAGCAAGGACTATGAGCTTGCTAAAAAGTATATGCCGAACGGCACCTGCGGAGTAATCTCTTTCGGTGTTAAGGGCGGCAGAGAAAAGGCGGAGGAGTTTATGAACAATCTTCGTCTTGCGGCAATTGTAACTCACGTTGCCGACGCACGCACCTGTGTGCTTCATCCTGCTTCCTCAACTCACCGTCAGCTTTCCGACAGCGAGCTTGAAGAGTGCGGGGTTACGCCCGACCTTGTCCGTTTCTCGGTAGGCATCGAAAACGCTCAGGATATAATTGACGACATTAAGCAGGCACTTGATAAAATTTAAGGCTGTAAACGCTTTTACAGCCAAACAGGGAATACCCATCAGGAAAGGTAAGTTTTAATGGAATTTAACCGTGAAATGATACAAAAATACGAAGAAGAGCATGCCGAAATCTGCCGCAAGACAGGCACGATTGACATTGAGCTCTATGACAAGTACGGCGTAAAAAGAGGACTTCGTGACAAAAACGGCAACGGCGTGCTTGCAGGACTTACAAATATATCCGAAATAATAGCCTTTGAGGAAACCGAGCAGGGCAGGATACCCTGCGACGGCAGACTTTCCTACAGAGGCATCAATGTAATTGACCTGATCAGAGGCAGAGGGGATAACCGCTTCGGCTTTGAAGAGGCGTGCTATCTGTTGCTCTTCGGCACACTGCCCGACAAAAAGCAGCTTGAGGAGTTTTCCGAGCTGCTTGCGGCGCTTCGCACATTGCCCACAAACTTTACAAGGGACGTTATTATGAAGGCGTCGAACAAGGATTTGATGAACTCAATCACACGAAGCGTGCTTACTCTTGCCGCATATGACGACCGCTCGGGCGACCTTGAGCTTAGCAACGTGCTTCATCAGTGCCTCAGGCTTATAAGCTGCTTCCCGATGCTGTCCGTTTACGCCTATCAGGTATATAATTATTACGAGATGTATGATTCTCTTTACATTCACCGCCCCGACTCGAAGCTTTCAACTGCGGAGAATATTTTAAGAATGCTGCGTCCCGATATGGACTACACCGAGCTTGAAGCTCAGGTGCTTGACACAGCGCTGATTCTTCATATGGAGCACGGCGGCGGTAACAACTCGTCGTTCACCACACATGTTGTAACCTCATCGGGCTCTGATACCTATTCGGTAATGGCTGCGGCGTTATCGTCGCTTAAAGGGCCTAAGCACGGCGGGGCTAACATCAAGGTTGTTGAGATGGTTGACGACTTAAAGAAAAATGTCACAGACACTAAGGACCCGGCTCAGATAAGAGCTTATCTTGAAAAACTTGTCGACAAAGAAGCGTTCGACAAAAAGGGCTTGATTTACGGAATGGGTCACGCTATTTATTCCGTTTCCGACCCGAGAGCGCAGGTGTTCAAGTCCTTTGTAAACAAGCTTGCCGTTGAAAAGGGCAGGGAGGATGACTTTGAGCTTTACTCAATGATTGAAACCATCGGTAAAGAGGTAATTTCCGCCAAACGCCGCATATATAAGGGCGTCAGCGTGAATGTCGACTTTTACAGCGGCCTTGTATACAGCATGCTCGACATACCGTATGAGATGTATACGCCGATTTTTGCAATAGCAAGGGTGGTCGGCTGGTCGGCTCACAGAATTGAAGAGCTTATCAATGCAGACAAGATTATACGTCCCGCTTACAGAAGCGTTTCGGAAAAGCAAGACTATGTCCCTCTTGAGGACAGATAACAAAACAGAAAAAAGGCACGGTGCTTAACCGTGCCTTTAACTATGCGTGTTTTAAGCTTTACATCGGAGGCATTCCGCCGTTTTGTGCGTTGCCTGCGGCCATCATCTGTGAGAATAAGCCGGGCTGTTTTTGCTTTTTGGGCTTGTATGCGGGGGGATTATTCATCTTGTCCCACATTTTCTGTCCCTTGGGTGAAGCGAGATATTTGTTGATAAGCAACACAATTTCCCTCATATCGTCGCACATATATTCCTCTGCGGTACGGCACATCTTTTCGTCGTTGTCCATATGTCCGAGAATTGTAACCGCAATAATGCCCTGAGTATCGGAGGAGCCGTTTTCATAAATATCGTTAAGAATTTTGAAAAGCCTTTTTAACTCCTGCTGGTTGCCGCTTTTGATAGTTGCGAGTATTTCTTTGGTGCCGTAATCGTCAAAAAACTCTTCTGCCAAAAACTCACCGTATTTTTCGTAATTGGCTTTGTACGGCTCTTTAAGCTGAGGATAAAGACCCGTCAGCCTATTAGCAAGCGTGTTGCCGTCATAGCTTTGCGAGCCTGATTTCGCCGCCGCCTTTGAAACGGGAACGGGCTTTTTCTTTGCTTTCTGTGCCGTGGTGTCGGCATATCCGAAATGAGCGTTAATTGTTTCGCTCAGCTCGTTACACAGCGACTTAATGTCACGCTGGTCAAATTCCTCTGCATTAAAATAGTTAACGCTTGCTTTTTCAAGGCTTTCGTCAGAGTCTGATTCCGAATAAAACAGTAAAGCCTGAAGACCCGAAAATTCAAGTCTGATTTTACCCTTTTCGCCCTTGTAGTCGATGTAAGAGCGTTCGCCGTCAACCGTGACCGGAACCTCATCGCCCTTAACGGGGTTTGCAAGTGAAAAACCGTTTTGTTCAATTGCGTCCTGAATGCCCGAAATAATCAGGCGGTATGCTTCGTTTAATTGCATTTAATAACGCCCCTTTTAAATTATCGCACAATATTGTAACATATAAATTGCAATTTGTCATTAAAAATTTTTTAACTTATAATTGATAAAGTTTTAATCATATGTTATTATTAACTGTATTATGTTTTCAGAGGTGCGTAAAATGAAAAATGCATTGGTTATTTTCGGCGGTGTGTCAAGCGAGCATTCCGTGTCGCTTGTTTCGGCAAGCAATGTAATTGCCAACATACCGAAAGAAAAATATAACATATATATGCTCGGTATAACGTCGGACGGGGAGTGGTATCTTTTTGAGGGCAGCCCCGAGCTTTTACCGAATGAAAAATGGCTCGAAAGCGGCAAAATAACAAAAGCCGTTATTTCGCCCGACAGAGCTGACGGCGGCATCATTGTTTTCAGAGCCGACGGAGCCGAGAGAATTAAAATTGACGTCTGCTTCCCCGTGCTCCACGGAGCAAACGGAGAGGACGGTACAGTGCAGGGACTGCTGGAGCTTTCGGGCATTCCCTATGTTGGGTGCGATACGCTTTCTTCTGCATGCTGTATGGATAAGGCGGTAACAAACACGCTTGCGGACTGTGCAGGTATTCCTCAGGCAAAATGGATGAGCGTTATTAAAGAGGACTATAAAGAGAACCCAGAAGAGTTTATATTGAAGGCGGAGGAATATCTCGGCTATCCCGTGTTTGTAAAGCCTGCCAATGCAGGCTCATCGGTAGGCATCTCCAAGGCAAGCGACAGGGAGTCGCTTAAAACGGCTATGTCCGTAGCCTTTAAGGAGGACAGAAAAGCGGTGCTTGAACAGTTCGTTGACGGCTATGAGGTCGAATGTGCAGTGCTCGGCAACCGTGGCGCAAGGGCTATGAGCGTCGGTCAGATTAAGCCTGCAAACGAGTTTTATGACTTCCAGGCAAAGTACGAAAATGCTTCTAGCGAGCTTTATATCCCTGCTCATATCACCGACGAACAGATAAGCGAGGTACAGCGTCTGGCGCTCAAGGCTTACAAGGTGCTCGGTTGCTCCGGACTTTCAAGGGTCGATTTCTTCGTTACGAAGGACGCGGGCAAGGTAATGCTTAATGAAATCAACACGCTTCCGGGCTTTACGTCAATCAGTATGTACCCGAAGCTTTGCGAGCACAGCGGAATAGGTTATTCCGAGCTGATTGATAAGCTCTTTGAGCTTGCAACGGAGAGAAAAAATGGAAACTAAAAAGGCGACGGTACACATAGTCGGCAAGCAGTATGTTGAGACGGAGCCCGATATTACGCAAATCAGTGTTGTCGGAAGTCTTACAAAGGGCGAAAAGGGCTATGTGATTGAATATACGGACTATGAGCAGCCGAACGCTAAAACGGTAATCAGTTTCAGTGACGGCACGCTGCTGATGACTAAATTCGGCGAGAGTGCAACCGAAATGTTTTTCAGCCGCGGAGAAAGAAGCAACAGCGAATATGTCACTCCGTACGGCAACATCTCAATCGGTATTTATACCGAGCTGCTCGAAAGCAGTCTTACAATGCTCGGCGGAAAAATAATACTTAACTACAATATCGACTTTAACTCAGGCTTTGCGGCAAAAAATGAGCTTGAAATAACAGTCGACGTTATGGATGACAAGGAGAATTAACAGTGTCTTTATTGGTCAAAAAAACGGAAAACGAACTTAAAATACTTATTACCGAGGCTTTGGGTAAAGCTGTTGCTGCAGGCGAGCTTCCCGCAGAGCCTGTTCCTGCATTCAATGTCGAAATTCCGCAGGACAGACAGAACGGCGACTATTCTTCAAACGCCGCCTTCGCCTGTGCAAAGGCGTTCAGAACCGCACCGAGAGTTATTGCAGGGGCAATCGAAAAATACATCGAGCTTGACGGCTCGTATTTTTCCGAATGCACTGTTGCGGGCGCAGGCTTTATTAACTTCCGTCTTTCCGAAAAATACTATGCTGACATCCTTCTTGACATCAACGACAAAAGGGAAAAATACGGCACGAGCGATTACGGCAAGGGAAAGAAAATCAATGTTGAATTCGTTTCCGCCAACCCGACAGGCCCCATGCATATGGGCAACGCAAGGGGAGGCGCTTTGGGCGACTGTCTTGCAAGCGTGCTTGAAATGGCAGGCTATGACGTCGAGAGAGAATTTTACGTTAACGACGCAGGAAACCAGATAGAAAAATTCGGGCTTTCGCTCGACATCCGCTATCAGCAGCTCTTTAAGGGCGAGGAGGCGATCGAACTCCCCGAGGACAGCTATCACGGCGAGGATATAACCGAAAGGGCGAAGGAATTTGCAGACCTTCACGGCGACAGCTACCTTGAAAAAAGCGAGGACGAAAGAAGAAGGGCGCTTGTTGCTTACGCTATGCCCGAAAACATTAAAAGCATGGAACAGAACCTTACCAAATACCGTATTGAGTATGACACCTGGTTCAGGGAAAGCGAGCTTCACAAGGGCGCAATAGACGAGGTTATCGGAATCCTTACCGAGAACGGAAAAACCTACGAAAAGGACGGCGCTCTGTGGTACAAAAATATTGAGGTGCAGACCGAGATTTTAAAGGCGCAGGGCAAGTCTGACGACTTTATTGAAAAGCTTGAACTTAAGGACGACGTGCTTATCCGTCAGAACGGTAATCCTACCTACTTTGCGGCGGACATTGCTTATCACAAAAACAAACTCGAAACAAGAGGCTTTGACAAGGCGATTGACATCTGGGGCGCAGACCACCACGGTCACGTAGCAAGGCTTAAGGGAGCGCTTTCGGCAATCGGCATTGACCCCGACAGGCTTGACGTGGTGCTTATGCAGCTTGTAAGGCTTACCCGAAACGGAGAGGTTGTCAGAATGTCAAAGCGTACCGGTAAGGCAATTACGCTTGTGGATCTGCTTGAGGACATCCCGATTGACGCAGTCCGTTTCCTGTTCAATATGCGTGAGCCCGGTTCGCAGATGGAATTTGACCTTGATCTTGCCGTTGAGCAGTCCTCACAGAACCCCGTATACTACTGTCAGTATGCCAATGCGAGAATTTGCAGTATCTTAAAAAAGCTTGAGAGTGAGGGCGTCAGCTTCCGCGACTGTACCCGTGAGGAACTTTGCAGGCTTACCGAGCCCGAGGAAAAGGAGCTTATACGACATCTGGCTTCTCTTACCGACGAAATTCTTGCGGCGGCGCAGAATTATGACTCTGCCCGCATCACAAGGTACGCAGTTACGCTTGCAACGCTTTTCCATAAGTATTACAACGCCTGCAGAATCGGCGTTGACGATGAGGCTCTTATGCAGGCAAGGGTTTACCTTTGCAGGTGCGTAAGAAGCGTAATGGTAAATATCCTTTCGGCATTTAAAATAACCACTCCCGAAAGTATGTAAAAAATAAAATCCCCGTCAAAGACGGGGATTTATTTTTGGTTATCCGAAATACACGTCCAATATCATCATCAGCACAAAGCCTATTGCCACGCCGACAGTTGCGATGTTTGAATGCTTACCCGACTGCGACTCGGGAATCAGCTCCTCGACAACAACGTAAATCATTGCGCCGGCGGCAAAGGCGAGAAGGTACGGCAGCGCACTTATTACGGCGCTTGTAAGCAGTATGGTGATAAAACCGAATAACGGCTCAACCGCACCCGAAAGAGCTCCGAGCATAAACGCTTTGAATTTGGACGAGCCCTCGGCTTTAAGCGGCATTGAAATAATAGCGCCCTCGGGGAAATTCTGAATTGCAATTCCGATTGACAAGGCGGTTGCCGAAGCGAGAGTAATGCCCGAGCCGCTTTTCATTGCGGCGGCAAGAGCAACGCCTACCGCCATTCCCTCGGGTATGTTGTGAAGCGTGACGGCAAAGACCATCATTACTGTTTTGGTGATTTTCCTGCTCCCTATTCCTTCGGGCGAATCGCTTTTTAAATGCAGGTGAGGAATAAGGGAATCCAGAACGAGAAGAAATGCAATTCCGAGCAGAAAGCCTACCGCGGCAGGCATAAAGACAAGCCGTCTGTCTGAGGACATTTCAATTGCGGGAATTAACAGCGACCACACCGAAGCGGCTACCATAACACCCGAAGCAAAGCCTAAAAGAAACTTTTCGAGCTTTGCATTGATGTCCTGCTTCATTAAAAAAACCATTGCCGCGCCGAGCACTGTTCCTGCAAAGGGTATAAGTAAGCCTAAGGCAGTCAAATTCTTCAACCTCCCTTTTGTTAAAATAAGCTGAATAGCTACGCAATAAGGTTAGCGTATGCTAACTAATAATATTATATTACAAAATATTGATTTGTGCAACAAAAAAGAGGGGATACCCCTCTTTTAAGAGTTATTATTTTACAAGCGAAATCAACTCTTCAAGCTCATTCTCGCTCAACGCCCCCGTGTGCGAGGAAAGAAGCTCCATATCGGGCGAGATAACAAGCGTCATCGGAACATACTGAATACCGTATGCCATATCCGCACTGCGGTCGGAGTCGTAATAAACGGGGAAGGTGTAGCCGTTGCTTTTTACAAAGCTTTTGACCGAGTCAACCGTCTCACGGCCTCCGTCCGTCAGGTCGACCATCATAAACACGATGTCGTCGCCGTATTTTAAATATGCGTTTTCAAAAAAGCCAAGCTCGCTTCTGCACGGAGGACACCAGGTCGCCCAGAAGTTTACGATTACGGGCTTGCCCCTGAACGAATAAAGGCTTACCTTTTCGAGGCTGCCATTGTAAACGGTAAAATCCTTTGTCGCGTTTTCGCTTATCGCTCCGCCGCGGTATTCGCTGAGCGTTATCGGCTCGTCGCTCCCGCTATATTTGTCGGCGGATTTGTTGTAAACGACGGTTGCCGCCGCAAACGCACCGATTAAGAGCACTATTGCAATTATAAGCTTTGACGTTTTACTCATATTAACTCCTCTCAACCAAACATTGCCAACAGCCTTCCGAGTAAGCCGAAAGCCATAAGCACTCCGACTGCAATCAGGAACACACCGCTGACGGTATTTATTATTTTATAATGCTTTTTAATAAATTTAAACGCCGTGGTCATCTGCTCAATCAGCACCGCCGAAACGACAAAGGGAATACCGAGCCCGAGCGAGTACACAAGCAGGAGCAAAAGCCCCTTTAAAGCTCCGCCCGACGAAGAGGCGAGCATAAGCGCCGAGCCGAGAAACGCTCCGACGCAGGGCGTAAGGCTTACCGAATAAATCACGCCGAAGGCGAAGGCGGACAGAATACCGTTAATTTTGTGCTGACCCTTGATACCCTTAAAAAAATTAAGCGGAATAACGCCGAGGTAGGAAAGGCCGAGTATTACAACAACGGCTCCGCACACAACGTTTACCGCCGTCTGATACCGTGAAAGAAGAGCTCCGAGCGTGCCTGCAAAAACTCCGAGCAGGCAGAAAACGACCGTAAACCCGAGCACGAAGCTGAGCGCACGGGGCAGGCTGTTCTTCTTTTTTTCATCGCCGCCGACAAGGTATGAAACATAAATCGGAAGCATCGGAAGCATACACGGGGAAATAAAGGAAATAAAGCCCTCTAAAAAGGTTATAAGGTAATTCATTTTATCCTCCGAAGTATTCTTTGACTATATAGTCACGCTCATTGTTGATTATAAGCATTATGCCAAGCAAAAAGCTGTAAACATACGCAAGGCAGATTATAACAAACGAGATATACTCAGCCTTGCCGCCTTTTTTGCTTAGAAGCTCGAATATATCCGCAATCACCACGGTGCTCAGAAGCGCCGTGATAAAGCTTATATCGGCAAGGTATCTTAAATTCACTCCTGCAAAGCAGATGTCCGTATATGCCGTAAACAGTATGCAAGCCATTCCCGTCAATACAATACCGGCTTTAACTTTGTTCTTTTGGCCGTAAAGCGCGGCGGGGGCGAAAACAAGGCTCCATGACGAGGGAAAGGAAAAAGCGCCGACGGTTGACGTAAGGTAGATGTATCCCGAAACATTCAAGCCGCCGACAAACGGAATTAAAAGGTATGGGATGTTCTTTGAGAACGCCGGCTGTTTGAAGAAATAGTAGTAGAACATCGGCATAATCAGCTCTGCGGAGTAGGCATATTCCCGCACATCGTGGACGGTCAGCTGGTAGCTGGTGCCGAACTCAAACACACTTTCAAAGCGGATGTAGTTATAGTACATAACCGCCGCCGCACCGATAGCGGTCGGCACTGCAAAACACAAAACAGTAAGCAGCTTTCCCGAGGGCTTTAGGTCCTTACTCAGCAGGAAATGCAGGTATACGGGTACCGCCATAAGAAAGTAAACCGCCATATTCGGCCGTGACATAACGATTAGCACCAGGCACACGCCCGAAAGGAAAAAGAACAGTCTGCTTTTGTTTATATTCTCACGTTTTTCGTATGCACAAAGCGTTGTTAAAAGAAACAGGCTTAAAAACAGAACACCGCTTTCGACGGGGATATAATAGTTGTCTGCACTTGACTGAAGCATAAAGACAAGGCTTGCCGACTCGACCGCCATAACCGAAAACAGCAAAAGTGTCGGGTTGAGCTTTTCCGAGAACAGCCTTTGCATTTTTACCGTAAGCGCCGCCGCGGCAGGAATTAAAAACAGTGACATGATAAAGCAAACCGTCTGCGGTCTCGGTACGGTGTGGGTTAAAAAATAGTACGGAAAATATATCAGCAGCAGCGGAGCTATGCCGAAATAGGAATAATAACGTCCGCCGAAATACGCCCTGTCCCAAAGGAAGCTTACGTCAAGCTCCTTGCGCAGGTCGGAGTCGTACGGGTTGCCCATCAGCACAAGCTCGTCGCTCGGGGCGACATCGATGTGGAGCTGTCTTTTCATAAAGGCGTCAAACATCTGCTCATATGCGTTGCAATAGTCAAGGCTTTTCTGAAACGGATAGGCGAGGGCGTCCTCTCTTAAAAGCAGAAAAACGCCTGTGCTGACCGCAAGGCAAACAAGCACGCCGAGCCCGGTTCCGAATACTAAATTATCATCCCTTTTAATCCTGCTTTCGGCAAGTCTGTATTTTATACTCAGAATGCAAAAAAACAAAAACAAAAAAGCAAGAGCAATAACAAAGTAAAGCATAATATCTCCTTAAAGCTTATTACAAAAAATATTATAAAACAATTTGAATTTATATGCAATAATTGTTTGCCTTAGGCAAGATATTATGATAGAATAATTAACGAGGTGCAAATTATGAGTAAAAACATTATAAGTATTCCTTCGATGCTCACCGAACTATACGAAATTAAGGCGGCTGACGGTTACTTTAACAGTTCGTTAAAGGACACTGTCGCTTACTTTGACCTGTTTTTCCGAAAGGTTCCCGACAGAGGAGGCTTTGCGGTAATGGCAGGCGTTTCGCAGGTGATTGACTACCTTAAAAGTATCAGCTTTTCCGAAGAGGAACTTGATTATTTAAGGGAGAAGGGCGTCAGCGAGGGCTTTATTGAATATCTTAGAAACTTTGAATTTAAGTGCGACGTTTACGCCGTACCCGAGGGCACGCCGATTTTTCCGAACGAGCCGATTATCAAGGTTCGCGGACCTATTGTTCAGGCTCAGCTTATTGAAACGGCGCTGCTGATGCTTGTTAATCAGCAAAGCTTAATCGCCACTAAGGCTAACAGGCTTGTCAGAGCGTCAAGAGGTACGGTCGTAGCAGAGTACGGCACAAGACGGGCTCAGGGAGCTTCTCAGGCAGTGCTCGGCGCCCGCGCGGCATATATCGGCGGCTGCAGTATGACCTCGGGACTTGTCCCCGAAAAGGAGTTCGGCATACCCTCCGTCAGCACCATGATACACAGCTGGGTGCAGATGTTTGACTCGGAGTATGAGGCGTTTTGCGAATATGCAAGGCTGTACCCGGACGACTGCTCGGTTGTCGTTGACACATACGACACAATCCGCTCGGGCATACCCAACGCGATTAAGGCATTCAACACCGTGCTTGTACCTATGGGCAAAAGACCTAACAGTATACGAATCGACTCGGGAGATATTACCTACCTTTCAAAAAGGGCGCGTAAAATGCTTGACGAGGCAGGCTTCCCCGACTGCGATATCATGGCGTCAAACTCACTTGATGAATACCTTATCGGCGATATGGTTTCGCAGGGAGCTAAGGTTGATTGCTTTATAGTGGGCGAAAGGCTGATTACTTCGGCTTCGTCACCGCTTTTCAGCGGAGTTTACAAGCTCTGTGCAATTGAAAAGAACGGAGAGGTTATCCCGAAGATAAATCTTTCCGAAAACGTCAGCAAAATTACGATACCTTCGTCAAAGCAGCTGTACAGGCTGTTTGACATGGACTCGGGCAAGGCGATAGCCGACGTGCTTACGCTTGACGGAGAGGTGATTGACGAAAAGAAGCCCTATACTCTTTTCGACCCGGACTTTACGTGGAAACGCAAGGATGTTGAAAACTACGTTGCACGGCCTTTGCTTGTCGAAATCTTCAAGGACGGTAAATGCGTGTACAAAGAGCCCGACCTTGAAAGCATCCGTGAATACTGTGCCGACCAGATTGACACGCTCTGGGATGAAGTCAAGCGCTTTGAAAATCCGCACAAATACTATGTCGACCTTTCAAAGGAGCTCTGGCGTGTAAGAAACAGACTTATTGAGGAATATAAAGGAGTTAAAGAATAATGAATATATGGCATGATATTAATCCCGAAAGGATTACAAGGAAAAAATTTGACGCTGTCATTGAAATCAGCAAGGGCAGTAAAATGAAATATGAGCTTGATAAGGAAACGGGTCTTTTAAGGCTTGACAGGGTCCTTTATACCTCTACCCATTATCCGGCAAACTACGGCTTTATTCCGAGAACGTATGCCGACGACAACGACCCTCTCGACGTGCTTGTGCTCTGCTCGGAACAAATTGAGCCGATGGCGCTTGTCACCTGTTACCCGATAGGCGTTATTTCCATGATTGACGGCGGCGAAGCGGATTACAAGATTATTGCAATTCCCTTCAACGACCCGACTTATAACGAATACAAGGACATTTCTCAGCTGCCGAAGCATATTTTTCAGGAGATGCAGCACTTCTTCTCGGTCTACAAAACGCTTGAAAATAAAAAGACCGACATCGACGAGGTTAAGGGCGTGCTCAGCGCAGTTGACATAATTGAGGAATCAATTGACAGATATATAAAAAAATTCAGTAAGTGATATTAATAATGTGGGGCAAAAAAGAATGAAGAACAAGGAAGCAAAAATATTTTTCTCATTAATCATCACCGTAGCGATACTTTTCGTAATTGTAGTTATTTTCGGCGATAAGGTCAACGAAAGCGCTGTACCTGCCGCCGCAGAAACAACGCAGACCACTCAGCCGCCGAAGCAGGAGGTAAGCGTTAACTTTATCTCGGCAGGCGACAACCTTATTCATGACGGTATTTATAAACAGGCGGCAAAGCGCGCGGGCGGCACGGGCGCATACGATTTTTCGTACTGCTATGAAAATGTAGCCGAAATTGTAAGTAAGGCGGACGTTGCCACCATTAACCAGGAAACCGTTATTGCAAAAAGCTTTGACCCGTCAGGCTATCCGACCTTTAACTCACCGCATGAGGTGGGCGACGAGATAGTTAAAATCGGCTTTGACGTCATTAACCTTGCCAACAACCATATGCTTGACAAGGGCGCTAAGGGTATGCGTGAAAACATTGAATATTGGGACTCTCAGACCTCCGTTACGCATACGGGCTCTTATAAAAACGAAGAGGACGTCAACCGTGTCGAATACATAGAGTCCAACGGTATGAAAATCGGTCTTGTAGGTATTACTCAGTACACCAACGGGCTTTATCTTCCAAAGGACAGTGAGCTTCGTATTATTTACAGCGATAACGAGGAGCTTATACAAAAGAAAATTACCGAGGCTAAAAAGGAATGCGATATAGTTCTTGTAAACGTACATTGGGGAATTGAGTACCAAACCTCGCCGAATGACGACCAGAGAGCGCTTGCAAAGAAAATGTCCGATTGGGGCGCAGACGTTATTATAGGGCATCACCCCCATGTACTTGAACCGATTGAGTTTATCGAAAGAGATGACGGCTCAAGAACGCTTGTTGTATACTCGCTGGGCAACTTTATTTCTCAGCAGAACAAGCCCTCAAGGGTTATTGGCGGCATGGTTCAGTACACTGTCACCAAGGACAAAACAAGCGGCAGGGTAACCGTCAGCAACGTAAAATTTGTTCCCACCATTACTCACTATGTTCAGGGTGTTGACGACGTAAAGATATATCTTCTGTCGCAGTATACCGATGCTCTTGCGGCAAAGCAGAGAAACAGACTCGGCTCGCAGAAATTCTCGCTTGATTACATCAACAGCTTTTTAAGCGATGTAATTGACAGTCAGTTCTATGACACGGGCATCCAAAAGGCTTCGGAGGAAAACACAACAAAGGAAGTCTCAACGGCAAAGGAAACCACTACGGTTAAAGAAACCACCACCGCCAAAAAGAGTCAGACAAGCACCACGAAAAAGGCGGCTGAGACCACAACCGAAAAGGCGGCGGAGTCTACTTCAAAAGCGCCCGAGGAAAGCACAACCGCCAAAAAAGCGGCGTAAGATAATATCGGCTTAAAACACAATATATACCACTCCATACTACTATGTACACAACATAGTGTATGGGGTGATTTTTTATGCCCATGAGGAGGAAATAAACGAAAAAATATCTTAAAAAAATCGGCTAAAACACTTGATTTTTTTGCACTTACGCATTATAATGTATTCAAAGTGGTGGAAAAAACCATAAAAATTCATCATAAAGGTGAAAAATCCCACGCTTTTTGTTAAAAATCATCATTTTGGAAGGAGGATAAGCGTATGTCGTTTTCATCAAGCTATAAGCATACCATCGACGCAAAAAAGCGCTTGTTCATTCCTTCTAAATTCCGTCAGATGCTCGGCGAAACCTTTTACCTTTACTATGACCCCAGCCTTCCGTGCATTGCCGTTTACGGCGAGGAGGAATGGGAAAAGAAAAGTAAGGTTGTTGAGGAGAGCGGCGATGCCGACTGGCAGCGTTTCTTCTTTTCAAATGTCGTTTCCGTTGAGCCTGATAAGCAAGGCAGAATTACCGTAAAGGCTTCCTTCTGCGAGGGCGCAGGTTTAAAAAAGGACGTGGCGGTCGTAGGCGTAGGTAACAGAGTCGAAATCTGGGACGCGGACAAGTATCAGAAGGAGCTCGAACAGCTCAACGCTTCCTTCAAGCGCTTCCCGAGCGTTATAAACTGATATGGAATTTAAACATGTTCCCGTTTTGTTCAGGGAAACGATAGATTCTCTCGACATCAAAAAGGACGGTCTTTATGTTGACTGTACCGCAGGCGGAGGGGGACATTCCTCGGAAATCCTCGCACGCCTGGACGGCGGCAGACTGATAGCGATTGACCGTGACCCCGATGCCATTGAGGTTCTGAGCGAAAAATTCCAAGGCTGTGAAAACGTAGAAATAGTTCACGATACCTTTGACCGTATAAAGTCCGTTCTGAACGGACGAAAAGCAGACGGAATCCTTGCTGATTTAGGAGTAAGCTCCTACCAATTGGACGAGGCATCCCGCGGCTTTTCTTTTCACAAGAACGCAGTGCTTGATATGCGTATGAGCAAGGAAGGCACCAGCGCAAAGGACCTTGTAAACACCCTGGGCGTAGGCGAACTTACGCATATACTCAGAGATTACGGTGAGGAAAAATATGCTAACCGCATAGCCAACAACATAGTTTCCTACAGGCAGCAAAAGCCGATTGAAACGACTTTTGAGCTTATTGACATAATCAAGCAGTCGATGCCGCAAAAGGCAATGAGGGATTCGCACCCGGCGCGCAGAAGCTTCCAGGCTTTGCGAATAGCCGTAAACGGAGAATTAACTCAGCTTGACAGAGCGCTCGACGATATGTTTGATTGCCTCAAGACAGGCGGAACGCTTTCGGTTATAACGTTCCATTCTCTTGAGGACAGAATGGTAAAACAGAGATTTAATTCATTTGCACAGGGCTGTATATGCCCGAAGGAGTTTCCCGTTTGTGTGTGCGGAAGAACTCCGAGAGGCAAGATAACCGTCAAGGGGCAGGCGCCTTCAAAAGAGGAGCTTGAAGAAAACCCCAGGGCTCACAGCGCAAGGCTCAGAGCTATCAGAAAGCTCACCGAGTAACAGACTCAGGAAAGGGTAGAAAGAGCATGGCAACCAACAAATATAATATGTATAACGGCATCGATTTCTCCGATTTTGAGCCGAGACCGAGCTCATATGAGAGAAATGCCGCCAGGAAAATTGCAACTGCTCCCGCTAAGAGGAGAGCGCCGCAGAGACCTCAGCTTGAAATAGTCCGCGCACCTAAAAGGACTTCTTCGCAGGCGCGCAACGAGATGCGCAGAACCTCTCTGCAAACGGCAAAAATCCTTTCTGTTGCCGTACTGCTCATAGCTATGCTTGCCACATTGCTTTACGGCAGACTGAAGGCGGACGAGCTCGACAGAGAGATTTCATCACTCAACACAAAGCTTGAAGCGGCACAGAGCGAAAACGTAAGGCTTAACATGGAAATTGAGTCGGTCATTTCGCTTAAAAACGTCGAGGATTATGCACAGTCACAGCTCGGCATGGTCAAGATGGAAGCTAACCAAATAGAATATATCGACCTTTCGGGTGATGACGTTGTTACTCTGTCGGGTGACAAGACGGTTCATAAAAAAGTCGGAAGCCGTACCGTCACGGTAATGGAATATATAGGCAAATAAATAAATAAAATTACAACGAGGGTTAAGTAATTTGTCTTAACTCTCGTTGTTGTATCTTTTTAGGCAAAAATATGAAAAGGAGACAGTGATAATGGAAATGAAATCGGTTAAAAATCTCAGCCGGCGTGCAACGGTTGCGCTGTATATTCTTATCGCTGCTTTCCTGGTCTGCATAGGCTCTCTTGTACGTGTCGGACTTATTCACGGCGAGGAGTATAAACTCAAGGCTGAACAGAATCAGCTGCTTGACACCAAAATCAGCGCCGAGAGAGGTACAATTTACGACTCGAATATGAACATACTTGCCAAGAGCGCATCTGCATGGCTTGTTTATATCAATCCTTCGAAAATCACTACCGAGGAGCAGAGGACGCTTGTAACGCAGATTCTCTGCGAAACACTTGGCCTCGACGAGGAAACGGTTACCGAGAAAACAAAGAAGCAGGCGAATTACGTTAAAATCGCGGGCGAGGTCGAGGAGGAAAAGAAGGTTGTTATTTCCGACTTTATAAAGGCACATTCCAAGCAGAAGCTTTCGACGATAATCGGGCTTGACCCCGACACGAAAAGATATTATCCGTATTCAAGCTTCGCTTCGAGCATAATCGGCTTCGTAAATTCCGACGACATCGGCACGGGCGGAATTGAAAAAACCTATAACGACGAGCTTACGGGCGTTTCGGGCAGAATAGTTACCGCCAAAAACGCAAGGCAGAAGGCTATGTCGTCAGAATATGAAATGACGTATGACGCACAGCAGGGAGCCAATCTTGTACTGACAATCGATGAGGTTATTCAGTATTATCTTGAACAGAGCCTTGATCAGGCGCTTCAGGACACGGGTGCAAAATATGCTTACGGAATAATTATGGATGTTGATTCGGGCGCAATTCTTGCGATGACCAGTAAGCCCGACTTTGACCTTAACAATCCGAACGTTATTTCAAACCCTGCCGTAGCTCAGGAAATTGAAGAAATACTTGACGAAGGCGAAAAGGACGAGGCTGTTCTGAATGCCAAGTTTTCACAGTGGAGGAACAGAACGGTCAGCGACACATATGAGCCGGGCTCTGTTTTTAAAACGATTGTCGTTTCTGCGGCGCTTGAGGAAAACGTAGTCGACCTTAACACAACCTATACCTGCGTCGGCGGTATTCAGGTTGCCAACAACTATCAGAAATGCTGGAAAAACGGCGGTCACGGTACGGAAACACTTACTCAGGGGCTTATGAATTCCTGCAACCCGTTCTTTATCACTATCGGTCAGAAGCTCGGCAAGGACAAATTCTTTAAGTATTTTGAAGCTTTCGGCTTCACCGAAAGAACGGGTATTGACCTGCCTGCCGAGGCAAGCCCTGTTGCCAACGTCACCTACCATGCGCTCGATTCAATGGGTATTGCAGAGCTTTCTTCAAGCTCGTTCGGTCAGACCTTCCAGGTTTCGCCCATTCAGATGATAACCGCGGTTTCCGCAATCGCAAACGGCGGCAAGCTGATGAAGCCCTATGTTGTAGACAGCGTTCTTGACGCTGACGGAAATATTATTCAAAAAACCTCGCCTACGGTAAAAAGGCAGGTCATTTCCGAAAAGACAGCCTCAACCGTTGCGAATATGATGGAGCAGGTTGTTTCAATCGGTACAGGTAAAAACGCCTATGTTGCAGGTTATCATGTAGCCGGCAAAACGGGCACAAGTGAAAAAATGGGTAAGGAGGGCGCATATATCGCCTCTTTCGCAGGCTTTGCTCCTGCATATAATCCGAAAATATCGGTTCTTATAGCAATCGATGAGCCCCCCGGAGCGCACGGCGGCGGCGCAGTAGCGGCGCCCATAGCGGGAGAGGTACTTGAAAAGGTGCTTGCGTATCTTAACATCGAGCCGCAATACGAGGATTCCGAAATGAAGAACATTTCCTCAACGGCCCCCGCACTTACCGGAAAGACCGTTGCTCAGGCAAAGAGCCTTGCATCCGGCTATATACTTAAAATTGTCGGCAGCGGCGAAGAAATCAAATCTCAGTCGCCCTCTTCGGGTACTCAGATCCGCGCAGGCGGCGTAATCGTACTCTATACGGATGACGAAACGCCCAAGCAGACTGCAACGGTTCCGAATTTTGTGAATATGACTATGTCGCAGGCAAATTCGGTTGCGGTTAATTCGGGCTTTAATATAAGATTTGCAGGGACGACCAATGCAAATGAGGTTGTGTCCTACAAGCAAAGCGTGGCCGCAGGCGAGCAGGCGGAGCTTGGCAGCGTGATTACGGTATACTTTAAATCAAACGTTAACGTTCAGGACGCATAATCGGAGGTAAATATGAAGCTTTCGTTTCTTTTGAAGGACATTGAAACTTCAAGTGAATACATTGACTGTCAGGTAAGCGACATTACGGACAAATCGGGCGAAATCTCCGAGAACTGTGTTTTTGTCTGCATCAAAGGCGCGCATTTCGACGGGCACAGCGTTGCAGACAAGGCGCTTGAAAGCGGAGCTGCGGCGGTTGTTACCGAAAGGCGTCTCGGACTAAAAAACGAAATTGTCGTTGAAAATACAAGGGACGCTTATTCAAGGCTCTGCGCCGCATTTTACGGCAACCCCGCCGACAGCTTAAAGCTTATCGGCGTTACGGGCACAAACGGCAAAACAACCACAACCTTTCTTTTAAAACATATTTTCGACGAGCTTTCCGTTAAAGCAGGTCTTATCGGCACGGTCAAAAACATTACCGGCGAAAAGGAGTATACCGCCTCCCTGACCACACCGGACCCGAAACAGCTTCAGCAGCTTTTCAGGGAAATGGTTGACAGCGGATGTGAATACTGCATTATGGAGGTTTCTTCTCAGGCGCTGGCACAAGGCAGGGTGGACGGATGCCGCTTTGACATAGCGCTGTTTACGAACCTTACTCAGGATCATCTTGATTACCACGGCAGCTTTGAAAGCTATGCCGAGGCAAAACGCCGTCTGTTTACCATTTGCGACACGGCGGTAATCAACGCAGACGACCGTTACGCCTCTTTTATGACGGAGGGGCTCGAGTGTAAAACCGTATATTTCGGAATTGACAGTCCCGAATGCGAATACAGTGCAAAGAACATAAAGTGCTTCGCCGACTCAGTGAGGTATGAGCTTCTTACCCCGGAAAGCATCGGCAGAGTAAATATTAAAATCCCCGGTCATTTTACCGTATACAATTCAATGGGCGCCGCAGTTTGCGCGCTTCTTACAGGAGCCGACTTTGACAGTGTACTCAATGCTGTTTCAAGCTCATCCGGCGTCCCGGGCAGGGTAGAGGTAGTGCCTACAGAAACCGATTATACGGTTGTGATAGATTATGCTCATTCACCCGACGGACTTGAAAACGTTATTTCCTCTGTCCGACGCACAACAGAGGGTAAGGTAATTACCGTATTCGGTTGCGGAGGCGACCGTGACAAAACCAAACGTCCGAAAATGGGCAAAATTGTCGGCGACCTTTCCGACGTTGCCGTTGTCACAAGCGACAACCCGAGAAGCGAGGATCCCGTGCTTATAGTTGAGGACATACTTGAGGGGATGAAGGGCTGTAAAGCTCAGCTTGTCGTTGAGGTGGACAGAACTCAGGCGATTAAAAAGGCGATGGGTCTTGCCGGCCAAGGCGACGTTGTGCTTCTTGCAGGCAAAGGTCACGAAACCTATCAGATTTTATCGGGCGGTAAAATCCATTATGATGAAAGAGAAATAGTAAAAGCTATTCTGGAAGGCAAAATATAATATGAAAAGACTAACTTTAAGCACCGTTGCAGGCTGGTGCGGCGGCTCTCTTGTCGGTGAGGACAGAGAGTTTGACAGAATAAGCCTTGACTCGAGAGATGTTGACGAAAGTACGCTCTTTGTCGCTGTCAGGGGTGAACGCTTTGACGCTCATGACTTTATCGGCTCGGTTGCCGAAAAAAATGCGTCGGGTGCAGTGGTTGAAAGACGCGCTGTTACCGAAAACCCGGGAATGCCCGTAATCTTTGTCAATGATACAAGAAAGGCACTGCTTGACATCGCAAGAAATTACAGACTTCTGCTGGGCGTCAAGGTGATAGGTCTTACGGGTAGCGTGGGAAAAACCACCACCAAGGAAATGACCTACTGCGTTGTGTCGAAAACGCTCAATGCAATCAAAACACAAGGAAACCTTAATAATGAAATCGGGCTTCCGAAAACCGTTTTTACACTTGACGAAAGCCATAACGGAGCTGTAATTGAAATGGGAATGAGTCATTTCGGTGAAATTTCCGCCCTGTCGAAAACAGCCCTTCCCGATATCGGAATTATTACGAATATCGGCGTTTCTCACATTGAAAATCTCGGCTCAAGAGATGGCATATTAAAAGCAAAGCTTGAAATTCTCGACGGAATGAAAAAGGGCTCAACCCTTGTTCTTAACATGGATAACGACAAGCTTTGCGACGTTTCTCTTCCCGATTACAGAATACTCGGCTTCGGTATAGATAATGCCAAAGCCGAAGTCAGAGCAACAGATATTAAACAGACGCAGGACAGCACCTCATTTACGGTGGAGTTTTTCGGGAAAGCTCAGGCGGTGACCCTTCCTACGGTCGGTCTGCACAATGTTTACGATGCGCTTGCGGCCTTCTGCGTGGGACTTGAGCTTGAAACCGAGCCGTCGGTAATTGCCGATGCGCTCTCCGAATATACGCCTTCGGGTATGAGGCAGAGAATTAAAAAAGCCGACGGCATCACGGTGATTGAGGACTGCTACAACGCAAGCCCCGATTCACAGAAGGCGGCTATCAACGCCCTCGTAAGCTTTTCGGGCAAGCGGAAGATAGCGGTGCTCGGCGATATGCTTGAGCTCGGAGATTACTCCGAAACCGCACACAGGCAAATTGGCAAATATGCCGCCGAAAAAAAGCTTGACGCTGTATTCACCTACGGAGAAATGTCGCGCCTTATTGCCGAAGAAGCAAGTAAAGGAAACGTAAAGTCATTTGCCTTTACAGATAAAGCGGAGCTTTTCAAAGCACTGAACTCATATCTTGAAAAGGATGATGTTGTTCTTTTCAAGGCGAGCAGGGGAATGAAGCTCGAGGAAATAATAGAAATGCTCTATGAGGAGTGGAAGATAAAATGAAACTGACAGTCGGAATAATTTTTGCAATCGTTTTGGGATTTTTTATATCATTCTTACTCGGCTTTGTGCTGATACCGTGGCTTCGTAAGCTGAAATTCGGGCAGACGATACTTGACATCGGTCCTGCGTGGCATAAGTCAAAGCAGGGCACACCCGTAATGGGCGGCATAATGTTTATTGTCAGCACAGTGGTAACCTTTGCGGCGGTAATGCTTACGGATTATCTGCTCGGAGGAAAGCTCCTCGTCGGGGACTCTCTTGTGCCGAACAGTATGAAAATAAAAATATTTGCAGGAATTATTATGGCTTTCGGCTTCGGTCTTATCGGCTTTGCCGACGATTATATCAAGGTTGCAAAAAAGAGAAACCTCGGTCTTACCATCACGCAGAAATCGGTGGCGCAGATAGCCTTGATGCTCGCTTACCTCGGGGCGCTTTATATGTCGGGCAACACGTATATGCAGATACCCTTTGCAGGTAATGTTGACCTTAAATGGTTTTTCTGGTTTTTCGGTATGGGTGTTATTTATCTTACCGTTAACGCCGTAAACTTCACCGACGGAGTTGACGGACTCTGTGCAAGCGTGACCGCCACGGCGGCAATCGGCTTTATTGTGATCGCCGTACTTAAGGGCTTTTTCGGAGTAAGTATACTCGCCGCAAGCCTTGCAGGCGCTTGTGCCGGCTACCTTATCTGGAACTGGCACCCGTCAAAGGTTATGATGGGCGACACGGGCTCCATGTTCCTCGGCGGTATGGTTGTGGCTCTCGCTTATGCGATTGACGCTCCGCTTATCATCCTTTTCATAGGAATAATCTATGTAATAGAAATGCTTTCCGACCTGCTTCAAATCGGCTACTTCAAGGCAACTCACGGTAAACGTATATTCAAAATGGCTCCTATTCATCACCATTTTGAAATGTGCGGTTGGAAGGAAGTTAAAATCGTAATTGTTTTTTCGCTTATAAATATTATCGGCTGTATAGTCGGAGTCGCTCTGTTTTATTTCGGAGCAAAATGATTTGATTATAAATCCAAAGGAGAAAGGCAATGGCAAACTCTGCTGTTAAACGCAAAGCGCCGCAGAGCGCGGTAAAAAGGAAAAGAATCCCTGCCAAATACGCAAGGTATCTGGCAACGGGAGGCTTTGACGTGCCGTTTCTGCTGCTTGTAATGGCAATTCTTACTATCGGACTTGTCATGCTTTTCTCTTCGAGCTATACCTATGCTTACTACAATAATGACGGTGACAGCGCCTACTATTTTAAAAGACAGTTTGTCTTTGCGGTAATGGGCGTAGTCGCCATGCTTTTGGTTTCCAAGGTCAGGTATGACTTCTTTAAAATTGCGGCAATACCTCTGCTCGGCGTAACCTGGCTGTTGCTTCTTGCCGTGCTTGTGTTGCCCGCAAATTTCGGCGATTTTCACCGCTGGATTGTCATAGGACCGATTTCGTTCCAGCCCTCGGAGATTGCAAAGCTTGCCGTGATTTTGTACTGTGCGTGGGGAATGGAAAGGAACCGTTCGAAAATAATCGGCAAGTCAGTAAACAAATCCTCTTTTGCTCAGTCGGTTGAAAAGCTTACAAACGGCAAAATTGTACTGTACGACTCTTTCGTTCAGCTTTGTCTTTTCGGACTTATTATTGCCATAACCGCAGGCCTCGTTTACCTTGAAAACCATGTTTCCGGCACCTTGCTGATTCTCGGTATCGGTGTTGTTATGCTTTACCTCGGCGAGTTTAAAAAGCACTGGTTTATAATACTTGCCGTTGTTGCGGTTGCGGCAATAGCGTTTGTCATTTTAAACCCCGAAATACTCGAAAAATATGCAGGCGCAAGAATAACCGCCTGGCTTGATAAGGACTATGACCCCAAGGGCGCACGCTGGCAGACAAACAATTCGCTTTACGCTATAGGCTCGGGCGGACTTTTCGGCGTCGGTCTCGGCAACTCCAAGCAGAAGCATCTGTATGTTTCCGAGCCTCAGAACGACTTCATTTTCTCTATTGTCTGCGAGGAGCTCGGCTTTATCGGAGCGTCGGTTATAATCCTTCTTTTCGCACTGCTTGTGTGGAGGGGAATAGTAATCGGTATCCACGCCAAGGATCGCTTCGGAGCGTTGCTTTCAATGGGTATCGTTTTTCAGGTCGGAGTACAGACGGCGCTCAATATAGGCGTTGTGACGGATACACTGCCGAACACGGGAATAAGCCTGCCGTTCTTCAGCTACGGAGGCACGTCGCTTATGATGCTGCTGTTTGAAATGGGCATGGTGCTTGCTGTTTCAAGATATTCAAGACTTACAAAAAAATAAAGGGCTATGTGCCTTTTTCGGAGGAGTATAAATGAAGGTTATATTTGCCGCAGGCGGAACAGGCGGTCACATAAATCCTGCTCTTGCAGCCGCAGGCGCATTCAAAAGAAGAAACCCCGACGCCGAAATACTTTTTATCGGCACCGAGGAGCATATGGAGTCAAGGCTTGTACCGCAGGCGGGCTTCGATTTTAAGACGATTCATATAGCAGGCTTTCAGAGAAAAATCAGTTTCCAGAACCTGATTAAGAATATTAAAACTCTCGGACTGATTGTTAAGTCAAGTTCGGAGACAAAGAAAATAATGAAGGATTTTCAGCCCGATGCGGTAATCGGCTTCGGCGGTTATGTTTCCGGGCCCGTTGTACGCACTGCGGCAAAAATGGGAATCAGCACCGCGATTCATGAGCAAAACGCCTTTCCCGGAGTTACAAACAAGGCTCTGGCAAAGCAGGTTGACAGGGTAATGCTCACGGTTCCGCAGGCTGAAAAATATCTTTCTCCCAAGAACAAGCCGATTATTACGGGTCTGCCCGTCAGAAAGGAAATTTTTGACGCAGACCGCAGCTTTTCACGCGCAAAGCTCGGTATCGGCGAGGATCAGGTGCTTGTGCTTTCGATGGGCGGCAGCCTCGGTGCAAAGGCAATCAACGAAAATATGGTTGAAGTAATCACTGCGCTTCACGGCGACAGCGAGCTTTACTTTATTCATTCAACGGGTAAATACGGTAAATGGGTTCCGGACCGACTCAAGGAGAACGGCGTGCCTATCGGCGTAGGAACAAATGTCAGCATAAGAGAGTATATTGACGATATGGATGTCTGCCTTTCGGCGGCGGATTTGATTGTAAGCCGAGCAGGCGCTTCCTCACTTTCGGAAATCGAGGCAGTCGGCAGAGCGTCTATTCTTATTCCTTCACCCAACGTTGCGGAAAATCATCAATATCATAACGCCATGACGCTCGTGGAAAATGAAGCGGCAAGGGTAATCGAGGAAAAGGATTTAACCGACGGGGTGCTTCTCGGGCTGGTTAAGGAAATGGTTTCCGACAGAGAGCTTCTTAAAAAATACGGAGAGAATGCAAAAAAAATAGCGGTTATGAATTCCGCAGAGAGAATAAGCGAGGTTATTGAGGAGCTCGTTCAAAAACAGGGTTAACAATCAGTCGGCTCACCGCATAGTATAAAAGGGTGCAGAGCTTTTCTGCAGTATACTGTGCGAGGTGTGCTTTATGAAAAAATTCATTATAGAAAAATCCGATGCGCTTTCGGGCAAAATCAGTGTTCAGGGCTCAAAAAACAGCGTGCTTCCGCTTCTTGCGGCAACCGTATTGATAAAGGGGAAATCCCGTCTTCATAACTGCCCCGAGCTCAGCGATGTTCGTGCGGCAGTAAAAATACTGGAAAGTCTCGGATGCACGGTCGAAAGGGCAGGAGATACGCTTACGGTAGATGCGTCGGAGATTACCGGAAATGAAATTCCGCAGGAGCTGATGAGCGAAATGCGCTCGTCTGTTATGTTTCTCGGAGCCATTCTCGGCAGAACGGGAAGCGCAGTGCTTTCCGCACCGGGAGGCTGTGACATAGGAAAACGACCGATTGACATACATATCAGCGCCGTGTCAGACCTTTCGGCACATACCAGAAGGGAATGCGGCAAGCTGTTCTTTGCGGCTGAAAACGGCTTAAAGGGCAACACTGTGACGCTTGCTTTTCCGAGCGTCGGCGCAACCGAAAATATGATTTTGGCGGCGTGCACCGCAAAAGGTAAAACGGTTATTTACAATGCGGCGTGCGAGCCGGAAATTGCCGACCTCGTCTCATTTCTGAATCTTGCGGGTGCGTCGGTGAGAATGTACGGCAACGGCTTAATTGAAATTGAAGGAGTAAGGCAGCTTCACGGAGCGGAATATACGGTTATGGCAGACCGTATTGCGGCAGGCAGCTATCTGCTTGCGGCGGCGGCTACGGGCGGAAGCCTTACCGTGAATAATATCTTTCCGCAGCATATAGCGTCTTTAATACCCGTACTCGGAAAGATGGGGTGTAAGACGGAAATAGGCGACAACTTTGTGAGCGTCAGCGCACCGAAAAGACTTAAAGCGGTAAGCCGCACGGGCACGATGCCTTATCCCGGCTTTCCGACCGACTTACAGGCGCCGCTTTGCGCGTCTCTTTGCAGGGCGGAGGGTGATTCGGTAGTGACGGAAAACATTTTCGAGGCAAGGTTTAAGCATGTTCCCGAGCTGAAAAAGCTTGGTGCAGATATAACCGTTCAGGGAAAAACTGCCTTTATAAAGGGCGTTCCCTGTCTTTGCGCTTCAAGGCTCAATGCCCTTGACTTGAGAGGCGGCTTTGCGTTGATAATCGCCGCATTGCAGGCTCAGGGAACAAGTGAAATTATTAATACGGAACATATAGACAGGGGCTATGAATGCCCCGAGAAGGTGCTCACGGAGCTGGGCGCAAAAATAAAAAGGGTTGAAGATTATGGATGAACGAAACAGACGACGGACTAACCCAAGTCCGACTGACAGAACACGGCGTGCGCCGGGCAATAAAAGACCTTCGGGAGCTCCTGCAGGCAGAGGCGCTCAGAGGAGTCCTGCTTCAAGAGAGCCTATGTCAAGAGATGAGGTTCGTAAGGCGAAATACCTTGAAAGAAGACGTAAGAGGAGAAGAAACAAGCTTATCTCCTATTGCGTCGGAGCGTTGCTTGTCCTTATTGTAGCGGTAATTATCGTTATTTCCGTTTTTTTCAAAATCAGCAGTATTAAAATTACGGGCGATGAGATTTATTCTCAGGAGGAAATCATTACCGCAAGCGGACTGAAGGTCGGCGACAATATGTTTGCGTTTAATAAAAGCGGAGTTTGCTCCGAGGTCGAAACACGTCTTCCTTACGTCGAAAAGCTTTCTGTTAAACGAAGCCCGACAGGCAAGGTAACTCTGAATGTTCAGGCGGCAACCGCCGTTATGGCTGTTGAAAGCGGTGAAGAGTACGTACTGCTTAACGCTTCGTGCAAGGTGCTTGAGGAACACGCTCTTGAGCTTAAGGAGGGGGCGGCTTGGGTAAAGTGCAGCCCCGTCAAGTCCGCTGTCAGCGGTACGTCACTCGAGCTCGAAAGGGCGGAGGACATCAAAATGCTTACTGATATAGCAGGGCTTATCAGGGACAGCTCCCTTAAAAAAATAACAGGCATAAATATACTTGATTACTCGTATATAAAGCTTAATTACGACAACAGAATCAACCTCAAGGTCGGCTCTTTCGGTACGTTTCGTGACAATATAGATTTTATTCGTGCAACGCTTGAAAGGCAGGATGAGGAGGAGCCGAGCTTTACGGGAGCTATTGACTTTACAATTACCGACCGTGCGTTTGTAAATGCGGTTGATGAGGATGAAACAACAACCGTACCCGCCGAGGCGGCTACCGATGAAAACGGCGAATATGTCACCGACGAAAACGGCGCATATGTCACCGAGGCTCAGACTGAAGCCGAGGCGGAGTCGACAACCTCGCAGCAAGAGGAAACGACAAAGAAAAAAGCCGCTTAATACGTCAAGAATTTTCAAAAAAATGTTGATATTAATTTATATATGTGTTAAAATACACTAAATAGGTATTTATATTCCTATATTCAGGGTGTGAAAATTAAGAAAGAATTTACAATACACAGGAGGATTTAAAATGCAGTTTGAAATGGATAACTCTTTTAAGGATGTTACTAATATTAAAGTAATCGGCGTCGGCGGCGGCGGCGGAAACGCAATTAACCGTATGGTTGAAATGGGAATCGACGGTGTTGAGCTTGTAGCGGTTAACACGGACAAGCAGGCACTTTGCTTCTCAAAGGCTCCGACTAAGATTCAGATTGGTGAAAAAATAACGGCAGGCAGAGGCGCAGGCGCTAACCCCGAGGTTGGTAAAATGGCGGCCGACGAAAGCCGTGAAGCTATAGAAGAGGCTCTTAACGATACTCAGATGGTTTTCATCACCGCAGGTATGGGCGGCGGCACAGGCACGGGCGCAGCTCCGATTATTGCCGAAATCGCGCGTTCAAAGGACATCCTTACTGTCGGTATCGTTACCAAGCCCTTCGCATTCGAGGGTAAACACCGTATGCAGCAGGCGGAGGCGGGTATTGCCGAGCTTGCAGGCAACGTTGACAGCCTTGTTATCATCCCCAACGAAAGACTTAAAAACGTTTCTACCGAGAGAATTACTCTTGCAAACGGTTTCAAAATTGCCAATGACGTTCTTGTTGACGGCGTTAAGAGCATTTCGGACCTCATCGTTAACGCGGCTCTTATTAACCTTGACTTTGCGGACGTAACCGCAGTTATGAAAAACGCCGGTCACGCACATATGGGTATCGGTAAGGCAAGCGGTAAGGACAGAGGCGAGCAGGCTGTTAAGGCTGCTATTACAAGCCCGCTTCTTGAATCCACAATCAACGGCGCAACAGGCGTTATTATCTGCTTCAAGGCTCCCGTTGACGTAGGACTTGAAGAAATCGACATTGCCGCAGGTCTTGTACGCGAAGCTGCTGCAGAGAATGCAAACATAATCTTCGGCGTTGACCTTAAAGAGGATGACCCGGATGACGATGAGATGAGCATCACCGTTATCGCCACAGGCTTTGGCGACAACAGAAACAACGCTCCCATCACTCAGGACATCGGCTCCTTCTTCAGCACCGGCAGCTCAGCCGCCTCAACAACGGAAACGGAGCTTTTCCCGATGGACGACATCAGCAGCACAAGCACTCCTGCAGAGTCTGACTCAAACAAGAATTATTCGGAATTCATTGACATCATCAACGGCAAGAGATAAGCTTTAATATATCTGTCGTGGTGGTTACGGTTTTATTGTTTGTTTACTGCAACCGTATCGCAATGAATATGTGAAAACATACGTTGTCAACACCGACGCCAAATTCTGTCGGTGTTGATTTTCTGTTAACAGGAAGAGATTAATATGAGAAAATTCAAAGGTATTTTAACAACAGCTACTGTACTTTTACTGATTTTTGCGCTCTCGGTTACGTCAAGTGCGGCTAAGAGCTTTCCCGATGTTCCCAAAAGCGGAAAATGGTATTCGCAGGCGGTTTATGAGGTTGCCGAGCTTGGCTGGATGAACGGTTATGCCAACGGTAATTTCGGCCCGTCCGACACAATTCAGCGTCAGGATTTCGTAGTTCTGCTTGCCAATATTTCGGGGGCTGACATCTCGGTTTATAAATATACTCAGCCGTTCCCTGACATTAAGCCGAATCAGTATTATTCACAGAGCGTAGCTTGGGCAAAGTATAACGGAGTCCTTTCCGGATACAGTGACGGCAGATTCGGTCTGGGCGACCCGATTACAAGAGAACAGCTTTGCACAATACTTTTTAATTTTGTTACTAATTATCTCAATATTGAAAACGACATAAGCGAACAGCAGATTGACGACGCATTAAAAAAATTCCCCGATGTTTCAAATCTCAGTTCATGGGCAAGGCTCGGCATGGGCTGGGCTGTAGCCGACGGCTATGTCAGCGGTGAGGAGGGCAAATACCTTTCTCCGCAGGGCAGGGCGGCGCGTGCACAGACTGCCGTAATTGTCAGTGCGGCAAAGAGTCTGCTTACCGATAATGCCAATGCGCAGACTCCTGTTGACCCGACTCTTGAGTTTGCCGAAAGCCGTGTATTCCTTGAGGGCGTAAACAAAACTCTTGATTGGCATACCGGCGAGGACGCAATCGGCTCACAGGGCGCAGGTGAGCTGAACGGAACCTCCGTACGGCTTGAAAATGCACCGGACTCTTCAGCTGTATGTACTGCTTATTTCAGCGGTAAAGGCTGGAGTGACGAGGCAAGGGACGGCGCAAGGCTCTATTCCGAAGACGCCGCAATCAAGGCGGTCAGCTATGAGCTTGAGGGTAGAGTAAGCGAGTTTTACGACCTTTATTACAGATGCTATTGCACGGGCTACGGTTGGCTTGATTGGGCTTTAAACGGTGAAAGAGCAGGCGTCAGCGGCGTAAACAGCGCAGTGCTTTCCGTTGAATACAGACTTGTTAAAAAGGGCGATACCGCACCCGGCAGCACTAAGGCGGCTTACCTTTCACCCGAGGTTAACTACACGGTTACAGGCCGCACTTATATAGCAGGCGCAGGCTTTAGAGATACAACTCAGGGCACGGTTTTCGGCTCGAACGAGGACCGTCTTATAAACACACTTGCGCTCAATGCTCCCGAGCATACGTTTTCGGGCATTTCTTACAGAGTGTATGTCAAAGGCAGCGGCTTCACCCCGTGGTCCATTGACGGCGCTCAGGCAGGAACCGTCGGCAAGACTATCGAAGCGGTTGAAATCAAAACAAGCGGTTTTATTGCCGAGGTTTACAATATTTATTACAGAGTTAAAATTGACCATATCGGCTTCAGCGGCTGGGCGAAAAACGGCGAAACGGCAGGCTCTAAGGGCGGCGGACTCGGAATCAGCCGTATTGACATCAGGCTTGTTCCCAAAAATGCAGACTTCAGTAGCGGTACCGACAGTTACATATCATTTAATGCGGTTGACCGCAAGGCAATGGACGTTCTCGATCAAGTCGGTTGGGACCTGCGTTCGGCATTTGACTGGACAGTCGGATTTAATTATGTAACAATGACTCTCGACACCTCAAAGGGAGTTAACTACTTTGCAAATTACGGCTTTGACAATCATTCGGGCAACTGCTATGTCTATGCGGCTTGCTTCTACAAAATGGCAAAGATTCTCGGCTATGACGCATACTGGGTATGCGGACATATTCAGACAAGAAGCGGCTTGCAGAATCACGGCTGGGTTGAAATTGTTCAAAACGGCGACGTCAGAGTATACGACCCCGAATGTATGAGTAAATACCCGAACATCAACGCCTATAATTTCAGTTACGGAACAAGCGGTACCTGGCGTTATGCCGATCATCAGAGATTAGCGTAAAGGAGAAGGCTATGAAAAAAATAGGTTTAATAATTTTACTTGTCTTAGCTGCAGTCGTTCTGTTTGCCTCCTGCTCTAAGGACAAAACAGAGGGCGAAACCACCGAAGCAGTTACAGCAATACAGACGGAAACAACTACTACAGAAGCAAAGGAAGAGCAGACCGAAGCTCAAACAACAGAAAAAGCTACGGCGGCTCCCACCACCAAAAAGCAGTCAACCGCTACGACCAAGGCGCCTACGACCAAGGCTTCAACCACTAAGGCGCCTGCGACGAAGGCTCAGACCGTTGCCACTACAAAAGCCGCCGCTCCTGCGCCTACACAGTCGGAGAGCTCGGACGAAGAGGGCTGCATAGAAGATCCGCTTGTTTGGTAAGCTTATGCAAATGAGAAAAAACATAGACGCATTTTCATATTTAAGAGTATTTGCGACATTCGGAGTAATTGTGCTCCATGTCGCATATTCTTCATATTTGCTCTTCAGGGACAGCTTATCCGTGCAGATGACCTCGGCTTTGCTCGCAATTACAAACGCCTTGCGCTTTTGTGTGCCGTGCTTCGTAGCTGTAACGGGAGCACTGCTGTTAAACCCCGAAAAGAAAATAAGCGTAAAGAAAATATGGACAAAATACATACTGCGTGTGTTTGTTGCACTGCTCGCTTTTTCGGCGCTCTTCTTCGTGTTTGACCTGATAATGGACTCCGAAAAGCTTACATTGCAATATGCGCTTAATGCGTTAAAGGAGCTTTATACGGCTAAGGGCTGGGCGCATCTGTGGTATTTGTACCTGCTTCTTTTCCTTTATGCGGTTTTGCCGTTTCTTAAAATGATAACCGAAAAGGCTTCTGACAGTGAGCTTAAATATCTTTTACTGCTTTATTTTGCCTTTGTCTGCGTTCTGCCGCTTACAAGGTTTTTCGGCTTAAAGCCCGGCTATTTTGACTATGTCGGTTCGGTTTATCCGTTTTATATGCTTCTTGGTTATGCGATATACCACGGCAAGATAAGAATTAAGACTCCGTATGCACTGTGCCTTTTCGCCGTCAGCGAGGCGGCGGTAGTCATACTCAATATTGTTTCTAATGTTAAGGGCATTGAAAATCTCAGCTATTTCTGGAATTATCAGAGTCCGCTGACCGTTATTTCGGCGGCATGTTGCTTCTCTCTTTTCTGTGGAATTAAAAACAGTGAAAAAGAGGGACTGCTTAAAAAATGCGTTATGTCGGTTGACGGATGCACGCTCGGCATTTATCTTCTGCATATGCTCTTTGTAAGGCTTGTGCTCAGGTATATGCAGTTTAACCCGTTAAATTATGCCGGCGTATTGGGCTTGCTCGGCTTCAGCGTTGCGCTTTTTGCCGTGACTTACCTGATTGTCCGTCTGCTGAAATTCATTCCCGGAGTTAAAAAGATACTTTAAAAAATAATGTAGTTTCAAACTGACACCTTTGTTTAGGAGGTGTCAGTTTTTTACCTGAAAAGAACGATATTGCTTTGATGACCCATACTGACGCAGTTGTTGAAAGACTGAAAGAACAATGATATAATACTTTTCATAGGAGGTGTTATCATGAAAAAATTGATTTATTCAGGCAATGAACTGTCTGTTCACAATCCCGAACTCGTTGAAGAATGGGATTATGATAAGAATTCTCCGATAACACCCGATGATGTAACTTTTGGAAGTAACAGAAAAGTTTGGTGGAAATGTAAAAAATGCGGCTTTACTTGGAAAGCTTCTGTTTCACATAGAGTACAAGGGAGAAACTGTCCTGCTTGTTCGAATAAGGCGATTGTTGTCGGCAAAAATGACTTGGCAACTAATATACCGTCTTTACTAAAAGAATGGAATAATGAAAGAAACGGAGATTTAAAACCAACTCAAATATCTGTTGGAAGTAATAGGGCTGTTTGGTGGAAATGTGCCAAAGGGCATGAATGGCAAGCAAGTCCATATACAAGGTCAAAAGGAATCGGTTGTCCGATATGCGCAAATAAAAAAGTGCTGAAGGGTTATAATGATTTTTTGTTTAAATGTCCTGAAATTGCTAAAGAATGGGATTATGAAAAAAACCCGTTCTCACCTGACGAGGTAGTTTTTCGCTCGGAAAAAAAGGTGTGGTGGAAGTGTAGTACTTGTGGTCACGAATGGCAGACGACTATTTCCAGCAGATACTATGGAACTGGTTGCCCAAAATGTAATTATATAGGCACATCGTTTTCCGAACAGGCAGTGTTCTATTATATTGGTCAATTGTTTAATGATGCAGTAAATAGATATGTGTGTGACGGATTTGAATTTGATATATATCTACCTTCAATTAATACGGCAATAGAATATGATGGATTGTATTTTCATAATAATATGAATTCTATTGAAAAAGATAATAGAAAAGATTTGTTCTGCAAGGAAAACGGAATAAGAATAATAAGAATTAGAGATAAAGAATTGCCTGATACTGATTATGCCACAACAATAAAATGTGTTGATGACAACAAAAAAGAACTAGAAAAAGCAATAAAACAGTTATTATCGTTATTGAGAATTAACAAGTATATAGATATTAATATTGAAAGAGATCGTCAAAAAATCATTGCCATATATCATAAGAATACTGTAAAAAACAGTTTGGCTTTATCGTATCCCGATTTAATAAAAGAATGGGATTTTGAAAAAAATTATCCTTTAACTCCCGATAAAATAACAAGCGGCTCCAATCATAAAGTGTGGTGGATTTGCCCTAAATGTAAAAATGAGTGGCAAGCTACACCAAACACAAGAACAAGCGGGTGCGGTTGTTCTGTTTGTGCCGGTAGAAAAGTAAAAGTCGGGTTTAATGACCTCGCAACAACAAATCCGGAATTGGCAAAACAATGGGATTACGATAAAAACGGTGATTTGACACCTCAAAAAATAACAAGAGGCAGTCATAAAAAAGTTTGGTGGATATGCGAAAAATGTGGGAACAGATGGGAATCTACAATTCACAATAGGGGAAAAGAAAATAACTGTCCTATTTGTGGATTGAAAAAATCGAGAAAAACACAACAGCTTCAGGCTGCAAAACGCAACAATCTTCTGGAAAAGTTTCCTAATGTTGCAAGTGAATGGAATTATTTAAAGAACATTGAACCACCTGAGAATTATGCTTGCAGCAGCAATAAGAAGGTTTGGTGGATTTGTTATTATTGCGGAAATGAGTTCGAAGCGCAGATATCGACAAGAACAAGGAACGGTGACAATTACGGATGCTTGAATTGTAAAAGGAAACACAGAAAAAACAACTCCCTTAAATAGGGAGTTGTTTTATTATAGCATCCGATTATATTGTTTCTATAAATCTCTTAAACGCCTCTCTGCCTTCGGGTGTGCATTTGTATACTCCTGCGTCCTCAAGAACGCCTACAAACACCTTGCCGACCTCGTCGAGCAGGATTTTTTTGACATTGTCACTGTTGATTTCGGGGTAATTCTTTTTAAATCCGTCAACCCAGTCGGCGTGCTTTTCAAGCTGTTCGTTGCTTCTTATGTCTTTTCCTTCGACGATGTATTCGCCCAGGAGCTTCAGCTCGTCCTTAAGCCTTGAGGGAAGAACGGCAAGACCCATTACCTCGATAAGACCGATATTTTCTTTCTTTATATGGTGGTATTCGTCGTGCGGATGATATACGCCGAGAGGAAATTCCTCGGTTGTGATGTTGTTGCGAAGCGTAAGGTCAAGCTCGTATGTATCGCCGACCTTTCGCGCAATCGGTGTAATCGTGTTGTGCTTTTCACCGTCTGTTTCGGCAAATATAAATGCCTTTTCATCGGTGTAAGCTCTCCATTTTCCGAGTATGATATCGGCAAGCTCGATAATCCTGTCGGTGTCCTTTGAGCGAAGCCTTATTACGGACAGGGGCCATTTTACAATGCCCGCCTCAACGTCCTCAAAGCCCTTAACTCTGAAGCTCAGTTCAATCGGAGCCTTTGCCATTGCAAAGGTGTAGTGACCGCCCTGATAATGGTCGTGTGAAAGGATTGAACCGCCGACTATCGGCAGGTCGGCATTCGAGCCGAGGAAGTAGTGGGGGAACAGCTTAACAAAATCAAAAAGCTTAATAAACGTGGCTTTTTCAATTTTCATCGGCACATGCTCGCCGTTAAACACAATACAGTGCTCGTTATAGTAAACATACGGGGAATACTGGAAGCCCCACTGAGTGTCGTTAATTGTAATCGGTATAACCCTGTGGTTTTGTCTTGCGGGGAAATTAATTCTGCCTGCGTAGCCCTCGCACTCCTTGCAGAGAAGACATTTCGGATAGCCCGCCTGCTTCGCATTCTTTGCGGCGGCAATAGCCTTCGGGTCCTTTTCGGGCTTTGAAAGGTTGATTGAAAGGTCGATTTCGCCGTAATCGCTCGGCACCGACCAGCGTATATCTTTCTTAATTCTGTATCTTCTGATGTAATCCGAATCACAGCTGAGCTTATAGAAATAGTCCGTCGCCTTCTCGGGACTCTGTGCGTAAAGCTCGCGGAAGGTTTTGATTACCTCATGCGGCATGGGCATAAGGCAGGACATAAGCTTTGTGTCAAAAAGGTCTCTGTAAACAACACTGTTGCTCTCAATAAGTCCCTTTTCTGCGGCGTAGTCAAGAAGCGCCGCAAGCGTGCTTTCAAGGTCAATGTCCTTAAACTCCTCTGTCGGCTCCTCGTACTCGTCAATACCGAGCGTTTCAAGAAGCCTGTTTGTTACAAGCACCTTGTCCTCCTCGCTTATAAGCCCTGTTTCAAGCCCGTAGCAAACGAGCTTCTTAATTTCGCTGTAAACCATTTCGTACTCCCTCTTTATATATAATTATTATTCATCCTCTGACTTTTTTCGCTTTGAAACAATCCATTTTACGGGTATTGCCACAGCGGCAACGGCGACCAGAACGATTATTGCCGTTACAATAAATTTCATCGGGATTAAGTCGTAAACCTTGTCGCCGAGTACAGTGAAAAGCAACACTCTCGGCGCGAGTCCTATTAATGAAAACAGAAAATATTTCGGAAAGCTCATTTTCATTGAGCCGAAGAACAGGCTTGTGAAGTCAATCGGGAAAACCGGCAAAAAACGCACCGCAATAACCGACGACTGCTTCTTCTGCTCCTTAAGGGAAAGCAGCTTTCTGCCGCCCTTGTTCTTTTGGAGAAGCCCCTCGACATAATCTCCGCCGACAAACAGACCGAACAGATATGAAACGGTAATTTCAACGGCAATGCCGAGCATATTGATAATGCAAGCTTTTAAGGGCGAAAACGCCATTCCGACGGAAATATAAACAAGTGAGGCGGGAATAACAAACACGAGCCCCTTTAGAGCATAAATGCCGACTATGCTTGCCGCCGCGGTAAGCTCGCTGCCGGAACCCTCAACGAGTGCGCGAATATCAATGCTTACAAGTCTGTCATAGTTAAGTAACACCGCCGCAAACAAGGCGATGATTACGCCGAGCTTTAAGGCGAGACCTGCAATTTCCTTTTTAGAACCCTTCACCGTTATACCCCTCTTGAAAAATTACAGAGAGTATTGTATCACAAAAAGCATAACAAAACAAGCCGCAGAATTAATCCGCGGCCTGCTTTGTGTGTGAAAATGTATATTGAAAGGGTGGGAAGATTTAAGCAACGTAATAGTCCTTTACGGGCGTAACGGTTTTGCCCTTGGAAGAAACGAGTCTGAAATCTCTGTTCTTTCTGATCTGCTCAAGTCTTTTTCTTCTTTTATACCTGCGATAGTTTACCACGATTACCATTTTAAGGTAATCTTCAAATTTAATAAGCTCCCTCTCGTGCATAAAGCCGTAAATCAGAAGAGCTGCCGCAAGTATCTCGAAAACTGTTTTTAAAACGATTGATGCCATAGTACTTTCCTCCGTGCGTGAACATTTGTTCTTGTTGATTACACCCTTATTATAGCAGGTATTTTCAATTTGTCAACACAAATGTTCGAAAAAATTATATGCTAAGTCCAAAAAAACGGACTTTACTTGTTATTTTCGATTGTTTTGAGGAATTTCATTCCTACTGCTTACTTAAGATGATTTTTATCTTAGATTAATAATACCACTATATATAGTGGTTGTCAATACTATATACCACAATTTGTATAACAATAATAAAAAAATATAACTTTTTGTCTTTTTTCTATTTATATATGTAAAAATATTTGATATAATTATTTGATTAAAAATATATGTTCGTTTTTGTTTTAAGACAGAGGAAAAAATATGTTCGTTGATAAAGCTCAAATTTTAATAAAAGCAGGCAACGGCGGTGACGGCGCAGTGGCGTTTCACCGAGAAAAATATGTTGCCGCAGGCGGACCCGACGGCGGCGACGGCGGCAGGGGAGGAAACATAGTCTTTGTCGTTGACGACAGCCTTGCCACTCTTTCGGACTTTCGCTACAAAAGAAAATACAAGGCACAGAACGGGGAAAACGGCAGAGGAAGTCACTGTAACGGCAAAAAAGCTCCCGACCTTATAATTAAAGTACCGAGGGGTACCGTTATCAGAGAGGTTACCAGCGGTGCGGTTATGGCGGATATGTCAACCGATGAGCCGTTTATTGCCGCAAAGGGCGGTAAAGGCGGCTGGGGTAACTGTCACTTTGCTACTTCCACAAGGCAGACTCCGAGGTTTGCAAAGTCCGGCGCACCCGGCGAGGAGTGGGAGGTTTCCCTTGAACTGAAGCTTATTGCCGATGTAGGACTGCTCGGCTTTCCGAACGTCGGGAAAAGCTCGCTTTTGTCAGTCGTCAGTCAGGCTAAGCCGATTATCGGCGATTATCACTTTACCACAATAATACCCGTTCTCGGCG
The DNA here is from genome assembly GCA_017438845.1 of Clostridia bacterium. Taxonomy (GTDB): domain Bacteria; phylum Bacillota; class Clostridia; order Oscillospirales; family Acutalibacteraceae; genus Fimenecus. Next base: position 10,990 of record JAFRUO010000029.1, on the reverse strand, counting down.
TAGTAAGCCTCGGTCCCGAGCACAGCTTTGTAATGGCTGACATTCCGGGACTTATCGAAGGGGCGGCAGAGGGTGTCGGACTCGGTCACGAATTTCTCCGTCATGTTGAGCGTTGCCGTATGCTTGTTCATATTGTTGACGTTGCAGGCAGTGAGGGACGAGATCCGATTGAGGACTTTGAAAAAATCAATTCCGAGCTTGAACGCTTTAATCCCGAGCTTGCACGCTGTCCGCAGATTGTTGCAGGCAACAAAATCGACCTTGCGACCGATGAACAGCTTAAAAGCTTCAGGGAATATATTGAGTGCAAAGGCTATGAATACTTTGAAATCTGCGCCCCGATCAAGCACAACACCGCCGAGCTTATCAATGCCGTTGCGGCGAAGCTTGCAACGCTTCCTCCCGTAAAAAAATATGAGGCTGAGGAAATTCCGCAGGAGGTACTCCTTGAAAAGAAGAACAACGGCTTCAAGGTGACTGTGCAGGACGGCGTTTATATCGTCGAGGCTGAATGGCTCGGTAAAATTCTTTCCAAAACCAATCCCGATGATTATGAGTCACTCCAGTATTTTCAGAACGTCCTTCAGTCCACAGGAATAATTGATGAGCTTATTAAGCAGGGTATTCACGAAGGCGACACGGTATCGATCTACGACCTGGAATTTGACTATATCCCGTGATTTCGGCGTATTTTGCGTAATACGTCGTCACTTCAAGCTCGAAGTATAAAAGATACGCCGTCGCTTTTGTTCCTTGTCTTACACAAAATCCGCCTGAAATCCTTTCAAGGTATTGCGTAATACATCGCCACTGCGAGCTCGGAGTATAAAATTACACCGTTTATTATTTCTTTACATAAAACGAAACGAGGCACTATGAACAACACGGACAACATTAATATTTTAAGCCTTGCTTTTCTCGGTGACGCCGTGTATTCTCTGATGGTCAGGGAAAGGCTTGTTACCGACTCGGCTTTGCCTGCAGGCAAGCTTCACAGGGAATCTGTAGGCTTCGTCAGCGCTTCTGCACAGAGCGAGGCTATGCATAAGCTTTTGCCTTTGCTTACCGAGGAGGAAAACGATATTTTTCACAGAGCGAGGAACGCCCATCCGCACCACACCCCGAAAAACCAGAGCATCGGCGATTATCATTATGCTACTGCGCTTGAAGCATTGTTCGGTTATCTTTATTTAAAGAAGGATTACGAAAGGCTTTCACAGCTTTTTTCCGTTATAAATTCACAAGAGGTATAACATGGCAGAAAAGAAACAAAACATCAGAAATTTCTCAATCATCGCTCATATTGACCACGGCAAGTCAACTCTTGCCGACAGATTACTTGAGCTTACCGACTCCGTTGCAAAGCGTGATATGGAGGAGCAGCTGCTTGACAATATGGACCTTGAAAGGGAGAGGGGAATTACTATTAAGGCTCACGCCGTAAAGCTTGATTACAAAGCGAAAGACGGCGAAACATATGAGCTTAATTTAATTGATACTCCCGGTCATGTCGACTTTAACTATGAGGTTTCGAGAAGCCTTGCCGCCTGCGAGGGCGCAGTGCTGATTGTCGACGCTTCGCAGGGCATTGAGGCGCAGACCCTTGCCAACACCTACCTTGCGCTTGACCACAACCTCGAAATTGTACCGGTTATAAATAAAATTGACCTGCCTGCCGCCGACCCGGAAAGGGTTGCGCATGAGGTCGAGGACGTAATAGGCATTCCCTGTCTTGATTCTCCGAGGGTTTCCGCAAAGACAGGCGAAAATGTCGAAGCGGTTTTAGAGGAAATTGTAAAGCTCGTTCCGCCTCCCGAAAACCGTGACAATCTGCCCCTGAGAGCGCTGATTTTTGACTCGATTTACGACTCGTACAGAGGTGTTATTGTATATGTCAGGGTTATGGACGGAAAAATAAAGCCCGGCGACACTATGCGTATGATGGCGACCGGCGCCGAGTTTACCGTCGTTGAAACAGGCTATATGAGGGCAACCTCACTTGAGCCGACAAAGCAGCTTTCTTCAGGCGAGGTAGGCTATATAACCGCCTCAATCAAGACCGTTTCCGACGCAAGGGTGGGCGACACCGTCACCACTGCCGAAAACCCTGCCGCTGAGGCTCTTCCCGGTTACCGAAAGGTAAACCCGATGGTTTTCTGCGGTATTTATCCTGCCGACGGAGCGGACTATGAAAATCTCAGAGACGCACTCCAGAAGCTTCAGTTAAATGACGCTGCGCTTTCCTATGAGCCCGAAACATCGGGTGCGCTCGGCTTCGGCTTCCGTTGCGGATTTTTAGGGCTTTTGCACCTCGAAATAATTCAGGAACGCCTTGAGCGTGAGTACAACCTTGACCTTGTTACCACAATACCGAGCGTTATTTACAAAATACATTTAACCGACAGAAGCGTGGTTGAAATCGACAACCCCTGCAATTACCCCGACCCTGCGACAATTGATTTTTCCGAGGAGCCCGTTGTTGAGGCACATATCTATTCTCCGCCCGAATATGTCGGCGCAATTATGGACCTTTGTCAGGACAGGAGAGGAAGCTATGAGGGCATGACCTATCTGGACGCTGACAGAGTGGATCTTAAATACACGCTTCCTCTTAACGAAATAATATATGACTTCTTTGACGTTTTAAAATCCCGCACCAGAGGTTACGCTTCGTTTGACTATGAGATGAAGGGCTATCAGAAATCCTCGCTTGTTAAGCTTGACGTGCTTCTTAACGGTGATGTTATTGATGCTCTTTCGTTTATAATCCACGCCGACAAGGCTTACCCGAGGGCGAGAAAAATTGCCGAGAAGCTCAAGGAAAACATTCCGAGGCAGATGTTTGAAATTCCCGTACAGATTGCAATCGGCGGTAAGGTCATTGCCCGTGAAACTGTAAAGGCAATGCGTAAGGACGTTCTTGCAAAGTGCTACGGCGGCGATATTACAAGAAAGAAAAAGCTGCTCGAAAAGCAGAAGGAAGGAAAAAAGCGTATGCGCCAATTCGGTACCGTCGAGGTTCCGCAGGATGCGTTTATGGCTGTGCTTAAACTTGATGACTGACAGAGAAAAAGTATTATCAAAGCTTGACGAGCTCGGAATTTCCTATGACTTAAAGGAACACAGAGCCGCCTTTACCATGGAGGACTTTGACGGGCTCGGTATTAACGACAACGATGAAATTTGCAAAAATCTGTTCCTCAGGGATTACAAGGGCAAACGCCATATGCTTGTCGTTATAAAGGGCTCAAAGCAGGCTGACCTTGTAAATATACGAGAGCAAATTGACTCTTCAAGGCTTAGCTTTGCCTCCGACGAGAGGCTTGAAAAATACCTTAAAGTTAAGCCCGGCTCGGTCTCGCCCCTGGCTTTGATTAATGACAGCGACGAAGCAGTTGAGGTGTATTTTGACAGTGACTTAAAGTCGATGCCTTTACTCGGCTTCCACCCCGACGACAACACCGCCACGGTGTTTATGAGCTTCGACTCAATCAGAAAATACATCGCTGCAACCGAACACGATATTAATTATATTAAGGTATGAAAAAAATAGGACTGTATCTGCATATTCCCTTTTGCTCCTCTAAATGTCCGTACTGCGATTTTTATTCAATGCGCTCAGACGACGCTCTCAGGGAGGAGTACGTAGCTGCGCTGATTAAGAATATCCGGTTTTCCGCCGAACAGTATTGCTGTAAAGCTGATACACTTTACATAGGCGGCGGAACGCCTTCCGTGCTCGGAAAGGAAAAACTGTACAAAATAGTTTGTGAAGCGGTTTCCGCCTTTGACGTGAAGGATGAAATTACTGTTGAATGTAACCCGCACGGCATTGAGGACGGCTTTTTTGAAAGGCTTTGCGAAGCGGGTGTTAACCGCATTTCACTCGGCTTGCAGTCCGCAAACGACGCCGAAAGGAAAAGGCTTGGCAGACGTGCCGACAGTGAGGAAATCACTCGGGTCATAAGCTCTGCGAAAAGGGCGGGAATTAACAACATTTCGCTTGACGTTATGCTCGGCATTCCCGATTCAACGCCCGAAAGCCTGAAGGCAACGCTGGACTATTGCATTGACAGCGACGTAACCCATATCAGCGGATACATCTTAAAATTAGAGGAAAACACTCCGTTTTACAAAATGAGAGAAAGACTTAATCTTCCGGACGAGGACAGCGTATGCGATATGTATTTTTTTATGTGCGAATACCTCTCCGAAAACGGCTTTTCTCAGTATGAAATTTCAAACTTTTCAAAGCCGGGCTTTGAAAGCCGTCACAATCTGAAATATTGGAACTGTGACGAATACCTGGGGCTCGGACCGTCCGCTCATTCTTTTATCGGCGGCGAAAGATTTTTTTACCCCGACAGCATTTCGGACTATTTGTCGGCTCCCGCTGCCGAATATGAGGGCAGGGGCGGTGACTTTGAGGAGTACGTAATGTTAAGGCTTCGGCTCAGCGAGGGCATTAAGGAGAAGGAAGCCCTTAACCGTTTCGGAATAAGCCTTGACGCTTTAAGGAAAAAGGCTGAGCGCTTTGCAGATGAGGGACTTTTACTCTGCGATACAGAGGGAATTCGCCTTACAAGAAAGGGCTTTCTGCTTTCAAACACGGTTATTTCCGAGTTGATATACTAAAAAATATGTGTTAAAATTCATTTTAATAAAATCCGATAGCAAAGAAGGTGCATAAAGATGCCTATTAAAATTGACGACAGACTTCCCGCGCATCACTCGCTGGAGCTTGAAAATATTTTCGTAATGACCGAAACAAGGGCGACAACTCAGGACATAAGACCGCTTAAAATTATCATTTTAAACCTTATGCCCACCAAAATTGAAACCGAAACTCAGATTTTAAGACTGCTCAGTAACTCTCCGCTTCAGGTTGACGTTGAGCTTCTTCAGGTTTCCACACATAAAACCAAGAACACCTCTGAGGAGCATATGCTCAAGTTTTATCAAACCTTTGACGACGTTAAGGACAAAAAGTACGACGGTATGATAGTCACGGGCGCCCCCGTAGAGCTTATGGCTTTTGAGGAGGTTGACTACTGGGACGAGCTTTGTGAAATCTTTGACTGGGCACAGACTCACGTTTATTCAACCTACAACATCTGCTGGGGAGCGCAGGCGGCGCTTTACCACAAATACGGCGTGCCGAAGCACCTTTTAAAGGAAAAAATGTTCGGCGTCTTTGAACACATTCCGCTTGACCTTTACCACCCTCTTCTCAGGGGCTTTTCCGACCTTTACTATGTGCCTCACTCAAGGCACACGGAGACCCGAAAGGAGGACATTGTCAAGGTTAAGGATTTGCAGATTCTTTCCTACTCCGAAATTGCGGGCGTGCACTTGATTTCCGATATGGATTGCAGGAACTTCTTCTGCACGGGCCACTCGGAATATGACAACAACACGCTTGCCAAGGAATATTTCAGGGATGTTGACAAAGGGCTGGACATCAAGCTTCCGTACAATTATTTCCCAGAGGACGACCCTAAGCAGACGCCGAGGAACACCTGGAGGGACACGGGCTGTCTGCTGTTCCAGAACTGGCTTAATTATTTTGTTTATCAGAAAACGCCTTATGACTTAAATTCAATTTAACGGGAGGTTATTATGAACACAGTAAAGCTTATTAAACTTGAAAGGCTTCCGCAAAATGTTGACGAGCTGAGAGAACTGGCAGACCTCAGCGACCCGTTCAACACTGCGGCATTGGCTGTTGCGGCTTTTAACGTTTACGAAAAGGATCCCGATACCGCAGTTGAAATGGTAAATTTTTTAAAGGGACCTTCTCCGCTTTCAAATTATGATTTGCAGTTTATCCGTGACCGACTTCGTGACAAAGGCTATGTTATTCGTTCTTATTTTAAGGGAACAAGCCCCGAAAACGACTACACAATCGGTGAAGCGCCCTATGAAATTCAGGTAAGCGACAACCCGTATTCGTACACAAACGAGGGCTATGCGGTGCTTTACCTTCATTCCTCGGGCTCGGACAATGACCGCCCGATAACGCTTCGCCGCAAGGGCGACGGACAGTGGCTTCTCTGGGAGCACACGTTTTTGTCCGACATAAGACAGCCGAAATCTCAGGACCCCTGGGCATAATGTCAAACTAAAACCCTGTCACCGCAGTGACGGGGCTTTAGTTTTTAATAATGAATACTTAAAACTGAAAACTTAAAAATGAATAATGACCGTAGGGGCGAACGGTAAACAGTGAATAGTGAATAGTGACGAAGTAATAAGTGTTTGCTTCGCAAACCGTAGGGGGAGCTTTGGTCGCCTCTGTTTTTGATGAAAATTGCTTGTTTGTTGAACGTAGGGCGGGGGCTTGATCCCGCCGTTATTATTAAAAAATATTATTTTCATCCGTAGGGAACGGAGTGTAATAGTGAATAGTGAAGAGGTAATAAGTGTTTGCTTTGCAAACCGTAGGGGACGGCGTCCCGACGTCCCGTTAAATAGTGAATAGTGAAAAGTGAAGAGGTAATATGTGTTTGCTTCGCAAACGTATGAGCGGATATCATCCGCCTGAAAGCCGATCAACCTCCCCTTGTCAGGGGAGGTGTCTTTTTGCTTCGGCAAAAAGACGGAGGGGTAGTAACTGTTTTAATGAATACTGAAAACTGAACACTTAAAAATGAATAATACGGTTCGCTCCCGTCCTTTAAAACAAAAAAGGTACGGCAAAAGGCTACCTGTCATAAGGATGTTTACAAACAAGAAAGCAGCCAGACTGGTGAGAAAAGAACAACAGGCAACGGAAATGAAAATCCGTTGCCTGTTGTCTTATTATTAATAACTACAAGTAATTATTCTTCACTAAACTAACGAATCTTTTCATACTACCACCTAATACTCATACGATATATTTCAAACAGGCGGCACGAAGCCGCACCGCCTGTAACAAGTTTTTATTAAGCCATTCCGTTTATTGCCATATCAACACGGAATAAATCAAAACCATCGATTACGCAATCTCCGTTCATATCACCTATTATTTCATTCTCGCCTTTATACTCGATTTCACATAATACATTGGACTTCATTGATGCATAATCATTAATGCTCAAAATCCCATCGCCATCCACATCACCTCGAAGAATATCTTTTATCTCAACAAACTTGATATTTCTGGCAAGCACAACTCTCTCCGCCTCTGATCCTTTTACTCCGTAAATTGTTGATCTAAACTCATTATCTTCACAAATGCTGTCTGATATTCTTTCAACGGTTTCGGGAATATATGCAAAACAACCGTACCTCATTATGAATGCATAATCTCCTATTTCTTTTACTGTTGAGGGAATAACTAAACAACTGAAATTGCAACTCAAAAAAGCGCTTTCATTAATATATTCCACACCTTCAGGTATAATAACACCTCTTAAATACTGACAGTGGTAAAACGCGCCGGAAGCAATAAGCTTTGTGCCTGGTTTAATAGTATAAACTATTTCATTAGCTAGTGTCTGACGACAAGAAATACAGTACTCTCCAATATAAAATACTGGATATTCATTATTTCTTGTACAATTATAATCGTTTTCAATATAAGCACCAGAGCCTACAAAAGAATACATACCAATGAAAGTGAGGGTATGTGGGAGATTAATCTCCATAAGATCTCTGTAATAATTGAAATTGCAATGACCTATTCTTTTATATGTTTCAGGTATCGTAACCGATGTGAAATTACGATAGTTTGTTGACCTACCTTCAAAAGCATAATCCGCAATAGCAACCATTGTATAGCCGTCAATCTTCTCAGGAAAAACAAGCTCGGTTTCTGTTCCATTGTATCCGGTGATTTCGGCTGTTTTATCTGATTCGTTTAATACTTTGTAAGTCCAAGCACTCAAGCTGCCCTCCGCAAAGGCATAAACAGGCAATATGCCGATTATCATAACGATACACATAATAATTGCTAATACTTTTTTCTTCATAATATTACCTCCTTTTCTATTGCCATAATATCAAGGATCGCTATTTATATCAACTAAAATTTATCAAAAAAAGTTGCTTAAAAAGGGAAATATGATATCAAGCATTTTCCTTATTAAAAATGTTCAACAATCCATCCTTTATTTGTCTCGGAAACGATAAAAAAAGTTACCGTAACAACAATTAACACAATCATAAATGCGATATCTTTCTTTTGTAAACCAACCGCTTCCTTTTTTACTTCCGGGAAAAAGGATTTAACTTGTTTGTAAAACATTAGCATATTACTATAAAACATTTCATGATCGCACAAAACTACAAATCCCAAAATAGGAAAAACCAGTGCCAAACGCGAAACATTCCATACAACTGAATCCTCCATTGATATTGCGTAATCAATCGTGTGAAACATTATAATGAAAACGAGTAAAAGACTTATTATTCCGAATGATATAAACTTAATTGTTGTCATCAAATTAAAACTAATGTTGCTAAAGTTGATATAATGCAATGTGAAAAAAACAACGCCACAGGCAAGAATCAAAAGTAGAATTACCCAATCATTTGGAACAAAAACAAACCATGAGATTAGTAAATAAACAAGGTAAAAGCAGATGAACAATCTATATGTCTTCAGGGTATTGGTTATATGCGGTTTGTTCAGGTTTATATATTTTGAGAAAATGTGTGTTGCAATAACAAGAACCGCCATAGGTAATAATGAAGAAAACAAAAGCGAAAAGTGAAAGCCAAAAGAATGGTTGATATACAAATCACTAAGCGATTCTGAAATAATCAATTGCGGATAAAGGATAAGGGAAATGGCAGTTAAAACTAAAACTGCAATCTTCACTAACCAATCACAGTGTTTTGTCTCAAAACTGACATTTAAGAATTGATTTGCCTTCTCATTTTCTTTGCAGTTGTTATAATACAAAGCAGCTATCTTCAAACTGTCTCTGGGAGAGGGCTGTTTAAAGCCATTCTCCCAAAGACCGATTTTCCTTTCGCTTGTTTGCAGAATATCTGCAACTTTTCTGTTTGATATGCCATATTCACTCTTTATTTCTGCAATAAACATTTGAGCATCAATGCTTAACCAACTAAATCCAAAAAAAGATTTAATTGAAAAACGCGGAATTGTCAGTATTTTTGAAGGTAATTCTACTTGTATCACTTTCTTTTCTAAAGCATCAGAACTATCCGCTTTTTTGTTTTCATATTCCAACAATTCTTCAATAGTAATATCAAAACATGCCGCAATTTTTTCAAGCATCGGCAGGCGTGGCTGTGTCGTTCCGTTTTCCCATTTTGACACAGCCGTTTTTCCTACGCCTAACATTTTGCCAAGCTTTTCCTGAGTATAACCTTTTTCTGTACGCAAGGCGCAAAGTCTGTTTCCAAAGGCATATTTGTCCATAACCTCACCTCAATTAAAGCATAGCAAAATTTGAAAAGAAATCAATAATTTTTCGCCAAAAAAAGTTGCTTAAAAAGGGAAATTAATATTTTCGCATTTATATGTCCGTCTCGCTCCGCCTGCGGCGAACCGCAAAAAGATGGACTCTCGGTTCGCTCCCGTCCTTTAAAACAAAAAAGGTACGGCAAAAGCCATACCTTTGTCTTTGGTGGAGACGGACGGGATCGAACCGTTGACCTTCTGACTGCCAGTCAGACGCTCTCCCAGCTGAGCTACGCCCCCATAGCTTTAATATAGTATCATAAAGCAATACATTTTTCAAGTGCTTTTTTACTTTTTCTTTGCTGCTCTTGGTTATTTTCTATAATTAACCGCCTGCTTTTTTGTCAATAAATCCAAATATCCTCATCGCTGTTACATTTTACCTTGTTTTGTGCTAAAATAAATCCGTAATAACATAAAGGAGGATGTACTATGGAATTTGTTACTAACGTATATGATTTTAAATCAAGCTCAGGTCTTTGTGACATTTACGTCCAGAGCGCCGCACCCAAGGACTTTGCCGACGTAAAGGGCGTTGTTCAGATTGCTCACGGTATGGCTGAATACTCAAACCGCTACGCCGAGTTTGCCATGAAGCTTGCCGAAAACGGTTATGCCGTTTTTATTAACGACCATTTAGGACACGGCAAGTCCGTTGCCTCTAAGGACGACCTCGGCTACTTCGGCGAGGACGGCGTAAGCAACCTTGTTGAGGATATGAAAAAGGTTACCGAGATTGCCAAGCAGGAATACCCCGAGCTTCCGTTTATCCTTTTCGGCCACAGCATGGGCTCCTTCCTTGCAAGGGCGTACACCGCAAAATACGGCAGGTTTTTAAGCGGTGCAATTTACTGCGGCACAAGCGGCCCCAACCCCGCAACGGGCATGGGCATTGCGCTTGCAAAATACCTTGAAAAGACCAAGGGCGACCACCACCGTTCCGGCTTCCTTAATTCAATCGCCTTCGGGCCTTACAACAAAAAGACCGCTAAGCGCACCGAATTTGACTGGCTTTCAAGAGTTGACGAAGAGGTTGACAAGTACATTGCAGACGACCTTTGCGGCTTCTGCTTCACAACCAACGGCTTTGAAACTCTGTTCGGCGTATTAAAGCAGGTTTCTTCACCTGCCTGGTACAAGAAGGTACCCGAAAGCCTTCCCGTTTTGCTTATCGCAGGTGAGGACGACCCCGTCGGCGAATACGGCAAGGGCGTAAGAAAGGTGTTCGAGGGACTTAAAGCCTCGGGTCACGCAAGCACGCTGATGAAGCTTTATCCCGGCGCAAGGCACGAGCTTCTTAACGAAACCAACAAGCAAGAGGTTATGGACGACATTGTTGAATGGGTCAATAAGGTCGCCGACAAAAAGGCTGAATAATTAAGTCATAATCACAAACATAGATAAGCACCCGACCGTGAAGGTCGGGTGCTTTTCTTGTATAATGAAAACCACGCGATAGTCGCGTGGTTCAGAAAAGGTTAACCGATGAAAAGAACCTCCGCAGCGTGTATAATAGAAAAGACCTGCCAGTCAAAAAATACACAAAACGGAGGTAAAAAACGATGAAAAAAGATA
>JAFRUO010000028.1 GCA_017438845.1 Clostridia bacterium | reverse complement strand
CTTTTTTCATCGTTTTTTACCTCCGTTTTGTGTATTTTTTGACTGGCAGGTCTTTTCTATTATACACGCTGCGGAGGTTCTTTTCATCGGTTAACCTTTTCTGAACCACGCGACTATCGCGTGGTTTTCATTATACAAAAATTACAGCCCCCTCGTCAGGGGGCTGTTTTTTATGTCAAATTTAAACGGACAGATAAAAACTGCTTTGAATCCGCGGCAGGAGCAAGCCCCTGCCCTACGCATTACGGAAGCCTTTTTTTATTTTGATTAACTTATTCGCCCTTCATTTCAAGGAGCTTTACCTTGCCCTCAAACGAAGCCTGAGAAATCTTGATAGAGTCCGTAATAGCCTCTCTGATGTCATCCTCTTCAACGCCTAACTCAAGGCAATACTTCTTGTCAATGAAAAGATTGTAGTCCATAATGTCGGGAAGCTGAAGCGGATCCATACCCGACTCAATACCTCTCTTCTTGTAGTCCTTGATGATTTTGAACATACCCATTCTCATCATCCACGGAGCAACGGTGACAATCTTTCTGCCTGCCATACCTCTTGCGGCGAAAACGATGTCAAGGAACTCGGGCCAGGTCATATTGTACATACCGATCGGGATAGCCTCAAAGCCGGTCTTGCCTGCCTTATTCTCGGCGGCGCCGGCGATAACCTGACCGACCTGACGGCAGGTAAGCATTGCGGTGCCTCCCTTGGGATACATTGTGAAGGGAAGCTTGTCCATACCCTGAATCTGTTCAATAAGAACCGTCCATACGGGCTTTCTGCCGGGCTGTGTGCCGAAGATATAGGGAAGCTCAAGCACGCAGGTTGAGAAGTTCTCGTCAGCGGCGTCCTCGCAAACCTTTTCCTGCTCCATACGGGATTTCATATAAGGGTTTCTTTCGGTAAGCTTCATCTCGGGTCTTATCTTGTGAAGATAAGCGAAGTATGAGCCCAATACAACCGCTCTCTTAACGCCTGCTTTTTTGCAAAGCGGGAAAATCCTCTCAAGAGGAGCGATATTGTACTGATAATATTTTTCAATTACGGGTGCGGGAAATTCAACTCTCTCATCAACGCCTGCCGCAAAGATGAAAACGTCGGCGCCCTTGAGCATGCCTTCGATTTCCTCATCGCTCTTTTTGTTGATGTCGCCGAAGATAATCTCCATCTCCTCGGGAATCGGCGCTCCCTCGGGAAGAGGCGGAAGGGCTACGGTAGTAACCTCATGTCCCCTTTTGATAAGTGTGGTGGCCGCTTCGCAACCGAGCAGGCCTGTACCGCCTATCATAAATACCTTCATAATGTTTACCTCCATTATTTTAAGGGAATACGTCCCAAATTTAATCCTTGTCCTTAAACACGGGGTCGAAAAGCGGAAGATGCGAAAGCTTCATAACGTTTGAGAAAAGCCTGCCGCCCTGAACGGGTGTAATTCTTCCGAAATAGTTCATAAACGCGGCGTCAAAGCCGTGTACGCCGAGAGGTCTGCGGCTCTTGATGTCACGCATAATCATTTTAACCATTCGCTCGCACGAGGTGCTTACCATATTCAGCGCCTTCTGCGCCTTGTCGTCAGAGGATTCCTGGTTACGGAAAATGTCGGTTTTTGTAAAGCCGGGACAAACGATGCCGACATAGCACTTGCCTCTCAATTCCTCCCTGAGCGCTTCGCTGAGCGATTTAAGTGCAGACTTTGAAGCGGAATAAACCGAGGTGCCTGCAAGCGTCATCAGCGCAGCAGAAGAGCAGACGTTGATAATAGCAGGCGCATCGGACTCAAGAAGCAGCGGCAAAAGCGCATGAATTGAGTAAACCGCCGAATAGAAATTGATGTCCATAGCTTTTTTGATATAATCTACGGAATAGTTCTGAAACCTGTCAAACTTGGGAAGTATGCCCGCATTGTTGATAAGCACATCGGGCTTAATACCGTTTTCGTTAAGATATGTAACAAAATCAGTCCAGTTGTTTTCGTCGGAAACGTCAAAAAGTCTGTAGGAAAATTTGTCCGCGTCGCTTCCGAGCTCCTCGACAACCTTTTTCATTTTCTCTTCGCTTCTTGCGATACCGATTACCGTACAGCCGTGCTCCTTTATGAGCTTTTCGGCAATGCCCTTACCCATACCGCCGGAGGCACCGGTAATGATAACCGTTTTATTGTTCATCCATTTTTTATCCATAGTACACCTCTTTAAAAAAGATATCCTATATATTGTAAAACAATTTACCGCTTTTTTCAATACCCTACGGAAAATAATCGTATATATAAAAATGAAAATATGCTTGCAAATTTGATTTTTTGTGATATACTATAAAAGATACAAAACCTATAAACGCTGTGAAAAAGTTTAGTAGACGTCCTATAACGGCTTTTCAGAGAGAGCACGCCACCGGCTGTAAGCGTGCTTAAAGCACAGAGGCGCCGAATTTTCGCTTTGGAGCGGTACGGCTGAAACTGCAGTAGGCCGTAACGTAAAGCCTTCGTTACAGGCAACGGAATGTCAGTTCTTAAATCGGGTGGTATAACGGAATTTTGCTCCGTCCCTATCAGGACGGGGCTTTTTGTTTTATTTGGAAATGAAAGGATTTGAGTTTTTTGAGAGAACAGCTTAACAAAATCCGGGAACGTGCCGAGGCTCAGCTCGCAAGCCTTGAAAACATGCAGGAGCTTGAGGACCTCAGAGTACAGATGCTCGGCAAAAAAGGCGAAATTACCTCCATTCTTAAGCAGATGGGTTCGCTGTCCGCAGAGGAAAGACCGAAAATGGGTCAGCTTGCCAATGAGGTAAGGCAGAACATTGAACAGCTTATCAAGGAAAAGGGTCAGCTTCTCAAGCAGGCTGAACAGCAGGCAAGGCTTAATGCGGAAACGCTTGACGTCACGCTTCCAGGCGAGGCTCACGCCATAGGCCACAAGCATCCGCTTTCCATCGTGCTTGACGAGGTTAAGGACATATTTATCGGTATGGGCTTTCAGATTGCAACCGGCCCCGAGGTTGAGTGGGATTACTACAACTTCGAAGCGCTGAATCTTCCGCCCGACCACCCTGCAAGGGACACTCAGGACACCTTTTATATCACCGAGAAAATGCTTCTTCGTACACAGACCTCACCCGTGCAGATCCGTGTTATGGAAAAGCAGGCACCTCCCATCAGAATAATCGCACCCGGAAGAGTTTACCGCTCCGACGCGGTTGACGCAACGCATTCGCCCTACTTCCATCAGATTGAAGGCCTTGTAGTTGACGAGGGCATCACCATGGGCGACCTCAAAGGAAACCTTATGCAGTTTGCAAAGCGCCTTTACGGTGACAACACACAGCTTCGCTTCCGTCCCCATCACTTCCCGTTTACCGAGCCCTCCTGTGAGGTTGACGTAACCTGCTTTAAGTGCGGCGGCAAGGGCTGCCCGATGTGCAAGGGCGAAGGCTGGGTCGAAATTCTCGGCGGCGGAATGGTACACCCGAAGGTGCTTCAGAACGGCGGCGTTGACGCAGAAAAGTACTCGGGCTACGCCTTCGGTATCGGTCTTGAAAGACTTACCATGTTCAGATTTAACATTGACGATATGCGTTTGCTGTTTGAAAACGACATTCGCTTCTTAGACCAGTTTTAAGGGAGGTGCAAGGTAATGGATTTATCAAAAAGATGGTTACACGATTACGTTGACATTGACGTAACCGATCAGGAATTTGCCGACGGTATGACGCTCTCGGGCTCAAAGGTTGAGGCCTTCTGCCGTGAGGGAAAGGACATTAAGAATGTTATTGTCGGCAAAGTAGAAAGCCTTGAAAGGCACCCCGACTCCGACCACCTCTGGATTTGTCAGATTAACGTCGGGCAGGCTGAAAATATACAGATTGTCACCGGCGCTCAGAACCTTAAAGAGGGCGACGTTGTTCCCGTTGCAATGCACGACAGCTTCGTTGCAGGCGGCAATCACATCAAAAAGGGCAAGCTCAGGGGCGTTGAGTCAAACGGTATGCTTTGCTCCTTAGGCGAGCTTGGACTTACCAAGCATGACTTTCCGTATGCTATTGAAGACGGAATCTTCGTCCTCGGTGATGACTGCGACAAAACGCTCGGCATGGATATTCACGAGGCAATCGGTCTTGACGACATTGTCACCGAATTTGAAATCACCTCAAACCGTGCGGACTGCCTTTCGGTTACGGGTCTTGCGCGTGAAGCCGCCGCAACCTTCGGCGGAGAATTAAAGCTTCCCGTTCCCGAAGTCAAAAACACTCACGGCAATGTTAACGACTTTTTAAAGGTCGACATCGACGAGCCTTCGCTTTGCTACAGGTATTCGGGCGCAGTGGTTGAAAATGTCAGAATTAAGCCCTCGCCGAGATGGATGCGTGAAAGGCTTCGTGCAAGCGGTGTAAGACCGATTAACAATATCGTAGATATTACAAACTACGTTATGCTTGAATTCGGTCAGCCCATGCACGCCTTTGACTTAAGATACCTTGACGGCAATCACGTTATTGTAAGAAGGGCGAAGTCGGGAGAGAAAATCACAACCCTTGACGGAATTGAAAGAGAGCTCAGCGACACAATGCTTGTCATTGCAGACGAGAATAAGCCTGTTGCCGTTGCAGGCGTTATGGGCGGAGAATACTCGGGAATTATGGACGACACGACGACTATCGTTTTCGAGTCAGCCATGTTCAACGGCGTTCAGGTCAGGAGAACCGCAAAGGCTCTCGGCATGAGAACGGAGTCCTCGGCGCGTTATGAAAAGGAGCTTGACGCCACGGGCTGTGTACGTTCGCTTACAAGGGCGCTTCAGCTTGTCGAGGAGCTTGACGCAGGCGACATTGTCGGCGGTATTATTGACTGCGACCGCTCCGACAAAACTCCCGTCACCCTCCCCTTTAAGCCTGAGTGGGTAAACAGTTTTATAGGCATTGACCTTTCTGCCGACGAGCAGAAAAAGATACTTGAAAAGATTGACTTCAAGGTAGAGGACGGAATTATCACTGCCCCCTCCTTCAGAAACGACATTGAGCATCAGGCTGACATTTCCGAAGAAATTGCACGTTTCTACGGCTATAATAAGATTCCCGACAGAGTTCTTTCGGGTGTTGCCGACGGCAGATACACCGATGAGCAGACGCTTGAAAACAAGCTTCACTCCGTACTTACCGCCCAGGGACTTGACGAAATCTGTACCTATACCTTCATAAGCCCAAAGGAGTATGACAAACTTACGCTTGCCGAGGATGACAAGCTGAGAAGCTGCATTGTTATCTCAAACCCCCTCGGTGAGGACACCTCGGTGATGAGAACGACCGCCATACCCTCAATGCTTTCGGTGCTTTCAAGGAACTACAACAACCGTAACGCCTCCGCCGCGCTTTATGAAATTGCTCCCGTTTACCTTTCAAACGGCACAGAGGAGCTTCCCGATGAGCCCGACAGAGTTATGATCGGCCTTTACGGCGAAGAGCACAGCTATTTTACCCTCAAGGGTATTGTTGAAAAGGTTCTTGAATGCGCAGGCATCAGCGGCTATGATGTTCAAAGAGTAAGCGACAGTCCGATTTTCCACCCCGGCAGAACGGCAAAAATCGTACTCGGTGAGGACACGCTTGCAACGCTCGGAGAAATACATCCTAAGGTGCGTGAAAACTACTCAATCGGCACACGCTGCTACGTTGCCGAAATCTCCTTTGATCTGCTGTTTAAGAACAGAGGTAAGGAAAGGGTTTACACTCCCCTGCCGAAATTCCCCGCAGTCACAAGGGACCTTGCCGTTGTCTGCGACAAGACTATGGCGGTGCTTACGCTTGAAAAAGCTATCAGAGCCGCAATCGGAAAAACGCTTGACAGCATAACGCTGTTTGACGTTTACGACGGCGCACAGGTCGGCTTCGGCAAAAAGAGCGTAGCCTTCAGCTTAAAGCTTCTTTCAAAGGAAAGGACTCTTACGGACGAGGACGCCGACAGCTCGGTTAAGAAAGCTATTAAAGCGCTTGAGGAGCTCGGCTGTTCACTGAGAAGTTAAAAATAAAACTTAAAGGGGCTCGCTTCGGTGCAGCCCCTTTTTCGTCATTTAGCATATTTTTTACAGCTTTTTTCTTATAAAAAGACAAGTTAAAATCTGTTGACCGTAAAGCTAAAATGTGTTAAATTATAATTGTATTAATTAATGAAAGGAAGTTTTCAGTAATGATTAAAAGTAAAAAGCTTTTGGCAGTTATTCTGTCGCTCGTTATGCTTTTGTCGGCTCTGCCGCTTGCAGGCATCGGTGCCTTTGCCGAAGCGCCCGCTTACCCCGACGGTTTCAGCCTTACGGAACAGCTTGAAAACGTTGAGTGGCGTTTGATTCTGGCAAACGTAAACGGAGGCGAGGAAGCATATCTTCTCAGCTTCGGGGAGGACGGAACAGTTTCGCTTACCGGCACCCCCAACAGCGCAGACTATACCTATAACACCTTCTCGGGTACATACAACTACACCGAAAGCACCGAAACCTGCTCCTCTTTCGGGGAGACGGAATACACCGCAAAGGTTGTTAAATTCGGTAACTTCACGGTTTATGATTTCGGCTTTGACAAGTACGAGTCCGAATATCCCTGCGATATGTACCGCGTTCAGCTTGCCGAGGCAAACGGAGCCAAGAGAAACGGCGTTATCATTGACAACAGCGTTATAGATTATAAGGACAGCTCGTTTAAAGAATCGCTCGGTGACAGCAACTGGAGAATCGACCCCCTTTACAAGCAGGGCGCAAGATACTACAGCTTCAGGAAGAACCGCAGCACAGCCTGGCTTGACAACACAAGGTTTACCGACGAATACAGCATTGTAAGCCTTTCGGCAAACATCGGTATGCTCAAGACGTTAAGCGGCAAGGGAATTGATTTCGTTATTTACGAAAGAGTTGCTCCCGGTCTTATGCTCAGCGTGCTTATCTTCAAATCGGGCAGCGCAAGCTACCAGTATATGTACAGAGCGTTCCCCGACGTTAACCCCGACGCATGGTACTACGAGGCGGTTACGTTTAACGCTATGGCAGGTCTTCTGTCGGGCTACCAGAACGGTAATTTCGGTCCCGCAGACAGCCTTAAAAGACAGGACTTCGTAGTTATTCTTTCCAAAATTGCAGAGGTTGACACCTCCGAATATGCAGGTGCCGAGAGCGCCTTTACCGACGTTGACCCGTCGGCATATTATGCCGCGGCGGTTAACTGGGCGGTTGAAACAGGTATTATCAAGGGCTATGAAAACGGTAAATTCGGCGTGGGTGACAACATCACCCGTGAGCAGATTTGCACTATTCTTTACAGAATGTTCGGTTCCCCCGAAATTACAATCGACTCAATAAAGGGCCTTCTCAAATATACCGACACAAACCGGATCAGCTCCTTTGCCGTAGACGCAGTTGCATGGGCAATTGAGAACGGCGTTATCAGCGGAATGGCTGACGGCAAGCTTGCCCCAACGGCTACCGCTTCACGCGCACAGATTGCGGTTATTATTAAGAACCTGCTGCTCAGCGACCTTGCGTTCCCGGAGCAGCCCGACACTCCCGATGATCCTGAGAATCCGGATAATCCCGATAATCCCGACAATCCGGACAATCCTGACAATCCGGACAATCCTGACAATCCCGGCAATCCCGACGATGTAACTCCTCTTGATCCCAACAACCCCGATTTTGATGACGATCAGGCGGCAGTCATAGACTGGACGCAGGGAAATTAAACAGTTAATAGGGGCAAAAAAGGAGGAAGAACAATGAAAACTAACAAGAAAATAATTTCAGTCGCTCTTGCGCTTATAATGATTCTGTCCGTGCTTCCGATGGCTTCCGTCGGAGCTTCGGCGGCGACTGTTTCGTTTAAAACAAAACTGTGCGCGGCTTCAGAATTTGCAGTGCTTTATCCCGGCGAAATGGAAGTCCATCATTGGTTTAGCTTTAAGTCAAACGGCAATGTCGTTGAAAGCGTGCTTGTAAACGACGAAACCGGTCAGACAAGGGATACCACTTACAAGTACACAATCGGTAAGGATTCCGAAAACGTTGAGTACGCTACGTTCGGAAGCTACAAATTAGTTGACAATCAGGTTTCCGAGGATCTGTTCCTTTGCATTGTTAATCTCGGAAATGCAAACGAAAGCGCAGCAGCCTTTTTGAATGTTGACGCTCCGAGAACAAAGTCCACCGAAGCGCACTACGGAACTCGCTGGTCTTCGCCGCATATCATAAACGCAAAGAACAACAGCAGAGCCGAAATTCATTTCCCCTCAAAAGGATATGCAGGTGTCTTAACCAACGGCTATAACGTACCGTTCTACGCCTCTATGCTCAGTGATAACATCACCAATCTGTATCCGAAGTCAACCTGCGGAATAACCCAGATAGTGACTGAGTTCCTTTCTCCGTTGCAGTCTTTCTCAATCATTTTCTTTGACGACGGTGATTATGTTGCCGAAGTTTGGGACAGACACTTCCCCGACGTTAAGATGGGCTCATGGTATTACGACGCGGTTATGATAAATGTTGAGCAAGGTATCCTTTCAGGCTATGTAAACGGATATTTCGGACCTAACGACAACCTCAAGCGTCAGGACTTCGTTGTTATGATTGCTAACCTCGTCGGCGCAGACCTTTCAAAATATCAGAATGCAACTCCCAAATTAAAGGATGTAAAAAAGGGCGCATATTATGCCGCCGCAGTAAACTGGGCGGTTGACAACGGCATTATCGCCGGCTACGCCAACGGAAAATTCGGTGTAGGCGACAACATCACCCGTGAGCAGATTTGCACCATTCTTTACAGAATGTTCGACTCCCCCTCCGTTTCAAATGTTTCGGGTACGCTTGCAGGCTTCAGCGACAGAAGATTTGTAAGCTCCTTCGCAACAAACGCAGTGGCATGGGCTGTTCAGAACAAAATAATAAGCGGCATGTCAGACGGCAGACTTGCCCCGACCTCAACCGCTTCAAGAGCGCAGATTGCAATGATTATGCTGAACCTTATTACAAACGACAGCCTGTTTGATTGATTAAGCCTTTATGAAAAAAGCTCGGAGCTTTGCTCCGAGCTTGTTTTATTCTTTTATATAAGCCTTTACGATTTCGCCGACATAAGTCCTGTGAAGCCCCATGCCGTTGTAATACTCGGAAATACCGCCGTCAATAAAGCCTTCTTTGTCCATATCCTGAAGTGCAATTTTCTTTAAAAGCAAGACGCATTTTGCTTCGTCAAAGGCGACGGACCGTCCGTCAACCGAAATCGGGCTAAGCCCCGTTTCCTTCGCCTTGTCGTAATCCCTGCCCGATTTTGAACCGCAGAAGCCAAGCTCCTTTTTATATTCTCCGCCGAAAAAGCTGAGGGTAAAGCAGTCGTTTTTCTCCATAAACTCATAGGTGTATCTTTCGGGGCGTACAAACACGAGGGCTACATCCTTGCCCCAAAGCTCGCCCATCGCTCCCCACGAAACGGTCATTGTATTATAGCTGTCCGTGCTTCCCGCAGTAAGCAAAGCCCAGTTTTCACTGAACTGCTTTACGGGGTTAAAGTCTGCGTTTTTAATATTAATTTCTTTGAGCATAAAGCATTCCTCCTTAATCACTTACTATTATATTATATTCAAACCGAAATATGCAACAAAAAAAGCAGGCTGTGACCTGCTTTTTTCTTTCGCTTTTATCTCAGTTGCCGTAGCCGTAGTTTCCGAAGGGATTGAACTGAGGTTGCTCGGTTGTCTGCTCGACAACTCCCTGTCCCTTGTCCTCGACAAGCGTTGCGGTAACATCAAAGAATTCAGGCTGATATGTGCTTGCGTCAAAGCGGCAGATAGTAAGCTGTATCTTGTCGCCGACCTTTGATTTTTCAATCAATTCCTGAAGGGTTTCATAGCTCTTGAGGTCCTCGCCGTTTGCCTTGACAATAATGTCGTTTTTCTGAACGCCGAGCTCATTAAGCGAGCTGTCAACGCTTATGCCCTGAATAATCAGTGAACCCTCGGGAAGACCCGACGCGCCTGCAAGCATACTGAAGGTCTGGCTTTTGGACACGGGAGTGTAGGTGATTCCGAGCATCGGTCTGTCTGTAACATAACCGTTGGCTATTATTTCGTTGTAAACCTCAATAATTGTTGCGCTCGGTACGGCAAAGCCCATACCCTCATAGCTTGAGGAAGCAATTTTTGAGGAGTTAATTCCGACAAGCTGACCGTACTCATTGACGAGAGCTCCGCCGGAGTTACCGGGGTTAATAGCGGCTGTATGCTGAATACAAACCATTTCGTAGCCGATTTCACTGTTAATCGGTCTTGCAATTGCGGAAACCATACCGTTAGTAAACGAGCCTGCAAATACGACACCGCCGGGGTTTCCTATAGCGTATACGGTTTCACCGACCGTAAGCTTGTCGGAGTCGCCGATTTCCATCTTTGTAAGTCCTGTTTTTTCAATTCTGAGCACTGCTATGTCGGTTCTTGCGTCCGAGCCTACCACTATTGCGGAATACTGGCTTTCGTCCGCAAGCTGTACCTTAACGGAGCTGCTGTTTGCAACAACGTGCGCGCAGGTAAGAATATAGGTATATTTACCGTCACTGCCCTCACCGATGATTACGCCCGAGCCTTCGCCTGCGGCAACAGAGGCGTTAGCCGAATAAACAAGAATACCTACGGAAGCGTCCTTTACCTTATTGTAAACGCCTACCGCATCAAGAGTGCCTTGAGCCGATGTAACGGCTTCCGCCTTGTCGTCCTTAACCTCGGACGTAGCAAGTGTAGGAGCGTCAAGCTTTTCGGTAGTTTTTTCCTTGCCGACACCGTTTCCGCCTCTGAGGCTGAGCGCCGTGAATAAAACTGCAAGCGCACTTACGATACAAATAATTGTAATAAACGCCGTTTTACCCGACTTCTTTCCCTTTTCGCTTGAATGCATGGGCTTATATGAAGGCGGCGGAGTCTGATTTCCGATTGAAGTATTGCCGTAATAAACATAATTAGTCTTATTCGGTCTCGGCGGCTGCGCTCCGCCCTGCGGATAATAAGGCGGTCTGTACTGACCGTAATAGCCGTTCTGAGGATGGGTGTAGCCCTGAGGTGCCTGAGGCGGAAGCTGCGGCTGTGACTGCTGAGGCTGTACGGGTTGCGGCGCTTCGGTCTGCTCCGTCTTTTCGGGTTCCGCCTTGGCGGCGACCTCCTGCTCTGCCTCCTGCGAAATTTCGTCGGATACCGCCTCGACTTTTGACGCAATTTCCTCTGCCGATGCTTCTATCTCATTTTCATTTTCGCTTTCAATCCCTTGCTTTTTTTCATCAAATTCGCTCATTGATAAAGCCTCCTGTTTAAGTATCTGATATTAATATTAACAGATAAATATGAAAAAAATATTAAGAATTATAAAACTATTTCTTTTTTTCTTCTTTGGACTCGGGAAGTGTAAACATAAATTCGGTATACTCTCCCTCTACGCTGTCAGCACCGACGCTTCCGCCGTGCATTTCAACAATTGTTTTTACGATATAAAGACCCAGTCCCGTGCTTTTGGTGTCATAGCTTCTCGACTTGTCCACCTTATAAAAGCGCTGGAATACCTTTGCGAGGTCCTCCTGAGAAATGCCTGCGCCCGTGTTACGGATTCTCACCGTAACGGAATTGTCCTGATTGGTATCAACATAAACCGTAATTGAACCGTTCTCGGTAAACTTAACCGCATTGTCGACAAGGTTATAAATCACCTGATGAATCATGTCCCTGTCGGCGACAACATTAGTGGGCTCAAGCTCCTCAAGTCCGCAGATTTCAATATTCTTACTGTCAATCTGCCTTTCAAAGGATACAAGGACATTAAAAATATCAGTACAGATATTAAAGCTCTTGGGGTTAAGCTGCAGCTCGCCTGCCTCAATTTTGGAAAGGTTGAGCATTGCAACCACGAGCCTCGAAAGCCTTTTTGTTTCGTCGGAGACAATTTTAAGATAATAGCTCTGCTTTTCCGGCTCAATAGTGCCGTCAAGTATGCCGTCAATAAAGCCGCCGATTGTGGTCATCGGGGTTTTAAGCTCGTGCGAAACATTGGCAACGAAGCTCCTTCTGCTGCTTTCGTGAAGCGCAAGCTCACTTGCCATGTTGTTAAACGCCCTCAGCAAGGAAGCAAGCTCGCCGCCTCCCCTGACCTTGACGCGGTAGCTGAAGTCGCCCTTTGCATATGCCTTCGCCGCCCTTGACATATCACGAAGGGGGCTGATAAGGTTCATTGTGAAAAAGTAAACTCCGATAGCTCCGATTAAAAGTGAAACCGCCGAAGCGATTATAAAAATCTTTATGGTACGGCCAAGGTAGTCGGTAGTACTCAGTGAAATCGGAGTTGCGGCAAAAACAATTGCCACGGTTTCACCGTCCACCTCAACGGGCTCTGCGGCTAAAAGCTGGTCCTTGGCATATACGCCGTCAAGAGTGGTCTTACTGCTTGAAAAGCTCCCCTTTGAGGTTTCCTTTATTACGCTTTCGGGGATTTTATAGGTGCAGTGAATCGCGCACTCGCCGTCGTTGCTGATTTCGAAGTTGCCGCCGGAAAGGTGCCTGCAGAGTATGACGTCTCCGTTCATATTGCAGACATAAATATCAGAATCGACAGCATCGGAAATCATTTTAATATTGTTACAGAGCATAACAAGCGCATTGTGGTCGTTCCCGAGCTTATTCTCAAGCAGTTGAGCCGTGAGATTCGCCACGCTTTTGGAGTTTTCCTCAAGCAGTCCGAGCTTTTGCTGAGCCCAGTCGCCCCTGCCGAGAAGGCTGAAGGAAATACCGAGCACGATAAAACAGAGAAATTCAAGCACAAGAAGCGCAATAAAGTACTTCAAAAGCATTGAACGGTTCAGGAACTTTCCTCTCAGCTTGTCGGAAATTGCGTTAATCCTTTGCGTGTTCATCCGTTTTATTCCTTCGTTTCAAATTTATAGCCTACGCCCCAGACGGTTTTAAGCTCCCATTTGTCCGAAACGCCCTCGATTTTTTCACGAAGTCTTTTTACATGAACGTCAACCGTTCTTGAATCGTTGTAGTAGTCAAAGCCCCACACCTCGTCAAGAAGCTGATCTCTTGAGAAAACACGGTTCGGGTTAGAAGCAAGATAGAAAATCAGCTCAAGCTCCTTAGGCGGTGTGTCAACCTGTACGCCGTTAACCTTCATTTCGTAATTGTCAAGGTTGATGCTCAGCTTGTCGAAGCTGACCTCCTTTGCCTTCTGTGAAGCGCCCTGAGAGGTGTTGCTCCTGCGGAGCACAGCCTTGATTCTTGCGACTATTTCCTTGGTGTCAAACGGTTTTGTAACATAGTCGTCGGCTCCGAGCTCAAGGCCCAAAACCTTGTCGAAGGTTTCGCCCTTGGCGGTAAGCATAATAATCGGCTTGTCCGAGAATTTTCTTATTTCCCTGCATACCTGCCAGCCGTCAAGCTTAGGAAGCATAATGTCAAGAAGCGTTATGTCGGGGTTTTCCGCTTTGAACATTTCAATTGCGGAAGCTCCGTCGTGCGTAATTCTGGTCTGAAAGCCCTCTTTTTCAAGATAAAGCCTTAACAGCTCACAGATGTTGATATCGTCGTCTACGATTAAGATTTTTTCGTTTGCCATACTGTCACATCCTTTTGTCCTTTTTGTTACTGATTATAATTATACAAATATTTTCGAATAATTTATGAACAAAGCAAAAACAAATGTTAAATTGTAAATTTATAGACAGTTGTTGATTTAAACGGCTTGTCCGGAGTAAAAATATTCTGTATAAATTCAGGATGATTCGGCGCATCGGGACTGTACTGAGTTTCAAGGCAGAAGCCCGTTCTGAAGTTAAGAGGAAGTCCCGCTTTTCCGATTTGCGTCCCGTTCATAAAGTTGCCGATATAAAGCTGTACTCCGGGAAGGTCGGTATAGCCCTCCATTGTAACATTGCTTTTATCGCCCGTTACGGTGCAGAACTTTTTAAGCGTGCCGTCATAGCCCTCAATAAGGAAATTGTGGTCATATCCCCTTCCGATTATAAGCTGCTCATCGGGCGTTTCAACATCACGTCCTATGGTTTTAGGCTCTCTGAAGTCAAAGGCGGTACCCTCGACAGGTCTGATTTCTCCCGTGGGAACAGCCCTTTCGTCGGTCGGTGTAATACGGTCGCAATTCAGTTGTAAAACGTGCGAAAGTATGTCGCCCGAGTCAAAGCCGTTTAAGTTAAAATATGCGTGATTTGTGAGGTTTAACGGACATTTTTCACTCGGCACCGCGTTATATTCGATTGTTACGGCGTTGTCCTCGTCAAAGGAAAAGCTTACATAGTTTTCAACGCTGCCCGGAAAGCCCTCGGCGCCTTCGGGACTGTAATAATGAAAGCGTACCGTACTGTCGGAAACTATTTCGCTGTCCCAGACGGCATTTTCATATTCATGGTTTGAATGAAGAGTAAAATCCCCGTTTACATTTTTTGTTATCTGATAATTCTTTCCGTCAACGGTAATACCCTTTGTATCAATTCTGTTTGCAACTCTGCCGACGGTCCTGCCCTGTGAATCGGTGCAACTTTCCTGACCCTCGACCGTATCAAAGCCGACAAGCACGTCGATTTTCCTTCCCGAGACGGGCAGCACGATACTGTTAAGAGTTGCTCCGAAGTTTAACAGCTCAATGTAAGCTCCCTTACTGTTTTCGATTATAAATGAATAAACCTCTTTGTTGTCCTTTATCAGCCCGTAAAGGCTTTTTGTAATTTTCATTTTATCACCCCACAGTATTGTATAATTTATATAACGCGCTTGTCAAGAATTAACACTTTGTTTTATTGACTTTTATCTTATTTAATTGTATTCTATATTATAATAATTATAATATCTGTTATTCAAAGGAGAAGTTGATGGAAGCTCTACTCGGACAATTTGATTATCTGGTACGCTACCTCTTCGCCGTAATTGCGGTGATAGTGTTGCTGCGTTGCGTCTTTTCCCTTTTCAGGGCAAGACCCAAGCGTGAGGTTATGGCGACTATGATTAATCTTGCAGACGACAGTGAAATTGAAATATCAAACTGGGAAACCTCAGTCGGAAGAAGCCGTTCGTGCGACATTTCCTTAAAGCAATACGGTACTGTTTCAAGGTTTCATGCTGTGCTTGCGCTGAGAAAGGACGGCTGGTTTATTTTTGATACGGATTCCAAAATGGGCGTATATGTCAACGGCAAAAAAATCAAGCACGCTCATCAGGTCTTTGACGGCGACACAATCGCCTTCGGCAACGCCGTAATGAGATTCTCTTCAAACGGCTACGGAGTTGATTCGGAGGATGAGGTTGCCGACTATACCAACGCCGCAAGACTTGTCAACCTTTCCGACAACAGCGCCTTCTACCTTAACGGAAGCTGTCTTATCGGCAGAGACCCCGAATGTAATATCTGCCTGCCGATGAACGACGTTTCAAGAGAACACGCCGAGGTTTACCTTGACAGAGACGGCTGGATGGTCGCTGACCTTAATTCAAGAGGCGGCACCTATCTTAACGGTGAAATGGTATTTGACGCTTATCCGCTTTATGACGGCGATGTAATTGACATCGGCGCATACAGCTTTATGTTCAGAGAGTAAGGAGGGATACAAGTGGCAGAAATTAAACAGAAAAGAAAAACAAGATTGCGTAAGCCTGTCAACTGGTTTCCCCTTTTAATGCTGATTACCGCCTTCCAGGTTTTCTGCGCGTTACAGATATTGTTGAACAGCTCGGAGGAAATTGTGCCTGCCACAATTTTCATTGTGTTCGGCTCCTATGTGCTCATTGAATGGGTATATTTCATCGTGTTTGCGGGCTTCCTTCGCAGAAAAAGCTTTGAAGTTGAGCTGATTGCCTTTTTCCTGACGGGCATCGGTCTTGCGCTTACGACAAGCGTTTATCCCGATAAAGCATATACTCAGCTGATTGCAATAATACTCGGACTGGTGGTCTTCAATGCGGTGTTGTGGGTGCTTTCCGACATTGACAGAGTCGTAAAGCTCAGAATACCCGTTGCGGTTTTGTCGCTCGGTGCACTGCTGTTCACGCTCGTTTTCGCAAAGGAAATCAACGGCGCTCGCAACTGGATTGTGCTCGGAAACGGACTTCTTTCAATTCAGACCTCCGAGCTGGTAAAGGTCGCCTTCGTGTTTGTCGGGGCGGCAACGCTCGAAAACCTGCAGTCGACAAAGCAATTGACCAAATATATTATTTTCTCGGTTACGATTATAGGTATGCTCTTCGTTATGAAGGATTTCGGTACTGCGCTGATTTTCTTCTTTACGTTTGTAATGATAGCCTTCCTGCGCTCGGGCGATATCAAAACAATTTTCTTAATAAGCGCAGGCGCGCTTATGGGCGGTATCGGAGTGCTGACCTTCAAGCCGTATGTTGCAAGACGTTTTGAAACATACAGACACGTGTGGGAATTTGCGGACGACAAGGGCTATCAGCAGGTCAGACTTCTTATCTATTCCGTCAGCGGAGGGCTTTTCGGGCTCGGTCTCGGAAACGGAAAGCTTCGTTATGTCTATGCCGCAACGGAGGACCTTGCCTTCGGAATGGTTTGCGAGGAATTCGGTATGATTACGGCGTTTGCAGTGCTTCTCACGTTTGTGGCGCTGGTGGTTTACAGCATACGTTATTCGGTTGCCGCACGTTCATCGTTTTACTCAATTGCCGCGTGTGCGGCGAGCGTCCTGCTTTTAAGCCAGGCGTCGCTCCACGTTTTCGGCGTTACGGATTTACTTCCGTGGACGGGCGTTACGCTTCCGTTTATCAGCCGAGGCGGCTCAAGTATGATGTGTTGCTGGGGTCTTGTTGCGCTTATCAAGGCGATTGATGTCAAGACCTACAAGCGTTATGACAAAATAATAAGGGGGTAAGGGAGAATGAAAACACTATCAAGAAGAGCCTGGGTTTTGTATCTGCTGGTGCTTGCATTTCTCGCAGGAGTAGGCATTCTCTTTTACACCTTCTTTACAAACGCAGACGCCTGGGCAATGAAACGTACAAACAGGCATATTTACAACAAGGGCAATCTTTCAACGGCGGGCTCAATCTACGACGAAAGCGGTGCAGTGCTTGCCGAAACCGTTGACGGCTCAAGAAGCTACAACTCCTCAAAGGATGTAAGAACTGCTACGCTTCATATCGTGGGCGACTCTCAGGGCTATATCGCCACGGGAATACAAACAGCTTACAATGATATACTGACGGGCTACAACATAGTTGACGGCGTATACGACCTCAAAAAATACGGTAAGGGCAGTGACATAAAGCTTACCGTCAACGCAGATCTGTGCGTGACAGGCTACAAGGCTCTCGGTAAGAACAAGGGCACAATCGGCGTTTACAACTACAAAACGGGCGCAATTGTATGCGTTGTGTCAAAGCCTGCTTACGACATACAGAACAAGCCCTCGGAAAGCATCAACAACGACAAGACGGGCGCATACGACGGTGTATACCTTAACAGGTTTTTCTCGGGCGTATACACCCCCGGCTCTACCTTTAAAATAATTACCTCTGCCTCGGCAATTGACAATCTGCCCGACATCGGCACCAGAAGCTTTAACTGTACGGGCGAGCACAAGGTCGGCGGCGACTCGATAAAATGCCTTTCGGTTCACGGAAATATTAATTTCGAGCAGGCGCTTAACCGTTCCTGCAACAGTGCGTTTGCCGAAATCGCAATTGACCTCGGTAAGGAAAAGCTCACCGCTACCACTGATGCCCTCGGCTTCGGTAAAAGGTTTAAGGTCGGGAAGGTTTCACTGGCAAAGAGCAGCTTTAACATAAGCGAAGCGAGCACGGTTGACGTCGGCTGGGCAGGCGTCGGTCAGCACACGACAAGAGTTAACCCCTGTCATATGATGATGATAGTCGGCGCAATCGCAAACGGCGGCTCATCACCTGAGCCATATTTTATCAAATCCGTTACCTCGCCGACAGGAAATGTTTCACAGACGAAGGGCGGAAATATGCTTGAGCCGATGTTTTCACAGATGACTGCAAACCGACTTGACAAAATGCTTCGCAGTAATGTTAAAAACTATTACGGCGACGGAAAGTTTTCAGGCCTTGAAATGTGCGGAAAAACGGGTACGGCGGAGGTTAGCTCAAACGAGGGCGGCTTAAGTCCGCACGCCTGGTTTGTCGGCTATTCTCAGCGTGAGGACTTTCCCTACGCAATTGTTGTCGTCGTGGAAAACGGCGGCTCAGGAGGCTCGGTCGCACTCCCCGTGGCGAACAAGGTTATGCAGAAAGCAGAAAGCATATTCGGAGGCTAAGCTATGAAATACTATTATCCCGAAAGCTACGGCGCTTTGGCAGACGGTGTTACCGATGATTCAAAAGCTATTCAGAGGGCTGTTGACGAGGCTTACAAAAACGGCGGCGGCACGGTTGTGCTGGAAAGCGGTAAGGTCTATTATTCCGCTTCAATTTCGCTTAAAGAAAACATTGACCTTTACTTGCAGAAGGGTGCCGTTTTAAAGGCAAGCGCGGATATTGACGACTATTTCCGTCCGTGTGATTATATAAACGATGAAACCAACACGCTTATTGGAAACCCCGTTACGGGCAAGCCCTCGTTCTGCTTTATTTATGCATACAAAGCGGACGGTTGCTCAATCAGCGGCGAGGGTATTATTGACGCCAACGCATATTCATTTGTAAAAAGAAAAGACAAATACTACGTCACGGGTGACTTTTACCCGAGGCCGACCGTTATTTACGTTGAAAACAGTCACCATATTTCCTTTAAGGATTTTACAGTAAGAAACGCTCCGTTCTGGACGCTTCATCCTGCCGGCTGTCATGACGTGCTGATTTCACGAATCAGGATTTTAAATGACCTTGACGTTGCAAACTCCGACGGCATTGACCCCGACCACTGCGACAATGTCAGAATTGAGGGCTGTCATATTGAATGTGCCGACGACTGTATATGTCTGAAGGCAAGCAACGGAAACGCCGAATACGGCCCGTGTGAAAACATCGTAATAAGCGGCTGTACTCTGATTTCAACCTCGGCAGCTGTCAAAATCGGAACGGAAGGCGTGGGAAATTTCAGAAACGTACTTGTTGACAACTGTATCATTTCAAGGAGTAACAGAGGTCTTTCAATACAAATCCGTGACGGCGGAAATGTTGAAAACGTGAGCTTTTCAAACATCGTAATTGAAACACGCCGTTTTTGTCCCGACTGGTGGGGAACGGCGGAGCCGATAGTTATCACCGCCTTCGACCGTGATGAAAACACGAAGGCAGGTCATATTAAAAACATCAGATTTTTCAACATTAATTGCGTCGGTGAAAACGGCATACTTGTTTACGGAACCGAAGAAAACCCGATTGAAAACATATACTTTGAAAATGTCAACGTCACACTTTCAAAATCGACGAAATGGGAAGCGGGATGCTATGACCTGCGGCCCGGTATCGGCAGAGAGGTTGAAGAAAAAAAGAACTCGGCTGTAAGAATCAAAAATGCCCGCGGCGTCAGGTTTAAAGCCTTATCGGCGCAATGGGGCGAGGTCTGTGACGAATATGCGTATGCGCTTGAAGCTGAAAACGTGACAGAGCTTGACCTTTCGGGCTTTTCGGGCACCGCCGCACACGACGGTGAGGAAGCGTTAAAAATACAATAATCAAAATATTAACACAGTTCATAATTGTTCGGTACAGTATAAAACGCACCCGTTTTAATCCGGGTGCGTTTTTGTGCGTTATTTTGGTTATATGACCGACGCGGTACGGGCATAATTCATTTTTAAGCTTAAAGCCTTCAATGATCATTATAACCTTACAAGCTCCCCTTGAGAGGGGAGCTGTCAGCCAAAGGCTGACTGAGGGGTAGATTTGTTAATATGTTTCTTTGACTACCCCTCCGTTTGCGAAGCAAACACTTATTACTTATTCACTATTCACTATTCACTTTTCAATATTGCGGGCGACCTATGGTCGCCCATACCGACATTATTCCTTTTTAAGTTTTAAGTTTTCAGTATTCATTAAAGCAGTTTACTACCCCTCCGTCTTTTTGCCGAAGCAAAAAGACACCTCCCCTGACAAGGGGAGGTTGATCGGGACGTCGAGGACGCCGTCCCCTACGTTTTATTAATTTAATTATGCCTTATTAAACATTCCCTGTTGGTCCATTCTCATTATAATCGAAGCGATTTGCGCTCTGGCGGCGCCCTCGGTCGGAGCTACTCTGCCGTCTGCCATACCGCTGATTACGTTGTTCCGGACTGCCCAGGCAACCGCTGTTTTTGCAAAACCGCTTATGCGGTTAACATCCTTGAACTTTGCAAGAGTTGAATCAATCTCCTTGATTTCAGGCTCGCCCATATATCTGTAAAGAATTGTTGCAACCTGCTCACGGGTGATGTTGTCGTTAACGCCGAAATTGCCGTTAGCATAACCTGCGATGATGTTGTTGTCAACCGCCCAGTTAACCGCCGCCGCATAATATGCGCCCTTCTTAACGTCCTTTAATTTCGGCGTCATAGTCGCATACTTGTCAAGGTCTGCGCCTGCAATCTTTGAAAGAATTACAACAAAGTCCTGACGCTTGAGGTTGTCGTTCGGTCCGAAATTACCGTTCTGATAGCCCGAAATGTAACCCTTCTTTGCGCAATACTGAGCCGCTTCATAGTACCATGCGCCTTCCTTTACATCGGGGAAGTTAATCGGCTTGAACCAATCATCGTTTTTCGCAGCCTTGCCCATAGGTACATATACCTTTACACCGTTCCAATAGCTGTTGAAAGTAATTAAAGCGTCATCAATTTCCTTACCGTTTACCGCAACCTTGAAGCCTTCAAGCTCCGAAACAGGCGTGTCCTGTGTGCCGGAAGCAATGCTGTCAGGCCATACAAAGCCCTCGGCAAGCTCGCTGTATAAGCACAGATAGTATTCCCTTTCCGTGCTTACCTGCTCCGAGCCGTCGCCTATGCCGTGAATTACGGAATACATATAATACAAATCAATTGCCTGTGACTTTGCACCGTCAAAGTTGATTATAACGTTTTGCTCAAGCATCTTTTTGACCTCACCCTCAGTGTGGTCTGCGGAAAGAAGAATTTTCTGATAATCGACCTCTGCAGTAAAGGACGTCACCTCGGTATAAGGCAAAACCGCAAAGCTTACTTCGTCATATTTGCTCGGGTCGTAATTTGAGGTTGCCCTGATGGTAAGCGTTTCGGCGGTTTCATCCTTGGCGATGTAAAGCTTTCCGTTGCTTTGATTTATTACGGTTTTTTCGCTCTTGTTGCCGGAAAGCGTAAATGTGCACGAAATGTCAAGCTGCGTGCCTGATACCGTCTTTTTGAAAGTATATGAGGAAAGCTTCTTAACGCCCTCGGGGGGATTGCTGATTTTAACATCCGTAACCTCTGCGGCGTACTGAAACACCTTTATTCTCAGTTCGGCATACGCATTACTGTCGTCAACGGAGGTTGCCGTTACAAATACTTCGTTTGCGGTTTCATCAATGCCTAAGGTAAGCGTACCTTCACTGTCAATTACGGTAGCCTCGCTTTTGTTGCCCGTAAGCGACCAAATAACGCTCTGACTGACATCCTCGCCGTAAACCTCAGCAGAAAGAGTATGGCTCTCCCCTATGCCGAGTGAAAAGCTGTTGTTGATAATGGATACTCCCTCAACGCTTCCTGCATAAGAACCGAGCGAAAACGCCGAAAGGCAGGAAAGCGCAAGAAGTAAGGAAAGAATAACGGATAATGTTTTTTTCATATAATCACCTTTTATAATACAAGGGCAGATTACTCCGCCCTTGAAGAATTCTTTATTTGTTTTTGATTACGGGAACATACCCGCCTTGTCCATGTTCATTATAATCGTAGCAATCTGAGCACGGCTTGCTCCCTCTGTAGGAGCTACTCTGCCGTCAGCCATACCGCTGATTATATTGTTCTGAACAGCCCATGCCACGGCATCCTTTGCGAAGGGGCTGATACGTTTTGCGTCGCTGAACTTGGAAAGTGTTTCTTCAACATTTTCAACCTTGATTGCACCCATATATCTGTAAAGAATTGTAGCAACCTGCTCACGGGTGATATTGTCGTTAACGCCGAAGTTTCCGTTTTGGTAGCCGGCAATAATGTTGTTTGTAACAGCCCATGCAACTGAGGGTCCGTAATAAGCGTTCATCTTAACATCCTTTAACGGACAAGCTGTATAAGCCTCGGTGTTTGCCTTTGCAATTCTGGCAAGTATAACAACGAAATCCTGACGTTTGAGGTTGTCATTAGGTCCGAAACGTCCATCCTGATAGCCGGTAACGAAGCCTTTCTTTGCAACGTACTGAACCGCGTCATAGTACCATGAGCTCTGCTTTACGTCCGGGAAGGAAATGTCGGGCTCACCGTCAAGCTTAAACTCGTAGGAAACCTCAACCACCTGCCTTGGGTCAAGCGAGCCGGACTTTGCAACAGCAGCAGTGTAGTTATTGATTTTTCCCGTAACCTGAGGCGCGTTTGAGGCGTTAAGCTTAAACTCACAGTTTGCCTTTGCCTGAAGCTTTATTGTAAGCCTATAGGTATGTCCTGCCTCAAAGACAGAAACCGAGTTGATAGCCTTATTTGCTGTAACGTCAAACCAGCTGATAGCGGTCATCATGTTCTTCTGATATGCTTCGTAATTTGCATTTGCATTAACGTTTGCGTTGTAAAGAGGAGATTTGCCTGCAACGGGCTCGGTAATACCGGTTACGGTAACGGATGCAATTTTAGTTGCGGTTGAGCCTGAAGGGAACTCATATACTACCATATAATCCTGAACATACTCGTCCATCGTCATAACATCTGCAGGAGCACCTTGCGCCTCTTTGCCGTTAAGGGTAATTGAGCCTAAGAAAACCCTGCTGAAGGCGTAGTCAGGCTTAGCTCTTAAATAAACACCGGCGGAATAAGCATGTCCGGCGATAAATGTGTCGGTTGATTTAACCTCTTTGTTGGCGGTCGTATCATACCAGACAATGCCGTTTTTGATGTTGCCCGAGTCGTATGCCGAGGTAACGGTATAAGGCTCATTTGAAGCTACGGTTGCCTTATAAGCAGGCTTTGCGCCCGCAGTGGGAGCAGTAACCCCGGTAATTGCGATTGACTCAATGGGATAGTCGAGTGGGAAGAAACTAAGAGACACATAATAGCGGAAGGAATGGCCTATTTCATTGTACAGGAAAATACCCTGAGCTGTTTCTCCGTTAATATAAATCTCGTCGACAATTTCGGGGAAAATATACCCGTCGTCGGCAATAAGATAAAAGCTTGCCGAATAAGCGTGACCTGCCTGGAAGGTTTCGTTCGGTTTAACGCTCTTTTGAGCGGTTATGTCATACCATTCCATACAGTTTTTAACAGCGCCGTCGTTATCGCCCTCATACTCATCGCAGAAGTGATAAGTTGTGCCGTTGTTGGTATAAGTGTAGGCAGGCTTTGCGCCCACTGAGGGAGCGACAACATTTTTGATGCCGATATAGGTGATTTCAGTGTTCGGTGCGGCATAAGCACAGACGCTGAAAACGCTTAACAGCATCAGTACTGCCATAACAGTGCTGAGTATTCTTTTGTTCATAATTCTTCCTCCGTTTTAAAAAACTAAGAATTTTGGATATAATCGTACAAAATTATTATATTAAATATCAGAAAAAAGTCACTGGCACAAGTGTCAGTGACTTCAAATTAAACTTATAGCTATTCATCCTTTAAGGTGGTGACAATCAGTTTGTTTTCAATGACTGCCGCAAGCAGCTCGTGCTTGTTTTCAAAGCCGCCCTTTTCAACTATCTGTTCAAGATTCCAACGGACTCCGTTCTTCGTAATGCCGAGCTTTGAAGCGATTTCGTCATAGGTTAAGCCCTTGACAAAATACCTGAGGATTTCCATTTGCCTGGGAGAAATATCTGCGGAAAACATTTCCTTAATTTCAACGCTCGGAGAAAGCTCCGGAAAAACTCTTTCTCCCGACATAGTCCTGATTATCACGTCGTACAGATCCTCATCGCCGTGGTCCTTGTACCACAGGCTGTCTGCAGCTCCCCTTCTGGCAACCGAAAGCACCTCCGGGTCAATTAAAGAGGTTACAACGACTATTTTTGTCTGCGGAGAGTTTTTCTTAATCCTCTCCCCTGCGGCAAGTCCGGAGTGGTTATGAAGCGTCTGCACGTCCATAAGAACTAAATCAACCGCGCCGCCTGCACAAAGCTTTTCCGCCTCAAAGGCATCACGAAACGAGGAAACAAGCTCAAAGCGTCCGTCGTTTTTTATCAGATTTTCAAGATGGTTTTTCATATAGAGGTTGTCCTCGACAATTACCGTACTAATCATTTTCCTTCTCCTTAACAGGAAGCTTGAGAATAAGCCTGAATTCGGGTTCGCCTTCAACGGTCATTTTTGACCCTGCCGCTTCGACGCGCTTTCTGAGTGCGGAAAGACCGCCCCCTTCGGTGATTTGACCGTCGGGTTTTTTACCGTTATTAGTATAGCTGACTATATATTCAGAGTCAAGACGGTCAACTTTGACTTTTACAAGATTTCCGCCTGCATGGCGTACACAGTTTGTCACGCACTCTCCTGCGGCGAGCACGCATAAGCTGTACTCCTCCTCGGTTTCGGGGAGTTTGCCGTCAAGCTGCAAGGTAACATTCATATTCTCCGCCCTGTCCGAAAGCTCCTCAAAGCTTTCGTATGTGTGAGAACCGCTGCTTTCAAAATAACTTACTGCATTTTGAAGCACACGCAGCTGAGTGTCCATATCCGCTTGCTTTTCGTCACTCATAAGTGCGGAAATCGCAATAAGGCTGGCGCCGATGTCATCGTGCACCTTTATGCGAAGTTTGAGAGTTTCCTCCTCTCTTATTCTGTCAGCTACAATTTCATACATTTCCGTAAGCTTTTCGTTGGTAAGCTTCAGTTGAGTATTTTCCTGTCCGAGCCGCTCGTTTGTCTTAAAAATTTCCGTAACGTCAAACACGTTGGTTTGCGTGTATCCTGCGAAATCGCCGCTGTCAAGTTTAGAGTGTGTAAGCCTGTACACCCTGCCGTCACGTGCCCGGCAAAGTCTGACCGTGCTGTCGGAATTGCTTTGACTGAGCTCGGAATTTTCCGAAAACGTTTTTTCAAGCTCGGAGAGCAGCTGAGGCTGATTGCCGGAAAGCAATTCGCAAATACCGTTCATTTTTTTATTAATCAGGACTATTCTGCCGTCCGTGTCGGAAAAGCAAACACCTGAGTTCAGGTTGTCAAACGCTTCCTTGACAGACAGAGGTGAAAGGGTGAGTTGCATTTTGCGGCGAAGCCTGAATATGCTTATCACGGAATAGGAAAGCATCAGAATAAACGCCGCCGCATAAATAATAATCGGCATTTTTGTCAACACATTTTCCGTTTCGGAAAGATGCCTCGGCACGGTAATAACTGAAAGCAACGCTATCTCAGCCGAAAAAACAAAGGCGTCAAACACACAGCCGCGCAGTTTGCCGTGACAGATGTATCGGTAAAAGCAAAGCGCAAGAGTGCTGAGTGAAATCAAGAAAAGCGCAAGTGCAAAGCAAAGCTGTGCCTGAGTCGGCAACATACAAAAAGCGGTCATAATTCTCCCCCTTCCTCTAAAGCAAGAAACAGAGAAGTTTCATTCCCATCCTCTTCTACGGTAAGATTACGGTATTTTTTGTAAAGTATATCAGCTTTACAACCGCAGTCGAGCATTATCGCCTCACGCAAAACACCGTCAATATCGCATACTCTTACGCTGATGCTTGAAACCTTGTCCATTACCGCCTCAAGCACATCCTCAAAGAAGTCATATGCGAGAGCAAGCGTTTCTCCGTCAATCGATTCCCTCTTAGTGTCGACAAGGAATCCGCCGGAAATGTTCAGCTTTTGAAGTGCAAAGTACGACTCTGCAAAGGCGCTTTTGAGCTTTGAGTCGGAAAGCATACGGCTCGAAGAAACGGAAAGCACAAAGTCCTTGCGTCGTTTGATAAAGCTACCGAGTACTATTATTTTTGAAAGCAGACGTTTCTTTTCGCTCTCTGCCTGCGTAATACGGTACTGTGAAACAATTTCGTTTATTATATCCAGCTGACGCTGCGTTTTATTCTGAAGAAGGTCGTACAGGCGGTTTTGCTCCTCAATTGCATTGTGCCGTTTTTCGTTTTCATACTCGTGCTCAAGCAATGCGTTTCTGACAGTCAGCTCCTCCTGCCTTTCCTCAAGAGTGCGCCTTAGCTCAATAAGCTCCGTAAGGTCCTCGCTCCAGACGGCAAAGCCTCCTTTGATTCGCATTTTATAAACACGTTTTCCGTCGATTAAAGCACTTGAATCCTCCCCGATTGAGAGAACGGTTTGTCTGTCGGCAGGCTCCGCTCCGTCGGTGCTGTATCGGATATTGCATTGGTTGTCAAGTATCTGAACGGGCAAAGACTTTGATGCGTTAAACAAATCAAAATAACGGGAATTTGACTGTATCAGTCCGCATTGAACGCAGATTTCAAAGAAAAGAACAAACATGGCGCTTTCGGTCACGGCAAGATCGTCAAGGTAAACGGCGTCAAGCCACTCGGGACGGAGCACATAAAGAATAAGGTAAACCCCTACTGCCGCAAGCGGAATAAGCGTAAGCTTGATAACACGCCGTCTGTTAGGCGACCTCGACTTAAAAAACATAACCGTAACCGCCGCCGCATAAAGCAGTATTACCCACACGGTAAGCGCAACAAAGACCGGTCCGTATTCATAGCTTGAGGTTTCGCTCCAATTTTCGGTGCCGCCGAAATCAAACGCCTTAAAGTGTAAGTCGTTTGTCAGAACAAGCGCGGCGAGAAACGCCGTCGGCAAATACAGCAGTGCCGCTGATTTCGGCAGTCGGTAATTGCTCCCCCTTCCAAGAGAGAGGGAAACAAAAACCGCAAGCATCGGAATAAGCAGTATAGCAATATAGTACGCATACCAGATATGTCTTGAAACGAACAGGTCAAGAACAAAACGGTAGCGTATTTCCTTTAAGATAATCCAAAAAATAACGAGGAAGGAAACGCCGATTAAATACCGCCTGACCTGAGCCTGCATTATCCTTCGTCCGACCGATACGCCCCAGGCGCTGAAAAGCCCGACATAAAGCCCCGTACGCAGGAAATTAAAGACATTACTCAGGAAAAACACCTGAGTATTTTTTGCAATTATATGACAAAGGTATGCTCCGAGAACGATGAAAATACATATCAGCGCTTCTCTGCCAAGAACTCTGTTTTTCACTCGGAGCACCTCCTTTTTTCTTTATAGCACAATATTACCACAAACGCGCTTTAAAGTCCATTGCCGCGTCAAAAAAAGCTCCTTTTCAAAAGGAGCTTTTAGTTTGTTTAATCAGTCTGTGTTTCACGCTTTTTGAGAATCATATTTTCAAAATCCCTGTAAGCCTCTGACTTTAGCAGCTTCTTCGTAACAAAATTTAAAAGCCATGCCCCCGCAAGCGTGATTGCAAGTATTATCAAAAGCACAAGAGCATAATCCTTGACTCCTGTGGGATTGTATATTCTGAGCACTCCGTTGATAACCCTGTGCTGAAGCAGGAAAATCGGATAAGACAGAGCGCCGAGCTTTTCAAATACGGTTTTTATCCAGCCGACCTTTGTAACAAAATCGCCTATCCAGAACAGTGCCGTAAAGAAGCAGAAGCCCATTATGTGGTCGGTAAGGCTGCGAAGCGGGAAACCGAACTTAAACGGCAGCTTATATAAGCAGAGGAAAAGAAGCACCGCCGAGCTGATAAGAAAGCACGGAAAGCTTTTTAAAACCTTGGGATATTTAAACAAAAGCATACCTATGTAAAAGCTGATTACGCAACAGAAGAGGTTTGTGATATCAGCCTTGAACACGTTATAAAGCAGCACCGCCGCATAAAGTGCGGTAACCGTTACAGTGGTGGCGACCGTTTTCTTTTCAATGCCGTAACGAAGTAAGGGATAAAGCGCATACAGCAGAATAAGCGCACCTAAAAACCACTCGCCGAGAAGGTAGTAATTGGGTATTGCGTAGTTAAAATACCCGTCAACCCCGAGCACGGAAAGTATCAGCGTAAACGGACTGCAATCCGTTTTGTAAAAGAAGCTTTTCGATTTAAATACATTATACAGAAAGAAGGTTAAAAACGCTATGTAAAAAGCGGGATAAACCGACTTGAACCTCTTATAGTAAAAGTTTTTAAGCGACGGTATTTCCCTGTTGTTAAGGTACAGCATTGCGCCCGACATTATAAAAAACAGCGCAACGACCGTACCGCCCCAGTTTCCGTTGGCGTAAAAGCGAAAAAGCTTGAAGCCGCTTTTGACATGACCCGAATAATGGTAAACAAGAATACCTATTGAGCAAACCGCCCGAATAAATTCGATGTTTGCCATCTTTTCCTTTTTCTTCGGCATAGTATACCCCCTGCCCGAATTAATCGGGTAAAATGTCCTTTATAACCGCCTTTAAGGTTTCGGCGGATTTTTTTAAATCCTCCTGCTCCTTGTCGTTAAGCTCAATCGGCACAGAAGCCTCAACGCCGTGCTTGCCGACAATCACAGGCATACTCAACGCCACGCCCTCAATGCCGTAGCCGCCTTTTTGCAGGCTTGAGACAGGCAAAATTGATTTTTCATCCCTGACAATTGCCTCGCAAATACGTCTGACGCTCATTGCGATGCCGTAGTAAGTGGCTCCCTTTTTGTTGATTATTTCGTAGGCGCTCATTTTCACGCCGTCGGCAATTTCATGCATTGCCTTGTTGTGATTGAAATGCCCTCTCATTTCACAGAAGCTGTTAAGCGGAATACCCGAAACGTTTGCGCTCGACCAGGCGGCGATTTCACTGTCGCCGTGCTCGCCGATAATAAATGCGTGAACGCTTCTCGGGTCAACGCCGAGATGCTCTCCGAGAAGGTATTTCAGCCTCGCCGTGTCAAGCACCGTGCCCGAGCCGAAAACTCTGTTTGACGGAAAGCCGCTGAGCTTTGCCGCCGTATAGGTCAGAATATCAACGGGGTTTGCGACTACAAGCAATATTCCTTCTTTGTTGTATTTTGTGATTTCGGGAATAACCGACTTGAAAATGCCGACATTTTTCTTAACAAGGTCAAGGCGCGTTTCGCCCGGCTTCTGGCCTGCGCCCGCCGTGACAATTATAATAGCGGCGTCGGAAATGTCGGAATAGTCCCCTGCATAAAGCTGCATAGGCTTTGCGAACGGCAGAGCGTGGCTTATATCAAGCGCCTCGCCGACAGCCTTGTTACGGTCGGCGTCAATAAGCACAAGCTCCGAAAACAGACCGCTTTCCATAAGTGCAAACGCAGATGCGCTTCCCACAAAGCCGCAACCGACAATAGCCGCTTTTCTCGAATTTATTTCAACCATAGAAGCTCCTTTTCTTTTTTCTTATTATTCACCGTGTTACTAATTATATGATAAAACGCGTTATCAGTCAACCAAAGAAAAGGCGGCTCATAAGAGCCGCCAAATGTGCTTTATTCGATTCTTGCCACAACGTAAGCCTCGACCTCATCCGGCAGGATGTCGAGCGAATAGGAAAACTCCTCGTTAATCATCTGCTTTGCTTCGTTAAACGCGCCCTCATCGGAAAGGCACAGCTTTTTCCCCTGAGTTAAAAGCTCCTTTTTCTTTTCTGCAAGGCAGCGAATCATAGCGATAAGCCTTGCGGTAATTCCCTGAGAAAGGATTTCCCTGAAGTCTTCAAAGCGCTGACGGCGGTCCTCGTTCCATTCAAGCTCCGTTTTCGAGGCGGCGAGAATAAGCGAGTCTATCTCCTTCTTTGAAAGGGTGTACCTCATATTGGAAACAAGCCTTTCGTTGTCAACGGGAACAAAGACTGTTGACGAGACGTCGCCCAGCGGCTTTAAAACATAGCAACGTGTTTTCAGCCTTGAAGTAATTGAAAACGCCTTGTCCTCAATTGAGCTGATTTTGCAAAGTCCCGTTCTGCCGTATACGACAATTTCTTCCTCTTTAAACATTTTTATTACCGGCTTTTCTGAAATTTATATAAGTATTATAGCATATTTTTAAAAAAATTTCAAAGGCAAAATCCTCCCTTTTTAAAACTTTATTTGAATTAACGGGCTTATCATGCTATACTGTATTCAGTTAAATTTGTTACGGGCGAGGTGTGAGCTTTGTTTTCAAGAGTATTAAGCGTCGGTCTTTTCGGAATGGAGTCGTACAAGGTTAATGTCGAAGCCAATCTTGCAAGCGGTCTGCCGAGGTTCGACGTGGTCGGTCTGCCCGACGCGGCGGTCAGCGAATCACGTGAAAGAGTACGCTCAGCCATAAGCAACAACGGACTTGATTTTCCGCTGTCAAGAATTACGGTTAACCTTGCCCCTGCCGACATCAGAAAAGAGGGTCCCGTCTACGACCTGCCGATACTTATATCCATACTCCGTGCAACGGGTCAGCTTCGCACCGACACCGACGACAGCGCCTTTGTCGGGGAGCTTGCCTTAAACGGAGAGGTAAGAAAAATCAACGGCGTTCTGCCGATGGTTATCAGGGCGCAGAAGGAAGGTATTAAGAAAATATACATTCCCTTTGACAACCGACACGAGGGCGCAGTTGTTCAGGGCATTGAGGTTTACCCCGTTAAAACCGTAGCCGAGCTTTTAAGCCACCTCTCCGGCAGGGAGGCAATCAGCCCCGTTACATCCAAGGACTACAAGGAGCTTTTCACGGACGAAAACCTGCCCGATTTTGCGGACGTAAAGGGGCAGTATCAGCCCAAACGCGCGCTTGAAATCGCCGCCGCAGGCGGTCACAACATAATGATGATCGGCCCTCCCGGCTCGGGCAAGAGTATGCTTGCAAAAAGGATACCGTCCATTCTGCCCGATATGAGCTTTGAAGAGGCTCTTGAATGCACAAATATTTATTCAATTTCGGGTAAGCTTCCGGAAGGCGTTTCAATTATGATGACCCGTCCCTTCCGCTCGCCTCACCATACAATTTCCCCTGCGGGGCTTTCGGGCGGAGGCACCGTGCCGAGGCCGGGCGAAATCTCGCTCGCCCACAACGGAGTCCTTTTCCTTGACGAGCTGCCCGAATTTTCAAGAAGCTCAATGGAAATACTGCGTCAGCCGATTGAAGACGGGAGAATTACAATCGCAAGAGTTGCGGCAACCTATTCCTACCCCTGCTCGGTAATGCTTGTGTGCGCCATGAACCCCTGCCCGTGCGGCTTTTACGGTCACCCGACCAAGCCCTGCACCTGTCCGAAGGGTGCGCCTGCAAGGTATCTTTCAAAGGTCAGCGGTCCCCTGCTTGACCGACTTGATATTCATATTGAGGTGCCTGCGGTAAACTACGAGGAGCTTTCAAGCAGCAGGAAAGAGGAAAGCTCGGCGGAGATAAAAAAGAGAGTCAACGCCGCAAGAAATATTCAGCGTCAGCGCTTTGAGGGCACGTCGGTCAACTGCAACGCCAAGATGACCGCCTCGCAGACGAGGGAATTTTGCAGTATCACGAAGGAGGCTTCGGATATTTTAAAGCACTCCTTTGAAGCCCTGGGACTGAGCGCAAGAGCCTATGACAAGGTGCTAAGAGTTGCAAGAACGATTGCGGATATGGACGCAAGCGAGCAGATTAATTCCGACCATATTTTGGAAGCGGTACAGTACAGAAGCCTTGACAGAAAATTCTGGAAGGTATAAGCGGAACAAATAAATATCCACCCGCATAGCGGGTGGTTTTTCATTTTCGGGCATAGCCCTATACGATACTGGCGGCGCACAAGTGCGCTGTTTATTGGCCTGCCAGCCATGCATTTGCTACTTACTTACCCGTAAACGGGTCCCGTG
>JAFRUO010000027.1 GCA_017438845.1 Clostridia bacterium | reverse complement strand
TTTATATAATGTAGGAGACAACTGTGAAAGGAGTAATAATATGAAAAAGTTTAAAAAGGCGCTATCGTTGTGTCTTGCAATTTTAATGGTAGCCTCCGTCTTTTCAGTACTCAGCTATGCAGAGCTGATGTATGACGGCGACTATTCTTACAGAATAGTCAACAGAAACGGTGCAAGCTACTCTTATATTGTTGACTACTACGGCAGCGAAAAAAATCTCGTCTTACCCGGCACGCTCGGGCATTATGACGTAGGAGGTCTTTATGAAAAGGCCTTTATGTATAACGGAGTAATTGAAAACGTCTTTATTCCGGACATCCCCTCCTTCTCGGAAATCCAGAATAACGCTTTCAACAAGTGCTCCAATTTAAGGCAGATTAACATCCCATATTCGGTCACGACTGTCGGCAACAACATTTTCAAAGACTGTCCGAATCTTACGGACGTTTCGCTTAATTACAGAACAAACACCTCCTACTCCGGCATAAGCGACCGTGTTACAAGGATAGTCTTTAACGCCGAGGCAAACGTTAACAGCCTCGCATA
The DNA here is from genome assembly GCA_017438845.1 of Clostridia bacterium. Classification (GTDB taxonomy): domain Bacteria; phylum Bacillota; class Clostridia; order Oscillospirales; family Acutalibacteraceae; genus Fimenecus. The sequence goes on along the minus strand of JAFRUO010000027.1, from coordinate 10,146 downwards.
CTATTCTAAAGTTAAGGAATTTTACGTTGACCGTGAGAACGAAAGCCTTGCGGTTGTTGACGGCGTGCTTTACACGAAAAACCTGCAGGCTCTTATTAAATTCCCCGTAAACGCAGGCAGAGAAAGTTACGTTATTCCCGACACGACAACTTCGATTGCCGCATATGCCTTTGACGTATGCACCACGCTCAAAAGCGTTACCATCCCCGAAAGCGTTACGAAAATCGGAAACATGGCTTTCGGAAACTGCGAATCGCTAACAAGCATTGAATTTCCGAAGTCGGTTGAAACCTTCGGCGCAAATGTGCTTTTAGGCTGTAACTCTCTTGAAGAGGCAGTGCTCAACATCGGCGAGGGTGAAATAACCGCTTCAAAATATAAGCCGATAGCCGAGTTTATTACCAAAGCCGTATTGCTTGAGGGCGCAAAGTACAGCAACTCGGGCTTTGACCCGCTTGCGCCTTACTTAAAGGAATATGAGGTTGACGAGGCTAACACGGATTATGTTACTGTTGACGGCGTGCTTTACACCGATGATATGTCCGAGCTTCTTTCCTTCCCCGGTAAAAAGGAATTAACCTCCTATGCTGTGCCGAGCGGCGTCGGTAAAATCGGAGCTAATGCATTTAATTCGAGCAGCGTTGAAGAATTTAATATTCATTTCAATGTTACCGAGCTCGGAAATAACGCACTCGGCACAAATGCAAAGAAGGTTTACGGCTATGCTTATTCAGCCGCCGAAAAATATGCCGAGGATAACGGACTTGAGTTTGTAAACGTAAAGCCTTCATGTCCGCACAAAAACACGAAATGGATTAATGTTGACCCCACCTGCACCGAAGGCGGCAGTGAAACCCAGATTTGCACCGATTGCGGAAGGCAGCTGTACTACCGTCCTATCGAGGCTATGGGTCACGACTGGACAAACGTAAACTACGAATGGTCAAACGACCTCAGAACGGTTACCGCTTCAAGAAGCTGCCACAGAAATGAAAGCCATTTTGAAACCGAAACCGTAAACACATATACGCACATTATCGTTCCGTCAACCCCTACTGAAAGAGGTACGATGGAATACGTTGCGGAGTTTGAAAACGAGGGCTTTGAAACACAGACCTTCGTAGCGAAAATCGACAGCAATGCCTACACGAGCAGAGACGGCCTTTGGACCTACAAGTTCTTAATGAACGACACAATTATGATTTGCTCGTACCTGTACGAATACCCTGCTGAAAGCCCGGAGGGTCTCGGCTTGGAAATTCCCTCGGAAATCGACGGCTATACAGTTACGCAAATCGGACCCTATGCCTTTGAGGGCATGAAAAAGTACACAAGCTTCGTTCTCCCGCCAACGGTTACCTTTATTCATCAGCACGCTTTTGACAGCTGCACAAAGCTTAAGAAAATTGATATTCCCGAGGGCGTGGCATACATTGACGATTATGCGTTTTACAACTGCATTACCCTTGAGAAGGTAACAATGCCGTCAACGGTAATCAGCATCGGAGAATACGCCTTCAGCAAGTGCAAGGCGCTTAAAAAGGCAACCGTTCCCGAAGATGTAACCCAAATCAAAAAAGGCACCTACGAGGGCTGTGACAGTCTTACAAACATTATATACATAGGTGCGCCGACTGTTATTGCGGACTCAGCCTTTAAGGACTGCAAAAAGCTAAACAATGTAAGAATCCCCGCCTCCGTTACAAGTATTGAAAGATATGCCTTCAGCGGATGCTCGTCGCTGGAATATGCGTATTTTAACAGCGGAAGCGGACAGCTGACAATCGGCTACGGAGCGTTCCAGGGCTGTAATTTTGAGGAGCTTGAGCTTCCCGAATCACTTACCGTGATTGAAAGCGCCGCCTTCAAAGACTGCGCTAACCTTTATCTCGTAAGAATGCCGAAATCGGTTAAGACTATAAGCTCAAGCGCCTTCAGGGGCTGTTCAATCCTCAGCGACGTTTTCTATGCAGGCAGTGAAACCGAGTGGAAGGCAATTGATATTTCCGCGGCAAACACCGAGCTTAAGAATGCAAAGATACACTACAACGTTGTCGGCGAGCACGTCTTTGAATTAGTTGAGGAAAAAGAGCCTACCTGCACCGAGCCCGGCTACGAAATCTACCGCTGTCCCTGCGGCTATGAGGAAAGGTACGACTTTGAGCCTTACGGACACAGCTGGGGCAGACCGACCTATGAATGGGACGGAAACGACTTTGTTACGGCAACAAAGGTTTGCGGTAACGACCCGAGCCATATTATAACGGAAACCGTCAGAACGGTAGCCGAAACTGTACCCGCAACCTGTGACGAGAAGGGCTATACCGTTTACACAGCCACCTTTGAAAACCCCGAATTCAGTGAAAAGAGCAAAACGGTTTATACCGCAGAAGCGCTCGGTCACAACTGGGACACACCCGTTTACACCTGGGACGAAGAAAAAGGCACCGTAACGGCAACGGTGGTTTGTAAAAACGACAACTCACACACCGTAACCGAAACGGTAAAATATGAGGTTTACACCAAAACCGCAAGCTGTACCGAGGGCGGAGAGCTCAGCTACATTGCGGAATTTGAAAACAGTGAGTTTTTCAAAAAACAGGAAAAGTCGGTTTATTCCGATGCGTTGGGACACGACTGGACTGATATAACCTACGTTTGGAGTGAGGACAACAAAACCGTCACCGCAAAAAGGACGTGCTTCAGAGATCCTGCTCACATAGAAGCCGAAACAGTAAATGTCACCGTCAGCGTTAAGGCCCCCACCTGCACCGAAAAGGGCGAAACCGTATATACGGCAGTGTTTAACAACCCGAACTTCCAAAAGCAGGAAAAGGTTACTTATACTGACGCGCTCGGCCACGAATGGAACGAGGCAAGATACCTCTGGAGCGAGGACTTGAGTTCGGTTACGGCGCTGAAGATTTGCAAGCACGATGATAGCCATATTCTTACCGAAACCGTCAGTACAACGGCAAACGTGTTCAACGCCACCTGCGAGGATGACGGAGCGACCATTTACTCGGCTTACTTTACCAACCCCGAATTTAAAGCACAGCAAAAGGTTGTGGACATACCTGCGAAGGGTCACGACTTCGGCGAGCCCGAATACACCTGGAGCGCCGATGAAAGTTATGTTACCGCAATTAGGCAATGTAAAAACAACCCGTCGCACATTGAGTCGGAAATTGCAGAGGTGAAGGTCAAGAGCGAAAGTGCGGCAACCTGCACCGAAAAGGGCGAAACCGTATTGGAAGCGACATTTAAAAACCCTGCCTTTACCGCACAGACAAAGAGCGTTTACACCGAGGCAAAGGGTCACAGCTGGGGCGAGGCGGAATATACCTGGAGCGAGGATTATTCCTCTGTTACAGCCAAAAAGACGTGTGCAAACGACGCTTCTCATATTCTCACTCAAACCGTAAGCACAAGCTCAAAGGTTATTACGGAGCCTACAACGGAAAACGAAGGACTTATTGAATACACCGCGGTGTTCGAGGGCGATGAATTCACAACAGTCACCAAGCAGGCAACCTTGCCCAAAATTATAGACGAGGATATAATCTTCCCCGACGTAAAAGAAGGCGCATGGTACTACGACTCTGTTCAGTATGTTGCCAAGAAGGGCTATATCACGGGCTATCAGGACGGACGTTTCGGACCGAATGACAGCTTAAAGCGTCAGGACTTTGTCGTAATACTTGCAAGAATTGCCGAAGCAGACCTTTCCGAGTACGAGGGTAAGCAGTCAAAGCTTTCAGATGTAAGCGCAGGCGCATACTACGCCCCTGCCGTTAACTGGGCGGTAGACAACAACATTATCGCCGGTTATCAGAGCGGAAAATTCGGCGTCGGCGACGACATAACCCGTGAGCAGGTAGCTACAATTCTTTACAGATTCATGGGCTCTCCCGAGGTAAGCGACGCAGAGAGCACGCTGGCAAGCTTTACCGACAACGGTAAGGTAAGCCCGTTTGCAAAGGATTCGGTTGCCTGGGCAGTTCAGAACAATGTAATCAGCGGTATGGCGGACGGCAGAGTAGCACCCACTGAGGGCGCAAGCCGTGCGCAGATCGCCTCAATTATAATGAGGATGGACGAACAGGGAATGTTTGAAAACTAAGCACAAAAAAAATAAAACCCGTTAAGACAACCTTATGTTGTCTGTCCGAGTAAGCAAAGCACCCGACTTTAAAAGTCGGGTGTGTTTTTTAATCGTTATAAAAGCCGAGAAGGTCCTTAATCACCTCGCCTGCAAGGAGCATTCCTGCAACGGGCGGCGTAAAGGAGGAGCTTGCGGGAGTTCTGCCGTTCTCCCCTCTTTTAATCGGCGTTTCCTTTGAATAAACAACATTCAGGGAGTTAATCCCCATTTCCTTGAGCTTTTTCCGCATTACCTTCGCAAGCGGACAGACGCTTGTTTTTTTAATATCCGCCACCTCAAAAAGCTGAGGGTTAATTTTGTTGCCCGTTCCCATTGAGGAAATAATCGGCGTCCCCGTTTCATTGCAACACCTGACAAGCTCAAGCTTCGCCGTTATATTGTCAACTGCGTCAACGACATAGTCGTATTTTTTAAAGTCAAATTCCGAGGAGTTTTCGGGCAGGAAAAAGCAGTCAAAGGCGTTTACCTTTATTTCGGGATTGATGTCGGCTATCCTCTGCTTCATAACCTCGGCTTTGTTTTTTCCGACGGTGGAATGGAGAGCTACAAGCTGACGGTTGATATTTGAAAGGGAAACAGTGTCCTTATCAATCAAATCAAGCTCCCCTACCCCTGCCCTTGCAAGAGCTTCGCAGACGTACGACCCAACGCCGCCGATTCCGAAAACGGCAACGTGACTTTGCTTTAGCTTTTCTATGTTTTCTTTGCCGAAAAGCATTTCGCTTCTCTGATAAATACCTTCCATTTAATCACCTTATTCAGTATGACAGAAACAGAGAAAAAAATCAAGGCGTTATCAAAAGATAACGCCCTCTAAATTATGTTTATTATGCAGGATTAAACATATCCTTGCCGAGGCCGCATACGGGGCAAACCCAATCGTCGGGAATATCCTCAAATGCTGTGCCGGGAGCGATTCCGCCGTCGGGATCGCCGATTTCGGGGTCATAAACATAACCGCAAACACATTCGTATTTCATGGTAAATCTCCTATATTTTTTATTTGCCGAAATACCTGTCAAGCAAGCCCTTGAATGCTTTGCCGTGACGGGCTTCGTCTCTTGCCATTTCGTGAACAGTGTCGTGAATAGCGTCAAGCCCTAACTCCTTAGCCTTCTTTGCAAGCTCGGTCTTGCCGAGTGTTGCGCCGTTTTCGGCTTCAACTCTCATTTCAAGGTTCTTCTTAGTGCTGTCGGTAACGACCTCGCCTAAAAGCTCTGCAAACTTTGCAGCGTGCTCAGCCTCTTCATAGGCTGCCTTTTCCCAGTAAAGACCGATTTCGGGATAACCCTCTCTGAAAGCTACTCTTGACATTGCAAGATACATACCGACCTCGGAGCATTCGCCTCTGAAATCAGCACGAAGACCTTCGACAATCTCTTCGGGTGCGTCCTTTGCGATGCCAACAACATGCTCAGCCGCCCATGATAAGCTTTCCTCTTTAACCTCGGTAAATCTTGAACCGGGAACACCGCAATGCGGGCATTTTTCGGGCGGTGTGTCGCCTTCGTGAACATAGCCGCAAACGGGACAAATCCATTTTTTCATAATAATTACCTCCTTAATATTTCAGATTAATTCTGATTTCCTATATTTTACCATATTATTCTCATAAATCAATGATTAAAATGTAAATATTTTGAATAGCGCTTGATTATTTTGAATATATATAGTCAGACAATAAATATTTGGAGGAAATCAATATGGAATTATTAAAAAAATACAGCGAAGTTTCACGGCTCGAAACATCCGAAGAGGTTTCGGCTGAGCATATTATTGAAAGCGACATAACCTTTCCCGACTACTACCCCGACATTGTCAAGGTTGTAAAAAGCACAATTAATACAAGCCTTCTGAACACGTCCCTGTCAAACGGCAGGGTTACCGTTGAGGGCAACGCAGTAATATACGTTTTATATATCAGCACGGACTTGAAGCTTCACAGCTTTGAACAGCGTCTTCCTTTTTCAAAATCTGTTGATTTAAAGAGCAACGATGCAGAGGTCTGTACGGCAAACGCCGAGGCGCAGTTTGTCAACTGCCTTGTACTCAGTCCGAGAAGAATTAACCTCCATTCCGTTTTAAACATAAAAATAGAGTCGGGTGTTATCAAAGCGGACAAAGTTTTTGACTCGGCAGATGACGAAGGAATATTTTTAAAAAAGCAGGAAGCTGAGGCTCTGATACCGAAGGATTACAGAATAAGCCTTTTTAAGATAAACGATTCCTTGGAAACAGCAGGCACATTGCCGACGGTTTCGCAGATAATCAGCTATGACTCAGTCGTGCTGCTTGAGAGCACTAAGGTCATTTCGGGAAAAATACTTGTAAAGGGCTTGCTTCGTCTGAAGGTCTTGTACACCTCGGAGGGCGAAGGCACGCTTCAACGCTTTGAGGGCGAAGTACCTTTCAGTCAGATTCTTGAAGCCGACATCTCCGAGGAGGATGTTCCGTTTGTAAAGCTTAGCCTTGCAGGAACCGAGCTTTTTGCTAAAACCGACCACGCAGGAGCCTTACGTCTGTTTGAAATTTCGGCAAATGTCAAGGCTCACCTGTACAGCTTTCAAAAGAAGAATTTCAACATTGTAAGCGATATTTATTCGTCGGAGTATGAATTAAAAATATCCTCTGATAAGATTAGCTTTAACTCGCCCGGAAATGAAACACGCGAAAGCTTTTCACAGAGAAACACGGTAAGCTTTGGGGATATAAAAATAAAAGAGGTCATCGACGTACATACGGTATCAATGACAAGCGACAAAAAGTTTACCGACTCACAGGCGGTTTTCTTCGGCACGCTCAAGCTCGGTTTTCTTCTTAACACAGAGGACGAAGGGATTATTTATGAGGAAAGTGCGGTAGACTTCAGCTTCAAAAAAAGCATTGACAACTCCGACGGGGCAAGCGACTGTATTTATTCCCTGACTTTGACGGGTACGGGGTTTACAATAGCCTCGGAAAACTCCATCGACCTCAGAAGTGAGTATGAGCTTAATGCGTTAATACAAAGCAAAACTACCTTGACGGCGATTACGGACATTGAATACGACGGTAAGAGGGAAAATGCGGGTAACGCATTTATAACGGTATATTATGCCGACAAGGGCGAAAAGCTCTGGGACATTGCCAAGCGATTTAAGACCGACGCTCAGCTTATCAAGGACGAAAACTCGCTGACCGCCGAGACACTTGAAGAGGATATGAGGCTGATTATTACAAATTAAACAAAGAAGCGGAAGAGTGAAGCTCTTCCGCTTTTTCTTAGTATTTAAGCTTTGTTTTAAAACATGAAGCCGTTATAGCCCCATTTGTCGCAGTCCTCAAATTTTACATAGGTTCTGTCCGACGGTACGCCTGCCAGCCTTTCGAGTATTTCACAAACGCTTCCCGTCACTTTTTCGCAGTCGGATTTCGAGGTGCTTCCGAGTACGGCTACATCGACAAACGCAGTGTTTTTGTTGTCGTTTCCTTTAAAGTATAGCTTACAGCCCTGTTCAATATTTACCATAAGCCATGCTTCGGTTTTTCCGGGAAAAAGTGTAATAGTCTGACCTAATTCGTTTTTGATTTTTTCGATTTTTTCCTCTGTAAGCTCAGCAGAGGTTTTTACGTTGATAAACGGCATATTATCACTCCTTTATTTTTTATGAGTGTATCACAATTTATCTAATAAATCAACTTGAAAAAATGAAATCGACAATATAATTGAATTTGTGATTTTGTTATAGTATAATAAAAAAAGGAGTGATTGTTATGATTTGTAATAAATGCCGTAATCAGATGCCGGATAATGCGAAATTCTGCAACCGTTGCGGAGCTCCCGCAGTGCCGCCGCAACAGAATAACGCTTATCGGCAGAACAATGCGCCGCAACAGCCGAATAATGCTTATCGGCAGAATAATGCGCCGCAACAGCCGAACAATGCTTATCGGCAAAATAATGCGCCGCAACAGCCGAATAATACATATCGGCAGAATAATGCTTACCGTCCGAATAACGCTCAGTTCGGTAAGCCTGCTGCTGCAGCTGCGGCAACGGCAAAGACCGGCAAAGGGCTGATAATTGCAATCGCAATTGCCGCCCCCGTTTTTCTTGTAGTTGTATTGATAATAGCTGTTATCGCTTTCGGTGACACGGGAAGCAGCGCGCCGGTTTCGTCACCCTCAACGCCCGTATATGAAGCAACTTCCGGGCAAACCGAGCAGACGGGAGAAACTCAGGCGCCTCAGACTACTCAGGCGGTGACTCAGCCTGCTGCAGCCTATCCGATTGAAATACAGATGAATCAAAGTGAAAAGGATTGGCTTTATGAGGATATGTCGAGTATTTTTATAGCATGGCTTGATGACTATGACTGCAATACGATATCCGTCGGCGACGCTTTCAACAAATATGTTCTGAGAATGTATGCGGGATCGCTGATAGCACGCTATTTCCCCTCTTCAAATCAATCGTTCAGCACAGAAACCAATCCTGACCCGCTTGGCAGATTTCCGAGAAACGAATATACGAAATACAGCGTTTACAGTAAGGATAAAGTCGACTGGCTTATAATTAATGTGCTCAATGTCCGCGAATCCAAAGAAAAATCGGCGTCTGTTGATGATTATCTTAAAGCAGACAGCAATAATGTTTACTATCATGAATATGTATACTATCATGACGGTAATTTCTATATCAGGGAAGATCCTTTCGGAATAGAGGGCGATTCGTTTGAAATAGACAGAGTTGTGCAAATTTCCGATAACAGGTACACGGTCTACGCACGTGAGACATACTGGGATCCGGACTCAACCAAACCGACCACAGTCGGACATTACACCTTGACGGTTGACAAAAAACAGCTCAACGGCTCAACTCACTGGACACTTTACAAAGCGACAAAGACATCATAAACGCTATAATATAAAAGGACTTCAAACGAAGTCCTTTTTTTATGCGATATAATAATTTTTGTTTTCCGTCTGAATACCGTCTGCAGATTTTTAGACTTGCTTCATTTCTGCTTTTTCAGCAATTCCTTTGCAAGAGGTTTAACGGCATTGTAAATATCTTTGGTTTTATTATTGTTTTTATAATTCTTACCGAAAGCAGTGTTGATTTTCTGCAGGGAATCGTTCTCATTGCTCATCAAAACTCCTGCAATATAATCAGCCTCAGTCGAATACTTTTCAGGCAAAAGCTTTTTGATTTCTGCTTTAATTTCATCCTTTTTGCTGCTTTTTGTTATCTTAGCTTTTTTATCGTTCTCTTTTTTCAGATTAATGCAAAATTTAACATCTGCATTTTTAAATAATCCGTCAATGCCCAAAAAGCCTTTATCTTTACTGACTATGTAAAAATGAACACTTGACAGACTTTTACGAAAACGTGCTGCCAGATAGCCGAAGTAAGCCGAAATCTGAAAATCCATCTGATTCTTTTAGCCGGTTTCAACTTTAAAAAAATTGATTTTGCATTTATGTCCTATAGCGGAAGCAGGTACGGTCAGCTTTTTCTGGTTTTTAGGGATAAATATAAAAACTATATCATCTTCCTTCAGCTTTTCAATCCCGACAAGTCCGTCCGCATGTACATTTTCAAAATCAACAAGAAAAATCTCCATATAATCCTCCAAATAACCTAAAAAGGACTTCAAAAGAAGTCCTTTTATTAATTTGTTTGATTACACCTTAAAAACCGAACAAAGAAGGAAGGAAAAGAAGGGAAAAGAAACAAAACACAGTTAAAAAACTATGGTCAAGCCCTCGACCTATTAGTATTGCTTAGCTGAATACATCGCTGTACTTACACACGCAACCTATCAACCTCATAGTCTTTGAGGGGTCTTACTAGCTTATGCTATGGGATATCTTATCTTAGAGATGGCTTCACGCTTAGATGCTTTCAGCGTTTATCCAAACCGCACTTAGTTACTCGGCCGTGCCATTGGCATGACAACCGATGCGCCAGCGGTGCGTCCATCCCGGTCCTCTCGTAC
>JAFRUO010000026.1 GCA_017438845.1 Clostridia bacterium | reverse complement strand
GCGTGGCTGTCGGATGCTGCCACCGCTGCCATGAAATTCATTCCTTCGGAATGAGTGAAATATTTCTTTGAAATATGAAATACACTTCGTGTATGAAATATGCTTCGCATATTGAGGAATGAATTTTATTTCATTTTCTGCTTTTGCAGAAAATTTCATAATGACTTAAAGTCATTATTCCATACTCGGCTTCTGCCGAGTATTTAATTTTACTAATCCAGTTATGAACATCTCGACCAAAAAGAGGATAGGGGTTAATCCCCTGTCCTCTTTTTTTAAAAATGCAGGATTCGAACCGTTTTGTCCGTCTTTTGCGGTTCGCCGCAGGCGGAGCAAAAGGGTTTCCGAATTCAGAAAAATTGCTCACGCCGTTAAAGTTCGATGAGTTTTATACACCTAATCCGCCTCGCTTCGCTCAGCACCTTCCCCTCAAGGGGAAGGCTTTTGTGCAGTCCTCTACGGTTGCCATATATATTTTTTTAAATCGACATAACCGTCATCGCTTACCTCCACGCCCTCAAGCCGCAGGAGCTCAATCTGTCTGTTTTCCCCGCCGAAGGCGAAGGCGGGCGAAACTCTGCCCTGCCTGTTGACAACACGGAAGCAGGGTATATGCTCCGGGTCGGGATTGACGTGCAGGGCATAACCCACTACCCTCGCCCAATGCGGATTGCCTGCAAGCAGAGCCACCTGACCGTAGGTTGCAACCCTGCCTGCGGGTATTTTTCTTACTACCTCATATATCTTTTCAAAACTGTTCATACTTCCTCCCGCCGTAAAGGTTTGCCGAGAAATCTCCCGAATTTACTATGCTGATTTTGACGGTAATCTTCGTGTCAAACGACTTTAGATATTTATTGTCTATTCTTGCTTTTGACTTGGCTGTTTTATTGTAAATGTCTGCCAATCCGAGTGTATCGCCGGACACTTTTATTATACACTCTGTTACCGATTTTTCAATACTGCTTTTCAATGCGTCCTCTGCCGCCGCCGAAAGTGCTTCCAAAGACGGAACATTATCCGCAGCGCCCTTTTCGGTACTGATTTCCGTTATTTTTAGCCGTGCCTTAAGCCTGAGTTCAAAGGTCGGCTTTCCCTCTGTGTTTACACATATGATTTCGGGCTTGGTTATGACGATTTCATAGCTTACCGTGCTGTTTTCGACTTTTACGTCAATAATGCCCGAGCTTTGCTTTTTCAGTAAAAGATTAATGCCGAACGACGTGCTTCTGCTTACCGTACCGACCGCCCTGTCGCCGTAAAAGAGCACCGTGCCCGTGCAGTTGATTTTCTCCGCTTCCTCATTGCGGCTGAGACTTAAAAGCGGCAGTGCAAAATCCCTTCTTCCGTCATAAATACAGTTAACCGCCTGATACAGCTCTGTTTCGACGGTGTAAGCATCGCCGGCGGACAGCATTTTTTCACACTGTACGGCAGGCACTATATTTTTCCCGAGCTGAGCAAAAATAATTTCGGAGGCCGTTTTATCACTTACCGCACAAAGCACGGTAAAGCGGCTTTCCGTATTCCTTAAAAACTCGTCAAGCACCCTGCCTATTCCGTCCTGTGCAAAGCTCCTGCCGAAAATCAGAATTCTGTTTTGATTCAGCAGTAACCGTTTGCCAAGGTCGTTTGACAGAAGGCTTACTGCCTGCGAGACAGAGGAAGCATATACGCTGTAACATTTTGTCGGCTTTTCGGGGCTGTCCTGAGCGGAGGACACAGACGCCGCATCGGTGTTGATAAGCTGAAAGCTTACCGTCAATCCGCCGTCCTGCGCCTTGTCAATTCCTATCCCCTGCACAATATATCTGTTTTTTATTTCGTAGCTGTCTGTTTTTTCGCAGGAGCAAAGCAAAAAAGCAAGCAGAGAAGTCACAACAGCGATTATTATTTTTTTCATTTTTCCCTCTTTAGATTAATTTTAACTACGGCGTTTAATATTATCGGAACGATTAAAATAACAGGAAGGTTCAACGCCGCATTAATGTTCGGATTGTTTACAAAGCGGTAAACTCCGATGTTGTTGAGCGCCAAAAGGCTTATCAGAAAGGCGACAGCCGTGAAAACCGACGTTAACACCCTGCTGCTTCCAAGACTTATTTTTTTAAGCTCGTTGTCGGCAAGGTGCAAACATAATGCACACTTGATAAAAGAAGCGAGAACCCATACGGTTGAAAGAAGGGAATCCATTCTTCTGGCTATGCTCAGCCGTGAAAGCTCCGCCATTGCGTGATAAGGAAAAAACATTCGCAGGGCAACATTTCCGAGCCCGAGATAAAGGCAAAGGGTCAGTAATATCTGTACCGAAAACACAGCCGCCCACCACCAAACAAAGCCTTTTTTTATTTTGTCGTTGACTTCACGCCTCATTAAAAAAAGAAGAAACGGCTCGATTGTTCCCGAAAGCACCGTGAGGCTTAGTAATACGGGCTTTGAGGCACCGTTTAAAAAAAGCGGCTGAAGGTTATTCGCATCAAACCGTCCCGTAAGGGAAAAAACTATAAAAGCAAGGCTTAACAGCGTTGCCACACTGCCGAAGAAGCCCAGCCGTGCAATGGCTTCAATGCCGGACAGTGCGACAAAAATAACGGCGGCAGCAGTTACCGTAAGCAACACAACGGCGTTCACCTTTTCAAAGAGCACACTCATCGCAAACACACAAAGCCCGGAAAGATTCCGAGTAAAAACAAGTAAGAGATACAGCACTGCGATAAAACGAACCGATTTTTCGGCTTTCGGGTTTCGAAAAAATACTTTTCTGATTATCAGCGTCCTACCGTCCGACATAAGGTGAAGCCACATAATTGACGCCGCAAGCACAAGGGGCGGGGCAATCAGTGCCGCCGCAACATAATCGCTGCCGACAGCATCAAGGTCGGGCGGTACAAAGGTCAGCGTTGAAACTATGCGTGAAATAAACAGAAGAGAATACGCCTGAACAGGTGAAATTTTGTTCTTCATTTTCTACCTTTCCATCTGTTGAATATTAAAGCTGCTGCGTGAAAGCTTTTTCCAATTACGGCGAATCACCGTGTCACGCATTGATTTGAGTGAAAACGGCGAAAAGGGAGCGGTTATCGGTATGCCCATAAACCCGGTTCTGCACATATCGCAGACTACACAGCACATAAAAAGCGTTATACCGTAAAAGCCCGAAAAGCCCGAAATAATAATCAACGAAAACCGAAGAAGCGCTATATTCCGATAAAGCTTAGGTACAACAAAGCCCGTGATTGCCGACAGTGCGACGACTATCAGCATTGGGGCGGAAATAAGCCCTGCCGACACAGCCGCTTCGCCGATAACCAGTCCGCCCACTATGCTGACCGCAGAGCCTACCGTGCGCGGCATTCTCACACCTGCTTCACGGACAATTTCATAAACAAAATGTATAAACAATGTTTCAAGCATAACGGGAAACGGCGTTATGCTTTCCTGCACGGCGATGTCGTATAGCATCGCCTCGGGCAGAGCCTCCTGATGAAAGGCGCACAGGGAAACGTATATCCCCGGCAACAATACCGAAATAAAGAAAGCAAGGTACTTGATAATACGTGCCGTAAGAGCGTAGGCAGGACGCAGATTATAGTCGTCCACGGTGCTGAAATTTTCGGAGAACAAAAACGGCACAATCACGGCATACGGCGTGCCGTCGGTAATAATAACCACCCTGCCCTCAACCATTTCCGCGCAGGCGGTGTCGGGTCTTTCGGTAGTACCGATGCTCGAGAAAACATGAAAGCCGCTCTCAAGAAACTCGCTTACCGTCCCTGCCCCCGACAAGGCTTTTACACGGATGCAGCCGAGCTTTTCCTTAACACTGCTTACAAGAGCCGCATCCGCAATACCGTCAATGTAGCAAACGCAAACGGTCGTTTTGCTCAGCGTACCGATTTGCAAATAGCTGATTTTCAGCCCGTGCGTATGAAGCCGTTTTCTTATCAGGGCAACATTGTCCTTAAAGCTTTCCGAAAACGCTTCGTGCGCCGAAAGCTCGTCGACCTCCGAAACGGCGTCGCTCACAGCTCTTTTCGGAAAGCCCTGTGCACCGAAGCACAGACAACAGTCAGACCCGTCAACCAAAAGAACGACACAGCCCGAAAGGATGCCGAGCACAACATCATTAAAGCTGTACAGGCGTTTTTGCTCCATATCCGAAGCGGTGTGAAGCGCAATATAATCAATCAGCGTCAAGGAGTTTTCGGGAAGGAATCCGCTTGAAAGAATCGGACCGAGCACCTCGATGGAAGACGTCAGACTTGAGTACATTGAGTCGGTGCAGACAAACAAAGCGTTTATGCCCGAAAGCATACTGCTTTTAAATAAAATATCATCACAGCCCGAAAGCAGGCTCCTGAGTCTTTTTTCGTTTTCGGCAAGGCTTTTGTTAAGCCTACCGTTTTCTGCCGCGTTCTTTTTAAGAAGTTTATCCAAGTTTATCACCGTTAATATTGTCTTTATTTTTTGTCGGGATATTCCAATAAGATTTGAAAATAATAAAAACGGTGATTTTATGCTTAACTGTCTTATCAAAACTCTGGTGATATATGTTTCGGTTATCTGCGTTATGCGTATACTCGGCAAAAGGCAAATCGGTGATTTACAGCCTGCCGAGCTTGTGATTACAATTCTTCTGTCCGATATTTTTTCAATTCCGCTTCAGGAGCCCGACCTGCCGATGCTTAATATGATAATACCCGTTTTTCTGCTTGTCGGGCTTGAGCTTATCGTGTCGTTTGTCACCCTTAAAAGTTCAAAGGTCCGAAAGCTTTTTCAGGGAAAATACATTCCCGTAATTGAAAACGGCACGCTTAACCAAAAAAACCTGAAGCTTATAAGGTTCACGGTAGAGGACCTGATGGAGGAGCTTCGAAAAAAGGATGTGTTTGATATTTCAGAAGTCGAATACGCCGTTGTTGAAACCGACGGAAGCCTCAGCGTGCTTAAAAAGCAGGACGGCATACCGTCAATTCTTGTAGTTGCCGACGGAAGAATCCTTACCGAAAATGCGGGCGAGCTGTCGCTCGGAAAAGCTGAAATCGAAGCCGTTTTAAAAGAAAAAGGATATGCAACCGAAAGCGTGTTTGTGCTGACCGCAGACAGAGATAAGAATTATACGCTGATAAAATCGGAGGAGAAAAAATGAAAAAGCTTATAATCGGAATCGTTTTTTTGTCGCTTGCCGTTTCGGCGGCGGTTTACCCGTATTTTGCCGTAAAATCTCATGCCGATAAGCTAAAGAGGGAGCTTTCTGCGGCGCAGCAGACATATGACCCGAAAGCAGCCCGCCAAAGGATTATTGCAGGCTTTGAGCAATGGCAGGAAAGCAAGGAAAAGCTGAGTCTTTACCTTGAGGCAAAGGAACTGCGAAACATTGACGACGCGTTTCTTACTCTGAGGCTCAGCGCAGAGTATGACCCCGCTTTGTCCGAGGCTCTGCTGAAAAAATGCGAGTACCTTCTTGACGACTCCGTGCACTCAATGCTGCCGAGTGTCGGAGCGCTGTATTAATTAGTTAAAAGCACTAAATAACGCCCTTACTTTTCGGCATTCGGTAAGGGCGTATTTTATTGACAAGGTGTTGAGTCTTGATATATAATTAAAATGTCTTTTTATGAAAAAATACACAAAGAGGTGGATATTATGGCTGACAAAAAAACCGTAATGCTTACAGGCGGTTCCGGCAATATGGGTTATGCCGGATTCAAGGAGCTGTATGCAAAAAAAGACAAGTTCAACATTGTTCTTTTATTAAGAGGAAGCCAGAAGAACCGTGAAAAGTTCAAGGCTTATGTCAACGATCCTTCGGTAAGAATTGTCTGGGGCGATCTCTCAAATTACGAGGACATTCTTGACGCCGTTACTGGCGCCGACTATGTGCTCCACGTCGGCGGAATGGTTTCCCCTGCCGCTGACTGGAAGCCCTACAGAACACAGAAAACAAACATCGGCGCGGCAGAAAATATCTGCAAGGCTGTACTCGCTCAGCCCAATGCAGACGACATCAAGGTTTGCTACATAGGTACCGTTGCCGAGACAGGCGACAGAAATTATCCTATTCACTGGGGACGTTGCGGCGACCCGTTGAAGGTTTCGATTTATGACCACTATGCGGTTTCAAAATGCCGTGCAGAGGCTGTTTTCGTTGAAAGCGGAATCAAACACTGGGTTTCAATGCGTCAGTCGGGTATTCTCTATCCCAACATTTTAAAGAATATGGACCCGATTATGTTCCATGTACCGGTTAACGGCGTTCTTGAATGGTGCACTGTCGAGGACTCGGGCAGACTGCTTGCAAACCTCTGCGATGAGGACGCAAAGGGCAACCTCGGCGACGATTTCTGGAACCATTTCTACAACATAGGTTCCGGTAAGGAATACAGAATTTCAAACTATGAATTTGAACAGCTGCTTCTCGGTACTCTCGGACTTGCAGGTCCCGAAAAGCTCTTTGACCCGAACTGGTTTATTACCAAGAACTTCCACGGACAGTTCTACGCAGACGGCGACAAGCTTGAAAACTTCCTTCATTTCCGTGAAAATCTTCCCGTTAAGGATTACTTTAACAGGCTCGCCGATCAGGTTGAATTCTACTTCAGAATACCCCGTTACCTTCCCAAGAGCGCGGTTGCGGCTGCTGCAAAGCCGTTTATGAAAAAGCTTGCAAAGACAAAGGACTTCGGTACACTTGACTGGGTTGCCACCAACAACCCCGAGAGAATGAGCGCATATTTTGGCTCAAAGGAAGAGTGGGAAAAGATTCCTTCAAAGTGGGAGGACTTTGAAATCATTAAATTCGACGAGGACAACAGCGCTGCAGAGCAGTTCAAGCTTGACCACGGCTATGACGAGTCAAAGCCCGAATCCGAGCTTGATATTGAGGATATGAAGCAAGCGGCTAAATTCCGCGGCGGCGAATGTCTTTCGGACTCGATGACAAAGGGCGACCTCGCAACAAAGCTTAAATGGAAATGCGGCCACTGCGGTGCAGAATTTGAAGCAAGCCCGGCGCTTATCCTCTTAGGCGGTCACTGGTGCCCCGAGTGCTTTATTCCGCACAAAGCGTGGGACTACGACTCAATTGCCAAAACGAATCCCTTCTTCGCACAGGTATGGTATCCCAATCACCGCAAGGACGAGAACAACCGTTATGAGTTTGACGAGCTGTTCCACATTGACGGCGTGCCGTGGGACGACATAAAGAGATAATCTTTTTACAGCATTTTTCCGAAAAAGCTCCCCGCCGGGGAGCTTTTTCTTGAAATATTCTTCCGATAATGATAGAATAGAGCTATCAAAACTGTGGGTGGTTATATGAACAACAGAGGAGAATTTATCAGAAACTATTGGAAAAACTATCTTTTCCTTGAAGAAAAATTTTTAAAAACGGACAACTACGTTTCAATCGAGAAGGAGAACAACGATGCCTTTTCGTTTGAATATCTCAGCCTTTTCATTTTGCTTTGTAACGAGTTTGACGCAATTTCAACGGAATTCTGCAATTTCCTTGAGGGGCAAAAAAAGCGAAGGGACATCAACGAAAAGGTGTCGATTATTAAAAAAGTCTGTCCGAAGCTTTGCAATTACAGGGTGATTATCAACAGCCGCTTCGAGGGCTACAACTTCGTGCCGTTTAAAATGTTTACGGAAAGCTCGGCGGACTGGTGGAAGGACTACACCTTTGTAAAGCATTACCGAAGCCAGAAAGATCAGCGAACGGACAAACCGAATTACTATAAGGCGAACTTAAAGAACGTATTCACAGCGCTTTCGGCAGTATATCTGTTAAGCTGTCTGTTCTATGAAAAGCTCGACAAGGGAAGCACCGACTTCACGCTGTCATCAAAGCTTTTTGAAGGCTATGAGGGTTAAAGAAAACCGCTTCATCCCGTTACGGATGAGGCGGTGTTTTTTATTTGTTTTCAAAGAAGCGTTCCGCATACCTGACGGTACCCATTGCGTCCTTGCTGTAAAAGTCGGCTCCTATATTTTCGGCGTAATCCTTGGTAAGCACTGCGCCGCCGACCATCGTTTTGACCTCGGGACATTCCCTGTTAAGAAGCCTGATTGTTTCCTCCATATGCACAACCGTCGTCGTCATAAGAGCGCTCAGTCCTACAAGCTTAATATCGTTTTCCTTTACCGCTTCAAGTATCCTTTCGGGCGGTACGTCCTTGCCTAGGTCAATTACGTCAAAGCCGTAGTTTTCCAGCAATACCTTAACTATATTTTTCCCTATGTCATGAATATCGCCCTTTACGGTGGCAATTACGATTCTGCCCTTTGACTGCTGACGGACTCCGCTGTCCTTTATTTTAAGCTTTATAACGTCAAACGCCGCCTTGGCGCAGTCAGCGCTCATAAGAAGCCCCGGAAGAAAAACCGTTCCCTTTTCAAAGCCCTGACCGACCTCGTCAAGCGCAGGTATTATTTCGGAATTTATTATGTCAAGAGGCTCAGCTGTTTCGAGCAGCTTTTTTGCACACTCCGCAGCCTTTGACTCCATTCCTTTTATAATAGCGCTTTTAAGAGTGACATCTCCTTCGTTCGTCACGCTTTGTGACTGCGTTGTGTTGGCAATATAGCTTTCAAAGTTTTCGTCATAGCCCGACAAAGCGCAAAACGAATAGTAAGCGTTCATCATGCTGTCGCTGAGCGGATTGATAATGCCTGCCGACAGTCCCCGTTGCATAGCCATTGTGAAAAAGGCAGTGTTGATGGATTCCCTTAAAGGAAGTCCGAAGGAAACATTGGAAACGCCGAGCACGGTATTAACGCCGAGGGTATGACGCACATAATCAAGCGAGTCGAGCGTTACCTCTGCATTTTCGGCGCCTGTGCTTACGGTCAGGGTCAGCGTGTCAACAATTAAATCGTCCTTTGAAATGCCGTATTGTGCAGCGGTGTTTATTATTTTTTCGGCAATTTTAATTCTTCCCTCCGCCGTTTCGGGTATGCCGTTTTCGTCAAGGGTAAGGCATACGACGACTCCGCCGTATTTCTTTACAAGAGGGAAAACGCTTTGCATACTTTCCTGCTTGCCGTTGACGGAATTTATTATCGGCTTTCCGTTATACACCCTGAGCGCCGCTTCAAGGGCAGTGATGTCGGAGGAATCAATCTGCAAAGGAACATCGACTACGCTTTGCACCTTTTTAACCGCAAGAGTTAAAAGATGAGGCTCGTCAATACCCGGAAGGCCGACGTTTACGTCAAGAATATCACTGCTTTTATCGGTCTGCTTAACTGCTTCTGCGGCAATGAAATCAAGGTCACCGTCCTTTAAAGCCTGCTTGAGGAGCTTTTTTCCCGTCGGGTTTATACGCTCACCGATGATGACAGGCTTTTCACCGAGAAGAACCGTTTTTGAATATGAGGTAACTGCCGTAAAGTGTTTTTCCTTTACAGGTTTATATTTTATTTGCTTGCACTTACAAGCCGTCTGTCTTATATGCTCGGGCGTGGTGCCGCAGCAGCCGCCGACTCCGGCAGCACCGAGAAGCGCAATTTTCTCGGTTTCGTCGGAAAACTCCTCAGCCGAAACATTGTAGCAGGTAACTCCGTCAACTACCTCGGGAAGTCCTGCGTTGGGGTTTACAAACACGGGCAGTGACGAATACTTCAGCATAGTTTTTGCAAAGCCCTTCATCTGAGCAGGGCCGAGTCCGCAGTTAAGACCGATTGCGTCTGCGCCGAGCGCCTCAAGCGTAAAGACCGCCGTCTTAATGTCGGCGCCCGTAAGAAGTCTGCCGTCCTCGTTAAAAATCATTGAAACGAGTACGGGAAGGCTTGAATTTTCCTTAGCCGCAAGCACCGCCGCTTTTATTTCATATAGGTCGCCCATTGTTTCAATCAGTATCAGGTCGGCTTCATCCCCTGCCTTCACCTGCTCGGCATAAAGCTCATACGCCTTTTCAAAGGGCAGCTCGCCGTAAGGCTCAAGAAGCTTGCCCGTAGGACCCATATCGAGAGCTACAAAGGCTTCCCTTCCCGATTGACTTACAGCTTTTTTTGCAACCGACACCGCCTGTCTTACGACCTGCTCTGTGGTGTACCCGCTGTCCTTAAGCTTTAAGGAATTTGCGCCGAAGGTGTTGGTAGTTATAACGTCTGCGCCTGCTTCAAGGTAAGCTTTATGAGTGTTTAAAATCAGCTCCTCGTGAGAAAAGCACCAAAGCTCGGGCAGCTCCCCTGCCAAAAGCCCGTTTTTCTGAAGGACAGTGCCCATCGCCCCGTCAAATATAAGTATTTCCTTACCGAGTTTGTCGAGAAAGCTCATTTTATTCCCTCCTGAATTCGCAATCTGTTTTGTCGCACGCACTGCAGCCGTTTTTGGTGCAGAACGGCTTCGTTCCGAGACCGATAAACGCCGTAACCGATTTGCTCGGCGTCATAAGACATTCGTCGTTAAGTGTGACTCCGATACGTTTTGAAATATCGAGCAGCTCAAAAAAGCTTTTTTGCGCCGTAAGCTCAAGGTCGGCATAGCCCGCCGAAAACCTCGGCATAAGGTAAAGCCCCTCATTTTTATACTTTTCTGCAAGTCCGTCGCAGATTTCATTTGAATAACTTTCAATCATTTCGGTCAGTATCGCCTGCGTGAGCACATACTTTGAACGGTCGGAAACGCTGTATTTGCGCAGCAGTCTGTCGCTTTCGGGTCCGAGAGTCGCCGCGAAAAGCAAAAGCCTTTTCGCCGTCTTAAGCTGTGAGGTCAGCTTTCGGCTTTTAAAGGCAACACCGCTTATAAAAAAGCTTTCGTCACCGAAGGTTTCAAAAGTGACATCCTTGAAAATGCTCCTCGGTGTGACCGAGGACAGTATTTCCTCTTTAAGCTGTTCAATTTTTTTGAGCATGGCTTCGTCGGGCGTGTGTCCCCTGAAGCCCGCATATCTTAAAATCTCGGATTGCCTGAGTTCCATAACAGCCTCGCTTATAGTTTTTTTATATAACCGTTAAACTTAATAATACAATAATTTTGACATAAATTCAATAGTCAAGCCGCTATTGCACAAAACTGTTTATTGTGTTATTATTCTTTGCGGATTTTAAAGGCAGGTGTAATTTTGGAAAAAGGAAAGAACGCTTTTTTGCTCGGCGCTAAGGACGGAATCCCGATAGGCTTAGGCTATCTTGCGGTTTCGTTTGCCCTCGGCATAGCCGCAAAAAACGCAGGACTAACTGCCCTTCAGGGCTTTGTGACAAGCTTAATAAACGCCGCCTCGGCAGGTGAATACGCAGGCTTTCGGGTAATAGCCGACAAGTCGCCTTATCTTATTATGTTTGCGGTAACGCTTGTGGTAAACGCGCGTTATTTTTTGATGAGCTGTTCGCTGACTCAGAAGTTTTCTCCCGACGCAAAGCTTCCTCAGAGGCTTGCGGCAGGCTTTTGCATGACTGACGAAATATTCGGTATTTCAATGGCGCAAAAAGGCTTTCTTGACTACCGCTACACAGTCGGCGCCGCAGTTGTCGCCTATCCGTTATGGGCTGTCGGCACGGCGCTCGGCATAATCGCAGGCAGTGTGCTCGGTGACAATTTGGTAACTGCGCTCGGCGTAATGCTTTACGCAATGTTTATCTGCATAGTCGTCCCGCCTGCCAAGGAGGACAAAAGAGTGCTTGCGGCGGTGCTTGTCAGTATGCTGTTAAGCCTCGTCTGCTCGCTTGCGCCCGTTGTAAAGGACATTGCAGAGGGGACGAGAACGCTTGTGCTTACCGTCATTATTTCTGCGGCTGCCGCCCTTATCTTCCCGAGGGAGGAGGCAACGGAAAATGAGTAACTATATTTACATTGCAATTATGCTTCTGACCACGGTCGCAATCAGAGAGCTTCCCGTGCTGTTGCTTCGAAAGCCGCTTGAAAACAAATTTTTAAGCTCGTTTCTATACTATGTGCCCTACGTTACGCTGACCGTAATGACCTTCCCCGCCATACTCAGGGTGACGGACAGTCTGTACGTCGGCGCGGCGGCGTTGCTGGTCGGAACGGCGCTTGCAATCAAGAAAGTAAAAATGTTCCCCGTTGCCGTATGCTGCAGTACTCTTGTATTCGTACTTGAGCTTATTTAAGAGGATTTTGGGAGAAAAGGAAAAAAATTTAAAAAATTTTAAAAAAATGCTTGCATTTTGTTTTTGCCTGTGCTATAATTTCTCTTGCGTTTGAGAGATGAAGCATTATTCATCATTTCAAAAAGTCGGTGTTTATTACAATGAGGGTCCACCCGTTCCCATCCCGAACACGGTAGTTAAGCTCATTAGTGCCGAAAATACTTGGCTGGAAGCGGCCCGGGAAAATAGGTCGGCGCCGACATCAACAAAAGTAGTTCTCCAATAGGGGGGCTATTTTTTTATGCCAAAAATACGATAGCACCTTTTTTGTTGACTTGCAAAAAGGCAAGTGATAAAATGATGGTATATTGTTTTCAGGAGGGTTATTATGAAAAAAGCTTTGAGCTTTACATTGTCTATGATAATGCTTTTGTCCGTTTTTACGGGGCTGAGCTTTGAAGCCGTTGCTTCGACCAATGGTTACACACAAAGTTCTGCGGTAGATTATGCCAAAAGTTTGGTAGGTAAAAAGTGGGATGTTGATAATAGTAGTTACGATTGTGTCGATATAATAAAAATATACTTTAAAACTGTCGGCGGAATGAATTATTTGGATCAGGGAAATGCAGGTGTTTATGCTACTACTGCTACGCTTCCTTCAGGTTGGACAAGGCAATACATGTCTCAAGGTTACACGCCTCAGCCCGGAGATGTCGCAGCTTGGGCTGCCGGAGCTTATATGTGGAATTATCAGTTAGGCTGGGGACATGTAGGTATTGTAACCAGTGTCAGCGGTAATAATATAACATTAGTTGATCAAGATACCAATGAACAGAGAGCAGCGGCTTATAATACATATAGAGCTTCGGATGTTACTTGTTATATCCACCCAGATTTTCCAAGCGGAAACAACCCCATAAGCACACTTGATTCCGTTACTGCAGGAAAAGGATATATTCGTGTCTCAGGCTGGACTTTTGACAAGGATGATGTTACTAAATCAATTGATGTTCATGTTTATATAGGCGGTCCTGCCGGTTCAAGCGGAGCCGAATGTTATGGCTTTACTGCAAATATTTCCCGTCGAGATGTTGATAATGTATACCATGTAGGAGAGTTTCATGGCTTTGATGAAGTAATATACACTTCAAAATCCGGAACTCAAGACATCTACGTTTATGCGATAAATATTGGGAGCGGTACATCAAATCCGGAAATAGGGCACAAAACTGTAAATATAGCTAAAGATACACAAAGCCCCCAAATTACCGATGTAGCAGTAAGCAATGTCAGCTCAAAAGGATATACTGTTACGTGCACGGTAAAAGATGATGTTCACATTAACAGGGTTCAGTTCCCGACTTGGACGTTAAAGAATGACCAAGATGATATCATTTCCAATTGGCCAACAAATGCTAAAGCGAGCGGAACGGCAAGCGGAAGCACATACACATATTATGTAAAAGCTTCAGACCACAATAATGAAACAGGAACTTACAGGACGCATATATATGCATATGACGGGGCGGATAATTATTCTTGTTACGGTATTGACGTCAATGTCCACGACCACAGCTACACTTGGGTGACGGACAGGGCGGCAACATGTACCGCAAACGGATCAAAACATCAGGAATGCTCAAAGTGCGGAGAAATAATTAACAAGGGAACAACTATTTTTTCTCTCGGTCACAGCTGGAGCTCGCCCACCTATACCTGGTCATCGGATAACAAGACCTGCACGGCGACAAGAGTCTGTGCAAGGGATTCCTCTCATAAGGAAACTCAGACCGTAAACACTACCTCGCAAATTCTCAGGCAGCCTACAATGACTCAAACGGGGACGGCAAAATACACTGCCGTATTCTCGAACTCTGCTTTCAGCACACAGACAAAGAGCGTATCGCTTCCGAAAACCTATGACGGCTTCCCGGATGTCAAAGAGGGCTCTTGGTATTATGACGCGGTTAAATACTGTGCGCAAAGCGGCTATATGTCGGGCTATCAGAACGAAAACTTCGGACCCAACGACAACCTCAAGCGTCAGGACTTCGTTGTAATTCTTGCAAACATTGCAAAAGCCGACCTTTCAAAATATCAGAATACAGAGAGCAAGCTCAAGGACGTAAAGAAGGGCGCATATTATGCCGCCGCAGTTAACTGGGCGGTTGATAAAAACATAATCGCAGGCTATGACAACGGCAATTTCGGCGTAAATGACAACATAACCCGTGAGCAGATAGCCGTTATTCTTTACAGGTATAAAAACGAGCCAGCGGTCGGAAGCATTACGGCAACGCTTTCAAAATTCAGCGATTACAAGAGCACAAGCGCATTTGCAGTTCCTGCAATGGCGTGGACAGTGCAGCAGGGCGCAATCTCCGGCAACGACGACGGAACGCTTGCGCCGACAAAGTCCGCAAGCCGTGCACAGATAGCTTCGATTATTATGAGAATGGACCAGAAGGGAATGTTCAAATAATCACGCAAATAAATATCCACCCGCATAGCGGGTGGTTTTTCATTTTCGGGCATAGCCCTATACGATACTGGCGGCGCACAAGTGCGCTGTTTATTGGCCTGCCAGCCATGCATTTGCTACTTACTTACCCGTAAACGGGTCCCGTG
>JAFRUO010000025.1 GCA_017438845.1 Clostridia bacterium | reverse complement strand
CTGCCGCTTACAATCGGCGGCGGCATAGGACAGTCAAGGCTTTGTATGCTGCTTCTCCAGAAGGCTCATATCGGCGAGGTGCAGTGCGCCGTCTGGAGCGATGAAATGAGAGAGGACTGCAAACAGCACGGGATTATTCTTTTGTAAAATAAAAGTAAAAGGCTCCTCTTACACAGAGGAGCTTTTTTGGAGACCCCGTTTTTTCTTCCTCCCGACTGAATTCGCCGCAAAAAAAGACCACCGCATGGAGGTATGTGGTTAGTAAGTCGAATTAAAAATTAGTTTATTGCATGTGAATCAAAAAGGCAAATTCTGTGGTATGATATAATTGATAGATAAATAGTAATTTGTATAGGAGGTAGAATTTTGAAAATAGATAAAATTCAAATTTATAGTAATGCATTATGCAAAGAAATGAATATTGCTATATATGTCCCAGAAGAATACAAAGATGTTAATTTGCCTGTTTTATATTTTCTTCACGGAAGAACCGGTAATGAAAATATATTACAACAATTAAAACTTGATTACGTTGCTTCAAAGTTAATAAAAGAAAAAATAATTCAGCCGATGATTATTGTAAGTCCTAATATAGATAATAGTAGAGGAATAAATTCATCTATCAATTATAAAGAAGTTCGAGGAAAATATGGAATGGTACATTTAGGACTATATGAAGACTATTTAATTAAAGAAGTAATACCATATATAGATAAAAACTATAAAACGATTTCCAATAGAGATAATAGATATATTGGAGGAATATCATCTGGAGGATATATTGCACTACATAATGGATTGAGGCATCAAGATTTGTTTTCGAAAAATGGAGGACATATGCCAGCGATAGATATGAGTTATGCAGATGAAGATGAATGTTATTTTGAAAATGAAGGAATATGGAAAAAATATGATCCAATTTCTATTGCACAAAGTAGAGATGTAAATAATTTGAAAATTTATTTAGATGATGGAAACAATGATGAAGGAAGGTTTTATATAGCTTGTGAAAAACTATATGGTATTTTAAAAGAAAAAAATGTTGATGTTAAATTTAATCTTTTTGAAGGTCATCACAATGCAGAATATATTTTAGCTAATTTAGAAAAATACTTTAAATTTTATAATTCGTAAAGATAAATTACAATTTATAAAGCAGATAATATCTGTTTTTTGTTTCCAGTACTTAAAAATTGGCAAGGGTGACCTTAATAAAGAAGGTTGACTGATTGTTTGTCAGTCAACCTTCTTGCTTCATTAACTAATCTATGTTTATAGCCACCATTCCGGTGTTAACTCGCTAAGGGTTACAATCTTTTCTTGCTTATAATCTAACATAATTTCGACTTTCTGACTACTTTCAAACATTAATTGCTTCAATAATTCCCTGCAAGCGCCGCAAGGTGCACCTGTCGTTCCATCCGGCATAATAGCAAGAATACGCCGCACCTTGTTTTCGCCGTTAGTAATCATATTAAACAAAGCGTTACGCTCCGCACATATTCCAAGAGTACATGAGGTGTCAACACATACGCCTGTGTAAATATTTCCACTTGTGCTTTCAATTGCCGCAGCAACGCCTCCTGCATAGACTCGTTCGGAAAGTTCTCTTGGATTTTGTACTGCTTTAGCTGCGTTATATAAATCCATCCATATTCTGTCCATCAAAATCTTCTCCTGCAATTAAGACTTACACATACATTATATCATAGCATTTTTCGCAGAGCAAGCAAATATGTCACAGACTGCAGCGAGCATAGGATTTGTACTGTCAAATCCGGAAAAGAAAGAACAGACCGAAAGAAAGTTCAGTCTGTCATTAATGAAATATTGCTGACGCAATGTGAAATAATTTGCTTTAACAAATTGTGAAATATCTCGCGTTGCTCGATGTGAAATTAAATTAATCCTTAACATGCCGCAGGCATATTTCACTGCGAAGCAATTTCACGTTCTGAAAGAACATTTCACTAATCCGCAAGGATTAATTTAACTGGGAGAACCTTCTTTACGAAGGTCCTCCCAAGGGTGGCTTTTTTGTGGCGCGCCAGGAGGAATTCGAATCCCCGACCTTCCGCTTAGGAGGCGGACGCTCTATCCTGCTGAGCTACTGGCGCATATTGTTGCAAAGGGTATTTTATCAAATTAATATGACTTTGTCAATCTGATAAAGCTTAAATCTCTGCTTATTTGATGTCTTGTAATATTTTCCGTCTTGTGCTAAAATGTTTTCATAAACCAAGAAAAGAGGGATACAATGGGAAACACCAATTCCAAAAGAAATACCGTAATAAGCATTTGCCTGTTTATTGTTATTTTTGCAGGCTTACTTATTACCGCAACCTTCACTGATATGCAGATAAGCGAAAAGCTTGTGAGGCTCCAGCCGGGTCAGTACTTTACCACCAATACTTTCGGCGCAGTTTTTGCGAGCATCGGCTCTACTCCGACATATATTTTCCTGTCGATTGCGTGTGCAATTATTTTTGCAAACACCAAAAGAAGCAAAAATACCTTTCTGCGAATTCCCGGAAGCATTCTTGCAAACCTTATCAGCGTCGGCGCTATGGTCTACGTTGTTCAGGACGTTGTTCACTACCTTAAAAAGCATTACGGCGACGACATCGTTTTTGACAAAATCTTTATCAAAATCGCCTTTATGATTGCGGCTGCGGCAATTGCGGAGCTTATATGCCTGCATTTTTCAAAGCTTGACGACAAGACGGCTGCGGCGCTTTTAAAGTGGTCGTTTATAATCATCTTCTCGGCGGCTCTTTCAAACATTATCATCAACCTTATTGTCAAGGACGTTATGTGCCGCCCGAGATACAGAAGCATGTGGATACTCGACAACTTCAACCTTTTCAAGAACTGGTATCAGAAATCGGATATGCCGAGCTATGACGACCCCGTATACGCCGCGCTTGCAAACTTCTTTGCCAAGGACGGCGCAAAGGCTGTCAGCCACTTCAAGGACGGCTTCAAGTCCTTCCCCTCGGGTCACACAAACGCCGCTGCGGCTATGTACCTGCTTCTCTGCCTGCCCAAGCTTCTCAAAAAATACGACAACGTTAAGTGGAAGATTATTCTTCTTGCCGTATCCGTCGGCTTTACCGGCCTTGTTGC
This sequence comes from Clostridia bacterium, assembly GCA_017438845.1. Lineage (GTDB taxonomy): Bacteria > Bacillota > Clostridia > Oscillospirales > Acutalibacteraceae > Fimenecus. The sequence continues at coordinate 141,175 of JAFRUO010000025.1, read as the reverse complement.
GGTAAGCAGAATCGTCTGCGGAGCTCACTTCTTCTCCGACGTTCTCGTAGGCGGAACAACAATGTTCCTTTGCGTAATGCTGGGAGCTAAAATCTTTATTAAATCCGATTTTGAAAAAGCGTAATTTTTATAAAAGCAATCGCCCCTGTCAGCTGACGGGGGCGTTCTTTTTTACTTTCTTTTAAACAGATAGTTTATATGTCTGTAATAATCGGCGTCAAGCTGTGCGATTGTGTCCTCGGTGGTTCTGAACTGCCAGTTGCCGAAGGCTCTGCCGGGAACATTCATTCTTGCGTCCGAGCCGAAGCCGCACATATCCTGGAAGGAAATCATGCTGACAAGCGAGGGACTTCTCCATACGGCTTCAATTATCGCACGGCAGGAGGGGCTGTGATAGCCGCCCTCGCCCCAGTTGTCACCCTTAAACGAGCAATAGTCGAGCGCAAATTTTCTTTCCTGCTCGCTCGCCTCCCAGAGCCAGGCAAGCAGGGTGTTGTTGTCATGCGTTCCGACGTACGCAATTGAGTTTTTCGGGTAATTGTGCGGCAGGTGCGTGCTGTCCGCACCGGGGTCGAAGCCGAACTGTATTACACGCATACCCGGGAAAGCAGTGTTCTCAAGCAGCTTGATTACATCCTCGCCGAAGGTGCCGAGATCCTCCGCAATGATGGGCAAATCTCCCATTTCCTCCCTGACCGCGTTAAACAGCTTCATGCCGGGACCCTTGAGCCACTCGCCCTCTCTTGCGGTTTCGGACTTTGCCGGCACCGCCCAGTAAGAGGCGAACGCACGGAAATGGTCAATTCTCACAGTGTCGAAGATTGTAAGGGAGGCTTTGAGCCTGTCAATCCACCATTTAAAGCCGTCCTTTTCCATGCTCTTCCAGTCGTAAAGCGGATTTCCCCAGAGCTGACCGTCAGCCGAGAAATAATCGGGCGGAACTCCCGCAACCCTTTTCTTTGAAAAATTCTTACCGTCAATTTCAAAAAGACTGCGGTTGCTCCAGACATCGACGCTGTCCGTAGAAACGTAAATCGGCATATCGCCGAGTATTTTTACGCCCCTGTCGTTTGCGTAAAGCTTAATCTCACGCCACTGCGAATAGGCTATGTACTGCACAAAGGCGTAAAACGAAGCGCTTTCACTGAGCGCCTCCTCGTTTTCAACGCACTTCTCATACCTTGCGAAGTCCGCGTCCCACTCATACCACGGGCGGTTGTCAAACCTTTCCTTTGCCGCCTCATAAAGAGAGTACGCCTTACACCAGCCGTGCTTTTCGGCGAACTCTTCCGCCTTACGAAGAAGCTCGCCGTCGGCATTTTTAAAAGCCTTTTTCAAAAGCTCAAGTCTGCCGTTATAGGCAAACTCATAGTCTGCGGTATACGGTGAGCCGTAATAGACATTTCTTTCGACATCCGCCTGCGAAACGAGCCCTGCCGCAAGAAGCGGTCTCGGATCGATAAACATATGCGAAATTGCAAAAACCGCATTCGAAGTGTACGGAGAGCCGTAAAAGTCGGGCGGGTTCAGCGGCAGAATCTGCCAGTATGAAAAGCCCATATCGGCGATTTTGTCAATAAATCTTTTCGTTTCGTCACCCATTACGCCGACGGCATACGGTGACGGCAGGGAGCTTAAATGCATTAAGACCCCCGACGCTCTTGTGTTCAGCATATTTCAGATCTCCTTTAAAATAACATTAATATGATACCCTATAAGCAAAAAAACTTCAAGGAATAATTTCTCATTGCCATTTTAAAGAACATAAAGTATAATAAGCTTAACGAAATTTTCGGAGTGATTATAATGAAAACGAAACGTATACTGTCGGTCCTTCTTATTGCTGCGCTGCTTCTCGGCGTTGCCGCTGTAAGCTCCTCTGCCGCATCCGTCGTAACAAGTAAGGACGGGCTCTGGAAATACCAGAAGCTTAGCGACGGCACGCTCAGTATAACCTCCGGTCTTATGTACGAAAAGGCGTACCTCGGCAACAGCGCCTCGCTCTCCGTCCCCGAAAGCATCGACGGCTTCAGGGTTTCTGAAATCGGCGACTACGCCTTTTACAAGTCAGGCACTCTGAAAAGCGTAACCGTACCCGGCACGGTTACATCAATTGAAGCCAATTCCTTCGAGGGTTGTACAAAGCTTGAAAGCGTAGCTGTTAAAAACGGCGTTGAAAAAATCGGCGCAGAGGCGTTTAAAAGCTGCTCTTCACTGAAAAGCATTACACTTCCCGACAGTGTTATAAGTCTTGCGGCAAGCGCGTTTACGGGCACCGCTTTTTATAACAATTCCTCCAACTGGCAAAACGGCGGACTGTATATCAACCGCCACCTTGTCAGGGTCAACGCTCAGAACAGCTTTCCCGTCAGGGACGGCACGCTCAATATCGCCCTCGGCGCCTTTAACGGATGCAACGTTCTTAAGGAAATTGTTATCCCTGCAAGCGTTACAAGGATTTACTGGAATTCGGTAGGCGCAATTTCGGCACTTGAAAAAATAACGGTAAGCAGTGAGAACAAAAGCTATTCCTCGCTTGACGGCGTGCTTTTCTCAAAGGACAAAAAGCAACTGATTATTTATCCCGCCGCCAAAAAGGATGCCGCTTACTCCGTTCCCGAAGGAGTGAAAAGCCTTGAGAACTCCGCCTTCAGGGGAGCCGTAAATCTTAAAAGCGTAAGCCTCCCCGACTCAGTGGAATCAATCGGCATTTACGCCTTTACCGGCGCCGCTAAGCTTGAAAGCGTCAGTATCGGCGACAATGTGAAATATATAGGCAACTCCGCCTTCCTTAACACAGCATTTTACGGCAACTCCGCAAACTGGGAGGACGGCGTGCTGTATGCGGGAAAACACCTTATCAAATCGGAAAACGGCAAAACGCAGTATAACGTCAAGGACGGCACTCTGCTTATCGCAGGAAGCGCATTCAGCTCAAACACCTCGCTTGAAAAAATCACTATACCCGACAGCGTTGGGGTTATTTCCGACTTTGCCTTCTACTACTGTAAGGCGTTAAAGGAAATCCGGCTTCCCGATTTGCTTACACGGATCAGTCCCTCCTGCTTTGAAAACTGCGGCTCACTTGAAAGCGTTACCATACCCGACAGCGTAACATCAATAGGTTCGCTCGCCTTCAACAACTGCGGCTCACTGAAAACGGTTTACGGCTATACCTTCTCACTCGCAGAGGAATACGCAAAGCAGTCCGGGCTTAAATTTGTTTCTCTCGGCGAGGGGTACAGGGGTTTCCCCGATGTCGCCTTCGGCTCGTGGTACTATGACGCAGTTAAGCACTGCGCGCAGAAGGGTTACATTTCGGGTTATCAGAACGGAAAATTCGGACCGAACGACAACCTCAAGCGTCAGGACTTTGTTGTAATTCTTTCTAAGATTGCAGGCGCAGACCTTGACAAGTATGCCAAGATGACTCCCAAACTCAAGGACGTTAAGAAGGGCGCATATTATGCCGCCGCAGTTAACTGGGCGGTTGACAACAACATTATCGCAGGTTACGCTAACGGCAATTTCGGCGTTAACGACAACATCACCCGTGAGCAGGTAGCAACAATTCTTTACAGATATATGGGCTCACCCGAAATCAAGGACGTTGACAAGACCCTTGCAAAGTTCAAGGACGTTAACCGCATAAGCGGTTTTGCAAAAACAGCGGTAGCATGGGCGGTACAGAACAATGTAATCAGCGGTATGGCAGACGGCAGAGTAGCACCGACAGAAGGCGCCGCCAGAGCCCAGATTGCTTCGATTATAATGAGAATGGATCAGCAGGGAATGTTCAACAAGGCATAATTATAATAATAAAACGTAGGGGCGACCATTGGTCGCCTCTATTTTTTGATGTAATTTTATTTTTTCTCCGTAGGGGACGGCCCCTACGGAGGAAAGCCTTCCCCTCCGAGGGGAAGGTGTTGAGGAACGCAGTGACGAAACGGATGAGGTGGAATATAAATACATCAAACCTCGTCGGGCGACCAATGGTCGTCCCTACGGTTTGCAAAGCAAACACTTATTACCTCTTCACTCTTCACTCTTCACTATTCACTGTTTACAATCCCTCAGTCAGCCTGCGGCTGACAGCTCCCTTTACACAAGGGAGCCGTAAATGCGCTGTCCCCTACGGACGACAGCCGTAAATATCATCAAAACAAAAACACACCCGACTTTGTGTCGGGTGCTGTTCGTTATTGCTTAATTCTGCCGTCTTACAATTTTGTATTCGTCATACGGATTGTAGTACGGGCATTCGTAAAAGGAGTATGACAGAAATCTTGCCGTTTCGTCCTCGTCGAGGTTTACCTCACAGCAGTAGCAGTCATATTCCTCGTCGTAGTAGTAATATGAGCAGGATTCGCACTGCGAGGCACAGCTTTTCTTTTCGCTCATTCAGCTCCTCTTTTCCTCGTGATATTCCTTTTCCGTGTTCACGCTTCTGATTTTTTCCCTGTCGGCACTGCCCGAAAGAATGGCGTCAACGGCGTAAAAGGCGGTGAGCATGGAATGATCCATGTTGTTATATCGGTGAAGTCCGTTTCTGCCGATGCAGAAAAGGTTTTCATATGTGTCAAGGTATTTCCAAAGCTCGGGAAGTGAAGCATAGGTGTCAAAATATGCGGGATACGCTTTTCTTACACGCTCACGGTGGTAGTCAAGAAGCTCGGTGTTTTCGTCAATTATGCCGATTTTCCGAAGTTCGTTTACCGCATAAAGAGCGCATTCCTTTTCGGAAAGATTCCAGAAGCTGTCATTTTCGTCACAGAAGTATTCAAGCCCGAGCCATACCGTTTTGTCAGGCTCTTTGACAAGGTACGGCGACCAGTTGTTAAACACCTGAATCCTGCCGAGCTTAACGGCTTTGTCCTGGACATAAATCCAGCAGTCGGGCACAAGACCGCCCGGCTCTGAAAGCTTCGTTTCGTTTTTAATTGCAAGCTTGTTGAGCAACACGCCCACCGTTACGAAATCACGGTAGGGAAGCCCCTCGGCAATCCTTTTGATGTTGTCCGGGACGGCTTCTCCGCTGATTTCACCGACAAGCTCCTTTAAGGGCATAGTCGAAATGAAAATATCGGCAGGGTAGTCCTTGCCGTCGGCGGTAACGCTGACAATTCTGTTGTCGGCAACATTGACCGAGGAAACGGAGGCACCGGTTATAATCTCTCCGCCGAGGTCTTTAAACTCCTCCGCCGCAACGCTCCAGAGCTGACCCGGTCCGAGCTTGGGGTATTTAAACTCCTCAATAAGTGAGGTTTCGTTGCTCCTTTTGCCTTTGGAAAGTGCGTTTTTAAGCACCTCGGTGACGGATATACCTTTGACACGCTGTGCGCCCCAATCGGCTGAAATGTTACGGGGATGCCTGCCCCAAAGCTTTTCGGTGTAGCTTTCAAAGAAGGTTGAGTAAAGCTCCTTACCGAAACGGTTGATGTAAAAGTTTTCAAGGCTGTCCTCGTCCTTTTTAAAAGCAAGCGCCTTCATATAGCCTGCCCCTGCACGGAGAGTGCGGACAAAGCCGAGGTTTTTAAGCGTCTGCGTATTGAGGGTAACGGGATAGTCGAAAAACTTGTTGAAGCAGTAAATCCTTGACACCCTTCTGCGAAGAAGCATAACCCTGTCATTCTTTTCGGGGCTGTTTGCGTCGGAATCCTGCATCGGCAAAATGCCCTGCCACCAATCGTTGACCGAGGGCTCCTTTGAAAAGAAGCGATGACCGCCGAGGTCCATAAGGTTTCCGTTATGGTCTACGGTTGCGGAAATGCCGCCTATTCGGTTTTCCTTTTCGAGAATTGTGACGGCGTATTCGTCCGCCGCTTTTCTCTTAAGCTCAAGTCCTGCGGTAATCCCTGCAGGGCCTGCGCCGATTATAACAACTCGTTTCATTAGGATTATTTACCCTTCTTGCTCCAGAAAATATAGTCGCTGATAAGTAACGCCCTTGTAAAGGAAGCCTCCGCCTCGCTGATTTTAACGGGAGGCGCAATGAGGAAATATTCACCGGTTTCCACGCCCGAAAGGTTAAGCCCTTCAAGTATCGCTATATCGTGCGAGAGCAGCGTGCGGTGAGTCCTGCCGTCCTCGCCGTCGGACTCAATTGAGTTTGCGTCCGTGCCGACAAGCTCATAGCCGTAAAGCGACATAACCTCCGCGGCAGTGTAGTGCAGAAACGCCCTGCCCGAGGACTTGATAAGTATTCGTGAGCAGTCCCTCGGAAAGTATTCTTCAACCGCCTGACCCGTGATTATACCGGGCGACATGGTGATTACCTTGCAGGGACCGATGAATTTTTCGAGCGCATACTCGTCCACACTGAAGCCGTCCTCAAGAAAGTGAAGAGGGGCGTCGGCGTGAGTACCGTTGTGCAGGCATGCGCTCAGTACACTGAGGTTGTATGCAGAGCCCTCGCCGAGCTTTTTTACCCTTTCAAGCTCGGGAACGGGGTCGCCCTGATAGACCTCGGCTGTGAGTAAGTCGTTTGAAATATCGATTATATTCATTGTGCCACACTCCAAGCCGTATTATTACAATAGAATTGTATCAAAGTACGCTTCCTTTGTCAAACCGCAAAAGCCCGAAACTACCGTTATTTTTCGACAAATAAATTAAATAAAATGTAAATTTACGGTTTATTTGTTTGACATCGCATATTTAGTGATGTATAATAGCTACCGATAAAAATTAATTTTCCTAAGGAGAGAAATATCATGCCTTTAGTAACCACAACGGAAATGTTTAAAAAAGCATACGACGGCGGCTATGCCATCGGCGCTTTTAACGTAAACAATATGGAAATTATTCAGGGAATCACCAGAGCCGCAAAGAAGCTCAACGCTCCCGTCATTCTTCAGGTATCCTCGGGCGCACGCAAGTACGCTTCTCACGGTTACCTTCTTGCAATGGTTAAGGCTGCAGCAGAGGAAACAGGACTTCCGATCGCGCTTCACCTTGACCACGGCCCCGATTTTGAAACCTGTAAGGCTTGCATTGACGGCGGCTTTACATCGGTTATGATTGACGGCAGCTCGCTTCCCTATGAGGAGAACGTTGCCCTTACAAAGCAGGTTGTTGAATATGCCCACGCTCACGGCGTTGTCGTTGAGGGCGAGCTTGGCACACTTGCAGGCGTTGAGGATGACGTAGTTGTCGAGGCAGGCAACGAGTCATACACTAAGCCCGAGCAGGTGTTCGATTTTGTTACCAGAACAGGCGTTGACTCGCTTGCAATCGCTATCGGCACAAGCCACGGCGCATACAAATTCAAGCCCGGTCAGAAGCCTCAGCTTCGCTTTGATATTCTTGAAGAGGTTGAAAAGAAGCTTCCCGGCTTCCCGATTGTTCTTCACGGCGCAAGCTCCGTTAACCAGGACCACATCAAGACCATCAACGAATATGGCGGAGAAATGCCCGACGCCATCGGCATTCCCGAGGATATGCTCAGAAAGGCTTCCTCAATGGCAGTCTGCAAGATTAATGTTGATTCGGACATCCGTATCGCAATGACAGCCGCTCTTCGTAAACACTTCAAGGAGCATCCGGCTGATTTCGACCCGAGAAAGTATCTCACACCCGCAAGGGACGCAATTGAAGAGGTTGTTTCTCATAAGATTGAAACCGTTCTCGGTTGTGCAAACAAGGCGTAATTAAAATAATAATATAACACCCGACCTTCAAAAAGGCCGGGTGTTTTTTAGCCTATATCGTGTATGTCGGTTACGGTTACAAACCTTTCCGATTTAAACTTAAAGCCGTCAAGCTCAAGCAGAATTATTTCATTTTCTTCCTTCAGCAGTGAGCCGGGGATATAAAGCGATTTTTGAGGACCTACACTCCAGTATCTGCCAAGGTTAAAGCCGTTGACAAAAACATATCCCTTTTTAAAGTTGTCGGTGTGAACAAAGCAGCTCTTGCCGGGCTGAGCCTTAAAGCTTCCCCTGAGGAAAGCGGGCACGGCGGTCGAGCCCTTTGAAAAATCAAGACGTTCAAGGTTGTCCAGCGGCAGCAGGAAGATGTCATAGCCGTTGAGCTGCTGCAGGTTAAATCTTATCTGCTTAACGCCCTTACCCTCTATCATCTTCGGCCCGTAGTTGATTCTGCCCATATCCTCTACAAGCACATCAATTACATTGTCGCCCTTTAATGTTCCTACGCCGAGACTGCAGTCCTTTTTGTTGCGGTATACAATTCCTTTCAGGCTGCCGTTTATAAACACATGAGCACGGTCTGCAAGCCCGTCAAGGTAAAGCCTGCCGAGGTAGTTTCCCTTCAGCCTGCTTCTGTAGAGAATCAGACCCGAATTTTGGTCAAAATACTCCATTGTTTCGGGGAAATCGCTTTTTTCCTTTACGGCGATTTCGTCAAGGCTGTCCATAAGACTGACGCTTTCTGTCAGGTCAACCCTGCCTATATTCTGCCTTTCGGGCTCGGGAGGAAGCGGCTGAGGCTCAATGCCCTGATGCTTGAGAAGCACCTCTCTTACGGCGTGGTATTTTTCGGTGTACCCGCCCCATTCGTTAAGAAGGGCGTCGTCATCGTAGCTTGTTACGTCGGGCATATAAAGGTCGTAAAAATTTGCACCCGAGGTAAAGCCGAAGTTCGTTCCGCCGCAGAAGGTGTAAAAGCTGAAGCTTGCGTCCATTGAGAGCATATCCCAAAGCTCGTCGGCAACCTCCTTTGCGGGGCGGGAATGGTGCCTTTCGTCCTTGCCCCAGTAGTCAAACCATCCGTTCCAGAATTCGCCGCACATAAGCGGGCCGGTCGGCTGATACTGTCTTAAAGTACCAAACGCCTGCGGCACTCTTGAGCCGAAATTTGCAACCTTGAAAACGTCGTCGAGAGTGCCTCCGGAAAGCATATTGTGCTCTGCCCCGTCAGAGGTGAACAGAAGCTCGGTTGAACCGCTGTCAAGCATAAGCTGCCTGATGAATTCAAGGTATTTTTTATCGTTGCCGTAGCTGCCGTATTCGTTTTCAATTTGCATTGCGATTATATTACCGCCGCTTGAGTGCTGAAGGTGTGCGATACGGCGGAACACTTCCCTGTAATAACGCTCAACTGCGTCGGTGTAAGGCTTATACATACAGCGTATGCGAAGACTTTTGTCCTTTAACAGCCAAGCGGGAAGTCCGCCGAAATCCCATTCGGCGCAGATGTACGGACCGGGTCTTACGATAGCGTAGAGTCCGAGCTTCTGTGCCGTCTTTAAAAACCTGACTATATCAAGCCTGCCCGAAAAGTCAAAGGATCCGGGCTGCTTTTCGTGGAGATTCCACGGCATATAGGTTTCTACCGTGTTGAAGCCGCAAAGCTTGAGGCGGATAAGTATATCCTCCCAGTATTCGGGCAGGAAACGGAAGTAGTGAACTGCTCCCGAATAGATGTGGAATTTTTTCCCGTCAAGCAAAAAGTCGTTGCCTTTGATTTCAAGCATTGATTATCGCCTCCGTAATGCCCTGCATTTCGGGCAGTTTTTTCTCTATATCCTTACACAGCGCAAGCTGCGCTCTTGTACGCACAGCATTGTGGCCGGGATAATTGGTTTTAAAATATATGTCGCCGTCAAGCAGATCGGTAAGAAACCTCAAGGCAAGCTCCAGCGTCATAATATAAGCCGAAAACGGCAGAAGGCTTATTTCCCTTTCGGTAAGGCTGTCCTTTGCCTCCGAAAGATACCCCTCGGAGTAAGCCTTGAAAAGCTCAAGGTCAAGCGAAATTTTCCGCGTATCCCTTTCGTCCTCGGCGGCGGTGTTTGCGCCGAAGCGGATGCTGTCGCCGAAGTCATAAAGAGAAAGCCCGGGCATAACCGTGTCAAGGTCGATTATACATACGCCTTCGTCGGTTGCATTGTCAAAAAGGATGTTGTTAAGCTTTGTGTCGTTGTGGGTAACTCTTAACGGAAGCTCCCCGTTTTTGATTAAGCCGACAAGGTATCCGCAGTCCTCCTCCTTTGAAAGAAGGTAATTTATTTCCTCCTTCATCGGTGCTTTTCTTTCCTCGGGTGCGCTTTCGAGCGACCGCTTAAAGGCGAGAAAGCGTTTATACGTGTTGTGAAAGTCGGGAATTGTTTCGTAAAGCGTATCAATAGGGTAATCGCTTAAAATACTCTGGAATCTGCCGAAGGCTTTGCCGGAGCTTTTGAAAACATCGGCGTTGTCAATCGTGTTGCAGGTGTATACGCCGTCGATATATTCATAGCTTCGCCAGTAATTTCCGTCGTCATCGGTGCAGAAGTATTTTCCGTTTTTACTGCGGATAAAATTAAGGGTAAGCATATCGCCCTTTTTTCTGATGTGCTGTGTGATGCCCGTGATGTTTTGCATAAGCTCGTCGGGCTTTTTGAAAACATAGGTGTTGATTTTCTGAAGCGTGTATTTTTTTTCACAGCCTCCCTCGTCAAATGAGAGAACATAGGTGCTGTTGATATTCCCGTCGTTTTTCGTGTCGAAGTCACGGTATTTTCCTTTAAAATCAAAGCTTTTAAGTACAAAGTCAAGGTTAAAAGGCTCGTTCATATTATCCTCCGCATAAGATTATATATTAATTATATTCTCTATACCTTTTTTAGTCAATTCACTTTGATGTATAAAGCACGGCTGATATTTTAGACAAAATTAACAATAATATAGTATATTTATTTACAAAAAATCTCTTTACATAAGAGCCCTTTTAAGATAAAATATAATAGTAAAATTTTGCAAATAAAAAACGTAAAAACAGACGTTTTTCGGAGGTAAAAATGAGCAGTGCTTACAAAAGAATTCTGTTGAAATTAAGCGGGGAGGTGCTTTCGGGGGAGAAAGGTCACGGCTTTGATTTTGACATTATCGGAAATGTTTGCGAGGTGATTAAAAGCTGCGTTGCCGAGGGCGCCGAAATCGGAGTTGTTGTCGGCGGCGGAAACTTCTGGAGAGGCAGAAGCAGCGGCAGCATGGACAGGACAAGGGCTGATCATATCGGTATGCTGGCTACGGTTATGAACTCGCTTGCCCTTGCTGATACACTGGAACAAATCGGCGTACCTACGAGGGTTATGACTTCAATAGAAATGAGGCAGATCGCCGAGCCGTTTGTCAGGGACGAGGCAATCAGACACCTTGAAAAGGGCAGGGTTGTAATCTTCGGCTGCGGCACGGGAAGTCCGTTCTTTTCGACCGACACGACCGCCGCGTTAAGGGCTGCCGAAATCAAGGCGGACATTATCTTTAAGGCAACCAATGTTGACGGCGTATATGACAAGGACCCAAACAAATTTGCCGACGCCGTTAAATATGACACCCTCACTCATACCGAGGTGTTAAGCAAGGGGCTTGCCGTTATGGACGCTACGGCGGCGTCGCTTTGCAGGGACAACGGCATCAAGATACTCGTCTTTAACCTTTCCGACCCCGAAAACATACTCAGAGCGGTCAAGGGCGAAAGCATAGGAACAATTGTTAACTGAGCCGACGGCTTTAAATAAAAATACACTTTCTTTACGGAGGAGAGAATATTATGCAACAGGTATTTGATACAGCAAAAGAGAAAATGGAGAAAACCCTTAAAGCGCTTCACAACGAGTTTGCCACCATGAGGGCGGGCAAGGCGAGCGCAGCGGTGCTTGACAAAATTTCCGTTGATTATTACGGCACCGAGACACCTATTCAGCAGATAGCCGCCATTTCCGTTCAGGAGGGCAGAATTCTCGTTATTCAGCCCTGGGATGTTTCTCAGATTAAACCTATCGAGAAGGCTATTCAGGCTTCCGACCTCGGTATTAACCCGATGAACGACGGCAAGGTTATCAGACTTACCTTCCCGCCTCTTACCGAGGAGAGAAGAAAGCTTCTTGCAAAGGATGTAAGCAAGTTTGCCGAGGAGGCTAAGGTTTCAATCCGTTCGACAAGAAGAGATGTTATTGACAAAATCAAGAAAATGCAGAAAAACTCCGAAATTACGGAGGATGACCTTAAGGACGGCGAGGAAGAGGCTCAGGACCTTACCGACGAATATGTCAAGAAGATTGACGAGCTTGCAGACAAAAAAGAAAAGGAAATCATGGAAATCTGATTTCTTATCGGCTTGTTACGGCAGAGTCAGGCTTACGGGCCTTTCTCTGCCTTTAACAGATTTTATAAGCTTTCGGGAGCAATGCTATGGATAAAAACAATATGCCGAGCTTTGAGGTGCTTCCCAAGCACATCGGCTTTATAATGGACGGCAACGGCCGTTGGGCTCAGCAGAGAGGTCTGCCGCGCTACAAGGGCCACATCGAGGGCGCGAAAACCTTCCGCAAAATCGGAGAGTTTGCAGGCGACCTGGGCATTAAATACCTTACCTTCTATGCCTTTTCAACCGAAAACTGGAAAAGACCTCCCGAAGAGGTCTCCGCAATTATGAACCTTTTCAGGGAATACTTGAAGGAGCTTGACGAGAGAAAGGCGGAAAACGAGGAAAAAGGCATTCAAGTCAATTTTATCGGCAACCGCAAGGGTATGCCCAAGGACATACTTGCGATGATGAAATACAGTGAAAGAATAACCTCGGACAAAACCAAGGTTTACCTTAATATCGCCGTCAATTACGGCGGCAGGGAGGAGATACTCCATTCCGTTAAGGAACTTGCGGGCCAGGTGAAAAAAGGTAAGCTGAAGCCTGACGACATAACCGAGCAGATGATTGCGGACAATCTTTATACCGCAGGTATGCCGGATCTTGACCTTGTAATAAGACCGAGCGGAGAAAAGAGGCTTTCCAACTTTATGCTCTGGCAGGCGGCTTATGCCGAATTCTGGTCAAGCGATGTGCTCTGGCCCGATTTTACAGAGGATGACCTTGTAGAGGCTCTGAGAAGCTTTGAAAAAAGAAACCGCCGTTTCGGCGGAGTGTAATACAGGAGGCTGTTATGCTCAAAAGAACAGTGGCAGGGGTGCTTGCGGCGTTGTTCGGAATCGGAATAATCGTTCTTCGCGACACACCCGTTATGTCAATAGTTGTTGCGGCGCTTACGGTGCTTGCGGCAAGAGAAATTGAAAAGGTAATAGGAGTTAAAAATAAAGCAATATACTTTGTAAGCCTTACGTTTTCGGGGCTTGTTCCCCTGTTTTATGAGTTCAGGGCGGAGCTGGGGATAGAATGGATACCCACGACGGCGGTTATGGCAATTTACTGCGTGGTACTTTTTATGCTTATGCTGACCGATTTCAAGAACACCAAGTTTGAAGAGGTAGCTTCGGTAATAATAGCCACCACTCTTGTGCCGTGGTCGTTTTCAACGCTTATTTTCTTAAACGATATGAGTGAAACCTATACCGCGAAATTTGACCGCTATCACGATTTGTTCTTTATTCTCTTCGGCTTGTTTGCGGCATGGCTTACCGACACGTTTGCATACTTTTCGGGCAGACTTCTCGGCAAGCACAAGATGTGCCCCGAAATCAGTCCCAAAAAGACTGTTGAGGGCGCAATCGGCGGAGTGCTCGGCGGAGTGCTCAGCTGTGTAATTCTGTTTATTATTTTTGACAAAAAATTCTTTACGGTACATAGCTTCGGCATAGTCTGGGTTATAGTCGTTTCGGCTGTGCTTTCGCTTGTCGGAATGTGCGGCGACCTTACCGCTTCCGTTGTAAAAAGGAATTTCGGCGTCAAGGACTTCGGCAATATTCTGCCGGGTCACGGCGGCGTAATGGACCGCTTTGATTCGGGTCTTTTCGTTCTTGCTATGCTATATGTTTTTGTAACAATTACGGGGATTGCATTATAATGACTGAAAATCTTGTTTTGTTAGGCTCAACGGGCTCTATCGGCGAGCAAAGTCTTGACGTCTGCCGCAAGTGCGGCTATAAGGTCAAGGCCTTGACGGCTAATTCAAATGTTGAAAAAATCGAACGTCAGGCACGTGAGTTTAAGCCCGAAGCGGTTGCACTGGCAGACGAAAAGAGCGCCGCTGAGCTTAAAGTTAAGCTTGCCGACACCGATATAAGGGTGCTGTCCGGCGTTGAGGGCGTTTGCGAGTGCGCTTCGCTTGACTCTGCAGACACGGTGCTTAATTCCGTGGTCGGCATGGCGGGGCTTCTTCCGACGCTTACGGCTATCCGCGCAAAGAAGAAAATAGCCCTTGCCAACAAGGAAACTCTTGTTGCAGGCGGTCAGCTTGTCCTCAGTGAAGCCGAAAAATACGGAGCGGATATTTTACCCGTTGACTCCGAGCATTCGGCAATTTTCCAGTGCCTTCAGGGAAAGCCCTCCAACAAGGCGCTCAAAAAAATAATACTTACCGCGTCCGGCGGACCCTTCTTCGGAAGGACGAGGGAGGAGCTCGCTTCGGTAACCGTAGGTGACGCATTAAAGCATCCGAACTGGTCTATGGGCGCAAAAATAACAATAGATTCCGCCACGATGATGAACAAGGGACTTGAGCTTATTGAGGCGGTTTGGCTTTTCGGCGTAAAGCCCGAGGACATTGAAATCGTGGTTCACAGAGAAAGCATTTTACACTCTGCGGTTGAGTATGACGACAATTCCGTTATAGCTCAGCTCGGAGTGCCGGATATGCGTATACCGATTCAGTATGCGCTTACATACCCGGAAAGGTATCCTTCCCCGACAAGGGAGCTTGACCTGACGGAAATTTCGTCAATGAGCTTCTTCAAGCCGGATTATGAAACCTTTTCGTGCATAAATATTTGTAAAGACGCCATTAACAAGGGCGGACTTTATCCTGCGGCTGTAAACTCTGCAAACGAACAGGCAAACCTTATGTTCAGGGAGGGCAAAATCGGCTTCCTTGAAATTGCCGAAAGGGTGCAGAGGGTGCTTGACGAAATCAGGGTTAAGCAGGATTATTGCTTCGAGGATGTGCTCGAAACGGATAAGCTTGCCCGCAGAATGGTAAGAGGTGATTGATATACTTTTGGAAATAACCGCTTCAGCCTTTTTCTCAAAGGCGTGGACAATACTTTTGGCAATTTTGTTTTTCGGACTGATAATCATTATTCATGAGCTCGGTCATTTCACTACCGCAAAGCTGTGCGGAGTAAAAATCAACGAATTTTCCATCGGTATGGGTCCCGCAGTGCTCAAAAGGAAAAAGGGCGAAACTCAGTATTCTCTCCGTCTGTTGCCGATCGGCGGCTTTGTCAGTATGGAGGGCGAGGATGAGGCGAGCGATGACGAGAGGGCGTTTAATAATAAAAAGGTCTGGCAGAGGCTGATTATTGTTGCGGCAGGCGCGTTTATGAACCTGCTTTTGGGACTGATTATAATGGCGGTCACGCTTTCAAGCTCGACGGAGCTTATCGGCACAAACACAATCAAGGGCTTCTATGAAACCGCCGTCAGCAATCAGAACGGACTTAAAGAGGGCGACAAATTTATTGAAATTGACGGCCACAGAGTCTGGTCGGAAAGAGATCTGTCCTTCCTGATGAGCAGAAGCGAGGACGGAGTGTTTGATTTTGTTGTCGAAAGGGACGGAAAAAGGGTCGAGCTCAACGACGTTGCTTTCAAGACCGAGGCGGTTGAGATTTCAAAGGGCAAAACCGTCAATATGATTACCTATGATTTTATTATTGTAGGCGAAAAACCCGGGGTTAAGAATGTGCTTGTCAATTCGTTTACGCAGTCTGCTTCAATTGTGCGTATGGTGTGGCTGAGCCTTTTTGATGTAGTTACGGGCAGGTACGGAATGTCCGAGCTTGCAGGCCCCGTCGGCACGGTGGACATTATCGCCGACGTCGCGGCGGACGCGGTAAAGCAGAGTAATTTTGAAAACCTGCTGTTTATAATGGCTTTAATAACAATTAATATCGGCGTGGCGAATTTGCTTCCGCTTCCTGCCCTTGACGGCGGAAGGTTTCTGTTCCTCATTATTGAGGGAATACGCCGTAAGCCGATTAATCCGAAATACGAGGGCTATGTGCACGCGGCGGGCTTTGTACTGCTGATGTGCCTTATGGTAGTGATAACGTTTAACGATATAGTCAGAATTATTCATTCGTAAGAAGGGGAAAATATGATTAACAGACGAGCCTGCAGAACGGTCAAAACCGGAAACGTCAAAATCGGACCCGAGGGAAAAATCAGTGTGCAGTCAATGCTCAATGTCGAGGCGCATAATATAGACGGCAATGTCCGACAGGCGACAAAGCTTGAGCAGGCGGGCTGCGAAATAGTCAGGCTGACCGTGCCCGACAAGGATGCGGTCAAGACTCTTTATGCTGTAAAAAATGCGGTAAAAATACCCGTTGTGGCTGATATTCATTTCGACTATAAATGTGCGCTTGAAAGCATTGCGGCAGGGGCTGACAAAATTAGAATCAATCCCGGAAATATCGGCTCCGATGACAGGATAAAGGCGGTAGCTGACGCTTGCAGGCAAAAAAATGTGCCGATCAGAATCGGCGTTAATTCGGGCTCGCTCGAAAAGGATATACTTGAAAAATACGGTTCTGTCACCGCGGAGGGGCTTTGCGAGAGCGCATTGCGACACGCTTCTCTTCTGGAAAAATTTGACTTCGGTGACATAGTTATTTCGATTAAATCATCTAACGTGCAGACGATGGTCAAGGCGTACAGACTCGTTGCCGAGCAGTGCGACTATCCGCTGCACCTCGGCGTTACCGAAGCGGGCACACGCAGAATGGGTATGCTCAAATCAGCCGCAGGCATAGGCTCGCTTTTGCTTGACGGCATAGGTGACACAATAAGAGTTTCGCTTACGGCGGATCCCGTAGAGGAGGTTGCGGCAGGCTTTGACATACTCAAGGCGGTCGGCGTCAAAACAGACTGTCCGCAAATTGTTTCCTGCCCGACCTGCGGCAGGACCAAGATTGACCTGATTTCGCTTGCCGAGAAGGTTGAAAAAAGCCTTCAGGGCTGTAACAAACCGATTACCGTAGCCGTTATGGGTTGCGTTGTAAACGGTCCCGGCGAGGCCAAGGAGGCAGATATAGGCATTGCAGGCGGCGACGGCTGTGCAATGATATTCAAGCACGGAGAGGTGCTCAGAAAGGTAAAAGAGGAAGAGATTTTAACAGAGCTTTTAAAGGAAATAGAGGCTCTTTAATATAAAGGAAGATTATGAGTTTATTTTACGATTTGTTCAGTGAACACAGACAGGCGTTGAGTGCGTTTGATAAGGCGCTTGAAAAGGCGGAAATAATAAGACTGATTCCCGATTTAAACGAGGACAGTCTTACCATAGTCGTTAAATTTCCGATTTTGTTAAGAGAGGAAACGCTCGACAGACTTGACCGTCAGCTTGAAAAGCTCCTCGGCGTTGCCACGGTTCAGCTTGAGCCTGTGTTCGAAAAAAGATTGCTTACGGAAAAATATAATTCCCAGCTTATTGAAATAATCAAAAGAAGAGTCGTTGTAGCAAACGGCTTTCTTGACGGTTGCGAATTCTCATACAATGAGGATATGACTCAGCTCAACCTCCGACTGAAAAAATCGGGCAGGGATATACTGACCTCCAACGGCTGTGAAGAAATAGCAAGCCGTATATTAAAAGACCGTTTCGGCGCAGAGGTTAAGGTTACAATTACCGAGGCGCAGCAGGAGAACAAGCCTACGCTCGAACAGCTTCAGCAGAGCATAGACGACAGCATCAAGCAACGGGAAACAGCCAAAAAGGAGGTTACCGCAACCGTTGTTGAGGAGGGATACCCATATTACACCGACTCCCTTAAGGTTATTTACGGTAACAAGGTTAAGAATGCGCCGACGCCGATAGCCGAGCTTGAGGACAATGCAGACCGAGTTACCGTCTGGGGAGAAATTTTCGGCTTTGACTCAAGGCTTACCAAGAACGGCGATAAGTACATAATATCCTTTAACATAACCGACTATACAAACTCGTTTTCGGTTTTGATTTTTGACAAAACCGTTTACTGCGACGAGCTTTTCAACAACCTGAAGGACGGCGTTTTTGTTACGCTTTCGGGCTCGGTTTCGTTTGACAAATACAGGGGAGAAAAGGTTATAAACCCGAGAAGCATCTGTCTTGTAACACCCGTCGAGAAGCAGGACAATGAGCCTGAAAAAAGGGTGGAGCTTCATCTGCATACAAACCTTTCTCAAATGGACGCCATGACGCCGCCCGCACAGCTTGTAAAAAGGGCAATCAAATGGGGGCACAAGGCGATAGCCATCACGGACCATGGCTGTGTACAGGGCTTTCCGGAGGCGAGAAATGCAGCAGGCGATAAGATAAAAATTATCTACGGCGTCGAGGCATACTTTGTCGATGATATGAAAAACCCCGACATTCCGATTGATCAGCTTCCGACCTATCATCAGATAATACTTGTTAAAAACTCAAGAGGTCTTAAAAACCTTTATAAGCTCGTTTCACTCTCCAATGTAAAGTATTTCCACAAGCGTCCGAGAATGCCGAAGTCCGAAATTATTAAGTACCGTGAAGGGCTTATAATCGGCTCGGCGTGCGAGGCAGGCGAGCTGTTCAGGGCGATAATCGAGGAAAAGAGCGAGCAGGAGATCACCGAAATTGCCTCTTTCTACGACTACCTTGAAATACAGCCTCTGGGCAATAACGAATTTATGCTCAGGGCGCATTCGGACCCGAATTCCAAACACCCCGAAAGAAACAAGCGTTACGACAAGTTCAACAGCTTTGAGGACATAATGGAGGTCAACCGAAAAATTGTCGCCATTGCCGACAAGCTGGGAAAGCCCGTCGTAGCTACCGGCGACGTTCATTTCCTTGACCCGAAGGACGCAAAATACAGAGAGATTATTCAGGCTTCTCAGGGCTATCCCGACGCCGATAAGCAGGCTCCGCTTTATTTTAAGACAACACGTGAAATGCTTGACGAATTCGCTTATCTCGGCGAGGACACCGCTAAGGAAGTTGTTGTTACAAATCCCAACAAAATAGCGGACAAAATTGATGTGATCAAGCCCTTCCCCGACGGCACTTATCA
The DNA here is from genome assembly GCA_017438845.1 of Clostridia bacterium. GTDB lineage: Bacteria > Bacillota > Clostridia > Oscillospirales > Acutalibacteraceae > Fimenecus. Next base: position 122,246 of record JAFRUO010000025.1, on the reverse strand, counting down.
GCCGTCAATCGAGGGCAGTGAGGAGCAACTGCGCGATATTTGCTGGACTAAGGCGAAGGAGTGGTACGAAAAGGACGGGAAGATTCCCGACCTCGTTTCCAAAAGGCTTACCAGGGAGCTTGACTCGATAATTGAAAACGGGTACGCCGTACTTTATATAATCGCTCAAAGACTTGTTTGGGACTCTGAGGAACACGGCTATCACGTCGGCTCAAGAGGCTCGGTCGGCTCGTCTTTCGTTGCGACAATGGCGGGTATTTCCGAGGTAAATCCCCTTGTGCCGCATTACAGATGTCCCAAGTGCAAATACTCGGAGTTCTACGAAAACGGAGAGTACGGCTCAGGCTTTGATATGCCGAAAAAGGATTGTCCCGAATGCGGTACTCCGCTTATAAGGGACGGTCATGAAATTCCGTTTGAAACCTTCCTCGGCTTCCACGGAGATAAAGCGCCCGATATTGACCTTAATTTCTCGGGCGATTACCAGGGCAAGGCTCACAGATATACCGAGGAGCTGTTCGGCTCGTCGCACGTTTTCAAGGCGGGAACAATCTCCTCCGTTGCTGACAAGACCGCATACGGCTACGTCAAAAAAAGGCTTGAGGACAAAGGCATGACTGTCTGCCGAGCCGAGGAGGACAGACTTACCCGAGGCACCTCCGGCGTTAAAAGGACAACAGGTCAGCACCCCGGCGGAATGGTTGTTGTTCCGAATGACTATGAGGTTTACGATTTTACTCCCGTGCAGTTCCCCGCCGACGATACCACGTCGGATATGGAAACCACTCACTTTGACTTTAACTCGCTTCATGACACGATACTCAAGCTTGACATACTCGGTCACGATGTTCCTACGCTTTATAAACACCTTGAGGATATGACGGGTATACCCGTTATGGATGTAGATGTTTGCGACAGAAACATAATCAAGCTCTGCACAAGCCCCGAGCCATTAGGCGTTACGGCTGAGGACATAGACTGTGAAACGGGAACGCTTTCAATACCCGAAATGGGTACGCCGTTTGTAAGGCAGATGCTCATTGAGGCTCAGCCGCAGACCTTCTCCGACCTTTTGCAGATTTCGGGTCTTTCACACGGAACCGATGTCTGGAACGGTAACGCTCAGGACCTTATCCACGACGGCACGTGCACCATTTCCTCGGTTATCGGAACCCGTGACAGCATTATGACCTATCTTATGCACGCAGGCGTAGAATCAAGCCTTGCGTTTAAGATAATGGAACTTACCAGAAAGGGTAAGGTTGCAAAATTCGGCTTCCCGGAGGGAGCTGAGGAAGCAATGAGGGCGTGCAATGTACCCGAATGGTATATGGACTCATGCCGTAAAATCAAATATATGTTCCCCAAGGCGCATGCCGCGGCTTATGTTATTGCGGCGCTCAGGCTCGGCTGGTACAAAATTTACAAGCCTCTTGAGTATTACACGGCTTTTCTTACCGTGCGCGGCGGCGATCTTGACGCTGTCAGCGTAGTTCAGGGCAGACAGGCGGTCAAGGACAAGATGAAGGAAATCGATGAAAAAATAAAATCAAAAACCGCCACCCAGAAGGACAAGGATCAGTTTACTCAGCTTCAGGTCGCAAACGAGATGATGGCGAGAGGCATTGAACTTCTTCCGGTTGACATATATAAGTCCGAGGCAACGACCTACAAAATTGAGGACGGAAAAATACGTATGCCCTTCTCGGCGCTGTCGGGAGTCGGCGAGGCGGCGGCTTATCCGCTTGCAAACGCACGCAACGACGGCAACGGAGAATTTGTTTCAATTGAAGATTTTGCGGACAGGGCGAAGGCGGGCAGTGCGGTAATCGAGCTGCTCACTCAGTGCGGAGCTTTCGGTGATTTGCCGCAGTCCGCACAGCTTTCACTGTTCTAAGGAGGATACCATGAAGCTTTACAAAAACGAAAAAATACTGTTTGTTTGCCTTGCCGCTTTGCTTGTTGCGGCGCTTGCGGTAACTGCGGTCTTTGCAGGCATACTTATAAAGCAGAGCTATTATAAGAAGCATGCCGTTGAGGGAGATTATCTTATTTCCTACACTCAGACCTCGGACAGCGGAAGAGAGGAATATGTAGCAAGCTTTATTGAAAACGGCGAGGTAAAGCAGGAGGTTTATACACGCGCCGACCGTAATACATACATCGGTCAGACACTGAAATATTATTATCTCGCGGATAACCCTGCTGAGCATATGGTTATAAACCCCGACGGCAAGGAGAAGCTGACACTTGAAATATCAGCGTTGGTAAGTGCGTTTTTGTGCATTATTATGCTTGTTGTTTTCCTGCCGCTGAGGCAAAGAACGAAGCTGCTTGAAAGCGGTTCGTGGAAGCTTTGCAGGGTCAAAAAGGTTGAAAAGCTGAGCTTCGGCAGGTGCCGAATACTCTGCGACAGCTCGGATTTTCCGGAGCTGAAGAAAAAGCCCTTTTATTCTTTCCCGGTTAGGAGAAACCGCCTTACGAAAAAGATTAAGGAACAGAGTCTCAGCGTTTATTACGACGAAAAAAATCCGAAGAGATATTATGTTAAAATAGACGAATTCAGACAGGGGGGCTAAGAAATGGTTTTTCAGATTATAATACTTGTTTTACTTGTCTTCATCTTTATCACTGCGCTCCGCGCCCTTTTCTTTACGCCGAAAAAGGATAAGTCGGAAAAAATTGAACTTGCCGACGAGAAGGTGGACGTTGACAGATATTGTGAAAGTCTGACAGGTGCAATCAAAATCAGGACGATTTCCAATTATGACAGGGAGCTTGTCGATTGGAACGAGTTTGAAAAATTTCATAAATATCTTGAGGAGCGTTATCCTCTTGTCCACAAAACACTTGAAAGGACAGAAATCGCCGAGGCAAGCCTTATCTATAAATGGGAGGGAAGCGATCCCTCGCTCGATGCTATCGCCCTGCTGTCGCACCAGGATGTCGTACCCGTTAACGAGGGCACCGAGAATGACTGGGAGCACGATCCGTTTGAAGGCTATAATGACGGAGAGTTTATCTGGGGCAGAGGCGCAATGGACATGAAAAACCACCTTATTGCCGTTATGGAAAGCGTTGAACAGCTGATAGCCGACGGCTTCACCCCCACAAGGACTCTCTACCTTTGTCTCGGGCACAATGAGGAGGTAGTCGCCGCACCCGACAACGGAGCAAGACAAATAGTTGAACACCTTAAAGGCAAGGGCGTTCATCTTGAGGCTGTGCTTGACGAGGGCGGAGCAATGCTTCCCGTTGACGTTAAGGGTATACTCAACTGCAACCTTGCAGGCGTCGGCGTTGCCGAAAAGGGCAGTATGAACTATGAAATCAGCGTTTCGGCAAAGGGAGGACATTCCTCGCAGCCGCCTAAGCACACGGCGCTCGGTCATCTGGCAAATGTGATTAAGGGACTTGAAAACCATCAGTTCAAAGCAAAAATGCCGGCGTTCGTATATGAGCTGTTTACGCAAATCGGTCGCAGATGTTCATATCCTGCAAGGCTTATAACCTGTAACCTTTGGCTTTTAAAGCCGCTGGTGCTTAAAATAATGACGCTTATACCGCCTGCGGCGTCTCTCGTCAGGACCTGTACTGCAGTTACCATGGCTCACGGAAGCCCTCAGTTTAATGTACTTCCGCAAAAGGCAGGTATCACCGTAAACTTCCGCACAATGCCGGGCGTCAGCTTTAAGGATGTCGAAAGGCATATCGAAAAGGCCGTCGGAAAGGAAAAGGTGGAGTACAACCTGCTTGTCGGTAAGGAGGCTTCTGTAGTTTCTCCGACTGACTCCAGAGCGTTTAGGACAATCAAAAGGCTTTGTGAGAGCACAGACGAGAAGAACCTTGTTGCGCCTTACCTTGTAATGGGCGGCACGGACGCATATAACTATGAGCCGATTTGCGAAAATATTTACAGATATTCACCCTTCCTTGTAAGCACGGGGCTCCTGCTTTGTACGCACGGTACCAATGAAAGACTTCCCGTTGCGTCCGTTGAGGAAGCGCTTAAATTCTTTAAAAGATACATTAAAGAAATGACAAAAGAATAACAATCACACAGAGGACGGAGCTACCGTCCTTTTGTTTTGTGCAAAATCCATAAAAACAGAGAAAACACCATTTAAATTTGTACTTTTATTGAAAGGGATTTTTTGTAAAAATTGTAGCAAAACATATTTTTTTCTGTTATAATTACGAGTGGCAAATAATGACCCGAGCTTTTTCGGGACAGGCTTATTTAATCAGTATATTTTTATTGGAGGTATTACTTATGGCACACAAGTATTGTTACCTTTTCTCAGAAGGTAATGCAAACATGAGAGAGCTCCTCGGCGGTAAGGGCGCAAACCTTGCCGAGATGACCAACATCGGTCTCCCGGTTCCGCAGGGCTTCACAATCTCAACAGAGGCTTGTACACAGTATTACGAAGACGGCCGTGAAATCAATCCTGAGATTATGAGCGAAATCAACGAGTACATCGTTAAGATGGAAGGCATCACAGGAAAGAAATTCGGCGATAAAGAAAATCCGCTTCTTGTTTCTGTTCGTTCGGGCGCACGTGCTTCAATGCCCGGTATGATGGACACAATCCTTAACCTCGGTCTTAACGAGGACGTTGTTAACGTTATCGCAGAGAAGTCAAACAACCCCCGTTGGGCTTGGGACTGCTACAGAAGATTTATTCAGATGTATTCCGACGTTGTTATGGAAGTCGGCAAGAAGTACTTCGAGCAGCTCATCGACGAGATGAAGGAAAAGAAGGGCGTTACTCAGGACGTTGAGCTTACAGCTGACGACCTTAAGGAGCTTGCAGGCCAGTTCAAGGCTGAATATAAGGCAAAGATCGGCGAGGATTTCCCGACCGACCCCAAGGAACAGCTTATGGGCGCTATCAAGGCTGTTTTCCGTTCATGGGACAACCCGCGTGCAAACGTTTACCGTCGTGACAACGACATCCCGTATTCATGGGGTACTGCAGTAAACGTACAGTCAATGGCATTCGGTAACATGGGTGATGACTGCGGTACAGGCGTTGCCTTTACACGCGACCCCGCAACAGGCGCTAAGGGCCTCTTCGGTGAGTTCCTTACAAACGCACAGGGCGAGGACGTTGTTGCAGGTGTTCGTACACCTATGCACATTTCCGAAATGGAACAGAAGTTCCCCGAGGCATTCGCTGAGTTTAAGCAGGTTTGCCAGACACTTGAAAATCATTACAGAGATATGCAGGATATGGAATTTACCGTTGAGCACGGCAAGCTCTTCATGCTTCAGACCAGAAACGGTAAGAGAACAGCTCAGGCTGCTCTTCAGATTGCCTGCGACCTTGTTGACGAAGGCATGAGAACAGAAGAGGAAGCTGTTGCGATGATCGATCCCCGTAACCTTGACACTCTTCTTCATCCTCAGTTCGATGCAGCGGCTCTTAAGGCTGCTACACCTCTCGGCAAGGGCTTAGGCGCTTCTCCCGGCGCTGCATGCGGTAAGGTTGTATTTACTGCAGAGGACGCTGAGGCTTGGAACGCAAGAGGCGAGAAGGTAGTTCTTGTACGTCTTGAAACCTCACCCGAGGACATCACCGGTATGAAGGCTTCTCAGGGTATTCTTACCGTCAGAGGCGGTATGACCTCTCACGCAGCCGTTGTTGCCCGCGGTATGGGTACCTGCTGCGTATCAGGCTGCACCGAAATCAACATGGACGAAGAGAACAAGAAGTTCACTCTTGCAGGCAAGGAGTTCCGTGAGGGCGACTACATCTCAATCGACGGTTCAACAGGTAACATCTACGAGGGTATTATCCCGACAGTTGATGCTCAGATCGCAGGCACCTTCGGCAGAATCATGGGCTGGGCTGACAAGTACAGAAAGCTTAAGGTTCGCACCAATGCCGACACACCCGCAGACGCTAAGAAGGCAAGAGAGCTCGGCGCAGAGGGTATCGGTCTTTGCCGTACAGAGCATATGTTCTTTGAAGAGGACAGAATCGCTGCTTTCCGTGAGATGATCTGCTCAGACACAGTTGAGGAAAGAGAAGCTGCTCTTGACAAGATTCTTCCCTATCAGCAGTCAGACTTTAAAAAGCTTTACGAAGCTCTTGAGGGCTGCCCCGTAACAATCCGTTTCCTTGATCCTCCGCTTCACGAGTTCGTTCCCACAGAGGAAGCTGACATTCAGAAGCTTGCAGACGCTCAGGGCAAGTCGGTTGCAGACATCAAGGCTCTTATCGCTTCTCTCCACGAGTTCAACCCCATGATGGGTCACAGAGGACTTCGTCTTGCAGTTACATATCCCGAAATCGCAAAGATGCAGACCAGAGCTGTTATCCGTGCGGCAATCAATGTTCAGAAGGCACATCCGGATTGGACAGTTGCTCCCGAAATTATGATTCCGCTTTCATGCGACACTAAGGAATTAAAGTATGTTAAGGACATCGTAGTTGCAGTTGCTGATGAAGAAATCGCAAACGCAGGCGTTGAGATGAAGTACGAGGTTGGTACTATGATCGAAATCCCGCGTGCAGCTCTTACCGCAGGCGACATCGCTACTCAGGCTGAGTTCTTCTGCTTCGGTACAAACGACCTTACACAGATGACCTTCGGCTTCAGCCGTGACGACGCAGGTAAGTTCCTTGACGCTTACTATGACAAGAAGATTTTCGAGAACGATCCGTTTGCAAAGCTTGACCAGACAGGCGTTGGCCAGCTTATGGAAATGGCAGTTAAGAACGGTAAGGCAACCCGTCCTTCACTTCACTGCGGTATCTGCGGTGAGCACGGCGGCGACCCGTCAAGCGTTGAGTTCTGCCACAAGATCGGCCTTGATTATGTTTCATGCTCACCCTTCCGTGTTCCGATCGCTCGCCTCGCAGCAGCACAGGCAGCTATCGCTGAGAAGAATGCATAATCATAACATTTAATCAATAAAAAGGATGGCTTCACGCCATCCTTTTTGTTGGTTTTTAAAAAGCAAAAGCGAGATGCTTGCAAAATGAAAACAACTGAAATTGAGGTTTCAGATGTATTATTACGAAACCGAAGATTAAGAGATGTAAAAATAATTACCCTGAGGAGTATAATCCTCAGGGTTTGTGCTTTTATTTCGTTATCCGATAACATTTACTATTGCATCAACTGTTATTCTTTGTTGTTCCTCTGCCGAGATTGCGGCATTTCCGTCGCCGTCCTGTTCGCCGTAGGAGCCGAACTGTGCATGATTTCCGCCGCTTATTTTCACTACCGAATAATCGGACGGAACAAGAGAAAAACCTTCGTTGAGCTTCTCACGGCTGAGGACAAGGTCATTCTCACCGTAAATGAATACCACGGGAAACTCAGCTTTTGACAGGTCCTTTGACGGATAAGCCGCCAAAAGAAACAGACCCGAATACTCATCGGTATGCTCTGCGGCGTAATCGGCAGCCATTGCTCCGCCGAGGGAATGCCCCGCAAGGTAATAATGAGCATAGCTGTATTCGGCACGGATATTGTCCGCATTGTTCATTCCGAGAAATGCAAGCTTCATCGGCATACGGACAAGAAAGCAGTCCACGCCTTGCTCTGCGAGCGAATTCAGAAGCGGCGCATAAGAAGTTTCGTCAACCTTGGCTCCTGGGTAGAAAATAAGCGCGTCCTCGGTCCCGGGACCGTCAAAAAAGTACCCTTCGTCGATTTGCGAAACGGCAACCGTATTACCGCTCGTTATGTAAGCGCCGACTGCGACTGCACGGTAGTAGTCGGATGCATAAACAGCTGTCACCATTACCAACGCAACGCTTATAACAAAAAGTATTAAAAGTACTTTAACCCATTTTTTCATTTTTCATCCTCCGTTTGTGCGGTATTTCAACCCCTCACAATATCAATTCCATCATTGTTTCCTTCGGTTTCAGTCCGATTTTATCGTAAAATGCTCTTGCCGAGTCGTTGCCCTCCCAGACATTGAGCGTGATTTCGTAGCATCCGAGCGCCCGTGCCTCATCTTTAACACGGTTAAAAAGCGCCTTACCGATATTCTGTCCTCTCGAAGCGCTGTCAACGCACAAATCGTCAATATACATTTCAGTGTGCGGAACGATATTGTTCATACCCGTGAAGTCTCTGATTTCGCAGAAGGCATAGCCCAGAACTTTTCCGTTTTCATCCGTTGCGACGAAGGTGCGCCTCTTTTCATTTTTAAGGATATCAGACAATTCGCTTTCGGTGTATTTGGTTGTCTGCGGAATGAAAATATCCGGCCTTATGGATGCGTGGATTTCAAGCACCTGGCTTAGCAAATTCAGTATCTGTTCAATGTCCTTTTCTTCTGCATTTCGTATAATCATAAAATCACCCGTTTTCTATTTTGATTAGCTTTAAAAGCAATATTTTGAAATACCGATAAAATACACGGCAAGGCCTATGTCAATGCATATATGAAAGACTGCGTGGAAGTACCGATTCGTCCTTCCGATTCGCAGAAAGACGGCTCCGAGCAAAAGTGAAGAGCTGCCAATGAGGAAGCAGAGAAATGCTCCGACGGGAAGAAGCGTATATGCCTTCGCTCCGACAATGGCGCAGACAAGTGCCGTGCCTATGTAAAGGCACATCCGTATAGCCTTTGTCTTTTCAAACATGAACAATGTGAGCAGCAAGCCCGTTGTCACTCCGAGCCAAGCGACCGAAAGCATAAGAATTGCCTGAGGCTTTCCGACTCTGTCATACACAACGGGAACACAGCCCGTAACCGTGCCGGCAACCGAAAAGAATACCGTGCAATGGTCGATGACCCGAAGCAGCTTCTTTCTGTCGGGATTGGTTGCGGCGTGATAGATAACCGAGGTTACGAACATTACCGTTGTTCCGAAAAGGTACAGCGAAGCACATACAATGCGAATCGTATCACGGCTCACAATAGCAGGAACAAGACAGAAGGCGAGAATACAGGCGCTGATAACAAGCCCTGCGGCGTGAGTAATAATATTAAGAGTTTCTTCCTTTTTTGTGTACTCCGGTAATGAAACGGATTCCCATGATTTCATAATAAAACTGTCCTGTAAGCAAGAATAAGACTTCGATTTGTTTTATTGTAGCACCAAAGAAAAGTTCAAGTCAAGAATTTGACATAAGGACACAATATTTGCTATAATAAAAGCACGCAAAACCAAGTAAAATCAAGCTTTTTGAATACTATGTTTTAACTTGGATTTTTTATGCAGCACGGGCGGCGGTTGGCAGCAGAAAAAAATCGGTCGACCGACATAACAAAGACCTCGGGCAATCGAGGTCTTTCTTGTTGACTATTTCACTTTATAATGGTAAAATAGTAAAGCCAAATAATGTTATTAAATAATACTCAGCAGATAGCCGTGTATGCTATTTTTATCTGTTATGATAAAAATGCATGCTCTATTTTGCATACATCTATCTGCGATTATGTAACATTGTTTGGCGACAATCGGAGCTATGTGTTTTTTGTGCGTAGCTTCGGCTGCGCACTTTTTTTATATGCTTTTTTAGGAGGAGATTAAATGAAGAGGGGTTTATCATTTGTATTGTCATTAGTGATGCTAATATGTGTAATGAATTGTACAAGCGTTATTGCCATGGCTAATCCTTATCCGGGAAATATGGACAGTAATTGTACATATGCAGCTTGGCAAAAAGCAAAGGATATTCTTGGAATTGAATTGCCGAGTTGGGGAAATGCTTGGCAATGGTATTCTAATGCACAGACAGCGGGATATTCTGTCGGAAGCACACCAAGAGCAAACTCTATTGTAGTATTTAAACAGGCGTCTTGGAATTCTAATTATGGTCATGTCGCGTTTGTTACCGACTACAATAGCGCTACTAATCAAATATACAAATTAGAGGGCAATTACAACGGTAAGTTTCATGAAGGATGGGCGCCTGCATATGAAAGTGATATGTATGGATATATTTATTTAAGCGGCAACCCTACCCCTCCTGTCGAACAGGGGACGGAGATGAGCTCGGGTTATCCCCGCACTATCCCCGACGGCGACTATCTGATTGCTAATTCGGGAAGTCCCGATAAGTCTGCATTTTATTATATTGACATAGAAGGCACAGCTGTACCTGCGGCGGCAGGAACCAATGTCAGTCTTTGCGGTCCTCTTTCAGGCGACCCTCCTGTATGTGATATCTGGACGCTGACCTATTCGGGCGGATTTTACTATATTAAACAAAAGGGCACCAATATGTCGCTTGACGTGTGGAATATTGACAAATCGGCACGTGCCAATATAGGGGTATCCGCCTTTAACGGAGGTAAAAACCAGCAATGGGCGATTTCTCCAAACGCCAGCGGGCTTGGATACCGCATTCAGGCAAGACACAGCGGATACTCAATAGATTTCACAGACGGAATAGTTAGCGGCGGAACAAATATTGTTCAATACAAGAACAATAACTCATATGCACAGTCATGGATCTTTATCCCTTACAAGCCTGCTCAGCCGCTTGCAGACGGTAGATATGTTATTGTTAATCCCTACACTATGTTTCCCGATTCGGATAACGGAACAAACAGATACGGACAACTGACTGCTGATTATACCGAAGCAACAGCTAATTCTATTCTTACCGGAAATAAACCGGTGAAATATGCGGAATTCTCCAATAACGCAAATGTATACTTGAAAAACGGTAAATATGTTGTCAGTGAATATTTTACCTTTAAAATCACAAAGCTTGATAATGGCTATTATACTATAATCCATGATTACAAAAAGTTTAATCTGAATCCGAGCACACTATCGCTTGACGTTACAGACGGTTTGTCGAAAGTAAATTCCAATATTGCCCTTCATACGGCGAACGGGTCTCCGGCTCAGCAATTTGCTATTATACCGACGGGATCGGATTATTACATAATTCCAAAATGCAGCGGATATGCCTTAGAAATTGAGAGCAGAAACGACGGAGCAAACATCAGGCAAAATCCGCTTACCGGTGCTGCACATCAGTGTTGGAAATTTATCATTGCAGAACACAAAGTCACTTTCAACGCTAACGGCGGAACAAGTGCGCCTTCGGCACAGACAAAGTATTATAAGGACGACTTAACAATAACCTCGTCAGTGCCCGTAAAAGAAAACTATACTTTTAAGGGCTGGAACACAAAGGCAGACGGCACGGGCGTAAGCTATGCTTCAGGGTCAAAATACACGGCGGACGCCGACATCACCTTATATGCAAAGTGGGAGCTTAACCACACGCATAAGGCTTCGGCATGGCAAACGGTGACAGAGCCTACCTGTACCGAAAAGGGCGTAAGGCAGAAGGTTTGCACTATCTGCGGCGCAGTTATGGAAACCGGTAATATTTCCGCAAAGGGTCACAGCTGGGACGCAGGCAAAATAACCAGACAGCCGACAGTTACCGCAAAAGGAGTAAGGACTTATACCTGCACGGTATGCGGAAAAACAAAGACAGAAGCGATACCCTCGCTGACCGAAAGCTACAAGGGCTTCCCGGATGTTAAGGAAGGCTCATGGTACTATGACGCAGTTAAGTACGTTGCTCTCAGGGGCTATATGTCGGGTTACCAGAACGGCAATTTCGGACCTAACGACAACCTCAAGCGTCAGGACTTCGTTGTAATTCTTGCAAACATTGCAAAAGCCGACCTTTCAAAGTATCAGAATACAACAAGCAAGCTAAAGGATGTAAAGAAGGGCGCATACTATGCGGCAGCTGTTAACTGGGCGGTTGACAAAAACATAATCGCAGGCTATGACAACGGCAACTTCGGCGTTGGCGACAACATAACCCGTGAGCAGATAGCCGTTATTCTTTACAGATATAAAAATGAGCCTGCGGTCGGAAGCATTACGGCAACGCTTTCAAAATTCAGCGATTACAAGAACACAAGCGCATTTGCAGTTCCTGCAATGGCGTGGGCAGTTCAGCAGGGCGCAATTTCCGGTAACGACGACGGAACGCTTGCGCCGACAAAGACTGCAAGCCGCGCACAGATAGCTTCGATTATTATGAGAATGGATCAAAAGGGTATATTCAAATAAGAAAAGATCTAATAATTGAAAACGGGGGTATATTATGAGAAAAACATATGCGTATAACTCAATTATATTCGGTGTATTGCTCGGACTTTTAGCAGGCGCTTACACCAACAACATAATTATCGGTATTTTAGTTACAATTGCAGTTTCGGTTGTAGGCTTTATCCTGATAAGAATGCTGGAAAACGCTATATCCAAGGGTACGGATAAGCTTGTCGACAAGGCAACCGACGCTTACCGCAAGCGTAAAGAGGAAAAGGCTAAGCAAAACGGAACGTATACTCCCGAAGCAAATCAGCAAAGCTTTACTCAGTTCCCGGAACAGACGGAACAGACAACATTCCCGGAGCAGTCGGAACAGACAACATTTCCCGAACAGCCTGCTCAGTATGCGGCAACGGAATATCCCGTTCGGAGCGCACAGCCGTCTCCCGAACCGATAACGGCTCCTGCGCCGCAACCGAGATTCTGCAACAAATGCGGCAGTCCTCTCAGAGACGGCGCTGCCTTTTGCGGTGCGTGCGGAAATCAGATAAAGAGAGGAGTTTAATATGTGGTTAGGTATTTTAATGGTTGCGATAGCAATCATAATAGGAGTAGTTATCGGTTTAAAAAAGGCGGACAAAATGAACACTCTTGTCAAGGAAGGCAAAATGATAAAGCGTGACATCAGGTTTGCCGAAAAAGGAGAGGAATTTACGTCTAAAATCGGAAGCTACTCGGCGCTTGCAGAAGCGATTAAAGGCTTCGGTATCCCGTGCTCCGCAGACGGAAATACCTCCGACTCGGTTGCCTTTAAAGGCGCGACCTTTTCGGCAAGACTTTATAAGGTGAAATTTGACGAACCCTCCGGAATAGGAATATTCAGGTTTGAGTTTACCTCGTGGAAAACCTACAGAGGGATGTATGAAAACTACAACGAAATGAATATGCTTATGACCACGGTTGAAAAGGCGTTCCTCTCTCTTGACCCGAACACTGCGGTTAAAGAATACAAAATAGACTTCAACACAAAGCACTCAATTTTTTAGGAGGAATCGTTATGGCGGCAACATCATCACATGGGGGCATATTAGTAATCCTGTGCGCCTTTGCGATTGTTCTTGTTCTGGTTATAATAGTCGGGTTTATCGGAAACAGGGTCACGGACGGCTTTGAAAACTTTCTTCGGAAGCAAAAGAAAAACAATAAAAGCACACCAAATTATTCGCCTGCACAAAGCCTTGCATCAAGGTATAATAATCAGCACAGCGCAGTTAATAAGCCGCCACAGAGCAATCACGCAGGCTTTTGTATTTACTGCGGCAGTCCCTTGCAGGAGGGGTCCGTATATTGCGGTTCCTGCGGCGCAAAGCAAATATAGACATATGATAATTAAAAATGTTTAAAATAAATGCTCCCTTTTCAGGGAGCTTTTTTATACACTCGTAAGTATATTCAGGTTTCGGATTTCTCCGTCTTCAATAAAATCGTTTACGGAATATGCGTGTTTTTCGAGGTCGCCGCAAACCGCCTTTGTAATTTCCTGCTTCTGCAGCTCGTCAATTACCATTGAGGCGATGTCCTCAATTATAAAGTATTTCGTTTCGGCGTTGTCGCCGTCATTGGCGCTTGTCAGCAGAAACTCAAAGCTGTCGGCAAGTCCTCCGAGCTTCGGCAGTTCCCTGAGCGCGCGGAAGCTCCATTTGTAATACGGCATATATCTGCGGTTTAACAAAAATACCGCTTTCATTGCCGAGTCAACGAATTTCCCTACTGCAAGCTGTGCGGCGGCAGGCTCGCCGTGGTCAAGACAGCGCTTGAAATTATACTGTCCGGACTGCGCCATAATCAGCAGATTGCCTGCAAGCCTTTTAAGCCTGATGCCCTCGGGCATATTGAGAAGCTTTTCCCTTATCAGTGTAAACGCCCCGCAGTCATCCCTGAACACCTCGCCGTTTGTGGCTTCCGATAGATAAAATTCGTCTATTGTCAGCCAGTCACGTAAACTCAGGCTTCCGTCGGGCGAGCCTACCTTTTCGGTGTAAAAATCACTTGTTCTGATTACTCCGTGGCGGTTGCTTCCGACGGGGGAAAGTATGCTCCTTTTAAGCCCCATATATTCCTTAGGAAGCCTTGAATATGCCCTTTCAAGGCGGAACGCCGTCTGCCGGTCAACAACCTCCTCATCGGGTATAAACAGGCAGAAGCCTGCCTCATAGTCATGGTCGGAGGAAACCTCGTCGTCATAGCCGTAGCACTCCGAGCCGCTTCCCACAAGCCCGACGGCAACCAAGCCCTCAATGTCGGGAAACTCCGTGTGAAGCATATCCCTGCCGTATTCCTCATAAAAGCTTTTTGATATTTCAAGCCCTTTCATATATTTCCTTAGCCCTTTCCTCTATTTCGTCGGCAAACGCAAACCAGCCGTAGTACCTGAAGGTGGGAGCGCATTTTTCCATTACGAAGGCGTAGTAGCCGTTTTTCTCAAGCGCTTCGTTGTTTAAAAGCGACTCAGCTTTTTCAAGACAGTCGTTGATTTCCTCAGCCGCCTTTTCAAGCCCGTCACGCTTTTCGTATGCGTCAGCCATATTAAGGTAGGTTATCGCCTCGTCAAGACTGCCGCCGGGAATTTCTGACATTATATTTTTTGCATCTTCATAGCAACGGAAAGCCTCGTCAAATCTGCCGAGGTCAACCAGCGTTAAAGCCATATTGTTGTAAAGCCCTGCGAATTTTGCGTCGCCCCTGTCAAGCCTTTTTTCGTATGAGCTTAAAGCCTTCGCGAAAAAGTCAATCGACCTTTCGGGCTCGCCGAACGCCTTTAACACGGTAGCGGCGTTGAGGTAAGTCGTGCCGTAAATTTCGGTGCCCTCAAGGGATAATTTGTCAAGCAGATTAATTGCGTTTTCAAGCGCCTCATAGGCGTTTTCTTTTTCGCCGATTTTGCGGAAGAGCCCCATCATCTCGTTGCGGATAATCAGCTCTCCCTCCTCATCGTTGCCGAAACGCGCCTCGGTAAGCCAGAAATTAAGGTGCCTTTTTGCCGCCTCATAATCGTTTTTTGCAAAGTGCTCGTCAAGCTTTTTTAGCACCCTGCCTACGTCAATCCTTGTAACGGGAGCCTCGTCCTTTTTTTCACGGTCCATGCACAGCAGGCATGCAGGCTCCTCGTAGTCCTCACGGTCTAAATAGTTTTTGTCACTCATCTGTTTCACCTCTGTGTAGATTATACTATATTAAAAAGAAATAATAAAGAAAAATAAACTCTTTTGTTGCGAAAAAGAAAAATATATATTAAAATAACCAAAGAGGTGAGAGCTTTGTCGGAGAGTTTTATGATTAAACCGATAGCAAAAATATATACCGATTTTCCCGAAAAATTCGGCATACCCCGTCAAAGCGGTATGGTCGAAGAGCTTGAAGGCAAAATTGTTTTTAGCCCCGAGTACCGTTTCCCCGAAGCGGTAAGGGAGCTTGACGGCTTTTCTCACATCTGGCTTATCTGGCAGTTTTCCGGGTGCGCCTCTTACCCCTTCAGACCGACTGTCAGACCTCCGAGGCTCGGCGGCAACAAAAGGGTCGGCGTGTTTGCCTCACGCTCTCCGTTCCGTCCCAACAGTCTCGGGCTTTCCTGCGTCAGGCTTAAAAGGGTTGACCTTGATTGTGACGAGGCCCCCGTGCTTTATGTTTCGGGAATTGACCTTATGAACGAAACGCCGATTTTCGACATCAAGCCTTATTTGCCCTTTGCCGACTCCAAGACTGACGCAACGCCCGGCTACACGGCGTTTACCGAGAGATACAGTGTAAAGGTCAGGTATAATGAGCAGGTGCTTGCGGATTTCCCGAAGGATAAGCTCAATGCACTTATCAGCCTGCTTGAAAATGACCCGAGGCCTTCATATAAAGCCCGACAGCAAGCGGAATATGCCGTCAGCTTTGCAGGGTACAACATCCGTTTCCGCGCCCGTGACGGAGAAATTGAAATAATCAGGACAGAAAAGAATACAGAAAAGGGGAGCCTTCAAAATGGCACATCCGATTAAACATTTCAACACAATTACAAAGCACCGACATCAGGTTATCAGACATTGCTTTAAGGCAGGCATCGGCTTTCAGGGCTTAAGGCACGACCTGTCCAAATATACGCCCGTGGAGTTTGTAAACGGTGCAAAATACTATGACGGCACAAGAAGCCCGAACGAACAGGAAAGGCTTGACAGAGGCTATTCGCTCGCCTGGCTTCACCACAAGGGCAGAAATAAGCATCACTTTGAATACTGGAACGACTATAATCCGCACCTTAAGCGTTACGCTCCCGTTAAAATGCCGATTAATTATGTAATCGAAATGTTCTGCGACAGGGTTGCGGCAAGCAAGATTTATCAGGGGAAAAACTACACGGATTCGCACCCGATTGAGTATTTTGAAAGGGGCAGGGACAAGAGAATAATACACGATGAAACCTCGGCATTGCTCGAAAGCCTGCTTAAAATGCTACGGGATGAGGGTGAGGAAAAGACCTTTAAATACATAAAAGAGGAATTAAGACATAAAAAAGATTATTAAAAAAGCTTCCGTCAGGAAGCTTTTTTATGTGTGCGATGTCAGTGAATGTCGTTATATAAGCTCAGCTTTCCGTCATCACCGAAAACAGCAACTATACCGTTTTCACTGCCCGAGAACAGTATCGGCGCAGAGGTGATACGTGTAATTCTTGAAAGCGTATTCTTGTCGGCTCTTTCGTAGGTGTTGGTCACAACACAGTAGTCGGGCTTAAGATTCCTTAACCATCCGCCGGTCGTTGAGCCGCTGTAGCTGTGATGACCGACCTTAAGCAAATTCACCTTGCCGATTTCGGGACCCAAGCGCGCTTCATCACCTGACTTGTTGTCAATATCGCCTGCGAGGAAAACACGTGTCCCGTCCTTTTCAACAAGCACTCCGAAGGAACGGTCGTTTTCGCCGACCTTTTCCGTGTCGTTGTCAACGGTATTGAAAAGCGTGATTTTAAAATTGCCGAGGGTAAACGGCTCCGAACCCGGTGAGGAGATAATCGGCACATTCCTGCTGTTCAATGCGTTGACCATTTGCTCGTATACCTCTTTGTTGTCCCACTCCTGCACCTCGTAGTCGACAATTTTACTTTCGTTATATTCCTTTAAGTACGCTTTTCCGATGCTTACATCGTCGTCGAGGATGATTGTATCAAAGCCTCCTATATGGTCGGAATGGCTGTGCGTTCCGAGCACAAAATCAAGTGTAACCTTACCCTCGCTGTCAGCTGCGTTTTCCTTGAGGTAGGCGAGCACTCTGTCCTCAAATCCCTTCAGATTAAGCGATTCAAAGCCTCTCGGATTGTCGTTGTCCTCTCCTGCGTCAATGAGGGCGAAATGACCGTTGCTTTCAAGCAGTATGGCGTCAGAGTTCTCTGTGTTGAGAAAATGGATTTTGTCCGTGCCGATTTTGGAGGAATACTTTTTTATTTCAAGTCGCTTGCGGTTTTTGTCAAAGTCAGTTTTCGGCTTTATTAAAACAAAATAGCATACCGCAAGAGCGATTAGTATGATCAACAGAACAATACAAATTAAGAGCTTTTTCATATTTTCCTCCGGCTTTAAGTAATTTAAAGATTAGCTGATTTTGTCATAACTGCATTGTAACATATACTTTAATTAAGGTAAAGTGCAAATCGAATTAATACATATATAAAAGCAAATTGATTATATTCTCCGTGTATGCTACAATGGTATGGAAATCTACATTAAAACGGCGGTGAAGTGTATGAGCAAAAACTTTATCAGAAAGGGAAAGGAAGCTAAGCCCGTAGTTGCCATTTGCTATGACTTCGACAGAACGCTTTCACCCGAGGATATGCAGGCGCAGGGCTTTATTCAGTCCGTAGGCTACGACGTTGAGGAGTTTTGGATTGAGTCAAACCGTCTTGCCGAGAAAAACGAAATGGACCAGAACCTTGCGTATATGTATACCATGGTTCAAAAGGCTCACGGCTCGGTGATACTTAACAGGGAAAACCTTGCGGAATACGGCTCACGGGTAAAGCTTTTTCCTGGGGTCGACAGCTGGTTTGAAAGAACACGGGAGTACGCTCTGTCAAAGGGCGTTATACTTGAGCACTATATTATTTCCTCGGGCTTAAAGGAAATGATTGAGGGCACCGCTATTGCAAAAAACGGCGCGTTTGAAAAAATATATGCAAGCTCCTTCTGCTTTGATTCGGACGGAGTCGCGGTCTGGCCCGCTCAGGCGATTAACTATACGAACAAAACCCAGTTCCTTTTCAGAATTGAAAAGGGCACGCTTGAGGTAAATGACCCTGCCGTAAATGATTATTTTGCACCCGACAAAATCAGAGTGCCGTTCAGAAACATAGTCTATATCGGCGACAGTGATACCGATATTCCTTGCATGAAGCTCGTAAACGCCTACGGCGGCTACTCAATCGGGGTATACGACCCGAAAACCGAGGACAAAAACAAGGTCTTTAATATGCTCCACGACGACCGTATCAAGTATTTTGCCCCTGCAGATTACACCGAAAACGGACAGCTGGAATCGCTCGTTAAAATGATTATCGACAAAACCGCCGCCAACGAGCTTATTGAGGCGGTGCACTACGATAACGTCGGAGAAACCGCAGCACATTTTGAGCTTGACACGAGAAACAGTGAACAAAAGCAGGTTGACGCACTTGTTTCGGCGCTTTCCGAGAGTGAGAATTTCAGAACAACGCACACGCTTATTGAGGAGCTCAGCCGATATGCGGACTTTACGCAGGCTCAGCTAAGGTCTATTGCCGAAACAGCCCAAAATAACAGTCAGGTTTACCTAATACTCGGCGACAGCGATGTAAAGGAATTTTACAAAAATGTTCTCGAAAAAATGAGCGAGCCCTTGCCCGAGGGGGCAAAGCGGCTTAAAGAGGAGCTTAAATAAATCGGAGGAAGCTTATGAAGGAAATGAAATGGGGCTTTATCGGCTGCGGTCATATAGCCCATGAAATGGCTGACGCCTTTAACGAAAAAGGAAGAAAAATATACGCTGTGTATTCAAGAAGCTTTGACAGAGCCCGAGACTTTGCAGAGAGCTACGGCATTTGTAAGGCATATGAAACCGCGGAGGAGTTTTTTGCCGACCCCGAGATTGACATAGTATATATCGCCACTCCGCACAACCGACACATAGAATATATACTCGAAGCGGCGCGCAACGGAAAGCACGCGCTTTGCGAAAAGGCGATCACGCTTAACAGCGACGAGCTTGACAGGGGGATTGCCGCCTGCGAAGAAAGCGGGGTAATCCTTGCAGAAGCCATGACAGTGTATCATATGCCCGTTTTCACGGAGGTTTCAAAATATATCGAAAGGGGAGAGCTCGGCAGACTTAAGCTAATCGAGGTCAACCTCGGCAGTAATAAGGACTATGATATGACCAACCGCTTCTTTAACCCTGAGCTTGCCGGCGGCGCTATGCTTGACATCGGCGTTTACGCTCTTTCCTTTGCAAGGCGTTTTCTCAGTGAAAACGCAAGCGAGGTGAAATCCGTTGTAAAGCTTGCGCCCACGGGCGTAGACGAGCAGGCAGTTATGTTACTTAACAACATAAAAGGAGAAATGGTGTCCGTCACCCTGTCGCTTACCGCAAAGCTTCCGAGAACCGCCGCTGTTTCCTTTGAAAAGGCGTATGCGGAGTTTGAAAGCTACAACCGTTCGCACAAGGCTAAAATAACCTTCTGCGACGGATGTCAGCCCGTGATGATAGAAAGCGACCCCGACATCTCTCCGCTGACTTATGAAATTGAAGATATGGAAAAGGCTGTCCGCGGAATCGGCGATATGCGGCTTGACCTGACCCGTGATGTAATGAAAATAATGACGGATGTCAGAAAAGAATGGGGAGTAATATACCCCGAGGAGAAATAGTTAACCGCATACAGTGCCGTGCACTGTATGCGGTTTTCAGTAATTACAATGATTAACAATATAATTTTGGCACATAAAGATTGTTGGAATCAAAAACAATAGAATCGTTATTAAATACTTCACCAAGCGTGGATATTAAATGAACAAATGATTGTACTCTTGTTTCTTTGTAATTACAAAACTCGTCCAAAAGCTTTGAAACAGAGGCTTCTTTTATACTCATGAGTTTATTTGACCCGTTTATTATCTTTTCGTCTATTTGCGTTTTATCACCTACGGGAGTTTTTGCGATTCCTTCTCCTATTTTTTTGCTTACCTTTGACCCGATTGAGAGTAACTTGGATTGAGCAGAAGACTCTGACTTACCCTGCAGATAATTATATCCATCAGTGTATGTCGCTCGATATTCTGTAGAAAGCTCTTCGATTCGAGAAGATATTTTTTTCAAATAATCCAAGTTAAAATTTTCAAGGACAACTGTCTCGGCGAATGATGAGAAGGAATACAGATATAAAGCAATTTGATAGCTTTGAAAATGAGATGAAAGGCGATTGAAGTCGTCCTTTTCTTTTTTAAAAAAGTTGTCGATGTGCTTTTTAGCCGCAGTTATTGATTGTTCAGACTGTTGCTTGATATCCAATATCTTTATATGCATACTGGTTTTGTATATTTCATTTTGATAATTATCTTTATAATCATTCATTACCTTTATTAAAAAAGACAAGCTGCCATCAAGTTCGGCTCTCTTTTCAGCAAGCAGATATTGAAACATATCTTCTTGTTGCTGCTTAACTGTTTTTATCTCATTGGCAATATAAATCAGCTCTGCTGCCATTAAAGCTGTTGCTGGATCAAATGCTATTCTATTTCCCGAAAGTTCCTCTAATGAAACAGGGTGAAATCTGGATTGTGCAGTTTTACCGTCTTTGACGTACGAGCCGATGTATCTGTCGATTTCGTTGTTGGCGGTTGTTGTAAGCTTAATGGGATTATCAAATTTGTCTGTTGCCGTGTATAAATTTGATGCTCCGAACTGTTTGATAAAATTGGCTGATGCCGCTTGTGATGATGACATAACTTGAGCTAAAGGTGCAAAAGCGGTACCAAGCAGGGTTATATTGCCCAATGATATTTTTGTAAATTTGGATAAATCAATATCATCTTTAAAATAAGGTTGTACATAGTCGTTGTTTACTAATTGAAAAATCAAATCCTTATTTTCTGACATAAAGCTTTCAACTCCTTTACATTCATTATATAAAAAAGATGATAAAAAAACAAGGCAATTATTACAAGACAAAAAGCACAGTACATATAGTGGGACTTTAAATAAAGAGATTTTGTCTTTTCAAAACACATTCGGTTCCCCACTTCAAAAGTCGTGCACTATTCGGCTTGAAATCCTTGATTTTCATATATCAATATGATAAAATATTATGATTCTTTTTAATGATAAGAACCGTTGTGTAAAGGAGTGTTAATATGAAGAAATACGCAATTGCTACCGTAACCAGCATGGGCCTCAGGATTACGCCTCAGGACCGCATGGCTGTTCAGAACAGCAATCTGTTTTATTTGCAGGCAACCTCTGCCGAAACCAACGTACTTAACGTGGCTTCAAGCCTCGGCAGCGAATGCCTTGTTATGACGAGATTCGTCGAGGGCTCACCGATGGCTGATTTTATCAAGCGTCAGCTTCGTGCCCGTAATATCCGTTTTGAGGCAAAGGAGGTGCCGCAGGGAGGTCCCTGGGGCTACAGACATCAGTTTAACATAGCCGATTCCGGCTTCGGGCTCAGAGCTCCGAGGGTCTGGAATGACCGCGCAGGCGAGGTCGGAAGAACCCTGTCGGCAGACGACTTTGACCTTGAACGTATTTTCGGTCGGGAGGGAGTCGGCATTCTTCACCTTTCCGGACTTATTGCCGCAATGAGCGAGCAGACCACAAAATGCTGTCTTGAGGTTGCACGGACGGCGAAGAAATACGGCACGCTGGTAAGCTTTGACTTAAACTACCGCGCCACCTTCTGGAAGGGCCGTGAGGAGGAACTCGGAAAGGCGTTCCACGAAATTGCATCGCTTGCCGATATTCTTGTCGGCAATGAGGAGGACTTCCAGCTCTGCCTCGGCTTTAAAGGTCCCGAAGCAGGCGGTAAGGAACTCTCTTCAAAAATTGAGCGTTTTAAGGCTATGATTGATCAGGTTAGAGAAAAATATCCGCAGGCGAGGGCGTATGCCACCACGCTTCGTCAGGTTGTTTCAGCCAACGAGCACCTGTGGGGAGCGATACTCTGGGCTGACGGCAACTGGTATGTTGAGGAGCCCAGACCTATTCAGGTAATGGACCGCATCGGCGGAGGCGACGGCTTCTCGGGCGGATTGCTCTACGGCGTACTGCAGGGCTGGACGCCCGACAAATGGCTCGGCTTCGGCTGGGCAAGCGGCGTGCTTGCGGCAAGCAGTCTTAACGACTACGCCGAGCCTGCAGACGAAAAGCAAATATGGGATATTTACAAGGGCAACGCCCGTGTACAAAGATAAAAGGAGTATGATGCCAAATGAAAAAAGCTGATATAGGATTAATCGGTCTCGCCGTTATGGGCGAAAACCTTGTTATGAACATGGAGTCAAAGGGCTTCACTGTTGCGGTATATAACCGTACCACCTCAAAGGTGGACAACTTCGTAAACGGCCGTGCAAGCGGTAAAAACATAATCGGCTGTCATTCGCTTGAGGAGCTGGTGGAAAACCTTGAAAAGCCCCGTAAGGTGTTTATGATGATTAAGGCAGGCTCTGCGGTTGACGCGCTGATTGACCAGTTGCTTCCCCTTCTTGAGGACGGCGATATCATTATTGACGGCGGTAATTCGCACTTTCCCGACACTATCCGCAGAACGGCTTATGTCGAGTCAAAGGGCAAGCTTTACATCGGTACGGGTGTTTCCGGCGGCGAGGAGGGAGCGCTTAACGGTCCGAGCATGATGCCCGGCGGCTCACCCGAGGCGTGGCCTTTTGTAAAGCCCATTCTTCAGTCAATCTGTGCAAAGGTTGAAAACGGCGAGCCCTGCTGCGACTGGGTCGGAGAAAACGGCGCAGGTCACTTTGTAAAAATGGTTCACAACGGAATTGAATACGGCGATATGCAGCTTATCTGCGAGGCATATCAGCTTATGCGTGACCTTCTTGGTATGAGCTACGACGAGATGTACGAAACCTTTAAGCAGTGGAATGAAACGGAGCTTGACAGCTACCTTATTGAGATTACACGCGATATTCTGGCGTTTAAGGATGAGGACGGTCAGCCGCTTGCCGAAAAGATTCTCGACACCGCAGGACAAAAGGGTACGGGTAAATGGACAGGCATTGCGGCACTTGACGAGGGCGTGCCGCTTACCTTAATCGGAGAGGCAGTGTTTGCAAGATGCCTATCAGCCATGAAGGACGAGCGTGTTGAGGCAAGCAAGGTGTTCGCAAGAAAGATTCCCGAATTTAAAGGTGACAAGGCTCAGATGGTTGAAGCCATCCGTCAGGCTTTGTTCGCTTCAAAGATAATCTCATATGCTCAGGGCTATACGCTTATGCGTGTTGCCGCGACTCACTACGGCTGGAAGCTCAATTACGGCGGTATTGCTCTGATGTGGCGAGGCGGTTGTATTATCCGCTCGGTATTCCTCGGTAAAATCAAGGAAGCTTATGACGCAAACCCCGAGCTTACAAATCTGCTTCTCGACCCCTACTTTAAGGAAACCGTTGAAAGGCTTGTTCCCGCTTGGCGCAAGGTTGCCGCGACCGCGCTTGAATACGGCGTACCCGCTCCCGCAATGACCTCTGCGCTCAGCTATTTTGACGGTTATACCACAGAGCGTCTGCCTGCCAACCTTCTTCAGGCTCAGCGCGACTATTTCGGCGCGCACACATACGAAAGACTTGACGCTCCGAGAGGCGAGTTCTTCCATACAAACTGGACGGGACACGGCGGCAACACAGCGGCGACGCAGTATAATGCATAATATTAAGCTGATAGCACTGGACCTGGACGGTACACTGCTGAATTCCGACAAACAGCTCTCCGAAAAAAACAGAGCCGCTCTTCAAAGGGCGGCTGAAGAGGGCGTTGAAATAGTTCCTGCTACGGGAAGGTTTTACCTGGGAATGCCGCAGGTAATCAGAGACCTTCCCTTTGTTCGCTATGTCATTTCGGTAAACGGCGCACAGGTTTATGACGTCAAAGGCGAAAAAACCGTATGCGGCTCCGAAATACCGTGGGAAAGGGCAGTCGGCGTTATGGAAAGGCTTGACAGCCTGGATGTAATTTATGACTGTTATATGAACGGTTGGGGTCGTATGACCCAAAGCCACTATGACCTGGCGGAGCAGTATGCCGCAAATATTCACAGTCTGGAAATGATTAAAAAGCTTCGGACGCCTGTGCCTGAGCTTAAAGCTTATCTTAGGGAAAGCAGAACCGATATTCAGAAGATTCAGGCGTTCTTTAAGGATATGAAGCTGCGTGAGGAAATGCTCAGTCGGCTTCCCGAGGAGTTTCCCGACCTTGTTGTGACAACCTCAATTGTGAACAATATCGAAATAAACAGCCGCGAAGCCACAAAGGGCATTGCACTGAAAAAGCTTGCAGAGTATCTCGGAATCCCGATTAGCGGGACGATGGCATTCGGTGATGATTTCAACGATATTACCATGCTTCACGGCTCCGGAATCGGCGTTGCCATGGGGAATGCCGACGAAAAGGTAAAAGAGGCGGCTGACTTTGTTACGTCCGACTGTAATGACGACGGCGTAGCAGCTGCAATAAAGCATTTTCTTTGGGAGAATGAAATATGAAGGACATTTATCTTTATGCCGAAACGGATGAGGGCTTAACAAGGGAAGAAATTAAAGCGGCTCTTTTACGCTCGCTTGAGGGCAGGAATTTGAAAAAGGTGCTTATTCTTCCGCCTGACTTTACACGCCTTCATTCCGGAGCAGGTTTTATTACAAACGTATACTATCACGCTCTGGCGGAAAAGGGCGTGCAGGTTGATATTATGCCTGCGCTCGGCACTCACGTTGCGATGACCGAAGCGCAGTGGACGGCTATGTTCGGCGACATTCCGTTTGAGCGCATGCTTATACATAACTGGCGAACCGATGTCGTAAAGCTCGGTGAAATACCGTCCGATTTTCTTTCCGAAATTACCGAAGGGCTCTGGGAGGAGCCCGTTTTCGCAGAGGTTAACAGACTTGTAACGGACGAAAGCTATGACCTTATTATTTCACCCGGTCAGGTTGTACCGCACGAGGTTATCGGTATGGCAAACCACTCGAAAAACCTTTTTGTCGGCGTCGGCGGCAGCGAGATGATAAATAAATCGCATATGATAGGCGCAGTTTACGGCATGGAAAGAATGATGGGCAAGGATCATACGCCTGTCCGCAGAATGTTTGACTACGGAATGGAGCATTTTCTTAAAGACCGTCCGATTATGTTTGTATTGACCGTTACGACGGCTCCCGGCGGGAGCATACATACGCACGGTGTTTTTATCGGCGAGGGCAGAGAATGCCTTACAAATGCCGTAAAGCTTGCACAAAAGAAAAATATCGACTTCGTAGAGCACGGACTTAAAAAGTGCGTTGTGTATCTCGACCCCGAGGAATTTCAAAGCACCTGGCTCGGCAACAAGGCGGTTTATCGGACAAGAATGGCGATGGCTGACGGCGGCGAGCTGATTATCCTTGCGCCCGGAGTAGAACGTTTCGGCGAGGACGAAGCGGTCGACAGATTAATCCGCAAATACGGTTACAGAGGCAGACTTAAAACCCTTGAGGAATTTAAAAAGCCGGAAAACGCCGACCTGCGTGAAAATATGGGCGCGGCGGCACATCTTATTCACGGCTCATCGGACGGAAGGTTTACGATAACCTACGCCGTAAAAAATATTACAAAAGAGGAAATAACTTCGGTGGGCTTTAATGCGGCTGATTATGACGTGCTTTCAAAAAAATACAATCCCGAAAAGCTCAGCTACGGCTATAACGAGGTTGACGGCGAGGAAATATATTTTATACCGAATCCCGCTCTCGGTCTGTGGATAAACCGGGAAACGTTTGAGGGCTGACAGTGTCACCGTGACCGTGCAAAGCCCCGTTTATAGACACATTTTTACATCGTGTGAATTGAGCTTGTTTACTGTGTTGACAAGCTCATTTTTCTTTGCTACTATACAGACAAAAGAATCGTAAAAGGGGGATGTTGTCTTGAATTACCGTGATTTCGGCAATACCGGAGAAAAAATATCTGCGCTCGGCTTCGGATGTATGCGCCTTCCCGAATATGAAAAGGACGGGAAAAGCTTCGTCGATCAGGAAAAGACGGATGAAATGCTTGCCTTTGCATTTGAAAACGGCGTAAATTATTTTGATACGGCTCCGCATTATTGCAATCACAACAGTGAAGCGGCGGTAGGACACGCCGTAAAAGCCTTCCGTGATAAGATTCTCATTTCGACAAAATGCCCGATGGACGATGACCTGACAGGCGACAAGTATCGCCGCCTTCTTGAAAGAAGCCTTAAACGTCTTGACACGGACCATATTGATTTCTATCATTTTTGGGGTATCGGGCGTAAGCAGTTTGACGAACTGATATTGAAGAATAATCTTCTCGAAACAGCTGCAAGGGCTAAGCAGGAGGGACTTATAAGGCACATTTCCTTCTCCTTTCACGACGATCCGAGCGTTATAAAATACATAGTTGACACCTCTGAAAGTCTGGGAGTGAAAATGGAGTCAATGCTCTGCCAGTACAATCTTCTTGACCGAGCCAATGAGGAAATGATTAAGTATGTTCACGGAAAGGGACTCGGAACAATCGCCATGGGGCCCGTCGGCGGCGGACGTCTTGCAGCGCCGACCGATCTTTATTCAAGACTTACGGGCAAGTCTGCTATTGCGACTTATGAGCTGGCGTTCAGATTCTGCCTCGGCAACCCGGATTTAAACTGCGCTCTTTCGGGAATGCAGAACATTGATATGGTTCGTAACAATATCAAGGTGGCGTCTGACGGCGCCGCGTTTTCCGAGAGCGAGTGGCAACAGCTCGGAGAAGCCCTTGAGGAAATCAAAAAGTTCTCGGAGCTATACTGCACGGGCTGTAAATACTGTCAGCCCTGTCCCGTCGGGATAAATATTCCGCATATCTTTGAAATGTATACATACCGGAATGTTTACGGGTTAAAAGATCACGCAGGACATATGATGCAGGAATACCTTAAAAAGGGCGGCAAGACATTCAAAGACTGTATAGATTGCGGCACCTGCGAAAAGAAATGTCCGCAGCATCTCGAAATCCGCAAGAATCTCGATATGGTCTGCAGGCTGCTGGGAGAATAAATTACAACTTATAAAAGAAGGGGACTGCGGCGCAGTTCCCCCTTCTTTTTCTTTTGCGTTCATATTATTATACATTTTAATTCACCCGATATATTGTCTTAGAACAAAAAATGCTGTATAATTATTGCGTCGAAAAGAATGATTTCGATACAAAAACCGCATACAATACCGAGAATGCTTATGTCTGAGGTGCTCTGATGATTTTTGTAACTGTTGTTTTGTCTTTAGTCGGACTTGTATTTCTTGTTTTCGGATATTTAATTTATTTCAGGAAAAAGTACAGTCTTATCAACGGCTTCGCTTCGGAATTTAAAGCAGGGCTTAAAACCGAGCGTTACGCAAAGCGGGTAGGGCTTGTTGAATTTATTCTCGGAGTTTTGACTATAATAATTACGGCAGGGGTGTGCATTATGCTTTTTACAAATCACGGCGGAATCGGAAAAACCGTTACAGATTTTGAAAGCCTGAATCTCAGACTCAGCGGAATGCGAGTTACCGAGGAGTATGAAATAATTGCCGACGGCGGTCAGTGTGAAATATCTTACTACAATATGTTTTACGGCAACGGTGAAGAAGAGAGGAAGCTCGTCAAAAGGACAACCTGCGACACGCAAACGTTAATTGATGCGCTCAACGGTTTTGATTTTGCGAAGTGGAACGGCTTCAGCGGAGAACGCCCGAAAGGCTTGCTTGACGGCACCGATTTCAGACTGACAGCAACGATTAACGGCGGTCAGAGGCTTCACGCCGACGGCTCCGCAAATTTCCCGAAGCATTTTCACGAGCTTGAACAATGGCTTTATGATATTTTAAAAGACAGCGAAGAAACTGTATAATCATTTTAAGGAGAACATTATGAAAAAAACCGTGTTGCGCAGTTATGCGAAGCTTATCGCCGAAAAGGGCGTGAACATTCAGAAAAAGCAGGAGGTTATCATACAGTGCGAGCTGGATCAGCCCGAATTTGTCAAAATGCTCGTTGAGGAATGCTACCGTGCAGGCGCAGGAAAGGTGGTTGTCAATTGGGAATATCAGCCGCTTACAAAGCTTCACTACCGACATCAGACGTTAACCTCTCTTTCAAAGGTTGAAAAGTGGGAACAGGAAAGACTTCAGCATTATGTCGACGAGCTTCCGTGCCGAATTTATCTCGTTTCCGAGGAACCGGACGGGCTCAAGGGAATTAACCAGGAAAAGATGAACAAGGCTATGCAGAAGCGTTTCCCGATTATCAAGCCTTACAGGGATAAAATGGAAAACAGGTATCAGTGGTGCATTGTCGCCGTTCCCGGCGAAAAGTGGGCAAAGAAGGTGTTCCCCGGAATGCCTAAGGGAAAGGCAATCGAAAAGCTCTGGGAGGCGATACTCTTTACCTCCCGTGTTGACGGCGACCCGATAGCCGCTTGGGACTCACACAACAAGGATTTGCACGACCGCTGTGAATATCTGAATTCACTCGGCATTGACAAGCTCGTTTACAAGGGCGATAACGGTACCGATTTTACTGTCGGTATGATTAAGCAGGCGGTGTTCAGAGGCGGCGGAGAAACCAGCCTCCAGGGTATTTATTTTAACCCGAACATCCCCACCGAAGAATGCTTTATTTCTCCTATGAGGGGCGTTGCAGAGGGCGTAGTTTACGCCACTAAGCCGCTTTCCTATCAGGGACAGTTGATTGAGAACTTCTCAATTCGCTTTGAAAACGGCAAAGCGGTTGAGGTTCACGCCGAAAAGAATGAAGAGCTTCTTAAAAAGATGATTTCAATGGACGAGGGCGCTGCATATCTCGGAGAATGTGCGCTTGTTCCCGTTAATTCTCCGATTTCCGAAAGCGGGCTTCTCTTCTATGAAACCCTCTTTGACGAAAACGCCGCCTGCCACCTTGCTCTGGGCATGGGCTTTGCCGACTCAATCAAGGATTTTGACAGGTACACGCTTGACGAATGCCGCAAGATGGGCATAAACGATTCAATGATTCACGTTGATTTTATGATAGGCTATGAGGGACTTGACATCGACGCCATAACCCGTGACGGTAAAACCGTCCCCATTTTCCGCAAAGGTACCTGGGCGTTTTGAAAAATGCAAATAATAATTAAGGGACTGCATTGCAGTCCCTTTGTTGTTGCGATGTCCCTGTAATGGGATTTTGCTGACTAACTGGGTAAAAGATGTATTGTAAATACTTTGAATTTGTGATAGTATTAGAACACAATTAAAAGGCGTTTCGGAATTTCTGAAACGCTTTTTAGCTTTCATGGCAGCGTTATATCAAATTGCCCAGTAATTTGATGGCGTTCGGGCGATTTATCGCCCTCGGCTAAAGGATTCTTCGAATCCTTGATAATTTACCAAATATCTGTTTTTTATTGCGGTATAACAACCTGTCAAGTCACGGTAGTATTTGCTTCGCAAATCTGCACCTTAAAGACTTGACAGGCTGTTTATGCGGGGTTAAAGACATTTTAACCCCGTAATAAGGATTCTTCAAAGCCTCAATTTCTTTTGAGAAAGAAAAACAGGCATCCATTTGGATGCCTGTTCCTCTTTGGCAGCGGTATAAGGATTCGAACCTCAACATACGGAGTCAGAGTTGAAATATTCGTTTAAAAAACTTAGTGTTTTCAATGCTTTGCGGACTTGTGTGTCTCACTTTTGTCTCAATTTCTGAAAACATAGATTTTTCAAATTAGAGAACGGTAAACAAATATTCTATCCCCGAAAATAAATAATAATTTCGAGCACCATTGAATATTAGTTGGTATAAATATTTAAAAGTTAATTGTTATCACTATCAGTTGATATTTTGTAAAAACCCTGTGCCTTATTCTCTAAACTCGGATTAAACATTAAACTGTACTTTTCGCCTATTTTTCTCATGGTCTTTGTATCAACCATTTCAGTGCCTTCGTTGACATATTCAAGCAAAGCTTCTGTTATAATACAATCATTTGAAATTATTTCAATTGACAAATCTTTGCAAATTGCGTCATCAAAAGTGAAAGGAAAAATGTAAAAATAATCCCCTTGAGGATTATAATTGTCTACCAGCGTATATGATATTTCAATATCAAAAATATCGTTTTTACGTAAAAATTGTGCAACAAATACTTCCAGATCAAGTTCAAATGTTGAAAATGATAAATATCTAATATTATATCCTCTCTCGTCATTATAAAGGATTTCAACTTCTTTGTTATTAACTTTTCTTTTAACTACTAAGTTTAACGTTTCTTTCTTTATTTTCTGATCACTTGAAACACCCCTCCTAAAGGTTGGAACCGAGAGATCCTTTAATGCTTTACCTTTAAATCTCCAAGTATAGTTTACATTATATAAGGAACTATTGGATTTAACAATATCAATTAATATCTCAATACTATTACTGAAAAGTTTCTCATATGGTGTTCTGTTGAATTCGTCGAAAATTTTTCTAACTTTGGCACTTTCTACACCCTGTAATTGTGATAATAAATTAGAGTTTTTGCTACAAACATCTTTATAATATTTTAAATCATTATTTAAAGACTTCATTTCTGTTTTTAATTGGTTTATCTCCTCAAGCATAGCTTCTTTTTCGGATATTAATTGATTCATCTCCTCGTTTATGTTATCTTTTTCTGTTTCAAGTTGTTTGTTTTTTTGTTTTGTATTTACTAAATCCGAATTTGTTTTTGTTAATTGTTTCTTAATCTCGTTGTATCCAACAATGAAAACCACAAAAGCTACAAATGCAATTATTAATGCTTTTACTGTAATTTCACCTGCACTTACAGTAAAGTTCTTGTCAGCTGAGTAACTATTTTTGATAACATCAAATAATACTGACACAAACGAGGATATTAACGCTCCTATTATAGAGGAAATTACACCTTTTAAATCAATCATACTTTTCCTCTCCTCTATCAACTTCAATTATTTGATATTCTAATAATCGTTCAATAAAGTTTTCAACATCAGACAATAATAATTCTTGTGAAATATTATAAGACTTTGATAAATAAATTACAATTTGATCTAGAGAATTATTCTCGCTGATTAATTTGTAGATTTCCCAACCCGAACGATTAATTGAATAAAGTTCTAATTTTTTATTCATAACAAATAATATGTTATCTTCAAGCCGTATTTTGAGGACTGTAAGATTAAACTTTGCATTCACATTAACCATATCATTTTGTTTCCTCTGATGTTTTTGTAATAGTAAGTACTACATTTGCAGCAGCGGCTGCTAACTTTGTTGCGTTTGTAGTATCCATTGCAACAATATCCGGTTTAATATATTCCTTCATTCTATTTCACCTCCTTTTTAAAAACAATATCAGGATCAAAGTTATTTTTTACTTTGATTTCTCCTTGTAATGCGTTGTCTATATATTCGTTTTTTATTTTACTATCATAAAACGAGTATACATTTTGCCAAATTTTACTTAAACTTTCTTCTTTAACATTCCCTATAACAAATGGAAGAACGCAATCAATTTTTACATCTCCGTTTGGTCTAATAATAATACTTAATGGGGCATATTTTTTGAGATTTGTTAATTGTTCTCTATATGAAGTTGCTATTTCAATTTTTATATCTTGCTCTTTTTTATTGTATAACATCAACTCGTCTACGGTTTTTTTAAAATAATCTTTTTCTTCTGCAGTCAACAATAGTTTACCGTCACATGCCCTTCCACTAAAGAGAACTTCTGAAAACCTTATTTTTGTTACGCCAATAGACTTGCAGAAACTCACGAATTCTTTTAAATTGTATAAATTGTATTTTGTTACTACGCACGCAACATGAACAGGCATATTATTAGCTACCAAAATTTTTATACCATTAACTGCTTTTTCCCATCCTCCAGCATATCCTCGTACATAATCATGAATTTCAGCAAATTGTGAATCAAGGGATATCTGTATCCAATTCCAATTATATTTTTTAAACTTTATTACTTGTTCTTCGTTTAACAAGCAACCATTTGTAATCAGATTAAAACTAGTGCCGTCTTTATAAAGCGTATCCATAAGGATATTTAAATTCGGGAATAATAATGGTTCACCACCCGAGAAAGTACACTGAAATATCCCGCCCCGTTCAATTATTTTGTTTAATACAATAATCCACTGGTCGATAGATAATTCATTATTATCTTTAACGCCAGATGAATTATAACAATATTTACAATGCATATTACATAAGGATGTTAATTCAAGTTGTATGCTAAGCGGTAATGATATTCTTTCACCATTAGAATTATAGTTTATTAATTCGTTATTTAAAAAATCAAAAAAACTAGAATGTTCCATTGAATCCCCACTTTTACTATAAAACTATAATATAATACAAGAATACTTTTTCTTAATTGTCAACCCAAAATGCAAAAATGTACAAAAAAACGACAAAAAAAGACATTCAAAAGCGAAAATTAGGACTTGACAAATAAAAATCATTTGTTCTCAGTGGCGAAATAGTGGATTAAAATTTAGGCTACCCCCAGCACAAATTTTTATACTCTAACAATATAAAAGCACCAAAATATGTAAACAGATTAAAACTCAAAATTTGGGCATTCCCTAGGTCAGCAAATGGTCATAAACAACTTAAAAGGGTTTTTGAAAAATTTTGTGCGCATTTTGCAACCGAAAAATAGTAAAAAAAATCGGCTCCCGAAAGGCAAATTTTAACACCTTACAAGAGCTGATTTTTATACTTTTTTCAAAAACTTAAAACTATTAGTTTACATCAGCAATTTTTACAATTCAGTCGATAACGCTCTTCTAACGGTGAGTTATACGCAAAATGAGAACTGAACGGATAAATCGCAAATTTTCCAAGCGTAGACCAATACTTTTTTGCCGAAAATCGCCTTATAAACCGCAGAGCGATTTTTCCAATGAAATTTGCAATATATGTGTGCTTGTGGTAAAATGAACTCATATCTTTTGGGGAGGGTATCTTATGAATTCTGTGTGGTCAGATAATGTTCAAGGTATACTAACATTATATCTAAGCCGAAAGCTGAGATTTGATGATTTGTTTTTTGAACAATACCGCAATCTGTTCAATCTGGATCAAGATAAAGAATTAAGAATTCTTGAGATAGGCTGCGGACCAGGCGCACTTGCAGAAGCACTTCACCGTTGGTATCCCAAAGCCGAAATCATTGGCGTTGACAGAGATACAAAGTTCATTGAGTTTGCAAAAGCAAATATATCTGGCGTAACATTTTTAGAAGGTGATGCCACTAATCTTCCCTTTGAAGATAACACCTTTGACATTACTATTTCAAATACCGTACAGGAACACATTGATCCTTCTGTTTTCTGGGGAGAACAGAACGTGTGTTAAAATCTAATGGCATTTGCCTTTGCCTTTCGGCAAGAAGAGGTATAAAATGTTCTGCAAAATGTCTTGACATTACAGAAGCAGAAAAAGACTTTTGGAGTAAACAGCCAAATGTACAAGATGATATGGAAAAATATCAGGTGTGTCAGTTTCCGATGTCAGAAGCAGAAATACCCTTATCAATGCAAGAGCACGGATTCAGGAATGTATCAACTGGTTACGCATTAATAGATTTAACGCCCGATAATGAAAAGTATGTTGCACCTATGGCAGAATCAATAATCGAGGCGGACAGGCAGTGTGCATTAGAGGCAATTAATTCAACGCACTCTGCCAATACAGATGAAGTCATAGTCGCTGTCAACAAGAAATACGATGAACGAATTAGCCTGTACAGAGCAGGAATTAAACAGTGGGATACTTCTGTTTCCGTAACAATGGTTATTCGTGGTGTAAAATAAAAGGATATATTATGATTCAAAAAGTTACTTCGAAAGAACAACTAAATATATGCCTTGAGATAATTCATAAGAGTTTTATAACCGTTGCTGCTGATTTTGGACTGACAAAAGATAATTGCCCGAATCATACTGCGTTTATGCCTATTGATAAACTAATCAGGCTATATGAGAGCGGAGCAGAAATGTTTTTATATCAGCATAATGGTAAAAGTGTTTGCTACTTTTCATTAGTCAATAACGGCAAAAGTGTTGAACTGAATAATCTTTCTGTCCTACCTGAATATCGCCATTTAGGTATAGGTAAAGAAATTGTTGAATACACAAAAGAATATACCGCTAAAAATACATCTGCAAAGAAGATAACTATCGGCATTATTGAGGATAATACCATTTTGAAAAACTGGTATTCATCACTTGGTTTCGTACATACAGGAGCAAAACGATTTGATGATTTGCCGTTTATAGTTGGATTTATGGAGTTGTTGTTATGAAACATAAAGAACCCATTATTGAAACAGAACGCTTAATATTAAGACCGATTGAACTCAGCGACGCAGAAGCGATGTTTGAATGGAACAGTGACCCGCGTGTTGCAAAATATATGTCCTATCCTTGTGCAACCGATATAAGCCAAACGATTGATTTTATCAAAGGCACATTGACTGAGGAAAATGAATGGAACTGGGCATTTGTTTTGAAAGACGGAAACAAATTAATCGGCTCCGGCGGTATTGGACCTAACAATGAAATGGAAGGTTATTGGGGAATCGGTTATAATCTCCACTATGATTTTTGGCACAAGGGATACTGCACAGAAGCGATGAAAGCAATCGTTGACTTCGCTCATAAAGAACTTGGAGTTAATAAGATTTGTTCAGAACACGCTGTTGATAATCCACGTTCAGGGCTGGTGATGGAAAAACTTGGAATGACATTTCATCATGACGGAACAATAACGAAAATTGACGGTAGTGAATCCTTTAAGGCAAAGTTCTACGCAATGGAAATTGAGGAATAATATGAACATAGAATTAATATCTGCGATAGAAAGCGATATAAATACTATTTGGCAGATGCAAGTTGAATCATTTGCTGAATTGCTCGAAAAGTATCAGGACTATGAAACAAATCCTGCAGCTGAATCCTGCGAAAGAATCCGACAAAGATTTGAGCAGCCGTTCACTCATTATTATTTTATTATGGCAGATAATGAAATAGTCGGTTTCATTCGCATTGTAGATAAAAAGGATGACAGTAAGAAACGAATATCTCCTATTGGCATATTACCTAAATACAGAAACAAAGGCTATGCACAGGCGGCAATAAGAGTAGTTGAAGAAATACACGGCGCTGATAATTGGAGTCTGGATACAATTATCACCGAGCAGGCAAACTGCTATTTGTTTGAAAAAATGGGCTATCGTAAAACCAGTAAAACAGAAAAGATTAATGATAAACTGACATTAGTTTTTTACGAAAAATGAATCTGTCACCAACAGCCTTCGGATTAACTGAAGGCTGTTGGTGACATGGCTGAGAACAAGTAATTTTCATTTGTCAACCCATAATTTTCAATTAATTATGTCTTTTTTTGTCGTTTTTTTGTACCTTTTTGCATTATAATGGAAATCTTTTATAAAAACGAGTACTATATTATTAATGTTTTAGTAAAAGAGGACTATTATGAATTTGACAAGGTGTAATAATGGGCATTTTTACGATAGAGATAAGTATAAAAAGTGCCCTCATTGTAATAGACAAGATGAACTTTATTCAGTTCGAAAATATGAACCAATAAACGATTCTTGGTACTTTGAACGATTAATAGGTGAAGGGTCTACTTCAAGAGTTTACTCAATTAAGAATAAAGAAAACGATGAAGTTAGAGCAGTAAAAATCATCGAGATAAAAAAGTCTTACAAACACTATAAAAGTTCAATTAATAGTATTATGGAGAAAGCAGTTCAGAATTATAATCTAAACGCTTGTTATAATATTGTAAAAACATACGATTGTATTTTGTATGATACTGATGATCTTTCTTCAGTTTTAATCCAAATGGAATTA
The DNA here is from genome assembly GCA_017438845.1 of Clostridia bacterium. GTDB lineage: Bacteria > Bacillota > Clostridia > Oscillospirales > Acutalibacteraceae > Fimenecus. The sequence continues at coordinate 86,035 of JAFRUO010000025.1, read as the reverse complement.
TTGCAACCTATTAAAGAGTATTTTAAATTTAATAAGTTAACAGAAAAAGAAATAATAAAACTAGGAATTGACATTTGCAAAGCTCTAACATATTGTCACGCAAAACAAATAGTACACAGAGATATAAAAATAGAAAATATTCTAGTATCAAAAGAAAAAGATTTTAAACTTGGCGATTTTGGATTAGCAGAAGAAATAAATACTATAGAAGGTGAGACAGGTATTAAAGGCACATTAGCATATATGCCTCCCGAAGAATACAATAAAAGAAAATACGACTTTTCTTCTGATTTGTATTCTCTTGGAATGGTTTTATATAGATTAATGAATGAAAATCGATTGCCATTTGAATGTAAAGATATTGATTACAAAGAGGCTATTGAAAAACGAATTAAATCAAATTATCAGTTTTTACCTTCTCCTAAAAATGCTAGTGATAGTTTTTCCAAAATTATTTTAAAGGCATGTGCATATGATAAAAAAGATAGATATGCTGATGCAGAAAAAATGAGAAAAGACTTAGAAAATGCATATAATAATATAGGCAATTTAAAGCTAAAAAGGATTAATTGGAAAGAATATACTACAATTAACAGTTATGAAAGGACCGTAATTTTAGGTATAGATAGTTTATCTACATTAGGTAATCTATCAACTGCCATACCCACTTCGAGGAAAAGCATTTACTTAAAGCCATTCGAACAAGATAATTGCAATAATAATGCAGATGGAAATGACAAAGACAGATCCTTTTTATATAGAATAGCTTATAGAATGATAAACTGGTTTCTATTTACATATTTAATTTCTCTAATACCTTTATTTATATATTTTTTATTCTCAAGGATGTATTTGCAAGTTAGCAATTTAGAATTGTTAGATTATAGTAAAATACCACCAGAATTGTTAAATGTAAACTTAGCTCTATCTGTAGTCTCAATAAGAGAAATTGTGGCGGAAAGATTGTGGATTAAGAACAAAAGCATTGGCTCGATTGCATTATTTGCAATGATAACAGTACTAATATTCTCTACGGTGTTTTTTGGACTGCTGACGGCAAACGATTTGGGGATGATTAAAGTTAATGTTACTACATCAAGTACATTTGTATACACAATTATATTGGGCGCATTTACTCTTGTGTCAGGAACACTAATTCAAATCTGGGAGGAATTATAATGAGTATGTTTTTCTATATATCCATTCTGTCATCTGAAATTCTAGCCCTATTATTGTCAATAATACACTATGCAAAGATTAAAAATAAAAATAAATCACATTTCTATAGACACAAGAAAAGACGCATTTATAAAGTGAAAAACACAAATGAAATCAAAAAAGCGAATGTGATTTTTGATTCGAATGATTCAAAGTATATGTATATTATCTCTAATAATTGTCCAATTGAAAGTAAATATATGCGGTCTATAAAAAGTGAAAATATTATCCCCTTGGATTCAAAAAAATTAACTTTTGGAAGAGACAGGAATACTGATGTTTTTCTAAACGATAAAACTATCTCTCGAAATCATTTCATAATTGAAAAATTAGATGATGGTTTATTTCTTAAAGATTCTCAAAGTACAAATGGTACATTCTTGAATGATGAAAGAGTTACAACCGAGAAACGAAAAATAAGTGTTGGTGACAAAATACAAGCAGGTTCTGCAGAATTGGTTGTTAAATCACAGGCATAATGAATAAGAACAATAATAAAAAGCAGCCTTCGGTTAATCTGAAGGCTGCTTTTTATGTCCTATAATTTGTACTGTGATGCTCTACTATCTTTACAAAATATTTTTCCGAATGATATAATTATGATGGCAGAAGGTCCGTTGAAATATTGTGAATGACGAGGTGAGATTATGAGAAATGAATTGAAAAAGAAGGACAGAGTTACAGAAATATATTTCAACGAGCAGGACAATATTATGTACGGCAGAACATACAACACCAAACTGAAAAAGCAGCTGCGTCAGCTCGCTGTTGATTACCCGGAGCAATGCAAAATATCCGTTGACGCGGATACAGATATGATTGAATTTGAAATCAATAAAAACCGCTTGACCTTCCGAATCAATCCCGAACTGTCTGCAGAGTGAAAAAAGCAGCTGTCGGCAGAAGCGAAGGAACATCATAATCTTCCCCTTAAGAATAAAAAAATTTAACCAGGGGTTGTTAACTCCTTTTTCATAAACAATAAAAAAGCCTTCAGATTTCAAAGCAGCTGTTTACAGATGCTTTGAATATAGGCGAGTTTCGGCTTTGTATATCGCTCGCCCGAGGCGGCGATACAAAGCCAATGGGGCTGGCGCCCCAAACCCCGCTTTCGTCAAAACGCACTACGTGATTGAAACACAACGCTTTGCATTGTGTTAATAATCACTCCGAATGTTTTTCCTCTCAGCGAAAGTACAAGTATCTTTCGCTGTAAATAAGGTAGGTAATTATATATGAACAGAGATATCGTTTTGAATTTCAGAGTGACGAAAAAAGAACGGCAGATGATTGAAGATAAGGCATATATAAAGTATGATTCGTTGGCGCCGTATCTTCGTGACGCAGCGCTCGGTAAGGACATTTATGTTATGCCCGGTCTGACGGGTATTGATGAAGAACTGAATGCAATCGGTAACAATCTGAATCAGTTAACACGCCTTGCGAATATGGGTAAGATTGAGTGTGTTGATTTGAGTGATACCCGAAAAGAGGTAGCAAAGATATGGCGATTATTAAACTCACTTCTGGAAAAATATCAGTAGGCATTATCGTAAACTATGTCACGCAGAAAGAGAAAACCGAGGACAAGTTAATCAGCGGTGTAAACTGTATGCCCGAGAGCGTCATTGATGAATTTGAAATGACGAAGCTCAAGTACAACAAGCTCGGCGGCAGAACACATTATCACATGATGCAGTCCTTTGCTGTGGACGATGAAATCACGCCGGAAAAGGCGCACGAAATCGGTTTGCAGATGGCGGAGCATTGCTTCCCGGGATACCAAGTATTAGTTGCAACACACATAGACCGGCATCATACGCACAATCATTTCGTTATCAATTCCGTCAATATGCTTGACGGAAAGAAAATGAATGTGGCGCCGCAGGATTTGATTGCCATCAAGAATTACAGCAATGAGCTTTGTGAGAAAAGCGGTTTCAAAACTACCGAGGCAAAGACTGACAGAAACAGAGAACCCCGCTGGAAATTTGAAATCAAAATGATGGCACTGCGGATGATGAAAGAGTCGTATTCTATGTCCGACTTTATTCAAAAAATGAGACTACACGGAATCGATGTAAAGTACAATCCCGACTACAAATATATGACCTACACCGACGCGAACGGTCACAGAGTCAGAGATGCAAAGTTATTTGATGAACGATTGCTGAAAGAAAATCTGCAAACATATTTCTGGCTTGGCGGTTGTGAATCGCAGCTTGCGGAAACGAATGAAACTTATGAAACGCCGAAGTCAGGCGACTGCACAACGGGACTGGATACCTTAATTTTCGATACGCTGGCAGCGCTGCCGACGCCGGAACCCGACTTTGATAATTACGATTACTACGAAGTTGACGACAAGGTGCTGGATGTATTAGTTTTGAAAATGCGAGCGCACGGCTACAAGGTTACAAAGTCCGAACTCAACAGAAAGATATCCTACAATATGCCGTATGAGCAGGAACAGGAACAGGGTTTAATTTGGTAAGGAGAGAACCATGCGAAAGAATAAATCTGAAATTGAAAAGATGGCGGACGCCATCGCTAAGAAATACGGTTTCTTTTTGAATGTAACCGAAGTGGGCAAAGTGCTAGGCGTGAGCAGAGAAACCGCGCGTAAAATCACAACCCATTTGCCCGTTGCAATGGTGGAAGGAATGCGAAAATTCTACCTCAACGATATACTTGAATATGTGTATAAATAAAAGTCGCCGAAGGCGAACCTTCGGCTTTGTGGTGAGATTGGAGGGAGTCGAACCCTCCCAGCGTATTATCTCTTAAACTTAGTAACCTACTTCAAATAACTTTCAATACATCTCACATACGCTGGTATCTGCCGCTGAAAGAATAAATAAAATTATTTTTAACATATCCTCACCTCTAAATTTGAATTCTAGTTTCGATTTGTTTTTTAACTCTTTCGAAATGGTGAAAGATAGATTTGAGAGTAATATGGTTACTATGTATACGAGCTTTTTATATTTATAGTATAGCAGATTTTATTGAAAAATCAATTGTAATATATAACAAATAAGTCTGGATACTCAAATCTCTTTGTGGTATTGTGTGTTGCTGAAAGGAAGTGATTACAATGGCAGAAACAAAAAGAATCAAGTACGGACTCTACGATAAAGACGGTAATTTTAAGTGTTGGCGTATGACCAAGCGAATCAAAAATGCTAACGGTGAATACGATGTACTGACTGCTCACTCTAAGAAAAGTGAAAAAGACTGTCGCAAGGTGTTGGAAAGTCTGATAAAGGACTACTATCAGGAGCAGGAAAAGAACAAACACAAGGTAGTATCATCCGATATGCCGTTCAAAGAGTTCGCTGACAACTGGTATGAGCTAAACATAAAAAATGCCGATGTCAGCGAAAAAACCAAAAGCGACTACAAAGGTTATGTATACACTCACATTATTCCATATTTCGAAAGTTACCGCCTGTGTGATATTCACGAAGATGACTGCCAACGATTCATAAACTCATACAAGGGATACAGCAAGCCATATGTATCAAAGTTAAGAATGACGCTACAGCGAATACTAAAAAGGGCGATAAAGCAAAAATTAATCCCTGACAATCCTGCCGAGGATGTTGTACTGCCCGAAGTCACTCAGGGTACTCGCAGACCGATAACAGACGAGGAGAGAACATTAATAATAGAAACGGCGAAGAAGCATTATGCAGGTGCGGCGTTCCTTACAATGCTCTACTGTGGACTCAGACCGATAGAAATACGCAATCTAAAATGGGCTGACATAGACTTTGAAAAAGATGTGCTGACAGTAACCAAGTCAAAAACAAAAGCCGGAGAAGGCAGGCTTCTGCCGATACCACCGCAACTTAAAACGGCGCTTCTTGAACACAAGCTCAAAGGGCAGAATACCGAGTGGGTATTCGTGAGGTACAAGAACCATGAACTGCCGATGGATACAAACGCCTTCTACCACGCATGGCACAGTTTCTACCACCAGATGGATATTGCTAACGGTGCAACGGTTTACAGAAACCAAATAACCAAAAGCACACTTGCACCAGACCTTGAGCCATATCTGCTTCGCCACACTTTTTGCACCCACTGTCAGGCGGCAGGCGTTCCGCTGAATGTGGCAAAGGAACTAATGGGACATAGTGATATTTCAGTAACTTCCAAAATCTATACGCATATGGTAGATGAAGTCTTTGAGCAAAACAGAAGACGACTTGAAGAATATACTAATGAAAAAGAGAGTCAAAGCAAAATGGCATAATAGAATGAACCCCTTAAATTCATAAGGGGTTTATTGTTTATAGTAAAGGGCATAATACTTCTTTTAATGATTTTTCAAAAATTGAGAAATCTTCATTTTCAATTAAATACTCACAAACGCCATATCTAAAGGAAGTTTTAGTGTATTTATATTCGCTAATTGCTTTTTCCGTAAGAATACCAAACAGGTTTTTTCCGTTAGCAAAATACGCCTTTTCGTCAAGTGTAGATTTGCCCATAGATATATCCTGTTCTTTCTTAGAGTTAATATTGCTCAAGTATTCATGTTTATACCAGTCAATTTCGTCTTCAAACTTAAAAAAGCGATCTCTGAAATCTCTCATAAACGCATAGTCTTTATTATCAAATAACTTCATCTTCAAATACTTTTCTATGCTTTGTATTGGTAAGAACAAAATATCATTCTTGTTTATTAACTGCCATTGTCCATCATTAGTTTTAATGTTATTTACAGTTTCTTCTACATCGCCATCCAAAATACTAATAATATGTGATTTGTCGTTAAGAATTTTTTCAGCTAATAGGTTTTGATGTAATGATAAAGTGTTTTGGTATCCTCCCACTGGCAGAACTTGTATGCGCTTGTTTATATCAAAATGGCTCTTTTTTATATAGCTTTCAATTATATTGCTTGCCAAATCATCTTCTACCAGAATTACTATATCATAACCAGTATGCATATAAATATCTCTACATATATAAGATGGATAACACGGAGTAATACACTCAATAGTTTTTTCTCCGCTGTATTGCAAATATATTAGATTTTCAACGGGTAAGGCATATATTATTTCCATTGAATGAGTTGCAAAATACACAGCAACATTGTATCTTTTTGCAATGCTTTTAACAAATGGAACGAGTCGTCTAATAGCAGATGGATGAAGTGCTAGTTCAACTTCATCAATCAAAATCAAGTTGAGGTGTTCTCTATTATTTGTTCTCACTAAGAGGTTGTTTATTAGATGTAACAGATTTATAAGCATTAGTTCCCCTGTGCTTAAATCAAATTGACTAATGAAAGTTTCATTTACTTTTTCATAATAAATAACTCCTTTATATCGATAATACTTTTCCGCCGTCGCACGATCAACTCTAAACAAATTATTATAGTGGTTTTCATCATTATAAAGTATTTTGCCTAGATTTGAACTTACAAAATCATCAGCGGGTCTTAGATAAGTTGGATTAATATTTAATAGCTTTTTGTAAAATCTATAATCAAAAGCGTGTAAAAAACGAGTTCCTTTAGTAATGCTTCCTTCTTGAAAGCCCCTAAGTGTAATTTCGTTTTCTTGTGAATCCTTATTCCACTTCCCTTTGTTCGGAGTCCATGTTTCGCATATTCCATCATTAGAAAACACTATTTTTGAGGCATCGTTATAATCCTGATTATTCAAAAAATTAAAATTAATCGGTCTTACTAGGCGACATGCAATACTTGATAACAAAGTGCTTTTGCCAATACCGTTTAATCCAGTAATTGCATATACATCTGGTTCGAGCGGCATATCTATTTTTAATTTATTGATGCCCTTAATATTATTGATTTCTACAGATAATGATTTCACTATTTTCAACCCCTTTTCGATTTTATTGTACAATATTATAATAAATTTTACAATAACCTATAATAAAACATATTAGTTGATATGATTAATTAATCTCATCATATCCATTATGTTTGTTTATCTTGTCGACCTATTAGTTCTCTTTAAAATCTCTCAATGGTTAGGCGATGTTTGGCGAGTTTGTGTCTCGCTCTGGTCTCACAAAAGTCTCAAAACGGTCTGCAGAAGAGCAAAAGCAGCAGTCAAAGAGCCGAAAAACTGGCGCAAAACAACGCATAAATACACAAAAACACGCAAAAGGGACAGTTCGTATGAACTGTCCCTTTTCTTTGGCAGAGGTATAAGGATTCGAACCTCAACATACGGAGTCAGAGCATGGTACAATATCAGTGTTTCGCTTAGTGCCGCAAGAGGGCGCTTTTCGGAAGTCTCTATTAAGTCTCTGTAAAACGGAATTTTTATTTTGACGTCATTTTGGCACATTTAGAAAAAGCAGTCATTTTTGAATATCGTACACGGTTTTCAAAGTCTCTATTTTGTCTCAAAAAAACATAAAAAGTTCCCTTTTTCACGTCTCTCTGACATAATTAGGGAACTTTTCTCGTTTCGTATACTAGCTTAGCTTTGACAAATTGTCAAGCGTTTGTTTGCCTCAATCTCTTACCGGCAGGGAAGTCTATTTGCGAGATTATACTTTTTATTTAAAAACTCTTGACAAAAGATTATTTACAAATATAATGAAATGATTTAACATAGGGTTAAATGGTAGGTACGGGAAACTAATACTTTGGAGGAAACACTATGTACCACTACATTTATGCAACACAAGAAAAATTGAAGCCTGTAAAAAAGGAACTAGAAAGAATTATTCATTTAGTACAGGATGAGGTTCGTGACGATTTCACATTTAGTTATGAGTATGTCGGCAGTTCATCAAAGAAAAGAAATCTAGTAACATATGATCCTAAAACAAATATAGGATTTGATTTTGATGTGAACATCCATGTTAATGACGAAGATGAAGAATATGAACCCGAAGAAATTAGAAGTATCTTGTTTAATGCATTAAGAAAAAATGCATTGGGATTCGGTTATAATTCATTTGAAAACTCAACAAGTGTTATAACCATTAAATTTGTTGAGAACCTGTTTTCTAGGATTCACCACAGTTGTGATTTTGCAATTGTATATAATGGCAAAAACGGACAGCAATATATTCGATATAATAAGAGACAAGACTATTTTTCTTGGGAATACAGAAGCAAAGGATTTGAAAGCCTTGAAGAAAGGGCGGATTGGCTAAAAAAACAAAAGCACTGGAATGAAGTTAGAGATTTGTATTTGTATCTAAAAAACACTAATACAAATTCGGATAAGCATTCACGATCAATTTATGCAGAAGCGATAAACAACTTGTATAATCAGTATAGTAAAAATGGACACGAATAATTAGAATAAGAAAATATATAGGAGGATTTATTATGTCAATATTTGATTTTGATGACGGAGATATAATAATTTCCGGCGGTGGTAACATAGGCTTCGACTCGGACGGTGATATGATGATGCGTATGGGATAACATGGCTATGGACATGGATACAGGCGAGCTTCATATAACATCCGGCTGGGATGACGACCGTTTCGATGACAGAGACGATGACCGGGATAATGGCTGGGATAACGGTTGGGATGATGATGAAGACGAATAACTAAAGATGTAAGCCCCGAATTTTCATTCGAGGCTGATTTTTAATTCTTTTTGGTGAAAAAGGGGGTGCAATTATTTGCACTACCCGGCAAAAAAACTAATCACAAACTAATTAAAAATCTTTGAAAAATTCTTCTGGACTTTTGCTGATTAGTATGGTATTTGTTTGTGTTGCAAAGGAGTGATACAAATGTCAATACTCGATGATTTATACTACGGAAACATCATACCGTGTGATTCGGTCGGACTGCTCAGCAGCGAGGCATAAAACAAGGCGCTCGCTGATATAGTGAAGTGCAAAAGTGATCTTGAGGAGATGCTCGACGATGAACAGCGCCTTCTGCTTGAACGTTTTGTCGAGGCCTCCGATATCCTCAGCTTGGTCATAGAATCGGAGATGTTCAAGAACGCACTTTCAATGGGCATGAAGCTGATGATGGAAGTGAAAGAGAGGGAGTGCTGACAGCACAAAAAAAGAAGCCACACGGCTTCCTTTTTGCTAAGCAAAGAACTAATAACGGGACGTTAAGGTCGTTGACGATTTGAAAAGAATTGGCAGATATGATATAGTTTTTGCATGAATAATAGGAGGCTTATACAGTGGATAAAAATGAACATAGCAGCGATACAATATATGATATTAAGCTGAAATATGCTTTGAGAGATGACAAACTAATATCTATTGATGAAATTACAAGAGAACAAAACGGCTTAAAATGCAACTGTATCTGTCCGGGATGCGGACAAAGATTACAAGCACGATTAGGAAATGGTAAAAAGCAACCGCATTTTGCGCATAATGGAGAATCTTGCAATCTCATTGTCGCACACCAAAGCGCATTGCATATTCTTGCCAAAGAGATTATTCAAGAAGAGATGAAGGTGTGTTTGCCTGCTCTTAAGGTTAAAATAGATGATATAATAGAAACGATACCTCAGCGATACTATTATGAAGTTCCTCAAGAAATGGTGTATAAGGCATCACAGGTGTTTGAATGTGAGGGCGTAGAACTGGAAAAAAGAGTTTCAGATATTGTACCTGATGTTATTGTGAAAATTGGCGGCAAAGAATGTTTGATTGAAATCGCCGTTACGCACTTTATCGATGAAGTGAAAAGCGAAAAAATCAAGCGCATAGGTCTGCCTGTTGTAGAAATTGATTTAAGTGATTATTCCGGAGAAGATTACAGTAAAGAAAACATTAGAAAACTTTTGTTGGAAGATAACGATCTTAAAAAGTGGATTTATAACCCAATCAGTGACAAGGCATATGAGTGGGCAAAAGAGGAATATAAAAAACTGGTTGACAATTTTGTAAAAGACGAGGAAGAAAGGCAGAAAAAAGAACGGGAAAAGAGAGAGAATAGAGAACAGAAAAGATTAATTTCTCAAACTATTATTGACGGATTGCAAGATGAGAATAATTATAAACAGTCAATATTTGAATTAAGAAATGATACTAAAACGGCATACTATCTTAGACGTAGAACCTTTTATTCTGATAATTTCGTTTTACCGTTCTTTATGGATATTCCTATCACCGGTGAAATGGTTTTTAATTGTGACAGACGTATTTGGCAGTCGGCGTTATTTGACAAGTTCGTTTACAATAGGAAACCTGATGAACAGCATATAATAACGCTAATAAGAGTTAATAATTGGGCTGTAAAATACCAAGAAGAGTTTAAGATTAATTGGAATATGACTTCAAAAGCGAGGTTTTGTTTTGGCAATACCGCTGCGGAGCAAAACTTGTTCCAATGTTGCCTGAAAGAGTATTTACACTACCTTTCATATTTGGGCTTTATTTCAAAAAAATCATATAGTGGCGATTATTATACTTTAGCCATTAACACATTGCAACCGCCAAATCAAAAAGCAGCTCTTCGCTTAGAGAAGGTTATTAAAGAGGTTAATCAATACTCTTGGGATGTTACAAAGGAAATCTATGACTTAATTCAACCGAATCGTGTGTATAAAACCATATACAACATAAACGAGCGTGAAGAAAAAGGATTTTTGCCTGATGAATCATTTGAAAAATCTATTAGTGAAAAAGACCGCAGGGATAAGCTGAAAAGGATCGATTACGAGGCCGAGTTGGAAGAAGTGATATCTAAAAATCTGTTGATTGAAGGTAAGATTGCAAAGGACAGTTTCGGATACAAATGGTTTATTTGCAATGAATGCGGTGTGATTAAAAGAGAAGATGAAATGGTAGAATATAAAGGTATACATGGCTTTTGCAGAGAGTGTTATCTAAGAGAAAAAACTGATAAATAAAGTTAAAAGAACAAAAAAGCCTCTTCTCGCTGTATAAAGAGAAGGGGTTTTTGATTGAGTAAAAAATCCAACTTGTTTTAATTTAGTCAAATTGTAAAAAATGATAAAATTAACATTGACTTTAGCCAAATTAAATTATATAATAAGGATGTTAAATAATACAATTTGGTGATAAAATGAGAAACTTCAACTACAAATCAGAATCAAATAAGCTTCTGACTCCTGATATTGTTGCCTTGCTTACAAAGGTAAACGAGTTTAAAGGCAAGCAGAACCAGTTTCTGGAGATCAAGCCGGACACGCTTGACTATTTGGTTGATTTAGCGAAAATACAGAGCACGGAGGCGTCAAACCGTATCGAAGGCATTTACACTTCTGATGAGCGCCTTAAAAAGATTGTTTCGGAAAAAACCGCACCCAGGAACCGAAATGAACAGGAAATTGCCGGATACAGGGATGTACTGAATACAATCCATAAGAATTATGAGTACATTCCTATTACCAAAAATATGATATTGCAGCTTCATCAGAATTTGTATAAATTCAGCGGAATGTCAATTGGCGGTAACTTTAAAAATGCTGATAATGTAATTGCCGAAACCGATGCAGAGGGCAATCAGCGTATTCGCTTCACCCCTGTTCATGCCTGGGAGACAGCGGAATATGTTGATGCTATTTGCCGCGAATACAATGATGCGATTACCAAGGAGTCTTTGGATCCGCTGATTGCGTCGATGGTGTTTGTTCTTGATTTCCTCTGTATTCATCCTTTCAATGATGGAAACGGGCGAATGAGCCGTTTATTAACGCTGCTTACGCTTTATCGTTTGGGCTTTATGGTTGGCAAGTACATCAGTATTGAAAGAATAATTGAAAACTCAAAGGAAACCTATTATGAGGCGCTTGAAGAAAGCTCTGAAGGTTGGCACGAAGGTGCTAACAATTATGAACCTTTTATCAGATATATGCTTGGAGTAATCATTTCCGCATACCGTGAATTTGATGAGAGAGTTCTAATAGTTTCCGGTAAAAGGCAATCCAAACCGGAGATGGTAGAGGACTTGATAAGAAACACTCTCGGTCAGATCACGAAAAGAGAGATTAGTGAAAAGCTCAGCAACATGAGCGAGGTTACCGTTCAAAGAACACTTGCATCTTTGCTTAAAGAGAAAAAGATCATTAAAATCGGCGGCGGAAGATATACTAAATATATTTGGAACAGGGAGAACGATAAATGATTACAGGTGAGTTGAAAAATAGAATAGACGGTATATGGAACGACTTTGCAGCCGGTGGATTGGTTAACCCGCTGGATGTGATTGAGCAGATTACCTATTTGATGTTTATAAGGGATTTGGATGATTCTGACAATCTCCGCGCAAAAGAGAGTTCAATGCTCGGTCTGCCATATAAAAGCATTTTCAGCGGTGAGGTTGAAGTCGGCGACAGAAAAATTGACGGCAGTCAGTTAAAATGGTCGGTTTTTCATGACTTCCCCGCCGGCAAGATGTATTCTGTAGTTCAGGAGTGGGTTTTTCCATTTATTAAAACACTTCATAGTGATAAGAACAGCGCATATTCAAAATATATGGATGATGCGATTTTTAAACTTCCTACGCCACTGTTGCTCGATAAAGTTGTGTCGGGCCTCGATTCCGTATATGAAATGATGAATGCTATGCAGAGCACGGATATTCGCGGTGACGTTTACGAATATTTGCTTTCAAAGATAGCTCAATCGGGCAGAAACGGTCAGTTCCGCACTCCCCGACATATTATCAGAATGATGGTTGAACTGATGGATCCTAAGTCAGATGACGTTATCTGTGATCCGGCCTGCGGAACAAGCGGATTTCTTGTTTCTGCAGCCGAGTATCTGAAAGAAAGACGCAGGGAAGAAATCTTTTTTGACCGAGTAAAAAAAGACCATTATATGAATCATATGTTCTTCGGCTACGATATGGACCGCACCATGCTTCGTATCGGTGCCATGAATATGATGACGCACGGAATTGACAGTCCGTTTATCGAGTACCGTGACAGTCTTTCGGATCAGAATCCGGACAAGTCCAAGTATTCGCTGATACTTGCTAATCCGCCTTTCAAGGGCAGTCTTGACTATGACATAGTTTCAACTGATTTGCTTAAACTTTGCAAGACTAAGAAAACAGACCTTCTTTTCCTCGCACTATTCTTGAGAATGCTTAAAATCGGCGGACGTTGTGCATGCATCGTTCCCGACGGCGTGCTCTTTGGCTCGTCAACGGCGCACAAGGCAATCCGCAAGGCGATAATTGACGACAATAAACTTGAGGCGATTATTTCAATGCCTTCAGGCGTGTTCAAGCCTTACGCGGGCGTTTCAACCGCTATAATGATTTTTACCAAGACCGAGCACGGCGGTACTGATAACGTCTGGTTCTACGATATGAAGGCAGACGGCTTTTCACTTGATGACAAGCGCAGTCCCACCGAGGAAAATGATATTCCCGATATTATCGCAAGGTTTAAAAACCTTGAAGCGGAAAAGGACAGGGAACGCACAGAGCAGTCGTTCTTTGTTTCAAAGCAGGAAATTGTTGACAATGATTACGATTTGTCAATCAATAAATATAAGAAAACTGAGTATAAGCCCGTTGAGTATCCTCCGACAAGTGAAATTTTGGCAAATCTTCGCTCACTTGAAAAGGAAATCAATACGGCTATGGATGAGCTGGAGAAAATGCTGAATAATTGAGGTGTTAAGCATGGGGAATAAAAAAGACATAAAAAGCCATTTAGTGAAAGACATCCAAAAATAAATTTTATAATTGGATTACTCATATTGCTTTTGATAATTGCATTTGCGATATTTGTTATAATCGTATCAATAAAGTATATTGGATTATTTTTAAAACAATTAGCCAAACTTGATGCAGTTGTTGTTGTCGCTATTATTACTGGTGGAGTATCAATAATTGGTGTGGTCATTAGCTCAATAGTTGGAAAAAGCTTGGAGTATAAAAAATCGAGGAATGAGTACTTAGCTCAAAAAAGAGAAGGTCCGTATTGTGATTTTGTTGATTTGATTTATAAAGTACAACAGAACGGCAAAGCAGGAACAGAATATCCTCAAGAGGATATGATAAAAGATATTAATAAGTTTTCAAAGCAACTAACCCTTTGGGGGTCTCCAAAAGTTGCAAAAAAATGGATTGAGTTTAGGCAATTAGCTATTAACCCTAAAAACAATTTAGATAGCATTTGGATTACCGAAGAAATAATGAATGAAATGCGAAAAGATTTGGGCACTGGCAAAACAAAAAAAGGTCAACTGATGGGTTTCATCATAAATGATATTAAGGATTACATAAAACAAAAGTAGGTGTGAACGATGGGTGAAAACAAGAGAATATTTGCTTATATCAAGGAAAATCCTTGGTCAACAGTAGATGACATTTCAACTGCTTTGCGTCTTAACGGCAAAGTCGTATTGAAAAGTATATTGCTTCTACAAAAACATGGGTATATAAAGCAGGGAACGCCAGTGCCTTTAGAGTATTCTGACGAAGGTAGCGTTTTCTATTCTGTCTCTGGCAAAGAGTATACGGATGACATTATTGGAGAATATGATGAATGAGTAAAAAGGAAAATAAGTCAATTATCAATAATATTAAGGAATTAAACCTTGAAATAGATTAAGATAAATTAGCAGATTCTATCATTAATGCGCATAAAACAGCAGAACAAGATAAGCCACAACACAAATACTCCAGAGAATTGCTGAAGTTTGTGATAGAGCCCATGCTATTTGTTTTTGTAATAATCGGTATATTTGTAACAATATCTTCTGTTGCATGCGCCTTTATTTATTGGTCAACTTTTAATTTTAAAGAACTAAGCGGATATCTGACTGTTTTGGGCCTGTTTTGTGTTTTAATCTTTTCGTTAATGTTTGCGATAATTAGCGGTTTATCATTAAAGGAAATTGAAACAACGGAAGACAGTAATTTTATTTCTTCTATGTTTTCAAGTATTATTGCATTAGTTGCTTTGATTGTAGCGGTAATAGCTCTTTTCAAAGATTTCGGATAACAATTAATTAAACATATTCGGATTTGTAGGGATGAATATATGGAAATAAAAAGACTTGGTGAAATAGCTTCGTTAGTTAGAGGAGTGTCTTATAAACCAGAAGACTTACATAACGCTCTGGATGAAAACTCAATAATCCTTTTGAAGAATAATAATATCAATGAAGATGGAACGATATCTTTTGAGAATGTAGTTTATGTCGATAGGTCAAATGTATCTGATGAACAATTATTAAAAAAAGGAGATATTATCGTTTGCGCTTCAGGAAGCGAATCGTTAGTTGGAAAATCTGCGGCTTTTAATCTGGAAGGCGAATATACTTTTGGTGCTTTTTGTAAAGTCGTTCGTCCCGTTTCTATTAACAGCGGCTATCTTGAAATGTTTTTTTTAAGTTCAAAATATCGAGCTGATATTTCTTTGATGGCTCAAGGGGCTATAATGAAAAATCTGCGCAATGAGCATTTGTTGAATTTGAAAATCGAGTGTCCTCACTTAAATGAACAATTATATAAAAACGAGATATTGAGCAGTGTTTTAAAACTAATTAAATTTAGAAAGAAACAAATTGGACTTTTAGATAATCTATTAAAATCAAAATTTGTTGAGATTTTTATATCCTCGAATTCCGCTTGGCAATATGTTACCATTAAAGATGTATGTCTGGATGCAAGAACAGGTCCATTTGGCAGCGCTCTTCACCATGACGAGTTCGTTGATAAGGGTGTTTTTGTTTTAGGTATAGATAATGCGGTTGATAACAAGTTTTCATTTAATAAAATGAGGTTTATTACAGAGAAAAAGTACCAGGAATTGAAAAGATACACAGTCCACTCTGGTGATGTGATAATAACAATAATGGGTACGATTGGGCGCTCGGCGATTATTCCTAATAATATGCCATTGGCTATCAACACAAAACACCTTGCGTGTCTAACTCCAGACTATTCAAAAGTTAATTCAGTGTTTCTTTGCAGTTTGTTTCAAATGCACCCGGAAATTCAATATCAGTTAACAGGAAATGCGAAGGGAGCAATAATGGATGGTTTAAACCTTGGAATAATAAAGAATTTGAAATTCCGATTGCCACCTTTAAAAGAGCAAAATGAATTTGCTTTGATTTATTCTCAAATTAACAAAATAAAAACTGTTGTGCAGAAGGCTCTTGACGAAGCGCAATTATTATTTGACAGTTTAATGCAGCAATATTTTGGGTGAGGTGATAATGTGAAAATACAATTAATTACATTTAATAAAAAGGAACAAATAACTTCTTTGAACACTGTTGTTAAAAGTTTTTTTTCCGATTCTATATCGTTTAGTGAATTTGACCTTAATATCATTTCTTTGCAGGATAAAGATATTTGGAAAGTGAAAGAAAAATCAGTTGGCTTGGTTTCCTGTAAGAATGATTTATTAACACTTAATCAACAAATAAAAAATACGGACAGACCTACGATTGTTTTTCTACCTCAAAACTATACATATTATTACGATCGATTATCTTCCGGCAAGTATTACTACAATGAACCTTTGAAAGATGTTATAGACGAAGTTTGCTACTCAACTATCAACAATTGTATATTAGATGGTGTTAATCTTCACCATTTTGAGTTGTTTTTTGAAAACAGTAAAACAATTATATCCAATACTGAAGTTAACGCTACGTTTTCTATTTCATCCAATGGAAAGGGATTAACTTTCTCAAAAGCAAGTAATAATAAAACAACTATTCAACTATCTAAAAACTGTTTTTTATCAAGTTTGAATTTATCCGAATTAAATATTGATGATTATTTAAATGAAATAGGTTTGGTAAAAGAGAGCATAGATATTCCCGAATGGGTTAAAGATTATAGCTTTTTCGATGATAATGTGCTCCAGAAAGCACTTGATCAAAAAGAAAAACAGTTAGCTTTAGTAGAGGAGAGCATAAAAGAAATCAAACAAAAAATTGATTCAAACTTGCGTTACAAAAGCATTTTAGTTGATACTGGCGATGGTCTGGTTAAAACGTGCTTTGAAATGCTTCAAGAAATACTCGAATGTGATTTAAGCAAATATGTTGATGAAAAGAAAGCGGATTTTATTATAAAAAAAGAGTCTATTACCTTTGTAGGAGAGATTAAGGGGATTAGTTCAAACGTCAAAAGAGGAAATATTTCGCAAGTTCAAAGGCATTGTGCTGATTACCAAGATAAGCTTGATGAAGATGAAAAAACTGAAAATGTAAAAGGGCTATTAATAATCACTTATCAAAGAGAAAAAGCACTAAATGATCGCGAACCTATTCATGTAAATGTTATTGAAGATGCAAAAAAGAACGATATACTTATAGTTACAACTGATGAATTCTTAAAGCTTTTTGAACAATTTTTAAAAGGTGAAAAAACATCAACAGAAATAACTGAAGAGTTTAAATCACAGACAGGGTTATACAAGACTGTTGAACCAAATAACGATAACAATGAGGATAATTCCGTATATAAAATTAACTAGGTGGATACTATGACCAACTTTGAATTTTTGAAAAGTGAACCAAAGTTTTCGGGGTTTGCTGACGCTGCAATCGCGGCAGAGCAAATTCTGAATATTGACGCTTCGGCCTGCGTTATCAATTGCCGGCGGGCGATGGAGGCGGCTGTCAAATGGATGTATTCCGTTGACGGCGACCTTGTTATGCCTTATCAGGACACCCTCGTTTTACTTATGGGCAGCGAGGAATTCCGTGATATAGTCGGCGAGGATATCCTCAAACGTATGGAGTTTATCCGCAAGTCGGGTAATCGCGCAGCGCACGAAACGAAAAAGGTTTCTTATGACGAGGCTGAACTCTGCCTTGAAAACCTTTTCGTGTTCCTTGATTTTGTGGCATACTGCTATTCTGAAAACTATGAAGAACGTCAGTTCGACAAATCACTTCTTGATAGTCACAACAAACCCGTTGATGTTCCCGAAGAGAAGGATATCGACCTTGAAAAGCTTATTAAAGAGAATGAAGCTCTTAAATCGGAGTTGACCGCACGTCGTGCAGAGCAGAGGAACACTTATGTTTCCAAGCCGCTTGATTTATCTGAATACAAAACACGTAAAATATATATTGACTCAATGCTTCGCGACGCAGGTTGGATCGAGGGCAAAAACTGGCTCAATGAGGTCGAGCTCGACGGTATGCCGAACAAATCCGAAGTCGGTTACGCCGATTATGTTCTTTATGATGACACGGGAAAACCGCTTGCAGTCATTGAAGCAAAGCGCACCTGTAAGGATGTTGCTGTTGGCAGACAGCAGGCAAAGCTCTATGCCGATATTCTTGAGAAGAAATACGGCAGACGCCCCGTGATTTTCCTCACGAATGGTTTTGATACAAGAATAACTGACAACATTTATCCCGAAAGAAAATGCGCCGCTATTTATTCCAAACGTGATCTTGAAAAGTTGTTTAATCTTCAGACAATGCGGACAAGCCTGAAAAATGTGTTTGTCAATTCGGACATTGCAGGAAGATATTATCAGGAGGCTGCCGTCAAGGCGGTCTGCGATAGCTTTGACAACAGAAAGCGCAGAAAAGCCCTGCTCGTAATGGCAACCGGATCGGGCAAGACCAGAACTGTCATTGCGCTCGTTGACGTCCTTTTACAGCATGGCTGGATAAAGAATGTTCTTTTCCTTGCTGACAGAAACTCGCTGGTTACACAGGCAAAACGTGCATTTGTTAATCTCTTACCCGATTTTTCGGCAACGAATCTCTGTGAAGAAAAAGATAATGTTTCTGCGCACTGCGTTTTCTCAACTTATCAGACAATGATGAACTGCATTGATGATGTTAAGGATGACGAAGGTAAACTCTTTACCTGCGGACATTTTGACTTGATTATCTGTGACGAGGCACACCGTTCAATCTATAATAAATACAGAGATATTTTCACCTATTTTGATGCTCCTCTTGTCGGTCTTACAGCGACTCCCAAAGACGAAATCGAAAAGAATACATATGAAATCTTTGAGCTGAACAACGGTGAACCGACCTATGGCTATGAGCTGGCACAGGCAGTTAAGGACGGATATCTTGTAGATTATGTTTCGGTTGAATCTACGCTGAAGTTCATTGATCAGGGTATAGTTTACGATGAACTTTCGGATGAAGATAAGGAAGAATATGAAAACACGTTTGTTGATGAAAACGGAGAACTTCCCGAAGCGATTCAGTCATCGGCAATTAACGAATGGGTTATCAATGAGGACACAATCAAAGAAGTCCTTCATGTTCTTATGCGGGATGGAATAAAAATTGACTACGGTGAAAAGCTCGGCAAATCAATTATCTTTGCCAAAAACCATCTTCACGCAGAAAAAATTCTTGAAATATTTAATAAAGAGTATCCGAATTATCCCGGCTACGCAACAGTAATTGATAACTACACAAACTATGCCCAGTCTGCAATTGACGAGTTTTCGGATCCGAAAAAACTTCCTCAGATAGCAATTTCGGTTGATATGCTTGACACCGGTATTGATGTGCCGGAAGTTCTCAACCTTGTTTTCTTTAAAAAGGTTATGAGTAAGGCAAAATTCTGGCAGATGATAGGCAGGGGAACGCGCCTTTGCGAAGGACTGCTTGACGGGAAGGATAAGGATAAATTCTATATCTTTGATTTTTGCGGCAACTTCGAATTCTTCCGTTTCTCAAAAGGTAAGCCGACTGCTAATATGATTGCCTTGCAGGGCGCGGTGTTCCATCTCAAATCTCAGATTGCTTATAAACTGCAAGACGCCGATTATCAGACGGATTATCTTATTGAATTGCGTAAATCACTTGTCGACAACATGGTTCAAAAGGTCAGGGAACTCAATCGTGAGAATTTTGCGGTCCGTCAGCACTTAAAATATGTCGATATCTATTCAAATCCGGATAATTATTCGGCTTTGACATATGAGGACACATTAATTATGGGTTACGAGCTTGCACCTTTGATCTTGCCCGATGGTGACGAGGCGAGTGCTGTCAGGTTTGATGCATTGATTTATGGCATTGAACTGGCATACCTTATTGGTAAAAAGTATAAGAGAGCAAGAACGGACCTTATAAAAAAAGTAAGCGCTGTTGCAGGCGTTGCAAATATACCCGAAATCCAGGCTCATTCTGAATTGATCGATATGATTCTTCATACCAACTATGTAGAGAATGCCGACATTAATGATTTTGAACGTATCAGAACAGAACTGCGCAATCTTATGAAATATATTCCGCACGGGAAAGTAGTATATCTTACTGATTTTGATGATGAGATACTGGACGTAAACTGGAATGATTCCGAACTTGAAAATGACGATCTCCGAAATTATAAAATGAAGGCGGAATACTATGTACGTCAGAATCAGAATAATATCGTTATTGCCAAACTGAAATCAAATCAGCCGCTTACACATAAGGATATTGAAGCGTTGGAAGAGATCCTTTGGAAAGATCTCGGTTCGAAGGAGGAATACGAAGCGGAATACGGCGACAAACCACTCGGTGAATTCGTCAGGGAAATTGTCGGATTGGATATGAACGCTGCTAAAGAAGCTTTTGCCGAATACCTTAATAGTGTCAGTCTTGACAGTCGACAGATTTATTTTGTGAACCAGATTATTGAATATATTGTTCACAACGGTATTTTGAAAGATATGTCAGTCCTTCAGGAAACACCGTTTACCGATCAAGGAAGTATTTCGGATGTATTTGCTGATTTGACAGTTTGGTATGGGATAAGAAGAATTATTGAACAGATTAATTCTAATGCAATAGCCTAATAGAATAACAAAATTACAATAATGAAAGGAATTTCTAATGATTAAGTCTCCACGATGCTTATATGAAAATGGTTTTGATGATTTTATAAACGAACCTAATACATCAGTATTTGGTGAGATTTGTGACAATTACCACGGCGATGATAAAACCGCCACTAGAGATGCGTGGAAGGGCGAAATCTCCATAATGCAAGAAACCTTATCTCATTTTACAGATAGGGATGGTCGCATTGTGTTTGAATATGAAATACCGCGTCTTGGAAAACGTGTTGACGTTGTTTTACTATATAAAGGAATCATTTTTTGTATCGAATTTAAAGTTGGGAAAGGACAGATTCTTGAGGCTGATATTGACCAAGTTCTTGACTACGCCTTAGATTTAAAAAACTTTCACAAGTATAGCCAGGACAAGGTTATTGTTCCTATCCTAGTTGCGACTGAGCACAAAAAGGCTTCAACTGTTGTTCAGATGTCAGTATATGATGACAAGGTCGTCAACCCATTAGTAACCGGTAAAGATGGACTGTTGGACTTGATCAGAATGGTGTTGGATGAATTCCCCAACGAATCGTCAGTGAATACCAAATGGATCAACAGTCCATATGCTCCTACACCAACTATTATTGAAGCTGCGAGATCATTATATGAAAACCATTCTGTTGAAGACATAACAAAGCATGAGGCAGATAAAGCTTCTACAGACAGAACTATTTCATATGTCCTCAGTGTAATTAAAGAGAGTAAAGAGAAACACCAAAAGAGCATTTGCTTTGTAACCGGTGTTCCTGGAGCGGGAAAAACACTTGTTGGCCTTGATGTTGCAATAAGGCAGACATATCAAGGAAAAGATGAACCCGTTGAAGATGAAGGTGCAGTTTACCTCTCTGGTAATGGCCCTCTTGTTGCCGTGTTGACAGAAGCACTAGCACAAGATGATTTTAAGAAATGCAAGGAGAAAGAAAAAGAGGAAGAAAAAGAGACTGGTAAAAAGAAAGAAGCAGGCACAAAAAAGAAATTATCTGACTCTCGCCGCGAGGTTAGCAAATCGATTCAGATGATTCACCGCTACCGCGATAATATGTTGGCAAAAATCAAGAACCCTGTTGAGAATGGAATTCTTGAAATTGATCATGAAAAAGCTGAAAAGCAAGAAAAAGCAGGATATGGTGAAGTCGAACATGTTGCAATTTTTGACGAGGCTCAACGTTCTTGGACTCACAAAAGGCTTGCCGAATATCTTAAAAGAGGCGGAACATATGGTAACAAGCTTAAAGTTCCGAACTTTCCAATGTCAGAGGCCGCATTTTTGATTTGGTCTCTTGATCAAAGAGAAGACTGGGCTACAATTGTTTGCCTTGTCGGAGGCGGACAGGAAATAAATACAGGTGAAGCTGGAATATCTGAATGGATTGCTGCGATTAACGATAACTATCCGCATTGGAAAGTATTTATTTCGCCCAAATTGACAGAAGCTGAATATGCAGAAAGCAGAGTAAACGAGTTGTTGAAGGATAACAACAATGTTACTTATTCTGAAGATTTGCATCTCGGTGTTTCTTTAAGATCATACAGAGCTGAAAAGCTTTCTGCTTTTGTTCATGCGTTATTGACCTTTGATGAAAGCGCATCCTCGATATATGAAGAGATAAAAGATAAGTATCCCTTAGTGCTAACAAGGGATATGAATAAAGCAAGAAGATGGCTTCATGATAAGGTAAGAGGAACGGAACGTACTGGTGTTTTGGTAACAAAAGAATCCGCAAGATTTAAGCCGCTTGCAGTTCATATTCTACCATCAGGCGATGCAAATGCAGTTCACTGGTTCTTAGAAGATAAAACCGATACAAGGTCATCAAATTATTTAGAAGATGCAGCCACAGAGATTCAAGTTCAAGGATTGGAGCTTGATTATACATGTTTGTTATGGGATGCAGATATGAGATGTGAAAATGGAGAATGGCAATTCTATCATTTTAATGGTCAGACACAGTGGAAAAAGCTAATTGGCGATACTGATAATAAGCAAGATCAAATGAAATACATGCTTAATGCATATCGCGTTTTACTAACACGAGCTAGAGTTGGCATGATTATATGCGTGCCAGAAGGAAATCCGAATAAAACCCCAAGTGGATTCTGGGAGGACAGCACCCGCCTTCCTGAGTATTATAATGGAACATATAATTACTTAAAGAGCTTGGGAATTGAAGAGATATAAACAATAACAAGCACCGCTACAAAGCGGTGCTTGTTATTATCAAACTCATCATTATTTTGATTTACAAATTGCTAAAAAACTTATGGAATCAATATACTGTTGCCAAAAGTTATGCTAAGCATTTAGTTTCATTATACTTACTCAGTCCCATTATGTGTACTTAACATCCTCAAATCCGTTTTACAAATTGAATAACAAATGATATAATCTCCTCACGTGCGAACAAATGTTCTTAAGTGAGGAGATGATTTTTTGAAGAGAGTTAAGCTCGTCTATGACAACATGCATATCATGTACGACAAGGGAAAATTCTTCCTCGTGCCGACTGATATTTTCGATTACAATTTTAAACCGAGAGCGCTCGCAGTGTATATGTATCTCTCAAAGCTCAGCGACCGCAACGGGAAGTCATATCCTTAACGCACAACTATCAGCAACAACTGTCATATTTCCGTTACGACTGTTGATAAGGCGATCAAAGAGCTGGCCGATACAGGAGTTGTGAAAATCACTCATCAGTATAATGAAACTGGTCAGACCGTGAATTACTATCAGTGCAATAAGAGGTAGGGGGATTAATTAATTGCACTACCCCGTATTGAAATCTTTTTACAAACTATATAACGCATGTCCGATTGATGATTAGCATATTAGCTGCCACGAAAAAAAGGACACCGGATGGGTGCAGCAGCGTTATATCAAATTGCCCAGCAATTTGATGGCGTTCGGGCGATTTATCGCCCTCGGCTAAAGGATTCTTCGAATCCTTGATAATTTACCAAATATCTGTTTTTTATTGCGTTATAACAACCTGTCAAGCCACGGTAGTATTTGCTGCGCAAATCTCCACCTTAAAGACTTGACAGGCTGTTTATGTGGGGTTAAAGGCATTTTAACCCCGTAAAAAGGATTCGTATTTTATATGTTGAGGTTCATTATTACAGCCAAAAGCTGCCAAACAGAAAAGGCACCCGAAAGGGTGCCTTCTGTTTGGCAGCGGTATAAGGATTCGAACCTCAACATACGGAGTCAGAGTCCGCTGTGCTACCGTTACACAATACCGCTGTGTTTTCTTGTTATTCAATTATATGCGGTATAAGAACCTGAACGCAAGCGTTCAAAACCTTGGCGTCGCTTCGCTCGCTAAAGGATTCGAACCTCAACATACGGAGTCAGAGTCCGCTGTGCTACCGTTACACAATACCGCTATATGTGTTCTTTATCTTTTCGCAAGAGATACTATACCACATCCCGTGAGAATTATCAAGTAAAATTTTTTAAAAATGCAAAAAAATTTTTCTTTTACATTTTATAGCCCGATTTGGAGCCGTGATGCCGAAAAAAACACCCCTAATCGCTTTTGCGGATTAAGGGCTGACGTAAGGCGGAGCCTGCTCTTTCGGTAAAATGCTTTACGCCTTTAACAGCTTATGGTTCAACAGTCTGCCAAACAAAACCGAAACAGTTTCCAGTACCGTACCGAGGATAACCGAACATATTACGGAGGTCGAAACCTCAAGCACCGTCAATATAATAATTACTGCCGCAAAGAAGGCCGACACTGCCGCAGTCAGTAATTTAAATTTGCGCTTTTCTTCATCCGATAATATCTTTTCCGGCGTGTCGGCAGGGGCAAATATTGTCAGAACTGCTATGCAGACGAAGAAGACCGCAATGTAATACTTAATCGATGCCGCTTCGCAGAGCTTAATTGCCGAAATAAAAACTAAAAATGCAGACAGAGTTACGGTTTGGCATTTTAATTCGGTGTCCGTATGGAAGCCGCCGGCAAATCTGTGAAGCGAGAAAAAGGAAACGTAAAAAAGCAAGCCCTGCAGAGGGATGCCGAAAACTGCCCCTGCCGCGAAGCAAAACACGGCAAGGAGCAGCTCGGACAAAATGATAAACACGCCGTAATGATATAGCTCATAATCATCGGCGCTTATTGCGTTTTTAGCTAATAGATGTTTAGTCAGCCTTATTGCAATTCTGTTTATCATTCTTCTTTAACTCCTCATACTTTGCCGGAAGCTTAGGCTGGAAAGCCATTGTAGTGTTGGTTGAGTTAGCGTCAGCCTTGAGTGAAAAATTAACAGCCTTTACGAGTTTGTCAAATACCTTATTCATGATGTCACCTCCTTTCGCCCTATTTATACCTTGCACTGCGGAAACAATCAATGCATTTTGCAAATTAAGACAAAAAAAGTGCAAATATAGTCAAATTTAAAGCGTTTATTCAATAATTAAAAGAAAATTTGAAAATATTAAAATACAATTTAAAAATTTAAAAACAGACTTTATTCAAAATAGCTCCTTTAAATGTTAGTATTTACAGGGGCGATGAAGCAATGAGAATAAGCAGTAACAAAATCATTGGTGAAAGAATTTCAAAATTTCGCAAAAGCAGGGGTTATACTCAACAGGAATTCAGCGAAAAGATTAATCTGTCTGTTACCGAAATATCAAACCTGGAGTGCGGAAAGAACAATCTGTCGTATTCATCCCTGGTGAACATATGCAACGAGCTTGATGTCTGCCCGTGTCAATTGCTTTCGGGCGCAATTAAGAAAAATGTCGACGGCAACATAATAGACCTTGTACGCGAGCTCAGTGAGAGTGAGCAGGAAATACTGTATAAGCTGTTGCTGGCTTATTTCAATACAAAATAAAAGGGAATTGAAAAACCGCAGTATTTATGATATATTAGACTTAAAGCGTAACAACTTTAAGTCTTTTTTACGGTGATAGTATGAAAATTCAGGCTATGATATGTGACGATGAAGCGGCGTTTTGTAAGGAAACGCACGAGTATCTTCAGAAATACTGTGACGAGCATGGGCTGCAGTTGTTTTGTGACGTGTTCTCTTCGCCCGAGGAGGCAATGCGCTCTAAAAAGGAGTACAATATTGCATTCCTTGACATTGAAATGGGGGAAATCTCAGGACTTGATATCGCTGAAAAACTGCGAGAAAGAAACCGAAGGGTTATAATATTTTTTATCACTGCATACGAAAAATATATTGACGACGCATTGAATCTTTTTGCCCTTCGATTTTTAAGTAAGCCTTTGGAGTACACAAGGTTTTACTCGGGGCTTGACAGAGCGGTAGAGCTTATAAGAGCCAACACCTCTGAGGTTTATATTCACGCCGATAACGGAGCTAAGCGCAGAATTAACACCTCCGATATTATCTATATAGAAAGTATTGTAAGAAGGATTAAGGTCGTGACCGAAGAGGGCGTTTTTTACATCTCAAACAATTCAATTGACGACTGGATGAAGCAGCTTATTTACGGAAGCTTTTATCGTATTCATAAAAGCTTTATTGTTAATATGGACGCAATCGACGAGTACAGTCGTGATTATGTTATTATGACGAACGGCGACAGAATCAGCGTTTCGAGAAAATACCAGTCTGTTTTCAGAAAAACACTGTCCAATTATCTAAGGGAGAAAAAATAAATGACCTCTTTTGTTATGAACTTTGTCCTGCAGACGGTTGAATGCCTGGTGTGCTTTTCCTTCTACGAAAGCATAACAAAGCTCGGGAAGGGAATGCTGAAAAGATTTCTGGCTATTTTCGTTTTGTATATTATAATGTACGGCGTAAACATCGTTTTTGATTATAATATCGTAGTTAACACTGTTGCCATGGTAGCGTTTCATATAATGCTGACCTTGGTTGTATATAAGCAGAAGTTTGTTTTTTCTTTTGTTTATTCGGCGCTTATAACAAGTCTTGTTACCATTACTGAATTCAGCGCAATTACAATAGCTTCGATTATTTTTAAATCCGAGATAATGGACTTTACCGATAATATGCTCAGCTATGTAGTTGTTATTGTTTTGAGCAAATCACTGCTGTTTACCGTCCTCAGAATAATCGGCAGTGTAATTAACAGGTTCAGGCAAAATGAAAAAATCAATCCGGTCTTTCTTGCATACCCGTTTTCACTGCTGGTCGTTCTTACTGCTGTCGGGCTTATTGCCGCTGAGTTTGAGTTTAACGAAACCCTGAAACTCATACTGAGCGTTTCTGTTATAGTTCTGACCTTTTCCGTAATTCTGACCTGTATTTTTCAGCAGAGGCTTTCGCAGACCGAGCAGGAGCTCTTTGAGCTGAAGGCAATTACGCAGAAAAACGAGATGGACAACACCTATCTTGAAATCCTTGAGCGTCAGAACGAGGAGTTGCAGCTGTATGTACACGACACCAAAAAGCATATGGGAAACATATACGGTATTGCCGACGACGCAGACAAGACCAGGGAGTATATTCAAGGTATGCTTGAGGAACTGGACGGAATGAACCGAATCGGGAAAACGAACAACAAACTGTTGGACTTGATTGTAGCAAAATATGACTACCTGTGTGAAAAATATCAGATTAATTTTGAAAAGAATATTCACTATACCAAGCTGGACTTTCTTGCCGACAATGACATAACCGCCATTTTTAACAACCTGCTTGACAATGCCGTCGAAGCGGCGGCGCAAAGTCAGGAAAAGTATATAAATCTTAGCATAAACTGCTTTGACGATATGCTTCATATAATTATTGAAAACATAAGCGATTTTGCACCCGTGACCGAAAACCGTAAGCTTGTGACCACCAAGCCTCAAAGGAGATTACACGGTCTCGGCTTTAAGAGTGTGATGAGGTCCGTGAAAAAGTATAAGGGCGATGTGTTCTGGGATTTTGACAAGGACCAAAAGCTGTTTACCGTTTCAATTATTTTCTCGGGCATCAGTAAGCTTTCTCCGTCAACAGAACAGTAAAAAACTATTTGCATTTTACCTCTTCTTATATTATATTATTTGTATAAGCACTATTGATAAGGGGTGGTAATAAAATGGCAATCGTAAAAAAAGATAATATTTTCATTCTTGAAACGAAAAATACGCACTATGTTATAGCGGCAGACAGCTATGGCAATGTGCGTAATTTGCATTGGGGCAAAAAGGTGAGGACGGAGGATTACGGCATTGAACCGAATGACTGCGGTGAAGCTAAAAGCATTAACCTTGACGAAATGCACCAGGAGTATACATACTTCGGCGGAGTTATGTACCGGGAATGCTGTCTCAAAGCCGAACAGCCCGACGGCTGCAGAGAGCTTGACTTGCATTTTGCCTCGTACACGATTGACGGAAACACTCTGTGCACGGTTTTAAAGGACAGCTTTTATCCCTTTGAGCTTACCGTAAAATATACGGTTTATGAGGACTATGACATAATCACAAAATCCGTCTGTGTAAAAAACAACGGAAGCGACGATATTGTTGTTGAAAAGCTCCTGAGCGCCGAGCTGTGCCTTCCCGGCGTAAAGCCGTACTATGTTCTGAACACTAACGGCGCCTGGGGCGCAGAGGGCTACGAGGC
Source organism: Clostridia bacterium (assembly GCA_017438845.1). Lineage (GTDB taxonomy): Bacteria > Bacillota > Clostridia > Oscillospirales > Acutalibacteraceae > Fimenecus. Next base: position 57,504 of record JAFRUO010000025.1, on the reverse strand, counting down.
GAAAACCCGACTTGACGCAGGAAGCATTGTTTTTGAAAGCAGGCGCGGAATAAGCGGACACACCCGTTCTCCTTATTTTGTCGCATACAACAATGCCGATGAGGTAAAAGGCGATGTTTATTTTGCAACGCTTTGTTGGAGCGGCTCGTTTAAGGTTGAGCTGAACCGTGACCGCTTCGGCACAACAAGAGCATATCTCGGTATTAATGACTTTGATTTTGAAATCGGTCTCGGCGCAGGGGAGAGCTTTTCTTCGCCGGAGGTAATATTCGGTTGCAGCGAGGGCTTTGGAAATATGTCGAGAAATCTTAACCGTTTTGCGGTTGATCATGTTCTTCCGAAGGCTTTTAACAGGGCTCCGCTTCCCGTGCTTTACAACTCCTGGGAAGCGACCGAGTTTGACGTCAGCGAGGAAGGCCAGGGAGCTCTTGCTCAGAAGGCGGCAAAGGCAGGCTGCGAACTTTTCGTTATGGATGACGGTTGGTTCGGAGCACGAAACCATGACCATGCAGGGCTCGGAGACTGGTTTGTAAATAAAGAAAAATTCCCCAACGGGCTTGACGCATTAATAAACAAGGTTAACGGACTCGGTATGGACTTCGGACTTTGGTTTGAGCCCGAAATGGTAAACCCCGACTCCGACCTTTTCAGAGCGCATCCCGACTGGGCGTATCACTATGACACAAGAACAGCCCATGAGCAGAGGCACCAGCTTGTGCTGAATATGACTTTGCCGGAGGTTCAGCAATACATATACGAAAGGCTGTCTTCGCTTTTAAGAGAGCACAACATTAAATACATCAAATGGGATATGAACCGCCCGCTTTCGGAGACGGGCGCAGAAAACCTTAAAACTCCGAAAATGCTTTGGTATTATCATGTCAAGGCGGTTTACGATATTGTCGACAGACTCAGGAAAGAATTTCCCGAGGTTCAGTTTGAAAGCTGTTCATCGGGCGGAGGAAGAGCCGACTACGGCGCCCTCGGTCATTTTGATATGGTCTGGACAAGCGACAACACGGACGCTATCGACCGACTTTCAATACAGAAAACTTATGCGCTTACACGGCCTGTAAAGACTATGAGAGCCTGGGTTACCGACGTTAACTGGTACAACAGGAACACACCGCTTGATTTTCGCTTTAACGTTGCAATGAGAGGCTCGCTTTCGCTCGGCGGTAATCTGAACAATTATACCGATGAAATGCTTGATGAGTGCAGAAAACACGTTGAGTTTTACAAGGGCATAAGAGATCTTGTTCAGTTCGGAGATCTTTACAGATTGCTTGACTTTGAAGAGGACGAAATTTCGGCGGATATTTATGTTTCTCCCGACAAAAGCAGGGCGGTGCTTTTCATAGCTTCGGTTAACACGAAATGTATGATTAAGCCGACTCCGCTTTATATTGACGGACTTGACGAAAACAAAACGTATAGCTTTGAATACGACGGCAGGACAATCACAAAAAGCGGAGCATATCTTAAAAATGTCGGTATTAACGTTGACGCTAAAAAGCAATATTTCAACAAGACGGTTATTATTAAAAGCATAGATTAAGGATATGGGAAAAGTGAGAAGGGTATTATCTTTTGCCTTAGCCGCGCTGTTAGCGGCGTCGGTTCTGCTTTGCGGCTTTAATGCAAGCGCAATTGACCAGTATGATGTCGATTATACAAGCAGTGACGGGCTTTGGAAGTATGTCAGGCTGCTTGACGGAAGCATAGGCATCTATGCAAACACCTGGGAAGAAAACGCATACCTCGGCGACGAAACCGAGCTTACCGTGCCCTCTGAGATTGACGGGAACACCGTCACTCAGATAGGACCGTTTGCCTTTGCGAACAACGATAAAATCAAGTCTGTCACACTGCCGGACAGCATAACTAACATTTCATTCAATGCGTTTTACAGATGCAGTTCGCTTGAAAGCGTACGCTTTAGTGAAAAGCTTGTCAGCATTTCCGATAACGCCTTCAAGGAGTGCAGCTCCTTAAAGGAAATAAGCTTGCCCGATTCGGTTGAGAGCATTTCCTCCTGCGCCTTTTACGGCTGCAGCAGTCTGGAAAGCTTTACCGCACCGAAATCTGTCAAAAGCCTTTCGGACTCTCTGTTTGAAAACTGCGTTTCGTTAAAAAGCGTCGTGCTTTACGCCGAGTGCCTTGAATACGGCACGTTTTTCTTTGACAACTGTCCGTCGCTTGAAAGCGTTACGCTTTACTATAACCCGAAAGCGGACTACCGTCATATATGCGAATATGTCACAAAGCTGATTGTGCCCGACGGCGTGAGAGAAATCGGGTCAAACGGCGTGCAGAATATGCCGAGGCTTTCCTCTCTCACAATCGGCGGTAAGGTTGAAAAAATTGCAGACGAAGCACTTAAGAACTCGCCTGAATTAAAAGAAATAAGCGGCTACAGCGGTTCGTATGCCGAGAGCTTCTCGAAGAAAAACGGCTACGGCTTTGTTTCTATGGGTTCGCTCTTTGAACCTTTTGGCGATGTCGGTTCCGACGCTTGGTATTTTGAAGCGGTCAATTACAATGTCAGAAACGGATTTATTAACGGTTACAGCGCTTCACGCTTCGGTCCGTCGGATTATATGCAAAGGCAGGATTTTGTCTGTATAATTGCACGAATGTCGGGAGCTGAGCTCGACGGATATTCCTCATACGGTACGGATTTTCCGGACGTCAGAAGGGGAAGCTATTACTATAATGCGCTTATGTGGGCGGTCGACAACAAGCTTATCTTCGGCTATCAGAACGGTTTGTTCGGAGTCGGTGACAGGATTACAAGAGAGCAGATTTGTGCTATCCTTTACCGCTATGCCGCATATATGAAAAAGGATACCAAGGTCAAGGGCAGTCCGGAATATGTTTTAAGGGAATACACCGACCTTTCAAGGGTAAGCTCCTTTTCGCTGTTCCCTACGGCGTGGTGCGTGCAGAACGGCATTGTTTCGGGCAAGGGCAAATACCGTCTGTGTCCCACTGATTATGCCTCGCGCGCCGAGGTGGCTCAAATGACGGCAAACCTCGGAAGAAACAGCTTTACAGATTGATGAACAGGAAGTATTAATTTTTAATGAGTAATTCACAGCAAAGTGAAAAGCAGTATAAAATGCTGACCGAAATGCCGGTTTCCGGACTTGTAATAAAGCTCGGTATACCCACTACGGTCAGCATGCTTGTAACTAACATATACAGTATGGCTGACACCTATTTTGTCAGCAGTATAAGCACCAGTGCCAGCGGAGCTGTCGGCATTGTTTTCGGGCTGATGGCTATTATACAGGCTGTCGGCTTTATGTTCGGCCACGGCTCGGGAAGCGTGATTTCACGAAAGCTCGGCGAGAGAAATATCGAAAAGGCGGGTATTTATGCCTCGGTCGGTTTCTTTTATGCACTGAGCTTCGGACTGATTATCACGCTCGGAGGCTTTGCGTTTCTGACGCCGCTTATGAGGCTTCTGGGCAGTACGCCCACTATTTTGCCGTATGCGAAGGAATATGCGGTTTATATTTTGCTTGCGTCGCCTTTTATGTGCTCGAGCTTTGTGCTTAACAACATTTTAAGGTATGAGGGCAAGGCGGCTTTTGCCATGATAGGGCTGGTTTCCGGCGCTGTGATTAATATTTTCGGCGACTGGCTGCTTATGGCAAAGCTTGGCTTCGGCGTAAGCGGCGCAGGCATTGCCACGGGAGTTTCACAGGTTATCAGCTTTTTGATTTTACTGTCGATGTTCCTTACGGGAAAGACCTCGTCAAAAATCAGCGTTAGGAATTTCAGCTTTAAAGCAGCATATGTAAAGGACATTATCTTTACAGGACTTCCAAGCCTTGTAAGGCAGGGCTTTACGAGCATTTCAACCATGGTGCTTAACAAGCTTGCAGGCGGTTACGGTGACGCGGCGATTGCGGCGATGACAATAGTTAACCGCATATGCTTCTTCATCTTCGCCGTGGGTCTCGGAATAGGTCAGGGCTTTCAGCCCGTTTCCGCATTTAACTACGGCGCAAAAAAATACTCAAGGGTTAAAAAGGCGTACTTTTTTACGCTTTCTCTCGGTGAGCTTATGCTCGGACTGCTTGCCGTAGTCGGATATTTTTTGTCGGGAAGGCTTGTGGGCTTCTTCCGTGACGACCCCGCCGTAATTGAAATCGGCACCTTTGCACTGAGGGTTCAGCTTTTATCGCTGTTCTTTTTACCGCTGAGCGTCAGTACAAATATGCTGTTTCAAAGCATAGGCGCAAACAAAAGAGCGACGCTTCTGTCATCGCTGAGAAGCGGAATGGCTTTTGTGCCTACAATTATTATTCTTACGAAGCTTTTCGGACTTACGGGCGTTGAAATTTCACAGACGGTCTCAGACCTTGCGACCTTTACGGTATGTATTCCGTTTGTCATTCATTTCTTTAAAACTCTGCCGAGGGACGGAGAAGAGGCGGCGAAGAAAAAATAACCGCGTTTTTTCTTGACTTTATGATTTTTAATTGTATAATAAATATAACAGTTGAAAACGTTGACGGAGAAGAATGGCAGTACGGTCTGTTGCAGAGAGGTTTTGTATAGCTGAAACAAAACCACAGACTCCTGCCGGACACCGCTCCCGAGTGAATGCCGATGAGGTGTTCCGCGTGACTGCGTTACGGTCGTAATGAGAGGCGGAAATCCGCAATACGGGTGGAACCGTGGAATGTTAATTATGCATTTCATCCCATATTCAGGGGTGAAGTGCTTTTCTTTTTAATTTGAAAGGAGAACAGTATGGTTAAAATCAAACTCAGAGATGACGTGAAGGAATTTGAAAACGGAGTTACAATTGCCGAGGTGGCAAAAAGTATAGGCATGGGTCTTTACAAGGCTGCTCTCGGCGGAAGAATTGACGGAGAGTACTGCGATTTGCGTACTCCGATTGAGAAGGATTGCGAGCTTGAGATTGTCACCTTCGGCGACGACCTCGACGGTAAAAAAACCTTCTGGCACACAGCTTCGCACATTATGGCTCAGGCTGTTAAAAGGCTGTATCCCGACGCAAAGCTTTCAATAGGTCCCGCAATTGATTCGGGCTTTTATTATGACTTTGACTGCGACACCGCTTTTACGGCGGAGGTGCTTGAAAAAATCGAAGCCGAGATGAAGAAAATCATTAAAGAGGATTTACCGATTGAGCGCTTTTATATGGAGCCGCAGGAAGCTCTTGATTATTTTGAGGGCAACGGTGAGATTTACAAATATGAGCTTACCAAGGAGCATGCCGACAAGGGTGAAAGAATATCCTTTTATAAGCAGGGCGAATTTACCGAGCTTTGTGCAGGACCGCACATAATGTCAACGGGCGCAATCAAGGCGTTTAAGCTGACCTCCTGTACGGGCGCTTACTGGAGGGGCGACTCCAAAAACAAGATGCTTCAGAGAATTTACGCAATTGCTTTCCCGAAGAAGGATATGCTTGAAGAATACCTTGAAAAGCTTGAAGAGGCAAAAAAGAGGGATCACCGTAAAATCGGACGCGAGCTCGGTCTGTTTATGACAGACGAGCTGGTCGGTAAGGGTATGCCGATGTTCCTGCCCAAGGGCTACACGCTTTGGAGAATACTTGAGGACTATATCAGGGAAAAAGAGATAAAATCCGGCTATCAGCACGTTCTGACCCCCTGCATAGGTACGGTTGAGCTTTATAAGACCTCGGGCCACTGGGAGCATTATCAGAATAATATGTTCCCCGCAATGGAGGTTGAGGACGAAACCTATGTTTTAAGACCGATGAACTGCCCTCACCATATGCGTATTTATGCCAACAGCTCGCATTCATACAAAAACCTTCCCGTTCGTATCGGTGAAATAGCGCACGACTTCCGTTACGAGGCTTCGGGTACCTTAAAGGGAATTGAAAGAGGACGTCATTTCTGCCAGAACGATGCACATTTGTTTGTAACTCCCGAGCAGATTAAGGACGAATTTTCAAAGGTGGTCGACCTTATCTTTGAAACCTACAAGGATTTCGGTATTACCGATTACAGGCTTGTTCTTTCGCTTCGCGACCCCGACGACAAGGAAAAATATCACCAGGATGATGAGATGTGGAACACCGCAGAGGATGCGCTCAGAGATGTTCTTGACTCACTCGGTCTTGATTACACCGAGGAGATCGGTGAGGCGGCCTTCTACGGACCGAAGCTTGACGTTAATGTAAAGCCTGCGGTCGGCGCAGAGTATACGCTTTCCACCTGTCAGCTTGACTTCTGCCTTCCTGCAAAATTCAACCTGACTTACATTGATAAGGACAATGAGCCCCGTACTCCCGTTGTTCTGCACAGAGCGATTCTCGGCTCACTTGACAGATTTATGGCATACCTTATTGAGGAAACCATGGGCGCCTTCCCGCTCTGGCTTTCGCCCGTTCAGGTAAAGCTTCTCCCGATTGCCGACCGTCATCACGATTATGCAAAAAAGGTTGCGGCTGAGCTTGAGAAGAGAGGACTTCGTGTTGAGGTTGACACAAGAAGTGAAAAGATAGGCTACAAAATCCGTGAAGCACAGCTTCAGAAAATCAACTATATGCTTGTAGTCGGCGACAAGGAAGCCGAGGACGGCACCGTTTCCGTAAGGAAACGCGGCGAAGGCGACATCGGCTCCATGGGTATTCAGGAGCTTGCCGACCGACTTGAAGAAGAGGTTAAAACCAAGGCTTTAAAATGACAGGAGTGATTTTATGGCAAGAAAACCGTTAAGTTTTACCGTAATTACCGACACGCACTACTACTCAAAGAAAAAGGGAACAAGCGGTAAGGAATATGACAAGGCAAACGCAAAAAGTCAGATATTGCTTGAACACGCCGAGGAGCTGCTTGATGCGGCATACAGACAGATTGCAAAGGACACGAGAAGCGACATAGTCCTCCTTTCGGGCGACACTACGCACAACGGCGAGCTTTGCTCCCATGAGGAGGCGATTGAACAGCTTCGTTGGTTAAAGTCGCAGGGCAAGCGTGTATATGTGCTTACGGCAACGCACGACTACAAGGGCGAAAACTGGACATGGGGCTTTGACGGCGATGAAAAGGTAAAAATACCTGCGGCGCTTCGTGAAGAGCTGTTTGATATGTACCGTGAATTCGGACCCGATGAGGCGATTGCCGTTCACAGGCAGAGTATGTCCTATGTAATTCAGCTTGACGAGGGTTACCGTCTTTTTGCGATAAACGACGACAGTAATCTTTCGGGCAAAAGCGGCGTTTCCGACGAGCTTTATGACTGGATTAAGGCGCAGGCGGATGACGCGCGAAAGAGCGGTCAGTTTATAATTGCCATGACGCATCATCCGATGATTGCCCCTTCGCCCGTATATGAGCTTATAGGCAAGGGCGATATGTTCGGTGACTACGATATGAGGCGAGAGCAGTTTGCCGACCTCGGAATTCAGTTTATGTTTACGGGGCATACGCACATTCATGATATTGATAAAATTGTTTCCTTCCGGGGAAACACCTTTTACGACATTGCTACGGCGTCGCTTATCGGCTACCCGGGTACAATCAGAAACGTTGTTCTTGACCCCGACAGGGGCAATGTTACAACTACAACCGATTTTGTTACGGAGCCTGTCAATTTTGACCTTGAGGGCAAAACGCTTCAGCAGTATCTTGCCGATCAACTTGCAGGTATGATAAGGGATATGGTCAAGGCGGCAGGCAGTGACATCGAAACCTTTGCAAGCATGGCAACTTCGATGAGCATAAAGAAAAAGCTTATTTATAAAATCGGCTGGATAGTAAGACCTATTGCAAAAATACTTGATAAGCTGACAATCGGCACGGTTGCAAAGTGGACGAGAAAGGAAACGGGACTAAAGGCTAAGGACTATGCCGACATCAAGGACAGAAAGGTCGTTGATTTTATAGTCGACCTTGTGCTGAACCTCTACGGCGGCGAAAACCTTTACAACCCGGACGAACCTGAGTACAAAATATGCATGGGCCTTATCAGTATATTGGACTCAATTTTCAGAGCGCTTCATATCAAGGTCAGAAGTCTTATCAAGGTTACCGATACGCTTTACGATTTCGTTGAGCCGCTTTTACACAACTCGGGCATCAATTCATATGAGGCAGTTTTACCCATAATGCCTTATTATGATGAGGGCGAGCAGGGCGAAATACCTGCACCGGCACCTAAGCCGGAGCCGACTGTCAGACGCAGCCGCAAGGGTGTGCCGCTGGTTGTGCTTACTGTGCTTGCGGTGCTGATATTCCTTGTTCCGCTGCTGCTTATCTTTGGTATCGGATTTGTTATTAATCAAATAAGATACGGTAAAAAAATGAAGGAAGAATGAGCTTAAAATAATAAAGCCTCCCGACAAAAGCTGTCGGGAGGCTTTTCTGCGCTTTTTAACCCTCTCTGAACACGCCCGAAAGCAGACCTGCAGTCGGCTTCTTAGGCGGAAGCGGTATCGCACGGTCAAGGTCAACAAGTATTGTGTCGTCGCCTACTACCTGGATCTCCTGCCACATTATTTTGATTTCGGGCGGTTTTTCCCCGAATCCGAGTATCTTTGACTTAGGACTGATGATAACGGCAAGCAGCTTACCGCTTTCCGCCTCAATTTCAAAGTCGTTTGCGTTTCCGAGCCTTGCTCCGTCACGGAGGTTAATTATCTCCTTTTCACAAAGTTCCGTTAAAAGACATTTCATAGCTTCACCCCGTAAATACTATGTACTAAGAAGTGAAAAAAGAATTGCTTTAAAAAATATCGCTTTCAATTTTATAAATTCTGTCAAGGCTTATCTGCGTGCCGTCTGTAAGAATTATCAGCCTCTGAATTTCGTCAATTCGTCTGACGTTCCCCTTGAACACATCATAGGAGCCGCCCGACTTTCTTTTGTCGGGGACAAAGCAGGTAAACTCTGCCTCGGGCTTTTCCGAAATATGCTCGGAAAGTATATGCATTTTTTCGTTGAGCATAAACATTTCCTGCTCGCTTCTTGCGGCTTCGCTGTCGGTAAGCCTTGCCGCCTCGTCAATTGAAGCGTCATAGCCCGTAAGTGCCGCAAACGGAGCAAACTGCGCGGCACGGTCATGCATCGACATATGCTTTCTGCGTGACGAGCCCTGATAATTTACATTGATTATATCGCTGTAATCGTCCCTCACGCCTTGTGACCTCCTATCTGCTTGTTCCTTTCAATTGCGGTTGCGCCCTCCTTAAGATTGGTGCCCTTGAGCACTGCATTCTTGCCGTATTTTTCGCGCAGAAGCAAAACTGCCTTTTGTATATTTTTCTCCTTTTCGGCAAGCTCCTCTTTCTTTTCGGTAGGCTCCTCGAAAAGGCTCAGCTGTTTGACGGCTTCACGCTTGTGTTTTTCTTCGGTAATTGTATGGTTTGCTACAACATACATACGCCGAATATAAAGCTCTTTGTTCACTATTGTGTCAAAAAGTGTCAAAACTGCCTCGCATATCTGCTTGCCTGACGAGGTATATCCGTTAAGGTTGATGCTTGAATGAGCCTGCCGCGGCACGGTGCGTCCGTAGCGGTCCTGCTCGGTGGTACCGTCAAAATGGCTGTTGTCCTTGTCATAGCCGACAGTCAACACCATCTGATCGGCAACAAGACCTTTCTTTACCAGGTCAAGCACAAGCGCCTCCGTCATTTCCCTTATCACGATTCTTGCCTTGTCAAAGCTGTAAGGGGAGGAAAGTACCTGACCGAGACTCAGCGACCTGTTTTCGGGGATATATGACTTAATGTCGGAAATTCTGCAGGGCTCACGTCCCCAGGCGTGGTCAATCAGCAGCTCGGCATTAATTCCGAACTCCTTGTAAAGCAGGTCCTCGTTACTTATTGAAAAGCGCGCAACATCGCCCATTGTATAAAGCCCGAGTTTGTTCAGCCTTCTTTCGTAACCCTTGCCGATTCGCCAGAAGGAGGTAAGAGGAGTGTGACTCCAAAGCTTTTCGCGGTAGCTTTTTTCGTCGAGCTCGGCTATTCTTACACCGTCACGGTCGGGCTCGGAGTGCTTTGCGGTTATATCCATTGCTATTTTACAAAGGTACATATTACTGCCTATCCCGCAGGTGGCGGTTATGCCCGTCTGACTGAGCACGTCACGAATCATCGTGATAGCCAGCTCGTGAGCCGTCATTTTGTAGGTTTTAAGGTAGTCGGTAGCGTCGATAAACACCTCGTCGACCGAGTAGACATGAATATCCTCGGGGGCGATGTATTTAAGGTAAATTTCATATATTTTTGTGCTTATCTCCATATAAAGCGCCATTCTCGGAGGGGCTGTTATAAAGTCAATTTCAAGCGAAGGGTTCTTCTCAAGCTCACCCTGAAAATATGAACGCCCGTGCAGCTCGCGGTCGGGGGACAGCATTTTCCTTTCGCTGTTTACCTCCTCAAGCCGCTGATAAACCTCAAAAAGACGTGGCCTGCCGGGTACGCCGTAGGATTTCAGTGACGGTGAAACGGCGAGGCATATAGTCTTTTCTGTACGGCTTGGGTCGGCAACGACCAAATTTGTCGTAAGCGGATCCAGCCCGCGCTCCATACATTCAACGGAAGCGTAGAAGGATTTTAAATCTATTGCAATGTATTTTCTCTGACTCATAGTGTATTTACCTGATTGCGTGCTTCGGCTCCACAAACCATTTTGATTCATACAAATCCTCAAAAATGCAGGTTTCCTTACCGCCGATTACAACGCAGTATTTCAGACCGCAGCTGCCCGAAAGAGATACGCAAGGGCGCACCTCCTTAACGCTGTCGATATTATACATAATGCCGTCCTTCCATTTTACGGTAATCGGCCTTTTGTTGCCGTCCGCCTCGTGGCACAGAACAACGTCAACATAAACCCTGTTTTGCGAATTCATACGCTCAGACCTTTCTAATCGAACAAATGTTCTAAATTTACTATATCACATTTTTCGAAAAAGTCAACAGGAAAAATACGGGCACAGTATATAAGTCCCATAAACGGCACCTTAAAATTGGATCTTGCTATTGTTCCAAAGTTGGAATATAATAGAATTAATAAAATTGAGGTGATAAATATGACAGGTTTTATGACTGCAAGCGAAGCGGCAGTGAAGTGGAACATCTCGCACAGACGAGTAATAACACTCTGCAATGAAAACAGAATCGAAGGAGTAGGAATGCTTGGCAAGATGTGGATAATCCCCGTCGATGCAGAAAAGCCGATAGATGCTCGCACTACAAGATACGATGAAACAGTTAACGCAAAACCGTTTCTGAAGTGGGCAGGCGGAAAAGGTCAGCTTCTCGACACTCTTCGCACATACTATCCGGAAGGCCTTGGCACAACAATAACAAAATACTGTGAGCCAATGGTTGGTGCAGGTGCGGTGTTGTTTGATATTCTCAATAACTACGATTTGGAAGAAATACTGATTAGTGACAGTAATGCCGAACTAATCAATACATATAACGAACTAAAGAAAAATGCTTCCGAACTTATACAACTACTTCAGCAATTTGAAAATGCACATATTGCAAAAGTTAATGAAGATAGAAAAGAATACTATTACTCACAAAGAGAAATGTATAACAGTCTCATAGAAAAGAAAAATGCTAACGCTACACTCAAAGCTGCATTGTTCATATATCTCAACAAAACCTGCTTCAATGGATTATACCGTGTAAATCGACACGGACAATTTAATGTACCAATGGGTTCTTATTCAAATCCGACAATATGCGATATTGAAAATCTCCTGCTTGTAGCAAAAAAACTTGAAAAGGTCAAGATAATATCAGGTGATTATAAGCAAACAGAAAAATTCATTGATGATAAAACTTTCGTATATTTTGATCCTCCCTATCGCCCGTTGAGCAAAACTGCAGAGTTCACCTCATACACAGAAGCAGAGTTTAATGATAATAACCAGATTGAACTTGCAGAATTCATTAAAATGCTTGTTGAAAAAGGCGCAAAGGTATTAGCCAGCAATTCCGATCCCAAGAATACAAACCCCGATGACAACTTCTTTGATGATCTGTACAAGCAGTTGAAGATTGAAAGAGTTAGCGCAAAACGGGCAATTAACAGTAAAGGCAGTAAGCGTGGTACTGTTAGTGAACTGCTTATATGTAATTATTGATTTGGAGGATTTTATAAATGAGAGATTTTAATAAATGGCTCAACAGTTTCAGAAGCAGTATCGCAAGTTATGACTACTACATAAATTTCAAGAAAGTATATAAAAATGCAGATGAATTCAAGATTCAACTAAACATTTTGAATTCACTGATAGGCAGTAAAAACATCGAATCCGATTTTGAAAAGTTGCTAGAAACATATCCCGAAATCAAAAAAACAATTCCTATTTTGATAGCTAAAAGAGAATTTGAGATATACTGCCAAGATGAAAACGGCGGCTTGTTATATGAGTTCAATCCAAATAACAATACCGATTTAACTATTGCCGATTATTCTTATTTCATGGATAAGACGGGGTTGTTTGATTTGCTTCAAAATCATATTATCAATAATCTTGTAGATTATGTTGTAGGTGTTGAAGTAGGTCTTGATTCAAATGGAAGAAAGAATCGTGGCGGTCATCTTATGGAAGATTTAGTTGAATCATTCATTGTTAAAGCCGGATTTAAGAAAAATAGCACTTATTTCAAAGAAATGTATATTCATGAAATAGAGGAAAAATGGAAAATCGATCTCTCAGCTATTTCAAATCAAGGCAAGATGGAAAAACGCTTTGATTATGTTGTTAAAACTGATAAAATGATATATGCAATTGAAACCAATTTTTATTCAGGCGGCGGCTCTAAGCTGAATGAAACAGCAAGAAGCTATAAAACTCTAGCACAGGAAATTGATACCATAGATGGTGTAACTTTTGTTTGGTTTACAGACGGCAATGGTTGGAACAGTGCAAGACATAACCTTGAAGAAACATTCGATGTAATGGAACATATTTACAGCATAAGTGATATGGAAAATGGTATCATTAACGAGGTCTTTAAATAATGACAAGTATAATTAAAAAGTGGGAACCCGATGATTTTGAATTAGAAACCAACACAGTGTGGTCGTTTCCTGACAGAGGTAAGTGGGCTACGCATGATGCAAAATACCGTGGCAATTGGTCGCCTTACATACCAAGAAATATAATTCTACGCTATTCAGAAGAAGGCGACTTAGTACTTGACCAGTTTGCCGGTGGCGGCACAACTCTCGTAGAAGCGAAACTGCTTAACAGAAACGTTGTCGGCATTGATGTTAATCCCGATGCTCTTGAGAGATGCAAAGAAAAGTGCGATTTTGAAAGGGATAACTGCGGAACAGTACATATTAAACTCGGCGATGCAAGGAACATTGATTTTCTTCCTGATGAATCGGTTGACCTTATTTGTACGCATCCGCCTTATGCCAATATAATTCAATATAGCGAAGATATTGAAAACGACCTTTCTCATTTGAAAGTGCCGGAGTTTCTTGAAGAAATGAAAAAGGTAGCTGCTGAGAGCTACCGTGTTTTGAAGCCGGGTAAATTCTGTGCTATCTTAATGGGCGATACAAGACAAAAAGGTCATATGGTTCCAATGAGTTTTGATGTTATGAAAATCTTTCAAGATGCCGGATTCAAGCTCAAGGAGATAATTATTAAAGAGCAACATAACTGCAAAGCAACAGGCTACTGGAAAACAAACAGTATAAAATACAACTTCTTACTCATAGCACATGAGTATCTGTTTGTGTTTCATAAATAGGAATAAGGTTCTGAATTAATTCGTTCAGAATCTTATTCCTTTCCTTTACTTTTATAAAAACTGTTTACAAGAGTTGTGTAGCCGAGGCTTTTCATCTGCTCATATTTAAAGTTGAACTGAGCCTTGCTTCGCTTTTCGGTTGCTATGTAACGCATACACTGCTGCATATAGGCGTCAAGCTCCTTAAGGCTTTCGTCCGTGTTGATTATCGGGAAATACCACCTTGCCCAGGTGAGCTCGTTTTTTATCGGGTTGCAAAAAAGCTTACGGTTAAAATGCCTTATAAACGCCCTGACAGCTCTTTCGGGCTCCGCATTTTTCTTCCTTTTCCACCTGACGAGAGCGTTCGCCTTACGCCTCATTTTTTTCTTAAGCTTGTTTTTTGAGGCTTCGGAAATGTCAATTATTCCGTCACGGTAACAAAATCCGAGAAATGTCCACTTCTCACACGGTGCCGAGGTAAATACCTTTTCGGTGTTTACCGAAAGCGAATGCTCTGCTAAAAATTGATTGATGTAATCGGTGTGCGCCGTCAGCTCCTCCGGGGTGTCGGCAAAAAGTATTATGTCGTCCGAATACCTTGCATAGGGCACGCCGAGCTTATAAAAATGCCTGTCAAGCTCCGTTAAAAACAGGTTTGCAAGGAAGCCCGAAACGGGAGAGCCTGCGAGAATGCCCTTCTTGATTTCCTGCTTTTTTCCGTCGACAAGTGCATACGGGGTTAAAAGCATATTCTCAATTAGCGAGTACAGTCTCGGCTCGTCGGACAGCACCGCTTTCAGCTGCGGGAGCAAAAGCTTTGCGTCAACGGAGTTGAAGTAGTCGGAGATGTCAAGCTTGTAGCTGTATTTTAAGCGGATGTCGGGAACGCCGATGATTGAGAAAAGCGCTTTTTTAACGCCCAGTTCTCTGCGAAACGAAAAAAGATTGTCGCAAAAAACACCGTCATAGCCGAGAAGCTGATAGGCAAGCATTTTCTGTACTGTGTTTTCCTCGGGAGGAAAAACAAATACGGTCCGCTTTTTATCCGAGAAGCTTTTGTTGATTTTTACGGCTTCGGGCACCGAAAAACTACCGCCGCAGTTCAGTCGGTTTGCGACAGTAAGGTATGCTTTTTTGTTGATAAATTCATTCAGTGCTTTTTCCTCTGACGACGACAGATGTCCCTTTTGCTTTTTGTAGCTTAAAAAGCTTTGCCACTCCTCATCGCACAGAAGCTTTTCCAAAATATCCATAATTAAAAACAGAGCCAAGAACGATTTAAAATCGCAAAATTGCGATACAGGACTGCACGTGAAAGGACTGCCTGCAAAGTGCCCTGATCTTTCACGCTTTGTCCCACGCAGGCGCATGGCATCTTGGCTCTGTAAAAAACAGTGTTACAGGTTTTCTCTTATTCTTTTTACTACGTAGTCCTCAGCGTTTTCATACTCGTGATAAAAGCGTATGTAGCGTATTCCGAGGTTCTCGCAAATTTTCTTTGTTGCAACTACATTCATACCGCGGTAGTTGTTGGTTTTAACAAGAACAACTGCAAGCACGGGAGAGCCGTCTCTGTAAAACAAAAACTGTACGGGAGTACATGCAGGATGACAACCCGGCTGAAGCGTGTCGGCGGATACGTTACGCCTTACCTCAAAGTCGGGGAAGTTTCGGCTTATAATTGCGTCAAAGTCATTAAAACGGTCAGCAACAAACACCGCCTTTTGAGGCACCGGATGTTGTACTTCCGGCTGTGCAGGCTCTGCCTGCCCGGTAGCTGAAGAAGGCTTAGCGGAATCAATTCCCGCCTTTTCCATACCCTGCTGAACTGCCTGACCGAGTTTTTCCAATACATCATCGCCGACGACATTCTTGAGGGCATCTGTGTTAACTGCTTTTTTAAGTGAATCAAAAAGTCCCATAATTTCAAATCCCTTCAAATTGTTATTTGCGCCGAGTACGGTTTTAGTATAAGATAAACCTGCGATGTTGTCAAGACGTAACAAACGGGATTTATTAC
The DNA here is from genome assembly GCA_017438845.1 of Clostridia bacterium. GTDB lineage: Bacteria > Bacillota > Clostridia > Oscillospirales > Acutalibacteraceae > Fimenecus. The sequence goes on along the minus strand of JAFRUO010000025.1, from coordinate 41,749 downwards.
TGTTATTTAATAAACATTGACATATCGTCACGCCCGCTCAGGTCGCCCTTTTTCTTTTGAATTTTTCCGTTTTCAAGCGCGTCGGCGATTCTCTTAAGCGACTTCGGCACCTGATAAAGGAAATTCAGAACAAGACCGAGCAATGCAATTCCCGCCGCAAGCAACAGAATACTTGTAAGCAGCGCATTGGATCCGAAATCCGAAAAAATGTCTGCAAAAATAAAGTTCATAATAAAACCCTCTTTCTTTTTAGTTTGGTTATATTATACCGCATACAAAGTACCATTGCTTGTACTTTACTGCCATAAATTAAAGAAAATTGACACAGTCGCACAAAAGTGTAATTGAATGTAATAAAGATATATGGTAAAATCAAAATGTAATAAAAAAAGAGGTGAGGGTATGAAGTTTAAAAAGTCGTTTATTGTTTTTCTTGTACTGTTCGTTTTGATTTTTGCCGTTCTGCTTGAGCTGGGTAAAAATACGTTGCTCGGCTGGGCGGCGTTTCTGGCTCTGAGCGCAGGCTTTGTGTTGCTTCACGGTAAGGTGCTTAACGGAAAAAAGCTTTATTTACGGTTGCTTGCCTTCGTTGCCTTTGTTGTGATTTCGGCGGCTGTTTTCAGCCTCTCGGGCCCTCCCGAAAAGCTGATACCTGCGGTTGATGTTAAAAATCCCGAGGCTACCGAAGCGGTATCGGTAAAGCAGGGTATGCTCAGCGGCGTGTATAACGGAGACAGGAGCGTCGAGGTCTTTGCCGGAATACCTTACGCAAAGCCTCCTGTCGGGGAGCTTCGATGGAAGGAGCCTCAGCAGCCCGACAGCTGGCAGGGCGTGCGTGCATGCGACTATTTTGCGCCTATGTCCATGCAGAAAAGAAACCACCCGATATATGACTCCTTTGCCGACCTTTTTGCTTTTCACAGATTTAAAATAAGCTTAAAGGACAACTATGTCGGCGCCATGAGCGAGGACTCGCTTTATCTTAATATATGGAAGCCTGCAGGCGATGTAAAAAACGCTCCCGTGCTTTTCTTTATTCACGGCGGCTCGCTGACGGGCGGCCAGACCTGGTACAGTGAATACAACGGCGAGGCGTTTGCACGTCAGGGGATAATCGTGGTTAACTGCGCTTACAGGCTTAACGTTTTCGGCTACTATGCCAACGAAGAGCTTAAGGAAGAATCACCGAACGGCACTACGGGCAACTACGGCCTGCTTGACCAGATTGCCGCCCTCAAATGGGTGAACGAGAATATCGAAAGCTTCGGCGGTGACAAAGACAATATAACCATTGCAGGCGAAAGCGCAGGCTCGTCAAGCGTAAATGCCATCTGTGTTTCTCCGCTTGCAAAGGGACTGTTTACAAGGGCGATTGCCGAAAGCAGTTCAATTACGCCTGTTGAGCCTTACCACACCTTCAGAGCTCTCGACGAAGCTCTGGAAATGGGGGAAAACATACAGAAGGAATTTTCCGCCGACAATATTTCGCAGTTAAGAGATGTGCCGGCTGAGAAGCTTGTAAACACCTCGTACACTAACAGCGCCATGACGGTCGACGGCTATGCCATAACCGAACAGCCCTATCTTACATATGAAAAGGGAGAAAATAACGAGCAGGCTTTGCTCAACGGCTTCAATGAGCATGAATCCGACCTGTTTTTCTTTACCGCAAAGGTCAACACCGACAATTATGAGCAGGTTGTAAGCAACGTGCTCGGAGATTATGCGGGCGAGGCGGTTAAGCTTATCGCGCCTTATGAGCAGTCGAAGCGGTATTCCATGCCGATTGTTGAGGGCGGCGGAAACGCAAAGGGCTCCGCTAACCGAATTTACACTGCGGCATGGTTTCAGTACAGTCATTATAACTGGTCAACGCTCCTTTCTGCTCAGGGAAAGCCCGTTTACGAGTATTATTTTACTAAGGAAAACAAATCACTCGGCTCAAATCACGCAGGTGAAATGCCGTATGCTTACGGAAACCTCGGCAGTCATGCCGACCTGTATGACGAAACCGACCGTGAGCTTTCCCGTATAATGCAGCAGTATTGGATTAATTTCATAAAATCGGGCGACCCCAATGCGGAGGGCTTGCCGAAGTGGAAAAAGTTTAACGACAGCTCCGACAGGGTGTTAAACTTCGATAAAAAAGTTGAAATGATAAAGGATCCGAATTATGAGCTTTATCAGCTTATTGACAAATATCAGAATACTAAAAAATAAGCAGGTTATACAAAATGAAAAAGCATACAAACAGATTCACCTCGGCGGCACTGGCGCTTATAATAATCGCCCTATGCGTTCAGCCTGCGTTTGCGGCTGCGCCTCAGCCGCCTGCGGCAAACAGCGCCAAAAGGCATCAGGTCTGTACAGAGCTTTCGGACGAAGCGGAAAGATATTATTCGGGGCAGTACAGCTATGCTCAGCTTTTTTCGGAGTCCGGAGCAAAGGACAGTACATATAGCTATGCGGCGTGTAAAGGAAACAAACTTTACAGCGCTTTGCACTCCTTGATGGACAGCACGCACACCTATAAAACCTCGTACAGCGGTTACAAGGCAGGCTCTCTTGCTTACTACTGGCAGTACACCGACGCCGTGAGCAGCAGTACGACATATATTATGTTTTACTCTGACATAATGGCGGACAAAGAGGGTGTCGAGATGAACCGTGAGCACATCTGGCCCAAGAGCAGAGCGTCATACAGTATGAAAAACGGCGGTGCTGATTTGCATCATCTCAGACCGTCTGTCAGCACGGTAAACGCCGTAAAGAGCGACCACACCTTCGGCTATGTAAGAAACGCCTTTGCGGACGGATACAAGACGGGAATAATTGACGGCGAAGCCCTTTACTGGACAATGAACAGCTATGATTTGTTTGAATGTAAGGATGATGTTAAGGGCGATGTTGCGAGAATACTGCTTTATGTTTACTGCAGATGGGGTCAGCCTAACCTTCATACGGATATGTCCGATATGACAGAAAGTCTGCCCGCTATGGACTCGGACGATAAAACAAATTCGGGGCAGGCGGTAATTGAAAGTCTGGACACGCTTTTACAGTGGTGTGAGGACGACCCTGTCGACACCTGGGAAATGAAGAGAAACGACCTTGTTCAGCAGGTGCAGGGTAACCGTAACGTGTTTATTGACTATCCCGAGCTTGCCTGGAAAATGTTTTCAAAGCCTGTGCCTTCGGGACTTACGACGCCCACTCACGACGGTTGTGAGCACAGCTGGGCAGTTACTCAGACCAAAGCGGCAACTCAAACGGATGACGGATACCGTAAGGTAAAATGTTCCGAGTGCGGTGAGGAAAGGGTGTACACTATTCACGCCTCGACAAAATCGGACTATAAAGGCTTTCCTGATGTCAAGCAGGGCTCCTGGTATTACGACGCTGTCAAATACGTTGCCGAGAGAGGATATATAACGGGTTATCAGAACAAAAAATTCGGACCCGGCGACAGCCTCAAACGTCAGGATTTCGTGCTGATACTTGCGAGAATTGCAGGAGCAGAGCTTTCCGAATATGAGGGCAAGAGCTCGAAGCTTTCGGATGTAAGCAATACTGCGTATTACGCCCCGGCAGTCAACTGGGCGGTTGACAACGGTATTATTTCGGGTTATCAAAACGGAAAGTTCGGAGTTAACGACAATATAACCCGCGAGCAGGTTGCAACCATTCTTTACAGATATATGTCTTCACCCGATATAAAGGACGTTGACGTGACGCTTTCAAAATTTTCCGACGCAAACCGAGTAAGCGGCTTTGCAAAAACTGCAGTTGTCTGGGCGGTACAAAACGGTGTTATAAGCGGTATGGCTGACGGAAGAGTGGCTTCGACAGACGGCGCCTCAAGAGCGCAGATAGCGTCTATTATTCAAAGAATGGATACGCAGGGTATGTTTAACAAAAGTGACAAGGAGTAACAAATATGCCATTAAACGGGGATATAAATATACGTGATCCGTTTGTGCTTTGTGAAAACGGAAAGTATTATCTTTACGGAACAAGGGCGGCAAACTTCGGCACGGGAGTAAACGGCTTCGATGTTTATATTTCGGAGGATTTACAACACTGGAGCGAGCCTGCGGAGTGCTTCGGGTCCGATTTATACGGTCTTAACACGGACGTTAACTGGGCTCCCGAGGTTCATAAATATAACGGCGCATATTATATGTTTGCGACCTTTACAAAGCCTGACGGACTCAGGGGGACGTACATTCTAAAAGCCGACCGTCCTGCCGGACCGTTTTATCCGCACAGTGACGGCGCAGTTACGCCCGACGGTTGGGAATGCCTTGACGGCACGTTTTACGTCGAAAACGGCACGCCGTATATTGTATTTTGTCATGAGCATACGCAGATTACCGACGGAAGCATCTGCTTTGCCGAGCTTGACAGCGAGCTTAAAAAGACAGTCGGTGAGCCGCAGCTTCTGTTTCACGGCTCATCACCGTATTATATTGAAAAAAAGCCCGAGGGCGAGCACTATATTACGGACGGTCCGTTTATGTTCAGAACAAAGAGCGATACTCTGCTGATGATATGGTCCACATTTATAGACGGCAAATATGCCGAATGCCTTGTACGCTTTACAGACGGAAGCATACAAGGCGGCTTTGAACATCTTGAACCGTTGGTTGACAGCGACGGCGGGCACGGTATGATTTTTAAAGACTTTAACGGCAAACTTTATTTAACATACCATACCCCCAACCAAACCGATTTTGAACGCCCGAACTTCGCGGAACTCAACGACCTCGGGGAAAGGATTGCGGTTGTTGAAAGGAAATAATCAGCATTGTGATTAGGAGAGCCTTTGGCTCTCTTTTTCTGTGTAGAAGTAAGAATATATTTATTGACTGTCAAAAAGCGGGAAGGTATAATAAAGGCGTACGGCGGCTTTTTAAAAACCGATAAAAAAACAAATCAATAAAACGACAAATCAGTTCGGAGGGCTATATGAAATTAGCGGTTATAGGTGGCGGCGGAGTTCGTTCAATGTTTCTTGCAAAAAGCCTTGCAGGCAGGGCAGGCGAGCTTGGAATTACCTCCCTTGTGTTTATGGACAATGACGAAACGAAGCTTAACATTTACGGGAAAATGGCGCGCAAGGTGTCCGAAATTATAAATCCCGAAATAGAGTTTTCACTTACTGTCGACGCAAAGCAGGCGGTTATGGACGCCGATTACGTTATCACAACTATCCGCGAGGGCGGCGACGAAATGAGAGTGCGTGATGAGAGAATTGCGCTTTCCAACGGTGTGCTCGGGCAGGAAACCACGGGCGCGGCAGGCTTCTCGTTTGCAATTAGAAGCGTTAATGTTCTTGCCGATTATTGCGAGCTCGTGAGAAAATATGCAAAGCCCGACTGCCGTGTGTTTAATTTTACAAACCCCGCAGGCGTTGTCAGTCAGACCCTTCGTGATATGGGTTACGACTTTACCTACGGTATCTGCGATGCGCCGAGCGGAATGCTCAATTCCTTTGCCTCGCTTTACGGCGCTCCGGAAGGCAGTGTAAAGGGTGAGGTATACGGGCTTAATCATTTGTCTTATTTTAAGTCAATTACTCTTGGCGGCAGGGAAATAATGCCTGAGCTTATTGAAAACGACGAGGCTTATTCCAAAACGGATATGTGTTATTTTGAAAAATCCCTTTTAAGGGAGAGGGGCTGTATTCTAAACGAATACCTCTACTACTTTTACTACCGTGAGAAGGCGCTTGCAAATATCCTTAACGCCGAAATGACAAGAGGGGAGCAAATACTGAGTATCAATAAATCAATGACCGAGGAATTAAAGGGCATCGATATTGAAAACGACTTCCCAAAGGCGCTTGCTGTTTTTGAAAAATGGTACGGCATAAGGGAAAACAACTATATGGCGAGCGAAACGGGAGTCAGACGGGAAACTCCGTGGCATTTTGATATTCATTCAAAGGACAGCGGTGGCTATGCAGGTGTTGCGCTGAAGTTTATCGAAATTAAAAACAGCCGCAAGCCCGACAGTATGATTCTCTGCGTGCCGAATGAGGGCGCAATCGAGGGACTCCGTGATGACGATGTTGTTGAAGTGACCTGTACCATTACCCCCGAAGGCGCAGTGCCGCACAAAATGGGAGAGGTTGACGAACAGAACCTTGAAATGATAAGACGAGTAAAAATATACGAAAGACTTGCCTCAAAGGCAATAAGGGAAAAATCCGTCAGGACGGCGGTTGAGGCGCTGACGCTTCATCCGCTTGTCAATTCTTATTCGCTGGCAAAAAAGCTTATGGTGCAATACCTTGAGCTTAACAAAAACTATACAAAGGATTGGAAATAATATGTCGTTTGTCGCAGGAGCAGGACTTACAAATATAGATTTGCTTTATACCGGAATGCCGAGAATACCCGACGTCGGAGAGGAGCTTTATTCCGAGGGCTTCGAGCTTCAGCTCGGTGGGGGCACGCCCGCAACGCTGATTAATCTCGGAAGGCTCGGAGTGCCGTCAAAAATAGCGACCTGCTTGGGGAAGGATATTTTCTCGTCCTTCGCAAAAAGGAAATACGAGGAAAACGGAGTAAGTCCGCTTAACCTTTATTCGGGTGACGGGATACCCGTAAACATAACCTCTGCGGTAATTCTTAAGAATGACCGCAGCTTTATTACCTACGGCGCGGGAAGCATTGACGCCGACGGCAACGCTCTTGACAGCTTCTACGAGCTTGCACACGGCTCAAAGATTACTATTATGCAGACGGGCGGATTTTTAGAGGTTTACCGTAAACTGCACAGTGAGGGAACGGTGCTTGTGCTTGACACGGGCTGGGACGATGAGCTGTCGGTTGAAAAATACCGTGACTTTCTTGAAATAGCCGATTATTATACCCCGAACAAAAAAGAGGCGCTTAAAATTACCGGCACCGAAAACCCCGATGACGCGCTGAAGGTGCTTTCCGCATTCTTTGAAAAGCCCGTAGTCAAGCTTGATAAGGACGGCGTTTTAGGTCTGGAAAACGGCAGACGGATTTTTGTAGGAAGCATTGACGAGTTTAAAAACGTCGACTCGACCGGAGCAGGCGACGCATTCCTTGCAGGCTTTATCTTCGGACTTTATTACGGCTATCCCTTTGAGGACTGTCTGCTCTTCGGAAATATTACGGGCGGCAAATGCGTCACCGGCGTAGGCGCATTAACGGAATATGTCGGAAAGGAAGAGCTGCTTAAAATAGCAGAGAGTAAAAAAAGCAAATAAATTTTAACGATATTCGTCTGACATAAACAGGACCGTTGCTTTGGGCAACGGTCCTGTTATTATGCTTTATAATTCCTGATTTTTCAGTGCTTCTCCCTTTGGTATTTTGTTGATTTTAAACATCATACCGACCGCCACGAGAGCGTAGCAGACAACGCCCATAATTATCATTCTGATATAACAGTCGTTTGAGATAATGTAGGGGATATAGCCCGACATTTCGGTGTACATATAGGATTTAAACATCCAGCGAAGCGCAACGTCAATAAGGGGTATCGAAAGGAAAAGCGAAGCAACAACCACAAGAGAGGTTATAAGCAGATAAAGCTTTCCGATTTCTCCGCCCGTAAAGCCGAGTATTTTTGTAAGGGCTATTGACTTTGTGTTTTTTTCGATTACCTGCTTTGTAAGTATATACATAAGAAGCAGGAACAGAACTGCGCCCAGACCTGAGAAGGCGGACATCATCGCGCCCATTGAGCTGCCGAGCTGCGTTGCAATTTTTGCAAGATCGGCTTCGGTTATAACGGCGGCGATGTCGTCACTGTCAAGGTCGGTCAGCTGAGTGTGACTGAAATAACCCGTGAACCAGTCGTCGTCCTCGTCGAAGGTGTCAAGGTACTCGGCTCTGTTCATAAATATCGAAAGAGCCGCGTCGTAGGTGTATTCTCCGCCGACGGTGAAGGTATACTCCTTCGTGCCGTAAGGCTCCTTGAGGGTGATTTTGTCACCGATGGAAAGATCAAATTTTTCAAAGTATCCGTTTGAAACCAGCACTGTTCCCTCGGGTATATCCTTTGTGATGTATTTGCTGTCTTCGTTAATTCCGTAAACGCCGATGTCGTCAATAACATATTTTTTGTCGGTCGTGTTAAGCGTGGTAATGCAGTATTTTTCGGCTTCTGTATTTTCCGTTTCGACCGTGTCCGTTAGGATATACTGGTATTCGGCGATTTTGGTCTGCCTGACAAGAACGGTATAGTCCTCAATAAGCGGACCGAACATTGAGCCGAAAACTGCCATTATTGCGGCGGCAAAGATTCCGACAAACAGTACAAGATACGACGGTATGTTCTGGAATAAAATTCTCGTTCTGAATCTGCTGAAGAAAGGAACTTTTGAGGGTAGCCTGATAACACGCTTTTTTCCCTTCCTTTTAAGCTCGCCTCGAAGGAAGTTAAGCGGTTTAATACTGAGCTTACGGCTTATTACAAGGAACACCACAACAAGCATTATTGCCAACGGAATAATAGTTGTAAGCAGGAATGCCTTCGGCGTCCAGAAAAGCTCAAACGGTGCAATTGAATAGTTTTTAAAGTAAACCTTCTTGAATACGGAGGGGAAAACAAGGTAGCCTAAAATGTTGCCTATCAGCGCCCCGATAAGCGTGATAATTATCGGAAGCACCATATAATGCCGCGTAAGCTCTCCTCTGGAGTAGCCTGAGGCGCGCAGGGTGCCGATAACGCCCGCCTCCCTTGAAATAGTGTTGGAGGTAGTGACCGCATACATAAAGGCAATAACGGCGATGATAATATAGAGCATAAGCATTGCGCCTGCTTCGTCGCCGCTTGCGTCGTCTATTACGAAGTTTATCGCCTTGTTTAAATACCTCGGCAGGTAGTCGTCAACCTCGATAAGAAGGCTGTCGTCAATTTCGGAGTTCATAATAGCCTTTAGTCTGTCGAGCGACGCGCGAATTTCGGAGGTGTTGTAAATACCCGTTGCGTCAACCTTGTCGAGAATAGCGTAAATGTCGTCAAGGTTAAAGTTCATTTCATTCTCGTAGTCCTTCTCGCTGTCCAGCTCATCAAAGTTTATAACGGGAGCCTCCATGCTTTCGGAGTCTACGTCGTCAAGCAGATTTTCGGCGTCCTCAAAAGCGTCGAGCATTTCTCTGTACGCTTTTGTGTTTGTGCCGAGCTGACGGGCGATAAGTCCGTCAACGCTTGTGCCCTGCTTTCTTGCTGCCCTCTTTATCAATGCGTCCGAAGCGGAATTCATTGAAAGACCGCTTGCCCTTATAAACAGGGTCATCAGCTCGCTCTCGCTTTTACCGCTGAGCTGAAGTGCGGCGCCGAGATATTGGTCTGAGCTTATCTGCCCTGAAGCTACCATAGTCTGAAGCTGCAGCAGCTGTTCATCCGAAAGCCCTAAAAGCGCTACCGTCCTCTGAATTAAATCGGAAGTGCTCTTTTTTGACCTTGCCGAAATTGTGTTCAGTATTTCTTCGCTTGAAAGTGAAGAAATTGCTTTTTTGCCTGCCCTTGTGCCTGCCTTTTTGATTTTGTTCTTTATTACGGACGATGCGTCGTCAAACTGATCTTCAAGAACTTCGGAAACGGCTTTAGCCTCGTCATACAGTGCGTTTACCTGCGCCTGAACCTGCGCCTGATCGTATTCCTTTATTATATCCTCAAGCGAGTCAATCATGTCGTCGGATTTTTTCTTTGCCTCGTTATCGTCGGCATAGGGCTTGTTATAAACCCAGGCGTAGTTGTGCTTCTCGTGCGCGTCCGACATTTCGCTATAGCCCTTTTCGCTTAAAAAAGCCACGCCGAAGGTGATTGCGTCAAACATCATGTCGGAATTGCTTTCGTAAAGACAGGCGTAGTCGGGTACGGAGGTTAAGCCCGTAACCGTATACTCCCTGTTGCGGATTACAAGCTTATCGCCGACCTTAATGCCGTTATTGTCGGCATACATTCTGTCAATTGCGATTTCGTCAGCCGCCTCGGCAAGCCGCCCTTCGTGAAGTGAAATGAGGTTTATTTCGTCCCTGTTTTTGTAAATCCTGAGGGTATGGTTTTCGTCGCCTATGTCCTCCTCTTTATAGTAGAGGTTGAAAAAGCTGAGGTCGTTTTCCTTTGCGATTTTTTCAAGCAGCTCATTGTTTGGAGCAATGCTGAATACAATATGACCGTCCTCAACCCTGTATTTTGAAAGCCCCTCGTTAAACGTCTTTGCAACGCTGTTGTTTGTCACGAGAAAGCCCGACATAACGCCTATAAAGAATACAAGGAAGAGAAAGATAGCAACGTATTTTCCCGCATCAGATTTCAACTCGCGGGTATATCTTCTGTTAAGTGGGTTTTTCATTTTTTCTTCCTCTCGGTTACCATTCAAGCTCCGCCGCAGGAGTTTTGCTTTCGTTTGTGTATTCGCTGACTATTTTTCCGTCACGCAGTTTATATACCTTGTCCGCCATATTTTTTATAGCGTCATTGTGTGTGACAATAATAATCGTACTGCCGTATTTTTTGTTTATGTCCTCAATGAGCTTAAGAATTTCCTTCGATGTTACATAGTCAAGAGCTCCCGTAGGCTCGTCACAGAGAAGTATGTCGGGGTTTTTGACTATCGCGCGACCGATTGAGGTCCTTTGCTGTTGACCGCCGGAAAGCTGAGAGGGGATTTTGTTTTTTTGCCCCGAAATACCGAGCGTGTCCATAAGCTCGTCAACATTGAGCGCATTCTTTCCGAGATAAGCTCCTACCTCGATGTTTTCACGCACGGTAAGGTTGGGAATAAGGTTATACATCTGAAAAACATAGCCGAGATGTTTGCGCCTGTACTGAGTAAGCTTCTTTTCGTTCATGTCCTCAATCTTCTCACCGTCAATTGCTATATAGCCGCTGTCGGCGTCCTCAATTCCGCCGATTATGTTAAGAAGGGTGGACTTGCCTGAGCCTGACGGCCCCAGCAGCACGATAATCTGTCCCTTTTCTATGTCCATATTTATATCGCTCAGGGCATCCACATAGCTGTCACCCTGACCGAAGTGTTTATTAATATCTTTGATTTTGACAAAGCTCATTAATTATTCTCCTTTGAAAGCCGTATGCATTTTCTGTTTCAGTTAGCAACTGCTAACCGAATAATATTATAGCTGTTTTATTCCGAATGTCAAGTGCTTTGACGTAACCGAATGAAAAATAAGGCTGAAAATTTCAGGCAATAAAGCGGAGCACTGTCTCCTAAGCACTGTATTTATGCCTTGGCGTGAAGTACGAAAAAGCCAAAGAAAAAGCCGGCGTCGTTCGGACACCGGCAATCGGCAATGAGATATGCTTTTGTTTAATTATTTCCCCGACGCGAGGGGCGCTTCCGATGCATCAGTTTTTGTTCTGAAAATCCTGCCAGGCGCTGTCGGCTGACATTTTGCCGCCGTTTTCAAAAACGCTTCTTGCCTGAGCGTTACCGAGCAGGTAGGCGTTAAACCAGTCAAGCGTATAGCCCGAAACCTTTTCGGGGTTTGTCATGCAGGTGGTGTGAATACCGCCCTTGAGCGAGGCGTATGCCGCCCTGCCCGACACTGCGTCATATGACGGCTTGCACCACTGTGACGAAATAACCACAAGGTCGCTTGTACCCGTGAGGAACAGGCAGGGTGTGCCGAGTCCGCGAGCTTCGTCGGCGCTCGAAGCGCCTGCAATTGAAACAACACAACGGATTCGTGAATCCTTCTGTGCGGCGTTTACACTGCTTCTTCCGCCCTGAGAATGTCCGCAGGCACCGATTGCGGCAGTGTTCACTTTGTTATAAAAGAAGCTTTGAGCGTCGCCGTTTTTTGAAAGAATGTAGTTGACCGAATCAATCTGCGCCGTGCCGTCGGCGGTCATTACGCTTGCGTCGGATACTACAATATATCCGCCCTCGGCAAGCTTTTCAATCAGTGACATATACGACTGAGTCGGCGCGCCCGTGCCGTTAGCCCAAACAATTACGGGAAAGCTTCTCTGTGAGCTTTTAACGGCTAAGGGATAAACAACGGTTTTGTTGCCGTCTGTCATGGATTCGGTTCCGCTGACCTCAGCCTCTTCGTGCTGAGCCTGCGTTTGCGGCTGAGGTTTGGTCGCCGCCTGCTGAGTGACAGCCTGCGCCGTCGTCTGCGGAGCCTCGGTTGATTCCGGGATTGAGGTCGTTTCCGAAAATGCGGCGGTGCTTACCGTAGCTTCGGCAGAGGTCGTCGTTTCCCCGGCTTCCTTGTTCCCACATGAGCATAGGCTGAGTAGCAGCAGAACTGCGATTAAAACTGCCGATACTGTTTTAATTGATTTCCTACCTTTCATAAATATACCCCGTTTGTTTTACTGTTACAGCAACGGCATTTCCGTCATGCGAAGCTTGGCACAGCCGTATGGATAAAGCTCTATGCTTTTTGCTTTGGACAGGGGAGTGAGCGATTTCGGAGTCCTCGCACATACGCTGCCGAGCGGAAATTTATGTCCCCAATGGATTTTTTTCACCTCGGCGGTAACTGTGACAGGCGGTCTGCTTTCCGAAAACGGAATGTCGCCCGCACCGTTGCGGCTTATCGAGAGCCTGTCCGAGCAGTACGCATAGCTCCATTCGCCCTCGGGAATAAGCTCGTAATCGCAATAAGGGAATTTCCTTTCAACTCCCTTTCTTGTATATTCGTATTTTTTCTTTCTGTATTTAATCGGAACCGAGAAAATAAGGGAACCGCTTTTTACCGCAAAGAGCTTTTCGGGCCTTTCGCTAAAGCTGACGGGAACGTCAAATTCGACCGAGATTTCACTTTCTCCCTTTTCAATGTGAAGCTCTATGTCCTTCGTTTCTTTCGCTTCGCCGTTAACCTTTAAGCCTTTTGCAAAGGAAGGGATTCTGATTACAAAATCAAATTCCCTGTCAGCTTTGATAGTATAACGGGCTTCGTTTTTAAAGGGATAATCGGTATCGAGAATAATGTCGATTCCGTTGTCATGAAGTTCCGACGGAAGCATTACGGCGTTGATTATTCTGTCACCGCTGTGCATAAATGCAGACAGCGCCAGCTTCGGAAAGCCCTGGCTGAAATTTGCGGTACAGCAGCCGTAATTCGGCTCAAGTCCGAAAAGGTGCGCCCTCGGCCCGTTGGTGCCGAAGTGCGGAACGGGAAACAGCTTTTTACAGGCAATCTGGTTTACCATCTGGTCGTACTGATGAGTCCACATATCCTCACTCAGCGTGGCAGGCAGGGCGTTGAATGCGAGCACCTCAAGGCGCTCCGCCCATTTGCTGTCGCCCGAAAAAGCGAAAAGCTGTTCGTAGGAATACATCTGCTCAACCACGGAGCAAAGCTCCGTACCCTGGACGGGGCTGATACCCGAAAGGCATTCATCACCTGTAAACCCCTCAAAGACGGTCGAGTTATATTTTGCAAGTATTTCACGCTGACGCTCCGCATGGTCGGTATAGCTTTCGCCGAGCAGGTCACACGAAACGGCTTCAGCCTTGAGCATCATAGCGATGTTGACTATATGTGTTTTAAAACGCCAGATACGTTTCGGCGTTTTCCAAAGCTCGATTGCATTGTCGTAGTCGTAGCCCTGATTCTTCAAGATTACGGCAAGCTCGTCAATCCAGCTGTCCGTATATCTCTGCTTCAGAAAATTGAGAGCAATAAAGGTTTCAAACCACCTGAATTTGCCCCAGCCGAAAAGATGAATTTCTCCGCTTTTAAGCAGGTCGTAATAGTTTTTCAACGCCTTGTAAACCGCGTCGGGAATACGCTCGTCGCCCGAGCATTCGTAGTAAACCGTAAGCGTTTTCGTAATCAGCTGTAATGCCCAGGTGTCGTATTTTGAACGCGCTTCTTTTTTGCAGGGACAAATCCATCCGTCAGCCTCCTGCTTTGAAAGAATAGCGTCGATGTATTTTTTTGCGACTGCCTGCATTTCTTCGTTTTCAAGAAGATATGCAAGCGGAATGTACCCGTCAAGCCAGTAAGGCACTCTTTCCCAGCCCTCACGTCCGCCGCCTATCCAGGCGCTGTCCTTAATATCGGGCCAGATTTTGTGCAGACTGCCGCTCAGACCGTCAGCCTGAATTTCAAGCTGACGTAAAAGCCAGCCCTTAGGCTTCAGCTCATTCGAGGTGTAGAAGCTCCACTTGCTCATACGTTTTCTTCTGCCTTTTGTTCTTCGCTGTTTTCTACGTTAAAGCCCTTTTTGATAAGGAAAATAAGCGGAACAAGAACGAATACCGAAACGATAGCGGCATAAAGGAACATGCTCTTTGAGGGAACGATTGTATTTACGCCGAATTCGTTTGTGTAGGTGATGTTGGAATTACGGCACGCAAGGTCGCCCAGATACGGGCCGACAACCATCGGAATCAGCACGACGAAAATCATTCTGATGCCCTGGAAAAGACCTGCCTTGCCCTCGGGGATAAAGTCCTTGATAGAGGCGTTGAACTGAATGTTGAGGATAACATTTCCGAGTACTGCAGGCGCAATGCCGATTAACAGCATATGTATTTCGGTTGAGCTTGAAACAATCAAAAGACCGATTGTCGAAAGAATCGCCGCAGGTACAACGCAGAACGCCTTGTTTTTTGAAGCGATTTTAAGCAGGATAACAAGTCCCGCAAGAAGCGCCGCAACAACTATAACTGCGGTGATGATAACGCTTTTGTTAAGGAAGTTATCACCGCCGTTTTCGGGAATGATAACATACTGCAGGTAAACCAGCAGATACGGGAAAAACACCTGATATGAAATAGTGGTAAAGCCGATTGAAAGGAAGGTAAGGTACAGCCTTGAGTTAGCCTTGATTGACGACGGTCTGAAGCCGTAGAAGAGGTCTGACCAGTAGCTTGAGCTTGAGGAGGCTTCGACCTTACGTCCTTCGGGCTCCTTGATAAGGAAAAGCCCGAGCACGCCGCAGAAGGTGACAACCGCACCGACAATTATAAAGAAGGTCATATAGCTTACCGTGCCTGCCTGAGCAAAGCTGCCGACGCCCATTACCGCGCCTGCCGAAACAAAAACGATAACCGTGAGTATTGTTTCAAGCGTCGGTCTTATCTTGGGCGTGGTGATGTCCGTAACCCACGCATTAAAGGCGGCGTCGTTACTTGTCGAGCCCATAAAGGTCATAATAACGTCCATTATAATTACGACCCAGACGGTGGAAGTAAGGATTTTAGCGTCGTCCGACAGATGTAAAAGCGCGGCGACGTTTTCCTTGGTGATGAAGCCGAAAAGACCCGTGATAATACCCCAAAGGATATAGCCGATTGAGATAAACGCCTTTCGGTTTTTTAACTTGTCGCTGAGCGTACCCATTACGAAGGTGGTCAGCACAGCCGCGATAGCCGAAAGTGCAACCATACGGCTGATTGCCGTGGTCGGCGCCATTGAGCCTGCCTGAGCCGCCTGAGTGGTGTTGGCGTAAACGGAGTTGTAAAGGAAGGTGTTAAAATACATATTTTCAACATTCCACGCAACTCCGCCCATAAAGCTGAACAGACAGATTGTAAACCAGTTTAGCTTTGAAAGCTTTTCTTTTGCCATAAAGAAACCCCCTTTGTTTTCTAAATTATATCATCTTTGGAAATATAATTCAATAAAGTAAATAATAAATGTTCACCGTCTGCATTCGAGTTGGTATCCAAGCCTCTAAGAATAAAACCGAGCTTGATTTCAAGCTCAGTTTTACTAGTTTAAGGTTTATTTTCCCAAAATGTATCATAGTAATAATCAATTATCCAATAATCCTCTTTCCCGTTTTGGTAATCTTCGACATCAAACTGAAGATTTGCAAAATACATTAACGGAACTGTAAAACTAAAATCCTTTTCGCAGTTGCCTATGAAGATTCCTACAATGCTATACCGATACTTTGTAGAATAACAATCGGTAAAGTTTTCGAGAATTAGATTCTTTGCTTTTTCATATAATTCTTTTGCTTTATCTTCATCGACATAATCCGGGACATTTTTTCCATCAACAACTTTATAAGGCGTTAAATAGAAATTCAAATATGGTATTCCTGTTTCAGTTTTTACTATTGCCAAGTTGTTTTCTTCTGCAAATTCTTTAACTATACCGCTAACATAATCACCATACTCGTCAACACTTAATTCTTTGATGGCTTTTTCTGTTGTTGTTTCAGTTGGCTTTTCTGTGGTCTTTTCCGCTTCAGTAGTGATTTCGATGCGCCTTGTTGTTGTCTCGATGTTATCATTGTAGGTGTCCGGTAGCAGTGCAGCAACAAAAATCATAAGCCAGAATAAGCAAGCAATGGCGGAGATGATAATTGCTGCTATAGACAAACCGTGATTGTCTTTTTTTGATTTGTCTTTTACTGTATCAACAATTCCGAGAATTAGTCCAACAATAGCAAGAGGTCCTAAAAGTGAAAGAATAAATGCAACAATTCCCAGCGATGATTGCTTTTTCTTGACTGGCATAGAGTAGCTTACAGGTTGATTTGATTGATTGCTTGATATGTTATTAGGCGTTAACATTGTTCCGCAATTAGGGCAGCGTTTGGTGTTCGATTGAGTTCCGCAGTTTTTGCAATACATAATCTTTACCTCAAAAAACTAATATATCACTTATGAATAAAGTATAACATTGCCCAAAAACACTGTCAATAATATCGATAAATCCTTTGCTACAGCTCGTCTGTACTATGTGGTGAACACAGGATACGCTTTTTAAAATGATACATAATAAATGCTAAAAAATATAGGGCAGGCAGGGGGTATTAACTGTCCTTTATGCCGCGAGGTTTTTTACAATATTGAAAACACACAGCGCAATAATTATAATCTGCACGGCGATAAAGCAACGGTTTACGGCTTTGTCGCTTACCTTTTTGTTTACAGCCCTGCCGATAAGCGCTCCGCAGACGCCGACCGCAATTACAAACGGGAGCAGCTTTATGTTAAACGACGAGGCGTCCTTTACCGCAATGCTGATAAGCTTTGTTCCCTGCGCAAACAGTATTGTGATAAGGCTTCCGATTACCGACGTTTTGATTTCCATACCGAACACAAGGGTTATGACCGCCACGTTAATCGGGCCGCCGCCGATGCCGAGGAACGCCGAAACACATCCGAGCAAAAGCCCTACCGCCGCCGCAGAATACCAATCGTTTCTCTGAAGGCTCTTTCTTTCCTCATTTTTCATATATATTACGACGAAAATTATCAGCACAAGCAGAATGGCATTCTGCACAATGCGGATAAGCGAGTCCTGAGCGGTGAAGCGTGAAAACAGAAGCTCGCCCGCATAACCGCCGAGCGACGCTCCGAGAGCAAGCGGAAGCATCAGTTTAAGACTGTCCTTCTGCTCTCTGACGGTCTTTGCGCTGATAAGGGTTGAAACCGTTGACATTGCGAAAACCGCGCTTGAGGATATAACGGAAATGTCAGCCGCCGAGTACTCCCCGAAGGCGTCAAACACGGGCTTGATTATTACGCCGCCGCCGATGCCTGCAATTGCGCCGAGCGTGGTGGCAATAAGTGTGATTATTAAATAGATTATTTCAGTCATCTTAAAGGCTCCTTGCAATCATCAGCATTCTCTGCGCCGCATAGTCAAAAAAGCTTTTGTATGCCTCACAGAATCGGTTTTCGGTAAAGCCGTTTGTTCTGTCCCTCTTGCAACCCCCGCGGCAAAGCATATAGTATTTACATCCGGAACAGTGCTCGTGAATCAAAAGCGATTCATCTGTAAAGGCTTTTTGCTTTACGTTGATTTCAAAGGGATTTTCGTCAAATATACTGCCGAGCTTGTGTTCCTCGGTGCAGTAAAAATCGCAGGGGTACAGGTCGCCGTTTGCCTCAACGACAAAGTAGCTTCCGCACACGCCGCACATAGCGCAGTTTTCGGGCGGATTGCCAAGCAAAATACCAAGGTAATTGTCAATATGCCTTATCGAAACATAATCTCCTTTTACATAATCGTCATACCATAAATCAAACGATTTTTTTAAAAAGCTTTCATATGCGCGCAACGACAGCGATACACCGTTTTCACCCTCCACACAGGGGATAAACTGCAAAAAACGCAGACCCTGCCGCTTTAAAAAGGCGTAGCTGCTTTCAATATCCTTTGCGTTTTCGTCGTCGATTACGGACAGAATGTTAAACTCAACTTTATATTTTTTTAAAAGTGAAATTGCATTCAAAGTTTTTTCAAAGGTGCTTTTTCCCTCTTTATCCAGACGGTAACGGTCGTTCGTTTGGCGGTTTCCGTCAAGGGAGATGCCGACAAGGAAACCGTTTTCCCAAAAGAAACGGGCAAAGCGGTCGTCAAGTAAAACGCCGTTGGTCTGTAAGGCGAAGCTTGTCTGACAGTTTAAATTGCTCTTAATCTTTAATACAAAGCTTTCAAAAAATTCGTGTCCTGCCAGAGTCGGCTCACCGCCCTGAAACATAACCGTCAAAGCCGACGGTTGATACTGCTTGATTTTGAGTATCAGTCTGTCAACGGCATTGTCGGTCATTATTCTGTTTTCCCGTGTTTTACAGGCTTCTTTGTAAAAGCAGTACCTGCAGCTGATGTTGCAAAGTCCTGCGGCAGGCTTGACAAGTAAAGTTAAAGGCTTCATTTCACGCTTCCTATTGACTTGATGTTACGTTAAGTATAATATAATAAATGTAAAATATCAACGAAATGAGGGGAAAATATGAAAAAACCTAATGTTGTGATAATTCTTACGGACGACCAGGGTTATGCCGACCTCGGCTGTATGGGCTCGGAGGACCTTAAAACCCCCAACCTTGACCGCTTGGCTGAAAACGGCATACTGTTTTCCTCAATGTATTCCGCCTCTCCCGTGTGCTCACCGTCAAGGGCGGCTCTGCTTACGGGCAGATACCCCGGCAACGCAGGCGTAAGGGCAATTCTCGCAGGTCACCGTAAGGCAAGCGGACTGACCCCGAAGGTGCCCACTATTGCGACTGCGCTTAAAAAAGAGGGATATGTAACGGGACTTTGCGGCAAGTGGCACCTCGGCTTAAAGGATGAGTGCCGACCGAATGCAAACGGCTTTGACGAATTCAGCGGCTTTCTTGCAGGCTGTCTTGATTACTACTCGCATATTTTCTACTACGGAATGGCGGACGGCGGATCAAACCCCACTCACGACCTCTGGGAAAACGGCGATGAGGTTTACGCCAACGGAGAATATCTGACCGAGAGAATAACACGAAAAAGCGTTGATTTTATTAACAGGCACAAGGACGAGCCGTTCTTTTTGTACGTTGCGTACAATGCACCGCATTACCCGATGCACGCACCGGACAAATATCTTGAACGCTTCCCCGACCTGCCGTGGGACAGAAGGATAATGGCGGCTATGATTAGCGCCGTAGACGACGGAGTTGGGGAAATAGCCGACAAGCTTAAGGAGCTCGGGCTCTTTGACAACACGCTTATTTATTTTCAAAGCGACAACGGTCCCTCGCGTGAAAGCAGAAACTGGCTTGACGGCACCGAGGACCCGTATTACGGAGGCACAACCGGCAAATTCAAGGGACATAAATTCAGCCTTTTTGAGGGAGGTATACGCATCCCGGCAATCCTGTCCTGGGGCGATAAAATAAAGCCCTGCACAGTTGACGGGGCTCACGTTGCAACGGATATTTTCCCGACAGTACTTGAAGCCTGCGGCGGAAATCCGAAGGACTATGATATTGACGGAGTAAGCCTTCTTTCCATGCTCAGGGACGGCGCAGACTGTACTCATGATTATATCTTCTGGGAAATGGAGGACCAGACCGCAGTCAGATACGGTGATTACAAGCTGGTCTTAAACGGACATCTTACCGAGGACGAGGGCGTTGCCGCCGAGGTCTGGCTGTCCGACCTCAGCCGTGACCCGGGCGAAAAGGTAAACCTTGCCGCAGAAATGCCCGAGCTTTGCCGCGAGCTTACCGAAGCGGCAACAAAATGGAGAGAAAAGCTTGAGAACAAATGGGACAGGGAGTTTAAAAAGAATTACAGCTTAACACGGTAAATATAACAGCAGGATTGAACCGAGATTCAATCCTGCTGTTTTTATGTCGGAAATTACAGACTTTGCTTTAAAATGTCAACTACCTCGTCACGGTTGAGCACCTTGTAGCCGCCGTCAAGGATGATTGTTGCGTCAGCGATGCCCTCTATCATATCCTCGGTAGCTCCGAGCTCCCTGATTGAAAGCGTAACGCCGATTGTCTGCATCCATTGCTTCATTTTTTCAAGTCCCTCCTCGGCAACCTCGGTGTAGGTTTTGCCCTCTGAGTTAACTCCCCAAACCTCTTTTGCAAAGCGGACGAATTTTTTAAGTCCGTAGGGTAAAATGTGTCTGTAATAAGGAAGCGATACCGCCGCAAGCGTCATACCGTGAGTAGCGTCGGTGTATGCGCCTACAGCCTGACCGAGCATATGCACCATCCAGTCGGTATCCTTGCCTCTTGAAATAAGCGTGTTGAGCGCCCAGGTCGCAGACCACATAATGTTTGAACGCGCTTCGTAATCCTCGGGATTTTTCACGGCGACAAGCGAGCTGTTTACAACCGATTTCATAAGTGCCTCGGCAAGGTAATCACTGGTGTTGTCGTCATCACCCGAAAAATACTGCTCACAGATATGGTTAAAGATGTCGTAAATACCTGCCGCCATCTGTCTTACGGGAAGCGACATGGTGAATTTCGGGTTGAGGATTGAAAACTTAGGCATAACCTCGGTACCGAAAACGTGCCCGATTTTAAGCTTCTGCTCATGGTTGGTAATAACTGCGCCTGCGTTCATCTCAGAGCCTGTGCCTGCCATTGTAAGCACGCATGCAACTGGAACAATTTCACAATCGGGCTCCTCAAAGCGGATATAGTATTTATCCCACGGATCCTCGTTGCAGTTTACGGAAACCGAAACCGCCTTTGCGTAGTCGCAGCAGGAGCCGCCGCCGACCGCAAGAAGCAGGTCGGTCTTATTATTTCTTGCAATTCTTATGCCCTCACGAAGCTTTTCGACCGTTGGGTTCGGCATAACCCCTCCGTCCTCGACAACGGTCTTACCGTTCTTTTTAAGGATTTCGACGATTGCGTCGTAAATACCGTTTTTCTTAACCGAGCCGCCTCCGTAAATGAGTTGAACGGTTTTGCCGTACTTCGGAAGCTCCTCGTTGAGGAATTCAAGCGAGTTTTCACCGAAATAAAGCTTGGTCGGATTGTGATAACTGAAATTACCTAACATACTGTTCTCCTTTTTATTTTTTGAGATATTATAACACCTGAAGCTGACTTTATGTCAAGCGTTGTGCAAAAAAACCGCCTTTCTCGGAAAAGGCGGTTCCTTTTTACTCTTTTTAAAGTGCGTCCTTGGGGCAGGCCTTTACACATTCCATACAAAGTATGCATTCCGTGCCGTTTTTGCGTTTGCGTGAGTTGTCGGTCATATCAACCTCCATCGGGCAAGCCCTTTTACATTTGCCGCAACCTATACATTTTGTACTGTCGCATTTTATCCGGAAAAGTGAGAAATAGCTCATCGGCTTTAAAAACACCGTAACGGGACAGAAGTACTTGCAGAAGGCGCGGTTGTCCTTAAAGACAAACGCCGCAATTATTCCGACCGCATAATAAAGAATGTTACCGACAATAAACGAAACGAACATTATTCTCTCGATATTTCCGACCTTGGCAAGAAACAGAGCAGATACAAAAACAAACGAAGCGGCAAAGCTCAGGTACCTTATAAAACCAAGCTTTTTCCTCGGTGACTTCGGTGTTTTATAGGGCAAAAAGTCAAGCACCATTGCCGTCCAGCAGGCATAACCGCACCAGCCCCTGCCGAAAAGCAGAGGGCCGAAAATCTTTGCAACCGCATAGTGAATTACAGCCGCCTCAAACACTCCCGAAAAAAGGTAGTACCAGAAGCCTTCAAGCTGCATATTTTCCCGACTGATAAAGCCGAGCCAGACCAGCATATAAAGCCCGACGAGAAGCTGAACAATTCTTCTTGCGTGCTTATATTTTTTAAGCATCAAAAACACTCCGAGCGAGAGCGCAATGCCGATATAGCTGAAATTAAAAAGATAAAAAGCGTTATCTTTAGTAAGCCAGAGTGTGACGGCTACGGCTTCAAATACGGCAAAGAGAAATACGGGTAAAACAATTTTTTTCATCTTTTTGTTCCTTTTATTCGAAAACTTTTAAAGCATATTTTTTACGGCGTTCGGCGTCGGTAAAGCGTCGAAACCATAGAAACGCATTGCGTTTTCCCCGATCATTTTTTCCTTATCGGTTTCGTCTATGAGCTTTGATTTGAGAATGAAATCATAGCTCATTTTGTAAGTGATTTCAACCATTGTCCTCGGGTAGTCGCTGCCCCACATCAGCTTGTCAAAGCCGCAGATTTCAGCGGCTTGCTTTATTGCCGTTATCGCAGAAGGGTAGGGATAAAATTCGGAGTTGAAAAGCCAGGTTATTCCTCCGCTTTCGACAAAAACATTTTTACTGTGAGCGAGCTTTATCTGCTCGGTCCAGCCTTCTGTTGTAACCATTCCGAAATGTCCGATTGCAATTCTCAGGTCGGGAAGCTGTTCGATTATTTCCCTGAGCGAAGCGCACTGTCTGTCGCCGTCGGCAAGGTCAACGGAAATAAACTTTTCCTTATCTGCCGCCGCTTGGAAAACGTCAAAATGCTTTGTTAAATCCTGCTCCTTAAGCTTGCAGGCACAAAGCTTTATGCCGTCAAAGCCCTCCGTGGCAAAGGGCTTGCCCTCGTCGTAAAGTGAGCAGATTTTAATACGCTTCGGATATTTTTCTTTAACCGACAAGAGGTATTCGTTCTGATTGCCGTCCATTACCTCCTGCGTGACAACCGCACCTCCGACCCCGGCGTAATCCATATTTGAAATCAGCATTTCGGCGTTGTTTTCACCGCTTAACATATACGGCGGCATCATCTGGCGTATCTCTCCGCCGAAGTCGCTTCTGCCGTTCGTTAGGCTTGTAACCTTGCCGCCTTCACAGTATCCGTCCTGCTTTTTCCACAGATGAGTGTGACAGTCGATTATTTTCATATTGTTACTCCGTGTCTGCAAATTTTATTAAAAGCTTGTTCAGTGAGCCGTCGTTGTGTGCGAGTGCGTTGAATGCCTTTTCGGCTTCGTCGGCAGTATAAACTCCGCTTACCATATCAAGAATATCAACCTGCTTTGACGCAACAAGGTCAATCAGGGCTTCAAAATCCTTTGTATATGCGTTGCGGCTGCCGAATATATTAAGCTCCTTTTTTAATATAACGGAATGGACAAAGGAGGTCTCCCTTTTTCCGTTTCCGATAAGAATAATATTTGCGCCGTGCGCCGCCTCGTCAATACACGCAAGGACGGTTTCGGGAGCGCCGCAAGCTTCAACGCATACATCAAAGCCGTCACCGTTTGTAAAGTCCTTACACTTTACGGCAAAGTTCTCTGTTTTACTGTTGATTATCATATCAGCTCCATAGCTTTGTGCAAGCCGGAGTCTGCTCTCAAGCAAATCGGCAACGGCAACCTTTGCACCCAGCGATTTAGCTCTTAACAAAGCAAAAAGCCCGATAGGGCCTGCGCCCATAATCAGCAGGCGGTCGTTTCTTTTAATCTCAGCCCTGGAAAGAGCGTGAGTGCTGATTGAAAACGGCTCAATCAAAGCAAGCTCCTTTGCGCTTAAACCCTTGCCGTTAATAAGGCGTTCAACAGGCATGGTAATATACTCCTGAAAGCTTCCGTCGCGCTGAACGCCCATAGTCTGATTGTCGTGACAGGCGTTTACAAGTCCACGTTTGCAGGCGTAGCATTCTCCGCAGTTAAAATACGGGTTGCAGGTTATTACGTCGCCTGCCTTAAAGCCCTGCTTGTTTTCGTCAATTTCCGCAATCTGCGCTGAAAACTCGTGACCCGGTATTCTCGGGTAGGTTGTAAACGGCTGATTGCCCGTAAAGGAGGCGACGTCCGCACCGCAAATACCGCAGTACAGTACCTTTAAAAGGGCTTCCCCGTGACTGCGGACGGGCTTTTCTTTTTCGATTACTTTTACCTCGAAGGGTTTTGTTATCTCAATAGCTTTCATATTTAATCCTCGCTTATGTATTCCTTGTTCCAGATTACCGCGGTTTTAAGAGGGGCGCCCTTTGAATAAATTTTATTAAGATAGGCGTCCTTTGGATTTTCGGTAAACTCCTCGCGGCTTATTAACTCAACGAGCTCGTCAAAACGGCTCTTTGCCAGTATTTCAATCGCTTGCTCCATATGCTTTTTTGTGAAGTTGATTGAGGACAGAATGACGTGGTTTTTAAAGCCGAAGGGCATTGTGTCGAAGCTTACTGCGGGTCCGAGGGAAAAGCTGTCGTAAATACCGTTACAGCCCAACGCTCCGTATCTGAAGGCAACTCGGCTTTCGGCTTCGTTTCCGCTTGTGCCAACGAACACCGAGCAGGGGGAGGAAAAGTATTCCTTTATTTTCTCCGCCGTCTGCTCCTCGGAAAGCCCCGCTGAGCAGAGGTAGTCGGCTCTTGCATACTTTTTTGCAAACCTGACCTTAGCGGCGTTTTCATCGCTTCTGGCAATAAAAAGAATTTTTGCTTCGGGGTGGTTTCTGCGAATTTGGTCGCCGATAAAAAGTCCCGTAGTACCGAGCCCGAAAATAACCGTTTTGCGGAAGGTTTCCTCCTTCGCCTTTTGCATGGCTTGCTCGGTTGAGCATTTATCCCTTGCCGAGATCACCCTGAAATTTTGCGCCGTGCCGATGTCGCACATTCTTTCGTGTTGGAAAATAGCGCAGGCATATGGGTCGCTGAACACAAGCTTTTTAGCAAGGGTAAGCGGTAGTTTTTTTAATCCTTCATATTCCTTAGGAAGATGAAGGAGCATATCGGGGTTGAAGAAATTCCTGTCGCAAAAAAGTCCGTCTGCGCGGTCACAGCCGTACTCGAAGTAGCTTTCCTCCTCGGTAAACCGCGTCGGGTCAAAGCTGTCGCCGCCGCGAATGAGCACAATTGCAAAACGGTTCTGCGAGGGTACCCATACAACGCCTTCATGACCGTTGATAAGCCTTGCCTCGCCCTCGGGAAATTTTTCCGAAAGGGCTCCCTTTTCTCCCATTTTCATAAGCTCAAGGTCAGTGCCGCAAAAGCCGCAGAACACGGGAAGGGCTTCAACGCCCTCCTTAAGCGGCTCGCCTCTGAGCCTTCTGCGGGGAGGGTTGATAATATTTATTTCGCCGTATCTTATAGGGCTTTTTACGTCGTTTACCAAATAGGCAGCATTTGTTTTCATTTTGCACCTCGTCGTTGTTGATAAAACTATTATACAGCATTACCGGGGTAAATTAAAGAGTCAAAATTTCATAAGGAAAAATCCCTTGTTCGTTCAAAAACCATTCGTGTGAAAAACAGTATCATTTTGCATAAATATAGCTTTGATATTTTATATAACATTATAGGTCTGTTTTGTTGACGTATATATTACATTTGTAGTATAATAAATTGTCAAATTTTATCGAAAGACGGTGAAATAATGGAGACAAAAAAACTTGAAATTCAGGCAAAAAAATATCGGGGCGACTCGTCTGTCGTTTCGCTGCGCCTGCCTGCCGAGCTTATTTCGCAGCTTGACGGCGTCGCAAGGGCTACGGGCAGAACGAGAAACGACATTATGCAAACCTGCATTGAGTTTGCAGTAGGCAATATCGAAATTATCAAATAATTAATCTTTTACAATGAAAGGATGATACACAATGGCAATAGCGCAACTGGTTGAATACAGAGGTAATAATTCAACCTTTATCTGGAAGGCTCCCGAAGAGGACTTCAATATGACCTCCGAGGTCGTAGTTAACGAAGGTCAGCAGGCGATTTTCTTCGCTAACGGGCAGGCGGCTGACGTGCTAAATCCCGGAAGATATAAGCTCGATACCGTAAACCTTCCGATTCTTACCAAAATGCTTAACCTTGTTACGGGTACAAGCGTATTCCGCTGTCAGGTTTATTTTATCAGCACAACCGTAAAGATGGCGCTGAAATGGGGCACCGATTCAAAGGTACGCTTTGTTGAGCCGACGCTCGGCGTTCCGGTTGAAATCGGCGCTTCGGGCGAAATGAACCTTGCGGTTGCCAACGGCAAAAAGCTTCTCGTAAAGCTTGTCGGCACAATGAACGGAATTGCCTGGGAACAGGAAAACGAGCAGTTTGCAAAGAGCCTTCAGCAGTCCTTCAGGGCTTTGATTTCGACTGCGGTAAAATCACACCTTTCCGCATCAATCAAAAGGCTTAACATAGACATAGTCGAAATAGACGAGCACCTTATGGAGCTTTCTCAGGCATTACAGGCGGAAATTACTCCCGGCTTTGAGGAGTACGGCGTAACCATTCCGCAGTTCTATATCACAAATGTTTTATTGCCCGAGGGTGATCATAATTTCCAAAAGCTTCGTGAAATTCACACCTTCAGACTTCAAAAGGAAATGGCAACAGCTCAGGCTGATGTACGCAAAACGCAGGTGCAGGCTGAGGCTGACGTCCGCAAGACTCAGGCACAGGCTGAGGCAGGCGTAAGAGCAGCGCAGAGAGAGGCTGTTCTTGAAGCTCAGACAACCGAAACCGAAATTAAGAAGAGAGAAGCCGAAAGAACCGTTATTGAGGCTCAGGCAGAAGCTCAGGCGGCGAAGCTTGCAGGCTTTGCAGAGGCTGAGGTTATGCAGGCAAAGGGCTACAACCAGAAGGATGTTCTTCAGGCTGAGGTTCAGAAGGCTTATGCGGAAGGCATCGGCAACATGGGCTCAGGCGGCGGCTCGGGCTCGGGCGGCGGCTCCGTAATGAGCGATATGCTCGGACTCGGCGTAGGCATGGCGGCTATGGGCGCAATGGCGCCTCAGGTCGGCGAGATGATGAAGGGCTTCGGCAACACCGATTTGGGCGGCGGCAACACCGCAGCGGCGCCTTCAAACGACAGCGTCAAGTGTCCCAACTGCGGAAACACGCTTCCTGCCAACGCAAAGTTCTGCCTTGAATGCGGCACAAAGATAGAAAACCTTGCGGACAACGAAATTATCTGCCCGTCCTGCGGCAAGAAAACGCTTAAGGGCAAATTCTGCCTTGAGTGCGGAAGTCCGCTTGTTAAAAAATGCCCCGACTGCGGCGCAGAGGTACCGACGGGCGGCAAGTTCTGCCTTGAGTGCGGAAAGAAATTAGACGAATAATTCGAAATAAAAAGGTGGTATAAAAATGAAAAGGTCATTAAGCACTTATTTAATCAGCTGGGCGCTTCTTATTGCGGTATTTAACGTTATTTGCTTTATTATTCCCGGCAGGGACGGCGAGGCGCGCGAGCTTACAGCCGCTTTCTGGGTAGGCTATGCAATGGTTATGCTCACCTTACTGCTTCACCTGATTTACGCCGTTCTCTCACTGAGTAAATCCGACAGGGACAAGAGGCTTCTCAATGTGCCGATTATGGCAATCAGCATTGTTGAGTTCGTAATTATGGCAGTTGTCGGCGCAGTTTGCATGCTTCTTCCCGGCAACCTGTTCTGGATAGGCGTAATCGTATGCTGCATAGTGCTTGCGTTCTCGGTAATTCTTTACCTTACCTCGGTAACGGTACACGAAAACCTTGCAGAAGCTAACTCTGCGCTGAATGCAAAAACGTCGAATTACAGAAGCGCGGTTGACACTGCTACTCTTCTTATCAGCAAGGCGAAAACTCCCGTTCAGAGGGATGTTGCGAAGAAGATTTACGACGCAATTAAATACAGCGATTCCGTTTCAAGCGACGAAACATTTGAAATTGAAAACCGTATTGAAAGCGCGGTCGCAACCCTTCTTGCCGACTTTAACGGCACGGACAACGACGCTCTGCTCAACAGCAAAACGGACGACATTTTGCTTATGATTCAGCAGAGGAACAACATCTGTGCAGAGTCGAAGAGAAGATAAAATGGGAACGGTACGCACAAACAAAAACACCTGCGAAACCTGCGGCGGTAAGCTGATCGTTTCCGTTAATTCCAAGGAAGCGGTCTGCGAC
Organism: Clostridia bacterium; assembly: GCA_017438845.1. Lineage (GTDB taxonomy): Bacteria > Bacillota > Clostridia > Oscillospirales > Acutalibacteraceae > Fimenecus. The sequence goes on along the minus strand of JAFRUO010000025.1, from coordinate 13,708 downwards.
AACTGCGGCAATATTGCAGAAATCAGCGCCGAGGATTTCAGCGAAATCAAAAAGGCATACCGAAGCGCAAAACAAAAAATGCACCTGAACACCGTTTCGGGGTATAAGGATGCAATTAATATTTTACAGGCTATCTCCTTCGTCACCGAGGCGGAGGAGAAAACCCTGCTTTGCGAAAAAAAGCTCGCCGAGCTGAAAGCGGCTCAGCAGGAGCGTGACGAGGCAAAGAAGGAAAAGGACAAAAAGGATACGCTTGTGGGCGTAATCTTTTTTGTTTTCTTTCTCTTGCTTGTTGTACTGCTGATTGCCGGCGCGGCGTATATTATTTATCACCTGAAGCTGGGCGACCTGTCGCCGACGGCAATTAAGGTAATTATTTCAGTCATTGCGGTGCTGGTTATCCTGACGGTAATCGGCAAATTAAAATCATAACCGAGGGGAAAATATGGCGGTATTCAAATGCAAAATGTGCGGCGGCACAATTAATTTTAACGAGGGCGATACAGTCGGCGTTTGCGACCATTGCGGTACGAAGCAGACGCTTCCGAGCACAAACGACGACATTATCACCAATTTATACAACAGAGCAAACAATTTAAGACTTAAAAGCGAGTTCGACAGGGCTTCTTCGGTTTATGAGGACATCGTTAGAAAGGATGACTCTCAGGCGGAGGCGCACTGGGGTATTGTGCTGTGTAAATACGGCATTGAATATGTTGACGACCCCGCCACAGGCAAAAAAATCCCCACCTGCCACAGAACGTCATACGAAGCAATACGCTCCGACGCAGACTACCTTGCCGCCGTTGACTATTCCGACGGAGAGCAACAGGCAATCTACGAAGCGGAAGCCCGTGCAATCGACAGAATACAGAAGGGTATACTTGAAATCGCAAAGGAAGAAAAGCCGTTTGACGTTTTTATCTGCTATAAAGAAACTGACGAAAACGGAAAGAGAACCGTTGACAGCGCCATTGCGAACGATATTTATTATCAGTTAACGCAGGAGGGCTTTAAGGTCTTTTATGCCGCAATCACTCTTGAAGACAAGCTCGGTCAGGAGTATGAGCCGTATATTTTTGCGGCGCTCAATTCGGCAAAGGTAATGCTTGTGCTCGGCACAAAGCCCGAATACTTTAATGCGGTCTGGGTTAAGAACGAGTGGTCGAGATATTTAAAGCTTATAAAAAATGACAGAAGCAAGCTGCTTATTCCCTGCTACCGTGATATGGACGCTTACGACCTGCCCGAGGAGTTTGCGCACCTTCAGGCTCAGGATATGTCCAAAATCGGGTTTATAAACGATGTTATCAGAGGAATAAGAAAGCTTTTAACAAGCACGGCGGCGCCGACAAAAGCTGCGCCTGTTAATACAGTTGAGGCTTCCAACACTGCGCCGCTTTTAAAGCGTGCGTTTATGTTCCTTGAGGACGGCGACTGGCAGTCTGCCGATGAATACTGTGAAAAGGTGCTTGACCTTGACCCCGAAAACGGGGAAGCTTATCTCGGAAAGCTGTTAGCTGAATATCATTCACCTACACTGCAACATTTATCAAAGTCCGCAACAGATTTTTCAAATAATAATAATTTTAAAAAAATCGTTAGATTTGCTGACAAGGAAACGCTTGAAAAGGTAAATGAAGCACGGAATGTGGCGATTGCTTATGCTAAGTATAATTATAAGGATCGATATGATAAGGCTGTAGCAAAATATACGAAAGCCGATACAATTGAAGAATTTACTCAATTGAAAACGGAATTCCAATCATTAAACAACTTTTTTGAATCTAAACAATATGTGCAGAAGTGTGATGAAAAGATTTATTGGATACAGACAAATGTTGGAACACTATCTTTGCGTTTTGATAAATATATAAATGATGAGGATTTCTTTGTTAAAATTGACGGTAAGAAATATATGATTGGCAGGGTTACGCCGTTAGACAGAAAAACAATTCAATTGCCGGTTGGTGATCATGTTATTCAAATATACTATACATATGAATATGTTAAATTTAATATCGCTAAAAACGTGATCAGTAACGCTACAATCAATAGATCGATTTTTAATAACTTTTCTATTAGCTTTGCGTAATAAAACGACTACACAGGAACACCATGAAACGAAAAAGTGAATTTGACAGTCTGCTTTTCAGCGGAGAATATTACGATTGCAACGATATGAAGCTGCTTTCGTATCAGCACCGCTGTGTGGCGCAGATGAACAGGTACAACAAAATAAAATCGGGTCCCGTCGGTCTTTGGCGCAGAATGAAAAGGCTTAAAAGGGTGTTCGGCAGTATCGGCGAGGGCGGATATGTTGAGCCGCCCGTGCACGCAAATTTCGGCGGCAAAAACGTCTTTGTCGGCAAAAACTTTTATGCCAACGCCAATCTTATGCTTGTCGACGACGGCAAAATCACAATCGGCGACAATGTTATGCTCGGGCCGAATGTCACTATCGCCACCGCCGTACATCCGCTGAGGGCGGACGAAAGGCAGGAAAGCCAAAACCAGAAAAACCTGCCCGTAACTATCGGGAACAACGTGTGGATTGCCGCGTGTGTTACCGTGCTTCCCGGCGTGACAATCGGTGACGGCGCGGTTATCGGCGCAGGGAGCGTTGTGACAAAGGACATTCCGCCGAATGTTCTTGCCTACGGCAACCCCTGCAGGGCAGTAAGGGAAATAAGCGAAAGCGACACGGTAAGAAAATAAAAAAGCAAAGCACTCGGTTTACAAGACCGGGTGCTTTTTGCCGTATATATTCAGTGCGTTTGCGAAGCAAACAATTATTACCTATTCACTCTTCACTATTCACTATTCACAATCCCTCAGTCAGCCTGCGGCTGACAGCTCCCTTTACACAAGGGAGCCGTAACGCCCCGTCTCCTACGAACGAAAGCCTTCCCCTCCGAGGGGAAGGGGGACCGCTTGCGGTGGATGAGGTGGAATATAAATACATCTAATCTATGCGGACGAACAATGTTCGTCCCTACAGTTTGTGAAGCAAAAACTTAATACCTATTCACTATTCACTATTTACTTTTCAATATTGCGGGCGACCGATGGTCGCCCATACCGACATTATTCATTTTTAAGTTTTCAGTTTTAAGTATTCATTATAACAGTTTACTACCCCTCCGTCTTTTTGCCAAAGCAAAAAGACACCTCCCCTGACAAGGGGAGGCTGTATGGCTGTTATTTTTTAAGTGATGATTTTTTTGTCAGAGCCTTTGGCATTTTACTCCGCTTGATTGTGCATTGCAAGAAGCTCGTCAAGGTGAGAGTAGCTGTCCGCCTGAGCAATAAGCTTTTTGGCGTCAAGATACGGCTTTGCCGCACGGTAATAAACCGAGTTTTTGTCGGTTGCGTCCTTGATTTCAAGGGCGATTTTTTTACGCTCAAGCTGAAGCTTTTCAACGGTCGACTTTAAGAGGGCAACCTGCTGTGCGTTCTTTTCTTCCTTCGCCGCTTTAAGCTTTTTGAGCGTGTCGTGCAGGGCAAGCTCGTTTTTATCCTCACGGCTGAACAGCGTGTCAAAGACAGAGCTGTCAAATTCAACTATGCCGTCGGGGAAATATTTTTTGACCGCCTTTGCGGAAGCCTTGTGCTGTGAAACCTGCATAAGCGCTTCCCTTCTTCTTTCCTTTTCGAGCTCGGTTGTTTTCGGCATGGCGAGAGCCTGAGCCTTCGTCAGCGTTGAAGCTGACATAAAGCCGTCGGGCCCTGCTTCGACAATGCGCTTTGCATTTTCAAGCTGATGCCTTCCGTAATCGGTTTCGTACTTTGTAAGCTCCTTGATTACGAGTGACGCAATTTCGATTTTCTCGTTTTCCTCAAGCTGATTCCTCAGCAGCGCCTTGTCCTTTGATTTTTTGTTTATCTCATAAGGCTCTCTGTCAGAGTATTTCTTTGCCTCGTTGATTATCTCAACCGCTTCGCTGAGCGACTCGTCCTTAACTACGTTGTTTGAGTAATCCTCAAAAAGAGCCCTGATTTTGAGCACACGCACCATTGCCTTCTGCCTTGTTTCGGTAAGGTCGTAGAAGAAATACGGAATTACATTGAGCACGGCGCCGACTACCGAGGCGAGCACAAGCACACTGCTTATGCTGACAAAATAGGACTTGTCATAAAGCACGTCGTAGACGTTTGAGCCGTCGTAGCCCAGCGACAGGGCAACGCTCTGATTAAGTCCGGAGCGCTCATAAAGCATCGGCAGAACAAAGCCCGTTGCAAGCGTAATTACCTCGCCGATAAGACCGACCGCCGCAAACATTCCGTCAATCCGTTCACCCGTGATGTATTGCTGATAATCCCTTATGTCGGCATTGACGCTCGGCGTTAAAAGGTGACCGAGCGAGGTTATGAACTGGTTGACAAACGTGCAGATGAGCAATAGCCAGATAATCTGCTTTGATCCGGTCATCCGTACAATCGGAAGCATAAAGAGAATGAAAACAATGTTCAGTAAATTTGTAAAAATCAGTATTCTCTTCTTTCCGTGCTTCCTGATGAAATACGGCGCAACAAGGTTCGGCCAGAATGAGGCGTTGCCCGCAATAGCGGTGATGATTGAATACTGTGCAGCGGTGGCGGCATGCTGATAGTTATACAGCCAGCCGAGTATGCCGTTAAAGGAGCCCTCCAGAAAGCCGAGCCAGCCTGCAAGCGAGATAATCCAGAAATATTTGTTTCGTGCAATCGCACGGAAGGCGTCGGTGAATTTCATACCGATTACGTGTGTTTTTGCCTGGACGATTTTTTCCTCGGTGTTTACATAGACAAGCACCGAAATTGCAAAGCCGACAAGCAGCATCGGCGGAAACAGTACACGGTAAATCTTGAGGTTGTAAAGCATGTTGTCACCCGTAATCGCTTTGGCGACAAGCGGAAGGAAAATATTCGCAATCGAAGGCGAAAAATTCTCGACTACGCTTTTGATTGAAAGTACGTCGGAGCGCTCAATACTGTTGGGCGAAAGCACGTTGATTAAGCTGTCGTAGGAGTCGTTGTAAAACTTGAAGAAGAACTGAAAACCTATGTTGAACAGGAGCACGACGGCACATTTTGTGAAAAGGCTCATGTTTTCGTAAGGCATCCAGATAAAGCCGGCACCGAGTATGACGGTAGGTATGCCCATTGAAATGAGATACGGTCTGTATTTTCCCTTCATCGAGCGAGTGTTGTCAATCATTTTTGCCCTGAGTGCGGTCAGCGGAAAGCCCGACAGCACGCTGAGAATGTAAATGACATAAAGGGCAGCAGGGTCAATGCCTATCGTGTTGCCTATCAGCGTGTTGCCGACAACAATTATCATCTGGTTGATGCAGTAGACAATGAACTTGACGCCTATTCCGCCAAAGGACAGAGAGGCGATTTCTTTAAAAGTCATGTACCTGCCCTTAGGCGGCACGCTCCAGTGTTTTTTAAAATTTCCCAAAAGTGACGTTATCTTATTTTTCATCTTCACCCTCCGCAAAAACAAAGGTATTTACAGACCTCGGCGCAATTTCGGCTTCGCTGACATTTTCGTATTCCTCAAGGCTTCTTGCCTCGTCGGTGACGACGAAAAGCGACCTTGCGGGAAGCTCGATTTTCTTGGTTTTTTCAGTGCCGTTAATGACGGTCAGCACGGTTTTTTTGTCCTTATTGAACGCCGTAATCAAAAGCTCGCTGTCGGCGCAATCGGCATGCACTCTCCTTGCGCCGTAAGGAATGTATTTTGAAAAATTGCCCGTGACGTAATATCGCTTTGTTATTTCGTATGACTCGTCGTCAAGGTTTATGTAAATCAGTCCGTCGCAGTAGTCGACCTCGGAAAGTGCAATCCAGTGCTGCCAGGAGCTTACGCCGAGAAGGTTTATATCCTCCCACATAACCTTCGCCATCACGAGAGCAGAGCTCATCGAGCTGTCACGTCCGCCCTGCATGTGACACCATTCGCTCATTCTTATGGGCATATCGGGATAGTGTCTGTCCATATATCTGCGAAAGCGTCTTAAAAAGGCAGGTCTGTTGTTCAGAAACGGAAAGGGAGCGTGCAGAAAATATGAGTGCAAATCAACTCCGTCAAGCCGTTTCCTCGTCTGCGGATACCGCAGGAGCTCTCTTGTGTAGCTCTTGTTGAACCATCTGATATCGCCTGCCTCAACGCCCGCAAGCTTAATGTCACGAAGGGCAGGTCTTTTTTCAAGCTCCTCGGCAAAAAGCTTCATAAGGCTTCCTGCCTGACGGGGTGAGTAATGACAGCCCTCCTGACCGCCCGTCCATATCCATACGGGTTCGTTAACGGGGGAGAGGTATTTTACCGGCAGACCCTCGCTGACAAAATGCTCGGTCACATCAAGACAGTATTTTACGAATGCAGGATAGTTTTTTCTGTCAAGGTTAGTTCTGAAGGCGTTTTTCGGGTCGAGGTGCGATTTGCCGTTTTTGGTCATCTGCTCGGGTGGAGAATTGACAAACAGCACAATTTCCTTTGCTCCGTCACGGATAGCCTGCTTCATCATATAAACGGCATTGGAATCCTTTGAAAAATCGTATTCGCCGTTATCCGTCAGGAAGGATTCCGTACGCCTTAACGGGTTGTCTATATTACCGTTTCCGGAGTCCTTTGAGCCTGCGCCGATGTTATAGCGGTAGGCGGTAAGAGCAATTCCCTCTTTACGGTCGAAAAGCAGCTTTGAAATCACGTCACGGTTATTCCGTCCGCCGACAAGCTGAGCCCACCATGCTCCGCTGACTCCGAAGCCCTCGAAGGTCTGATACTGTCTGGTGTAATCAATGTTTATTTTCATAGAAATAACCCCTGCATTTTTCACATTTTCAGTTGTTCCTCTTATCATTGTATACGCTAAATAAACTTATGTCAATGTGTTGTTCCGACACTGTTTTGCCCTGTACGAAAAAAGCCGCCCCGAAGCAAAGCTTCAGGGCGGAAACGGATTTTTTTACTTACTGTCAGAGTATTTTTTAATTATTTCATCGGCTATCACGCTCTTGGAAACACAGCGGTCCATCGCCGTTTTTTCTATAAGGCGGTGCGCTTCGGGCTCCGCCATTTTTTCCTTGTCGATCAAAAGCCATTTTGCCTTGTTCACAAGCCTGATTTCCTGCATTTTATCCTCTACGGAAACCGCCTTTTTTTCAAGCCGTTCAACCTTGGACTTTACGGCAATCATCCAGTGAAGGGCGTTTGCCATGCTTTGCCTTGAAATGGGCTTGGGCAGGGTGAATATACCGCAAGAGGAGTTTGTGGCGTTTATTTCCCCGTAAAGCTCAGCCTTGACAAGCTGTAAAACCACCGTGCTTTTCGCCTCGCCGCAGTCAAGTGCAAAGTCCGAGCCGAAGCCGTCGGCAAGCGGGGAATTTACTATTACAAAGTCAAAATGCCTTTGCGCTCTCATTCTTTTCGCCGTGCTTAAATTCGTTGCAAAGCTTATCGGGTTATATACCGACTCGGGGAGCATTGACGCAGTTTCGCTGTTAAATTTTTCGCCTGACGACACTATAAGCACGCTGTAAACGCGTTCCTCGAGCTCCGTAACGCTCCCTCCTTTCGGTAGATTTTTTAAACTTTATTTGAGTAGTTCAAGAATTTTTGCGGGGATATGCTCCCTGATAAATTCGCTTTCGAGAGCTATGTCTTGAGCCTCGCTCAGAGAGGACGGAAGCCTTTTGAAATTCGCAAGCTTTTCCTCGTCCGCAGTGTAAAGGTTAAAGTCGGCTACATAAGGAAGCTCAAGCTTCCTTTCAATTCCGTAAAGTCCCGCGTAAATAATCAGCGCAAACGCTATATACGGGTTAACCGACGGGTCGGGCGAGCGAAGCTCCGCTCGCTTGTATTCGCCGTAAGCCGCCGGAATTCTGATAAGCTGAGAACGGTTTTCACCCGACCATGAAACATATTTCGGCGCCTTGTTATTTCCGAGGCGTTCATACGACTTCTCGGTAGGGTTCATAAATGCGGTCATCTCAACCGCCTTTTCGAGTACGCCGGCTATTGTGGCAGGCATAATATTGCTTTCCCTTTCGCTTGACACCGAAAAGTTGATGTGAAAGCCGTTTCCGGGCAGTTCCTCAAGCGGCTTAGCCGAAAAGTCCGCATAAAGCCCGTTGCGCTTTGCAACCGTGTTTACAACCGTCTGAAAGGTCATTACATTGTCGGCGGCGGTCAACGGGTCGGAATAACGGAAGTCGATTTCATTTTGCCCGGGGCCCTCCTCATGGTGTGAGCTTTCGGGGCGTATTCCCATCTGCTCGAGAATAAGGCAAATTTCACGTCTTATGTTTTCGCCCTTGTCCTGAGGGGCTAAATCCATATATGTCGCATTGTCATACGGAATATCGGTCGGCTCCTCGTTATCGTCAAGCTTGAAAAGGTAAAACTCCTGCTCGGCTCCGAAACGAAATTCATACCCGGCGTTAAGCGCCTCGTTTACCGCTTTGATTAAAAGGGACCTTGTATCGCATTCAAAGGCTTTGCCGTCGGGGTAGGTGATGCTGCAGTACATTCTGACGACCTTGCCGTGCTCGGGCCGCCAGGGAAGGATGCAGAGCGTGTCGCTGTCGGGGTGAAGCAGAAGGTCGGAATGCACCTCACCGCCGAAGCCCGAAATTGCCGAGCCGTCTATGGTAATGCCGAAGTCAAAGGCGCGTTCAAGCTCGTCGGGCATAATTGAGATGTTTTTCTGCCTTCCGAAAACGTCACAGAAGGCAAGCCTTATGAATTTTACATCCTCTTCGGTTGCAAACTGAATTATCTCTTCCTTTGAGTATTTCATAGTATTCCTTCTTTCGAAATAAAAAAATGCGCCCATAAAATGCGGGGCTTCCGTATTTATGAACGCCGTTGCTCATATCCATAATATATCTCAGAAAAAAAGCTTTGTCAAGAAAAAATGAAAAAAGTATTGACAAATCCTGCAAGTCGATGTAATATACTTTTAATAAAGGCAACGGGGTCTTTGAGAATACGCTCAAGGACTCTTTTTCTTTAAAACTAAATATAATGGCAAAGGCGTCACTGATGAATTGTTTTCATTAGTGGTGCCTTTTACACTTTCAGGAGGTAATTTTTATGGCTTATGTTGACGAAGTAATGGATTTTTTAAGACGCAGGGACGGCAATGAGGCAGAGTTCCTGCAGGCGGTTGAGGAGGTTTTCGAATCCCTTCGCCCGGTAATTGAGGCAAATGAGGAGAGGTACAGAAAATTAGCCCTGCTTGAAAGGCTGGTTGAACCCGAAAGAATTTTCCGCTTCAGAGTTCCGTGGATTGACGACAACGGACAGGTTCACGTTAACCGAGCATACCGTGTTCAGTTTAATTCCGCTATCGGCCCCTACAAGGGCGGACTCAGACTTCACCCGAGCGTTACGCTTTCCGTTATTAAATTTCTCGGATTTGAGCAGATTTTTAAGAACTCGCTTACGGGTCTTCCCATCGGCGGAGGCAAGGGCGGTTCGGACTTTGACCCCAAGGGCAAGAGCGACCGTGAGATTATGATGTTCTGTCAGAGCTTTATGACCGAGCTTTGTAAGGTTATCGGCGAAAATACCGACGTTCCTGCAGGCGATATAGGCACGGGCGCACGTGAAATCGGATATATGTTCGGTCAGTACAAGAGAATACAGAAGAGGTATGAGGGCGTGCTTACCGGCAAGGGACTTTCCTACGGCGGCTCTCTTACAAGAACGGAGGCCACGGGCTACGGACTTCTTTATATAACGGAGGAAATGCTTAAGTGTCACGGCATGGACATTGCAGGCAAAACCGTTGCGGTTTCAGGCTCCGGTAACGTTGCAATTTATGCGGTTGAAAAGGCTCAGCAGCTCGGCGCAAAGGTGGTTACGGTCTCCGATTCAACGGGCTGGATATACGACCCGGAGGGAATTGATGTTGAGCTGTTAAAGGACATTAAGGAGGTAAGGCGCGCAAGGCTTACCGAATATGCCGCGGAAAGATCTTCCGCCGAATATCATGAGGGCAGAGGCGTATGGAGCGTCAAATGCGACATAGCTCTTCCGTGTGCAACTCAGAATGAGCTTCATCTTGAGGACGCAAAGCAGCTTGTCGCCAACGGCGTAATCGCCGTGTGCGAGGGCGCGAATATGCCCACAACAAAGGACGCGACGGCTTACCTTCGTCAGAACAATATTCTTTTCCTGCCCGGTAAGGCGGCAAATGCAGGCGGCGTTGCAACATCGGCGCTTGAAATGAGTCAGAACTCCGAAAGAGTTTACTGGAGCTTCGAAAAGGTTGACAGAAAGCTTCGTGATATTATGGTTAATATTTATCACAACATTGACGAGGCGGCAAAGAAATACAACCTTGAAGGCGACTATATTGCAGGCGCAAATATTGCGGGCTTCGAAAAGGTTGCAGACGCTATGATAGCTCAGGGCGTTGTATAATAAATAAACATTTGAATACTGAAGGCAACGGCGTCTTTCGTGATTATTCACGGGAGACGTCGACTCTTTTTTAGGAGGAAGCATTATGACAGAGCTCAGCATTCCGCTTATATTTCATATGATAGAAATTAAGCAGGAGGAAAACAAAATAACAGAACAGCATAACGAATTTTATTCTGCATTATATAAGGACGGCACAGTTGACGCGGAATACTGTACCAACACCACGTGCTGGGATTAGGTGAGAGCTATGACAAAGTATATTTTTGTTACGGGCGGCGTTGTTTCCGGACTCGGTAAGGGTATAACGGCGGCTTCGCTCGGAAGGCTTTTAAAATCAAGAGGGCTTAAGGTTGCGGCTCAGAAGCTGGACCCGTATATAAATGTTGACCCGGGTACAATGAGTCCGTTTCAGCACGGCGAGGTTTATGTCACCGATGATGGAGCGGAAACAGACCTTGACCTCGGACATTATGAAAGGTTTATCGACGAGGATTTGAACAAATATTCAAACCTTACTACGGGCAAGGTTTACTGGAACGTTCTTAACAAGGAAAGGCGTGGAGAATACCTCGGCTCAACCGTACAGGTTATACCGCACGTTACAAATGAAATTAAGGAATTTGTTTACTCGGTCGGTCAAAAAACCGATGCAGATGTTGTTATCACCGAAATCGGAGGTACTATCGGCGACATTGAGTCGCAGCCCTTTATTGAAGCCGTAAGGCAGATTTCGCTCGAGGTCGGAAGAGAAAACAGCCTGTTTATTCACGTCACACTCGTTCCGTTTTTAAGCGGCTCCGACGAACACAAGTCGAAGCCCACTCAGCATTCCGTAAAGGAGCTGCAGGGAATGGGCATAAACCCGAATATAATAGTCCTGCGTTGCGACAGACCGCTTGAAAAGTCAATTTTTGACAAGATTGCCCTTTTCTGCAATGTTAAGCGGGATTGTGTTATTGAAAACATAACCCTGCCTAATTTGTATGAGGCTCCGCTGATGCTTGAGCGCTCACACTTTTCCGAAATCGTCTGCCGTGAGCTCGGCATAGACGCGCCCGAATGCGAGCTGACCGAATGGATCAGCCTTGTTGAGCGTATCAAGGCTGAACGCAAAGAGGTGAAAATCGGGCTTGTGGGAAAATACGTTGAGCTTCACGACGCATATCTTTCCGTTGCCGAGGCGTTAAGACACGCAGGCTACGCCTGCGACGCCAGGGTGAAAATATCGTGGATTGATTCCGAACAGATTACGCAATCAAACTGTTACGAAACACTTTCGGGCGTTGACGGAATTATTGTTCCGGGCGGCTTCGGAAGCCGCGGCATTGACGGTATGATTCTTGCGGCAAAATACGCCAGGGAGAACGGCGTGCCGTATTTCGGAATATGTCTGGGAATGCAGATTGCGGTAATTGAATACGCAAGAAATGTCGCAATGATAAAAAACGCAAACTCAGGAGAGTTTGACGAGCTTTGCAGGGATAAGGTAATTGACTTTATGCCCGGTCAAAGCGGAGAAATCGACAAGGGCGGCACGCTTCGCCTCGGTGCATACCCCTGTAAAATCAGCGAAGGTACCGTACTGAAACGGCTCTACGGCGAGGAGCTTATTTCAGAGCGGCACCGTCATCGCTATGAGTTTAACAATGACTACCGTGAGAAGCTCTCGTCGGCAGGACTGACGCTGTGCGGAGTTTCACCGGACGAAAGACTTGTAGAGGCGGTCGAGCTTTCCGACAGACCTTTTTACATAGGTGTGCAGTATCACCCCGAATTCAAGTCAAGACCAAACCGACCGCACTCCTTGTTTAAGGGCTTTATCAAAGCGGCACTGGGAGAATAAATATGCTTAAACCGAATATAAACTACGCACAGTTAAAGGATTCATATCTTTTCTACAATATTGCTCAGAAGACGGAAGCCTATCAGCAAAAACATCCAACCGAAAATTTTCTCAAACTCGGGATAGGCGACGTCTCTCTGCCCCTTTGCAGCGCGGTAATAACTGCGCTGCATAAGGCGGTTGACGACCAGTCGGAAAAGGACAGCTTTCACGGCTATATGCCCGAATGCGGCGCTCCCTTTTTAAGGGAAGCGATAGCAGGGCATTACAAAAAAAGAAATATATCGTTGGACAGCGATGAAATTTTTGTTTCCTCGGGTGCGAGCGACGAGCTGGGCGATATACTCGACCTGTTCGACAAAAGCAACTCGGCGCTCGTAATCGAACCCGCTTACCCTGCGTACGTTGACGCAAACATAATGGCGGGCAGGAGGATTATTCATTATACTTCTGAATTCGGCAACTTTACTCCCGACCCTGACGAGAATGTGCAAGCTGATATTATTTACATCTGCTCACCGAATAATCCGACGGGAGCGGTATACACAAGGGAAGGGCTTAAAAAATGGGTCGATTACGCTAACCGTCTCGGCTCGGTTATTATTTTTGACGCCGCATATGAGGCGTTTATTGAGGACGGCGACATTCCTCACAGTATCTTTGAAATCGACGGAGCCCGAAGCTGTGCGGTTGAAATCTGCTCGCTTTCAAAGACCGCAGGCTTTACGGGCACTCGGCTCGGGTATACCGTCATTCCCGACGGGCTTGAAAGAATGGGTATGAGCCTTAACAAAATGTGGGTAAGAAACCGAACAACAAAAACTAACGGCGTTTCGTATATTATTCAAAGAGGCGCCGAAGCGGTTTTCACCGACGAGGGACAGCGGCAGATAAGACAGAACATTGAGGTCTATAAGAAAAACGCCGCCGTGCTTATGAACGCTCTTGACGAGGCGGGAGTAAGCTATTGCGGGGGAAAAAACGCACCGTATATCTGGCTTAAATGCCCGGACGGGATGTCAAGCTGGGAGTTTTTTGATTATCTGCTCGAAAATATCCAGGTAATCGGCACGCCCGGGGTCGGCTTTTCGGAAAAATCCGACGGCTACTTCAGGTTTACTACCTTCGGAGACGCGGAGGACACGGCGGTTGCCGCCGAAAGACTTGTAAAACTATTAAAAAAATAAAAAGGAGGGCTTAGCATGATATACCCCATTTGCTACAAAAGCAAGCTGACACAGAGAGAAACACAGTACGCAATCAAGACGGTGAAGGACACGTTTCAGTTAAAGCTGTCAAAGGCTCTTAACCTTGACAGGGTCACCGCACCGATAATGGTAACCAAGGCAAGCGGAATCAACGACGACTTAAACGGCGTTGAGAGAAAGGTACACTTCACAATGAAAAACATAAGCGGCGAGGCTGAGGTTGTGCAGAGCCTT